>JAXGON010000010.1:0-99893 GCA_040767425.1 Anaerolineae bacterium | reverse complement strand
CCACCAACGGCTACACCCCCCGGCCCGGTCCTCTCCTCCGGCCATGAACCGGCCTTCCAACCCGCCCCAACAAACAGCGAGGGCGACACCATTCACTGCCGCCCTCGACCGGTTTATGCTCTGTGCCCCCACGGGAATTCGAATCCCGGTCGCAGCCTTGAAAGGGCTGTGTCCTAGGCCTCTAGACGATGGGGGCTCCCATAGAGCGGTCAGATTCTACCATCGGCACCTGGGGCGGTCAAATCAGTGGCCCACCGAGCCAGTACCGCACGCACCTGCTCCACGTCCGGCGGGCAGCCGGGGCAGAACGCCACGTCGCTCTCGGCCACCAACCCCACCGTCTCCGCCCGTCTGACCGCCATGGCCGCATAGCGCTCCATGCAGTCGCCCACCATCAGCTCCTTGTGGCGCACGCCGTGGATCACACCCTCGCCACGATGCACCTCGTCTGCGGCTGCCGTCACCCGCAACGCCCCAAGCAGTACCTCGGGCAGGCCCTCTATCGCCTCCAGGGCTACCTCTCGGCAGCGCTGGCACACCACGCCGGCATCCACCAGGGCGCGCACCAACTCGGCCGTCGTGGGCGGGCAGCCCGGCACGTGTACCTCGGCAGCCCCGGCGGCTAGGGCGCAGTCGCCCACGGTGCAACGCAGCTCGCCCTCAGGGAGCCGCCCTCGTCCCCCATATACTACCTCTACCGGCGACCGCAGAGCCCGCCCCGGAAACCGGCGTAACCCCATCACGGCGGGCATGCGGCAGCCGCTGCAGGCCCCCAGGTCATGCAGCCGAACGCGCTCCAGTTCTGCGCCCACTTCATCACCCGGCCAAAGAAACGGGCGCCGACGAATTCCCAAGCCGTCACCCACCACCTGGATGCGAGCCAGGCTGCCGACGCCCACCCCCTGCTGGGCCGACCAGGTATGGTAGCGCGCCGGGAGGTCCAGCCCCATGGCTTCCCGCGCCACCGTATCGACGGCCACCGGGTCGCATCCCGCCAGCATCATCCGGGCGCCGGCGGGATGGTCAAAGCGGGTGCCGCCCGCCTCGCCCTCGGCGCCGTCATAGCCATCCACCACCGCCAAGTCCGGCTTGCGGATGGCGTTGATGGCCACCAAGCTCTCCTCTAGCACGCTCCGTCGGTGGATATCGCTGCGAATCGGCTGCGGCGTCAACGCAAAGCTGTTCTTCAGCGCTACGGTATAGTCCACGCTGATGTGCGTCTTGAGGCACGGCACCGTGATGAATACATCGGCGTCCAGCACGAGCTCGGCCAGCGGGATCGGCTCGCCATACAGCCCGGTGGGATCGGGCATCTCCCGGTGAGAACCAGCGTCCAGGTTCCACAGCTCCACGCCGGTCCGAGCGGCCATCTCGCGCCAGCCCCCGGTGGGGAACGCGCTCTCGTGCGTGGTGCCAAAGGCGCCCGTTCCCTCTGCCACCACCACCCGCCCCGGCTGGTGGCGCTGCACCTCAGCCACCAAAGCCTCCACCAATGCCAGATGGGTGGTGCCGCCGCTCTCTTCCGGGGCGTTGGCCGTGATGTTCGGCTTGATCACCACCATGCTCCCCGGGCGGACCACGCCGTCGAGCCCACCAAGATCGGCCAAGCAACGGCCGAGCACCTCCGCCGTCTCGTCCAGGCGGTCCCAGCGTCGCAACGACACCTTGGGGCCGCGTTTCAGCGTTTGAGCGCCATGCCGTTCTACGGTCTCCCCAGCCATCACGCCTGCCTTTCCTCTTCCCCATCGGGTGAATCCTGGCGCCAGCGCTGCCAGTGCACCCGCGCCTCGTCATACTGGGTGCGGGGCGGCTTGGTCTCGGCCGGGTGCCCCACATACACCAAGCCAACCGGCCGTACATGCCGCGGTAGCCCCAGTGTCTTGGATACCCCTTGACAAATGGCGGCACCGGATGCACGCCGATCCAGACCGCCCCCAGCCCCATCCCGTGCGCTGCTAGCAGGATGTTTTCGAGAGCAGCGCTGCAATCCTCCACATAAAAGTCACGCGCTGGCGGGGGATAGGTGCGGCGCATGTTTCCACACACCACGATAGCTGCCGGCGCCCGGTACCGACCAAAGATCAAGGTCCGTCGCAGACCCGCCAGCAAATCCTCGTCCGTCACCACCACAAACTCCCACGGCTTGCGGTTGGAGGCCGACGGCGCCGCCATGGCGGCACGGAGCAGCTGGTCGAGCTGCTCCGTCTCCACCGGCTCCTCCCGGAAACGACGGATACTCCGCCGCCCCAGGAGATGCTCCATGATCTCACTCATGGTCCGCTATCACAGCCACTGGCGCAGAAATGCCAGCTTTTCGCGGACCTGGAAGCTCCCGCCCCCCTCGTGGTTGTTATAGGGATATACCCGGATCTCTTTCTCGCCCGCCCAGTGGTTATAGGCCGCATAGACGGTCGACGGAGGGCAGGTGGTGTCCATCAGCCCCACCGAGAACAGCGCCCGCGCCTTGGCCCGCGCCGCCAGGTTCACCCCATCAAAGTACGACAAGGTGCGGAACACCTGGTCGATCTGGTCCCGCTGCGTGTGGCAGTAGGTAGTGATCTCGCCATAGGGCATCGAGTCGACGATCTCGGTGGCCCGTCGGAAATGGCACAAGAAGGGCACGTCGGGCATGGCCAGCTTGGGCACGTCCGAGAGCGCTGCAGCCGCAATGGTGATGCCGCCACCCTGGCTGCCGCCAGCTACCACGATGCGCCTCGCATCGACCATAGGGTGCGAGGCCGCTGTCTCGATGGCGCGCACCGCGTCGGTGTATACCCGGCGGTAGTAATAGTCATATGGATCCTGCATCCCCGAGTCATGAATCCGCTGGCCTGAGGCCTGCGCCGCGCGGCGCATTGTTCTGGCGTCGCCCCATGGCTCCATCCGGTGCCTTGCCCGCGCGTGTCCATCACCAGCGTGGCATAGCCGCCGAGGGATAAACGTATGATCAAAATGGAATCCCTGCCCGCCGCCATAGCCGATATAGTTGACCACGCACGCCAACGGCCCATCGGCACCGCGCGGCAGGAGAAACCATCCCTTGATCGGCTGGCCACCCCATCCGTTGAACGTCACATCATACGCGTCCACCAGCTCCAGGGCAGGCTCTGCCGGCTCAAAGGTGGCGTCTAGTGGAAACTCGCGCGCTTCGCCCAGCGTCTCGGCCCAGAAGGCGTCGAAATCCTCGGGCTCCTCTCGCTCCGGGCGATAGACAGCCAGTTTGTCGGGAGCAAAGTCGAAACGTGCCATGCTGTACTCCTTGCGCCCCTCACGGCGCACCTTTGGGATCGCGTGCCCGCTGCACGCGATCAGGCGGTAGATGGTTTGTGGCCGATATAGAGCAGGTGACGTGAAGCCGCTACCTGCGTCGGCTCTGCACTGATCTCGTAGCGTGATGCTAGCCCTGCGGCCGCCTAGCCCTCCAGTTCACGACAGTGGTCGGCACCGCCTATGAAGCCAAACCCGGCGCCGCGGTCTCTTGCTTCGCCAGATAGCGTAGCACCCCCGACACGTCCATCTGATCGTCCCAGATGATATACCGGGTGCCCCGAGCGCGCATCTCGTCACGTAGGGCGACCAGGTCCGCCGGAACAACGTCGCCGGGCAGCGGCATTAGATCGCGACGGCTCAACGGCAGCGTCAGTGCGCCCAGCAGATAGTGCTTGTAGCGTCCCCGCGGCGAGGCCGTCCACATGGGGCCCACGGCGACGGGATCATCGCCCGCGCCAGCACATAGCCCACTAGCTCCACGCCTTTGGGATAGCCGTTCATCAGCGGTTCGAGCTGTATCCGCGGATCGATCCAGTACACACCTCCCGCCCGTCACCACAGGCTCATGGGCGGCAGATGGTAGGCATTCCCGTCGCAGGTTAGGTCAACACTCAGGACGGCGATCCACCAGAGCAGCAGGTAGACCGCCGCTATCACCACGAACAAGACGATCGCCACGAGGCCAACACTGGCCGAATCGGCCTGGTCGCCGTGGTCGGCTTGGTATACATCCTGGGATACAGGCCGCCAACGCTGGTAGAGTAGCGCCCCCGCCAGCCCCGAGAGGATCAGCACGCCCACCGCCAGCCCACGCCCGGTGGCGACGCCGGCTAGGCTCAAGCCGACGGTCAACACTCGAGTGCATGCCAGCGCCGCCGCATAGGCGCCCAGTGCCCGGCCGTACCATTCGGCCGAGAGCCAGCCCCCTAGGTTCCGCCGTGCCGCGACGCTACTCATCCAAGGCGCGCGTCACCTGCAGGGTATCCACCACCAGCGGCCCCGTACGCGCTCGCAACACCACGGCATGGGGACCCTCCGCCAAGCCGCCTAGACTGTAAGCCTGCGCCGATGGCATCAGCTCATCGGCATGCAGGTCCAGTTCGCCCACCGCCTGGCCATCCAGCACCACGTCGGCCACGCCATACTCGGGTCCGCGCGGCGCATAGATCGAAAAGCCAGTGCCGATCCAGTTCCACTTGGCGCGGCCGCCTACATCGTTGTGTACCATCCCGATGCCGTGGCGGAAGAGCACATCCTGCTGCATCACCCAATCGGCTGGTTTCTCGCCCGCCCCCAAGATAGCCTCGGTGCAGAGCAAATCCCAGCGTCCCGCATGCCAGGCGCCTTCCACCACAAACCGGTTCACCGCCACATGGCTGTGCGGCTCCAGCAGCCAACCGATCTTGCCCCGCGCATAGGGCAGAGGCCCATCCCACAGACTCGCGCCATTGCAGGTGATGGTCGTCTCGCCCTCTTGGCCAAACTTCAGGCCGATCCGCAAGTCGCCGGCGCACGGCATCTCCCCCTGCGCGTGGACGGTGTCCTCGCCCTCGGGCGAGACCTCCAGCACTCGCCATCCATCGGCGCCCATCTCGAGGCCCAGGAAGGAGGTGCGCACCAGCGGATGCAGCGTGGCATCGCTGCGAGGCGCATGGGGACCGATGACCCCGTCATAGGCCCAAAAGAGCGTCGCACGGCCGCTCAAGCTGAGCTCGGCCTCCAAGGAAAACGCTCCGTACCCCCGTCGCACTAGCGTGAACGCCCGCCCCTGAAAGGCCCCCAGATGGAACCCGCGCGGCCGCAGCGGCTGCTCCCAGGGCCGGCGCGCCAGGTTGATGGTTCCCCGCCCGGCGCTGTCGCGTGATGGGAACATGGCGTAGAGCGTATCCTCCACCACGGCCCCGGAATAGGTCTGCCCCCAGATGCCATAGTGCTCGTGCTCAACTGGCTCGCTGTGCCACACCGAGCCGTGCTGGAACGTCTCCCACGCCTGGGGTTCCATGGCCTCCTCGATCGGCGCGCGAAAGACCACGTTATAATCGCGATTCAGCGCCACCGAGGTCGCTGGCGCGTACACAAAGCCCTCGTGCGTGTACGCCGGAAAGAACTCCATCAACGGTGGATGGTAGCGATCTTGTTCCACATGCAGCAAGAAGGTAGGCTTGCTATACGGCCCCTCGGGACGGTCCGCTCGTAAGCCTACCAACGCCCAGCTCTCGGGGGCGCTATCGGTCATGGCCAGGATCACCCAGTCCTTGGCACGGCGGATGATGGTCTGCGCATATAGCCGCTGGTAACGACCCAGCCATGGCTCCTGGTGCGCCCAGCCGTGAATCGGCTCTCGCGCCCTGCGAAAGGGGCCCTCGGGCCGATCGGCCACCGCATAGGCGATGCCCCCATCCACCGAGCGCCTCTCGCCTGGCGACCAGCGGCCCCAATCGTAGGCCATGTGGTAGCGGCCATCGGCGTACACCACCGTCACATCGGGCATCGACCCCACGCATACGCCGTCGTGGTCAAAGAACTCGGGCCCCTCCTCCAGCACCTTGCCCAGCAGCTCCCAGCTCTGCATCTCGTCGGTGGAGCGGTAGAGAATGCACCTGGAGTGGTTATCTATGTCATAGTAGCCCTTCGGATAGGCCCCCACATAGATGTACCAGTTTCCACTCACAGGATCGTGAAAGAGAAACCCGTTCACGGGCCACTCGAGAGGAGGCGCCCCGCGATGTACGGGATTGCCCGGCAGCCGCTCAAAGCTGTCGTACGAGGGATCACCCAGCACGGGATGGCGCAGCCACTCGTCCGCCCAACGGCTCTCGGCATAGTCGATTCGGTTGGCCAAAGGCATTGGAAAATGCTCCCTTGTATAACTAGGCGTCGGGATAGAGCGCGAACAAGCGGACCTGTTCGCTCCCCCAGGTGGCCGTAGGCACCAGTCGCACGCCCGTCACGGCCCGGTCGATCGGTACGCGCACGTGGCGTTGATGGTTGTCCTCGATCCGCGCAGCCAGCTCCCAGTCACGATCCACCAGCACCTCCACCCGAGCCTCGCGCAACACACTGGGGGGCACTCGCCGCAACGTCTTGGGCGTGGGCTGGTGATAGCTCATGATCAGGTCCTGATCCAGCGCCGAGTCACAGATCACCGTCAGTCCTGCGACGTGGCGCGGCTCGGGCCAGGTATAGGCCACCCAATCGCCCAGGTGGCCCACCCAGGCGTGGAGATCGTCCCCCACCGGCCGGGCGATCCCATCGCGCAACGGCTCCGGGTCGCCGCTACTCGCCTCCAGGCGGGCCTCGCGGGTGAGCGAGCCGAGATCCTGCGTCACCCAGGGCAGGTAGCAGTCCTGCCGCAACAGGGCCTGCTGTAGCTCACCGATGCGGCCGTCGCCCAGGTCTCGCGGCATCAGCCCCTCGCGCGCGCATAGCGCCGCCGCCGTCCCCACGGCTTGCCCCATGCTGCATCCTGTGCCCATCACGCGAGCCGAGCTCATGGCTGCATGGGTGGCGCTGGCGCAGCGACCGGCAAAGAACAGGTTGCGGACGTTTCGCGAATAGAGCGAGCGGTAGGGGATGCCATAGGGCGACGGGGCCGGATGAAAGATGGTCGCCGGCACGCCCCGCTTGGCCGACCAGAACCCCGACGGGTGGTGATCGTCCATGCTCCATCCGCCATAGGCCACCAGATCGGGGAACCGTCCCTCGGCCTCCACGTCGTTCTGGGTCAACACGTGGTCGCCGATATAGCGGCGGCTCTCGCGTTTGCCCGGCAGGAACTGGATCCAATCCAGCGCCCAGTTCTCGGCTGGGTTGGGGCCATCATAGTTGGCCCTATTCTTGATGAAATCCCACAGCCCAAAGACGATCCTCAAGAGCTCGTCTCGCATCGCCTCGGTATCAGCGATGCTATCGGCCTCGCCGCCCAGCTCGACCCACCAGTAGCCCATCTCGAACCAGGGTCGCCGCCCGCCATAGGGGATCTCGTCCCAGCTACTGAAGGTGTACGCCCAGCTCGGTGGCGTGTACGGCTGCGGCGTGTCATACTGCCGCGCTTGGAACAGACAGGTCATGCCCATGGTACAGGCGTCGGCGACCTCGGGCGCGATCGATTCGCCGAACTCGTGACGAGCCTCGCGCCCCATACGGTAGGCCGCGCCGGTCAGCGGCGCCAGCACGGCATCGCCCGAGCAGTCGGCAAACAGCGGCGCCCGCACCCGATGGTACCGCTGGGTGGTAAGCTGCCAACCGGTGACGCTGGTGATCGAGTTCCCCTCCATCTGCGCGTCCAAGCAAGAGCAGTTGAGCAAGAGCGTCAGGTTGGGCTGGAACCGCGCCGTCTCATAGAGGATGCTATCCCAGACGCCCCAGGCCCAGTTGGGGTTGCGCCGCGCGTTCTCCAGCCGGAGCTCCTCCAGGATCCCGGTCTCGCGCACGTTGGGGATGCTGTTATGGCGGTCTGCCCCCTGAATGTGCACGCGGATCTCGCTGGAGGCGTTGCCGCCCAGCACCGGTCGATCCTGCATCAGCGCCACCCGCGCCCCCAGGCGTGCGGCCGTCACGGCGGCAGTCAGCCCCGCCATGCCGCCTCCCACCACGCACAGGTCGACCTCGTGGTCCTGCACCTCGAACGGACCATGGTCCAGATCCAGCATAGCGATCCTCCGATCCTACGGATGTGCCCATCGCGCGGCGATCGGCATGCGCCTCCCGATGCCGAACGCCTTGGTGGTGACGCGCAGCCCCGGGGCGGCCTGCTTGCGTTTGAACTCGTTGCGGTCCACAGCGCGCGCCACCCATCTCACCGTGTCTCTATCGTACCCCATGGCAACGATCTCTGCCACCGACGCACCCTGCTCCACATAACGCTCCAGGATGCCATCCAGCACCTCATAAGGCGGCAGAGTATCCTGGTCAGTCTGGTTGGGGCGTAACTCGGCCGAGGGCGCCTTGGTGATAGAGGCCTCTGGGATCACCGCGCCTTTGCGATTGATGTAGCGCGCCAGTTGGTACACCATGGTCTTGGGCACGTCGGCCAGCACGGCCAGGCCACCGCTCATGTCGCCATAGAGCGTGCAGTAGCCCACCGCCATCTCACTCTTGTTGCCGGTCGTCAGTAGCAGATGGCCAAACTTGTTCGACATGGCCATCAGGATGTTGCCACGGATCCGCGCCTGGATGTTTTCCTCGGCCACGTTGGGTTCCGTCCCCGCAAAGTGGGGCGCCAACGCCTCCAGATAGCTCTCGTGCATGGCACTGATGGGAATGACGTCGTAGCGAATGCCCAGGTTCTGCGCCAGAGCACGGGCATCATCGACGCTGCCCGGAGACGAGAACCTAGATGGCATCGAGATGCCCCACACCCGCTCGGGCCCCAGCGCCCGGGCCGCCAGCGCCCCTGTCACCGCACTGTCAATCCCGCCCGAGAGCCCCACGACGGCCCGTTCAAAGCCACACTTGCGGCAATAGTCGCGCAGGCCCAGGATCAGCGCGTCGTGCACCGACGCGATCTCTTCCTGGGGCCCCCAATCCGGTTGCGGATCAGGACGATCCAGGTCGACCAGGACCAAGTCTTGATCAAAGGCACGTCCCGTGGCCAGCATCTGGCCCTTTTCATCCAGGCACAAGCTGTTGCCGTCAAAGATCAGCTCGTCGTTGCCGCCCACCTGGTTCACATAGCAAAAGGGCAGGCCAAAGCGACGGGCGTGTTGGGCCAGCATCCGCTGCCGCAGCAGCTCCTTTCCCACCGAGAACGGCGAAGCCGAGATGTTGATCAGCATGGTCGCGCCCTGCGCCGCCAGCTCGGCCACGGGGTTACGGTCATAGAGCTTGGCCGGCGGCCCGATGCTGGGGTCGGTCCAGGCATCCTCACACACGTGGATGCCCAGCCGCTCCCCGCGGAACGGCACCACGGCGACCTCATCCGCGGGCGCAAAGTAGCGCGCCTCGTCAAACACGTCATAGGTGGGCAGCAACGCCTTGGCGCGCACGGCCACAACCTGGCCATCGGCAGCCAACAAGGCCGCGTTGTACAGTTCCTTGCCGTTCTCATGCCCGGTGGGCATCGGCGCCCCCAACAGGATACCCGCGCCGCCGAGACGGGCGGCGCAGCGCGCCACCTCGGCCACCCCCGCTTGCACCTGAGAGATGAACCACCGTCGCTCCAGGAAGTCCATGGGCGGATAGCCGCACACGCTCAGCTCGGGAAAGACCACCAAGTCGGCGCCGGCGGCGACAGCTCTCTGCGCCCACGCACATAGCCGGGTGACGTTGCCACCCACGTCGCCAACCACCGGGTTCACCTGGGCCATGGCGATTCTCAATCAGCACCTCCAGCCCTGCTCATACCAGCTTGCCGGCCTCCCAGGCGGCCACTGCATCCCAATACGCCTGCGAGGTCTCGGGCTGAAAGGCCACCAGGATCACCTCGCGTAGCGTGCGATCCTCCTGCAGGAACCGCGCCACCTCGCGCACCGCGATGCGCGCCGCCTTTTCCGGCGGATACCCATACACGCCTGTGCTGATGGCCGGGAACGCGATGGTGCGAATGCCATGCTCCACCGCCAGACGCAGGCTGTTGCGATAGCAGTTGGCCAGCAGCTCTGGCTCGCCGCGCTTGCCGCCGCGCCACACCGGCCCCACCGTGTGGATCACATGCCGCGCTGGCAGCCCGAAACCGGGGGTGATGACGGCCTCGCCTGTGGCACAGCCGCCGATCTGGCGGCAGGCCTTGAGCAGGTCGGGGCCCGCCGCCGCGTGGATAGCGCCATCAACGCCGCCCCCGCCCAGCAACGAGCGGTTGGCAGCGTTCACGATGGCATCCACTGCCAGCTCTGTGATGTCGCCCCGCAGTATCTTGAGCCGCTTGATCATCGCCCCGCCCTCCTGGACCAGCGCGGCCTCATGGCGCCGCCCAGTTGGTCCATCCGGCCACCCAATGCGCCAGCAGCCCGGCCAACGGCGGAAAGCCCAGGGTACACAAGTACCGTACCACGGTGACCCGCGGGCTCACCAACGCCACCTCCAATGGCAGCCGCGTCACCGACCATAGCGCCCACGCCGTGAGAAAGCCGACCACCGCCCCCAGGCTTGCGCCGGTCCGGTAGAGGGATCCCACCACGGGAAAGAGCGCATAGGGGGAGCCAGGCACCAACCCGCCCGCTAGACAGCCCAGCAGGACGCCCTTCCAGCCCGCCTCGCGGCCCAGCCAGCGCGCAACCAGATCCTGCGGCAAGAGCACCTGCGCCAACCCCGCCACGGCGAACGAGAGCAGCAGCAGCGGCAAGTTGTCCCAGAGCAAGGTGCCGCCACGCGCCAACCCCGTCACCGCCACCTGGCGTCCCCGCAGGTACGCGACCACCAAGAGCGCCACCGCCAGCCCAGCCATCACCCACGTGGCCGTGTCCATCCGCCACCTCCTCTTGACGCCCACTGGCCGAGTCTCTCCGCTCATGGGGCGCGTCCCTCGCGACCGACGAGCGCCGCCACCACGTCTTGCCCCAGGGCCGCATCGGACGACGCTACCACCAGCGGAACGCGGGCCATGTCGCGATCATAGCGCACGGGATCCCCGTCAGCAGCCAGCATGGCTCCGCCCAACTCTTCTAGCAGCACGCTGCCAGGACCGCTGTCATGCCCATGGAACTGCCGCAGAATCGCCACGCCCGCCTCGCCCATCAGCAGCCGCCACACCAGATAGGCCACCGATGCGCCGCTGCTCGGCAAGATGGCCAGACCCAGCCCCTCTAGCGCCGATCGATCCGCCTCCAGCATCCGCTTCACCTCGGTGGCCGAGCGTGGCGCATCGACCCGATCCAGCCTCTGCGGAAGCCCCCTGAATCCGCGCTCAATGAACGCGCCCATACCGCGCAGGCCCCAGACCAGCACCCCCATAGCCGCCAAGTAGAGCATCCCTAGGTCAAAGCGCCCCGTCTCGAGATTCAGCAACCCCACCATGTGCCCATAGCTCGGGCGGCCCGCCAGATAGTCGTCGGTCCCATCCACAGGGTCCACCACCAGCTCGTAACTGCTGCGCTGGCTGAACAACTCTTGTAGCTCAAGGGGGCACGCCGCCAGCTCTTCGCTGTACACGACCAGATCGGGGGCCACCTGAGCGGCTGCCAACAGCAGGATCTCCTGGCAGACATGGTCCACCACCGAGACCGCCGTGCTCTGCTGATACGGCGAATCGGGCGCCTTGTGCCGCGTCGCTACCTGCCCCTGCAAGGCGATCGCCACCCGCCCACACTGCCGCAGCGCCAGCCGCATCTGCGCCACGAACCGCATCATGTCCATCGTCACAACGCCCTCCTTACTTGCCGATTATAGGCCCGCGCCGTTCTGGCTGCCAGCGGCTAACACCAGCTCCCTCTGGGGAGCACGCCCGCCCCGCCCTATGTCGTCGTGCCCCAGCCGCACCCTCGATTGGAACCCCTCCCCCAGCATGCTATAATCAGGGTTCAGGGTCTGTGGTCCCCATCGCGAGAGGCACAGCATCGCATGTACTTGCGCCCCCGAGAGATACGTCGCAACCGATCGTTTTGGCCCTGGTTCCTCGCCGTGGTGGTAGCGCTCGTTCTTGGCTGGCTGCTCTATTCGCGGCAGCGCGACATCCTGGAGGCCATCGCGGGCCCGCTGCCCACGCCCACCCCCACCGAGATCAGCGCCCGCGAGTATGTGGCCCGCGCCGATGCCGCCTTTGAGCGCTGGGAGATCGAGGACGCCGTCGCCGCCTATCGTCGAGCCACCGAGCTGGACCCCACTCTGGCCGTCGCCTATGCTCGCTGGGGACGCATCCTAACCCTGCGCGGCGACCCGTCTGGCGGCGTCGAGTTGGCCCGCCGCGCCGTTGAGCAGAGCATCGCCGATCCCCACGAGGCAGCCGAGTGCTTGGCCATCCTGGCCCTGGCCCTCGACTGGGACGGCAAAGCGCCCGAGGCGGTAGCCACCGCCCTCAAGGCCACGGGCACAGATCCCGATTCGGCCCTCGCCCTCGCTTATCTCGCCGAGGCCTATGCCGATACGGGCCGCATTCCAGACGCGCTCGAGACCGCCTCGCAGGCGCTAGCGCTAGAACCCGACGACCCCCTGGTGATGCGCTCGGTCGGCTACGTCTATGAGGCGTCAGGCCAGTACCAGACCGCCATCGAGTACTATGAGCGAGCCCTGGCCCAGAATGCCAACCTGGCCTTTGTCTATCTGGATCTGGGCCGCAACTATCACGTGCTCGGCGATCTGGATTCGGCTGTCGCCCAGTATGAGCGCGCCGCCCAGGCCGACCCCAACGACCCCCAGATCCTGGATCAACTCGGCTGGACCTATTTCAGCATGGGCGCTTACGAGCTGGCCCGTGACACCCTCCGTGAGGCCATCCAGCTCGACCCCACCTTTGCCCGCGCCTATGGCCACCTGGGGATCACCTATTATGTGCAGCGCAACTATGAGGAGGCCATCGTGGCCCTCGAGCAGGCGATCGCGTTGGGCGGCACGTTGGAAGAGTACTATTACACGTTGGGCCTGTCGCACGCCTACCTGGGTGATTGCGACCAGGCCATACCGTGGCTGGAACAGGCGCTGGCCATCAACCCCAACTCGCTACCCGCCCAGCGCGGCCTGGCCGATTGCGGCCAGTAGCCCAGCCCAGAGAGGAAGTATTCGCCGTGCGCAAGAACCGTTCGCAGATCATCATGGTGATCATCAGTGTGCTGGTGATCCTGAGCATGCTCCTTCCCGCGCTAGCGCCGCTCCTCTTAAAGTAACCACCCGTTCCACGAGAGCCGAGGTTTGCAGCTCGCCCCGAACAATGCTATACTTGGCCGCGTCAGGGTGCGTGGCTCAGTTGGTTAGAGCGCACGGTTCACATCCGTGAGGTCACAGGTTCGAGTCCTGTCGCGCCCACCTCCAACCCGCGGTATCAGCCGCGGGTTTCTTTGTGGCCGCCACTGTCACAGCCGTCCGCCCGCTTGACATCACGCCCCGTGACGGTTACAACACCACTCACAAGATCGCACCTTTACCCGCCGCTAATAGGAGTCAACACCCATGAACGACCGTGAACGCACCCTGGCCGTCCTGCGCTACCAGCCTTATGACCGCCTTCCCGTCGTGCATTTTGGCTTTTGGAACGACCGGGGAGAGACCTTGGACAAGTGGGCCCAGGAGGGGCACATCACCGAGGAGGAAGCGCGCACCTGGGGGGACGGCAACCCCACGGACGTCGTCATCTCTGCCAAGTTAGGCTTTGATTTCAACTACTATTCCGCTTTTCATCCTCAGTGGCATCTCCGCCCCCCGTTTGAGCGGCGGCTCATCGAAGAGCTTCCCGATGGCTCTTCCAAGGTCCTCAACTCAGAAGGCGTCATCGTCCTCGTCAAGCCCGGCGCCACCGGCGCCGCCCCACCAGAGTTTGACCACTTGCTCAAGGACCGGGCCTCGTGGGAGGAGCATTTCCTGCCCCGGCTCCAGTTCACACCCGAGCGCGTCACCGAGAGCTATGTGCGCGTCTATGACAAGATGGTCCGCTGGGATCAGGGCGGTCTCGAGTTCCTGCAAAAGGACGAGCGCGACTATCTCTACGGACTCCACTGCGGCAGCCTCTACGGCGACATCCGCGACATGCTGGGCATCACGGGAGCGGCCTACCTGGAGGTCGACGATCCCGACCTGTTCACCGAGATCATTGACACGGTGGGCGAGCTTTGTTACCAGTGCACCAAGGCAGCCCTGGAGAGCGGCGCCAAGTTCGATTTCGCCCACTTTTGGGAGGATATCTGCTTCAAGACGGGCCCCCTCATCAGCCCCAAGACCTTTGCTGCCAAGGTGGGACCACACTATCGCCGCATCACCGAGCTGGTGGGCCAGTACGGGCTCGATATCGTCTCCGTCGATTGTGACGGCAAGATCGACGCCCTGGTCCCCATCTGGCTCGAGAACGGCGTGAACACCATGTTCCCCATCGAGGTCGGCACCTGGGGCGCCAGCATTGCGCCCTGGCGCGAGCAGTACGGCCGCCAGATTCGCGGCGTCGGGGGCATGGACAAAAGGGTCTTTGCACAGGACTTTGCCGCGGTGGATGCCGAGATCGACCGACTAAAGCCGCTGGTCGAGCTGGGCGGGTATATCCCCTGCCCCGACCATCGCATCCCGCCCGACGCCGAGTGGGATAATGTCCGCTACTATTGCGATCGCATGCATCAGGTCTTTGGCTAGGGAAAGAGGTATCACCATGGCCCAGAAGAGTCGCTTTGCCCTGTTCGTCGGTAACCGCGGCATGTTCCCCCCTCAGCTCATCGCCGAGCCGCGCCGTGACATCCCCGCGCTGCTCCGCTCTTGGGGGCACGAGGTCCTCGTGATGCCCGAAGAGGCCACCCGCTACGGCGCCGTCGAGACCGCCGAAGAAGGCCGCCAGTACGCTCGCTTCCTGGACGAGCACCGTGGCGAGTTTGACGGCGTCATCCTCTCGCTGCCCAACTTTGGCGACGAGAATGGTGCCCTGGCCGCCCTGCAAGACGCGGGCGTGCCCATCCTGATCCAGGCCTATCCCGATGACATGGACAAGATGCAGCCCGCGCTGCGGCGCGATGCCTTTTGCGGCAAGATGTCCATCATGGATATTTTTGTCCAAGCTGGGGTCCAGTTCACCATCCGCAAGCCGCACGTTGTCAGCCCGCACGACCCGCAGTTCGCCGAGACGATCGACTACTTTGACCGCGTCTGCCGCGTCACCAAGGGGCTGTCCCGCATGACCGTCGGCGCTATCGGCGCCCGCACCACCCCCTTCAAGACCGTCCGCGTGGACGAGGTCGCCCTCCAACGCGCTGGCATCACCTGCGAGACGCTGGACCTGTCCGAGGTGCTTGGCCGCGTCAAGGGTCTCGCCGCCGATTCGCCCGCTCTGGCCGCCAAAAAACAGCAACTAACCGCCTTTGCCTCCTGGGAGGCAGTTCCCGATCATGCCATCGACCAGCTGGCCCGTCTAGCCACGGTTCTCGACGAGATCATCGCCGAGTATCGCATGGACGCCCTGGCCATCCGTTGCTGGAACGAGATGGAACAGGCCCTCGGGATCGCCCCGTGCGTAGTGCTGGGTCTACTCAACGATACCGGCATCCCCGCCGCCTGCGAGGTGGACGTGGCGGGAGCCATCGCCATGTACGCCCTCTCGCTAGCCTCGGGAGAGGCTCCGGCCCTGCTCGATTGGAACAACAACTATGCCGATGAAGATGACAAGTGCATCCTCTTCCACTGCGGCCCCATCCCCGCCAGCCTGATGGCGGGCAAAGGCCACGTGACCGACCACGCCATCCTGGCCAACGCCGTCGGTGAGGGCAAGAGCTATGGCCCCAACCAGGGCCGCATCAAGCCCATGGACATGACCTATGCTGGCCTGCTGACCCAAGAGGGGCGCCTGCGTTTCTACCTGGGTGAGGGTCGCTTTACCGATGACCCCATCCCCACCGAGTTCTTTGGCTGCGCTGGCGTGGCCGAGATCCCTGGGCTGCAGGACGTGCTGCTTCACCTCGGCCGCACGGGCTACCGCCATCATGTCAGCATCACGCCTGGCCATGTGATGGAAGCCGTCGCCGAGGCCGTGGGCTACTATCTCGGGCATGACGTCGATCTCTTTCGCTGCTAGCCAACCCAGATAGGAGCAACGTGACATCGTTTTCCGTCGCTACCGCCGTCCGCAACGCCTGGCAGGCAGGGCTTGTGGTTCCTTCGTTCAACGTGCCCTACCTGCCCATGGTGGAGCCCGTCGTCCGCGCCGCGGTGGACGAGGACGCCTTTGCGCTCATCGCCACAGCGCGCCTGGAATGGACGAAATTCGCGGCCAAGGGGCCCGAATACGTGGCTGAGGCCTACTTTCAGAGCGAGGTGCCCACGCATGTCCGCCTCCACCTGGATCACGTCCCCGTCATCGACGAGGACGACCAGCGCGTCGATTATCTCCCCATCATCGCCAAGGCCATCGAGCTAGGTTACCACTCGGTCATGGTGGACGGCTCACGGCTGCCCCTGGACGAGAACATTGCCGCCACGCGGCAGGTGGCCGATCTCGCCCATCAAACCGACGTGCCCTGCGAGGCCGAACTGGGGGCGGTGCTGGGCCACGAGGCGGGCCCCCTGCCCCCCTACGAGGAGCTGTTCGCCTCGGGCCAGGGCTTTACCGACGTCGAGCAGGCGCGCCGCTTTGTGCAGGAATCTGGCTGCGACTGGCTCTCGGTCGCTGCTGGCAATATCCACGGCGCCGTGTCGGCCGCCAAGCGCGACCAAGCCAAGGTGGAGGCCCGCCTGAACCTTGACCACCTGGCCAAGCTGAACCAGGCCGCCAACGTGCCCCTGGTGCTGCACGGCGGCTCAGGCATCCAGCGCTACTATGTGCGGGAGAGCTTTTTCCGGGGCATCGCCAAGATGAACATCGGCACCGACATCCGCCAGGTGTATGAGCGCGCCCTGGCCGAGAGCGACTCGGTCGAGGCGGCCCAGGAAGCGGTCTACCAGCGCACTCGCTACCTGCTCCATGACGAGTTGGGGCTGACCGCCACCTGCGCCAAGGTCACGGGCACCTAGCCCACCAACGCACGGGCCAGAGCGCCGCGAACGCGCAAGGATAGAGGCATGAGTCTGTTAGGAATCGACATCGGCACCACCGGGTGCAAGGCCGTCGCTTTCGGCCAGCAGGGGACTCTGCTGGCCGAGGCCTATCGCGAGTATGACGTGCAGCGCCCCCAGCCCGGCTGGGCCGAGCTGGATACCGAAGAGGTCTGGACCAAGGTCTGCGCCTGTATCCGCTCCGTCGCCGATCAGACGGCCGACGACCCCATCACCGCGCTGGCGGTCTCCTCGCTGGGCGAGGCTGTGGCGCCCGTGGACGCCCACCGTCGCGTCTTGGGGCCGTCGTTGCTGAACTTTGACGTCCGCGGCCAGGACTATTTGCCCGAGCTCGCCGCAGCCATCTCGGACGAGGCCTTGTACCGCATCAATGGCAACGCGCTGGGCAACCACTTTAGCCTCCCCAAGCTGCTCTGGATCCAGCACAACCAGCCCGACCTCTGGTCGCAGGCTCGCTATTGGCTCCCGTGGGGCAGCCTGGTCAGCTATCTGCTCGGGGCCGAGCCCGCCGTGGACTATAGCCTGGCCAACCGCACCCTCCTGTTCGATCTCGCCACGCGCGACTGGAGCCCAGAGCTCTTGACGCTGGGGGGCATTGACGTGGCCGTGCTGCCTCGTCCCGTCCCTGCGGGGACGCGGGTGGGGCGCGTCTCGCCCCGCATGGCCGCCGAGCTGGGCCTGCAGCCCGGCGTGGCCATCGTCGCCGGCGCCCACGACCAGTGCGCCAATGCGGTAGGCAGCGGCGTCCTGGACGAGGGCAGCGCCATGTACGGCATGGGCACCTATATCTGCATTGTGCCCGTCTTTCGCCAGCCACAGGACCCCGCTGTGATGCTGCCGCGCGGCCTCAACACCGAGCATCACGCTGCCCCCGACCGGCTGGTCAGCTTTTTGTACAACCATGGCGGCTCGCTGTTCAAATGGTATCGCGACACCTTTGCGCCCATCGAGCGCGACCGCGCCAAGGCCACTGGCCGCGACATTTATAGTGAGCTCATCGCCGAGATGCCCGCCGAGCCTAGCTCTGTCATCGCCCTGCCCTATTTCGCGCCCACTGGCCCGCCCGAGTTCATCGGCGACGCCAGTGGCGCCATCGCCGGCCTCCGCCTGGAGACCACCCGCGGCGACATTCTCAAAGGTATCCTCGAAGGCGCCACCTACTATTTGCGGGAATGCGTCGAGGGCCTGCCCGCGGCCGGCATGCAGATCGATCGCTTCCGAGCGGCGGGCGGCGGATCCAAGAGTGACGCTTGGGTCCAGCTCTCAGCCGACATCCTCGGTCTGCCCTTTGAAAAGCCGCGGATCACCGAGGCGGGAGCCCTCGGCGCGGCGATTCTGGCCGGGGTGGGCAGCGGAGCCTTTGCGTCCATCCAAGAGGGCGTCGACGCCATGGTGACCGTCGAGCGCAGCTATGAGCCCAGCAGCACGGCTCACGCCGCCTACACCGAGCGCTATCACCGCTACACCGAGCTCTGGTCACTCCTGGGCGGCTATCTGCGCCGCCTTTATCAAGCCTAGGCAAGGAGAGGCTCTATGCGTCTCGCCAACAAGCGCGCCCTGGTCACTGGCGCAGGCACCGGCATCGGGCGCGGCGTCGCGCTGGCGCTGGCCCGCGAGGGCGCCTCGGTTGCGCTCTCGTACCATAGCAGCCAGGCCGGCGCCCTGCAGGCAGTCGCCGAGATCCAGGGCCTCGGCCGCGAGGCCATCGCCCTCCAGGCTGACTTGACCGACGTCGCCCAGTGCCAGCGCCTGGTGGACGACGCCATCGAGGCCCTGGGCGGGCTGGATATCCTGGTCAACAACAGCGGTCGCACCTTGGTCAAGAGCTTTTTTGAGATCACCCCCAAGACCTTTGACGAGATCTATCACACCAATCTCCGCAGCCTCTACCTGACCTCGCAGCGGGCCGCTTTGCACATGCGCGACCATGGTGGCGGAGTGATCATCAATATGTCGTCGGTGCACGGGCGTCTGTCCACGCCGGGGTCGTCCCTCTATGACGGCAGCAAGGGCGCCATCGACGCCACCACCCGCTCGCTGGGCATCGAACTCGCCCCCTTGGGCATTCGCGTGGTCGGGGTGGCCCCGGGCATCATTGAGGTGCCGCGCTACTATGAAGAGAACCCCGCCTACGATCGTCAGCGATCCGCCCGGTGGGTCCCGCTGGGCCGGGTAGGCTTTCCCGAGGACATCGGACGCCTTTGCGCGTTCTTGGCTTCCGACGACGCCGAATTCATCGTCGGCGAAACCATCCTCTGCGATGGCGGCATGAGCGGCCGGCTGCCGATCTTTCGTCAAGAACCACAATGACGCACGCCGTTAGCCGCCCTGGTGCCATCACCCCCGAGGCGCTGCACAGTCGCCTGCGCACGCGCCGCCTGGCTCAGTCGGTCGAGTTCTACGAGAGCATCGACTCGACCAACCGCCGCGCCATGGAGCTGGCCAGCAGCGGCGCGCCCGATGGAACCCTGGTCCTTACCGAGCACCAGACCCGTGGGCGCGGCCGCCTGGCGCGCACCTGGCACGCCCCACCCCACAGCTCGCTGTTGCTCTCGCTGATCCTACGCCCACCCTTGGCGCCCGGCCAAGCCCAGCGCGCCACCATGCTTTGTGCCGTTGCCGCCATCGAGGCCATAGCCGAGACCACCGGCCTGACCGCCGGCATCAAGTGGCCGAACGACATCCTTATCGCCGACCGCAAAGCCGGCGGCATCCTCACCGAGCTCCAAGCCCAAGGCAGCCGGCTCGTCGCCATCGTGGTCGGCATCGGCCTGAACGTGAACCTGGACGCCGCGGAGCTACCCAACGTCATGACGCCCGCCACCAGCCTCGCCACCGAGCTGGGGCGCCCGGTGGAGCGCCTCCCTCTGCTGGTGGCCTTTCTGCAGCGCGCCGACGCCCTCTATGCGCGCATGCTGGAGGGCTGGTCTCCCTTGCCGCTCTGGCGACAGCATCTGGTCACGCTGGGACAGCCGGTCCGCATCGCCACCGACCATGGCATTCTGGAGGGCACCGCCACCGACGTGGACGACGACGGCGCCCTGCTGGTGACCGGCCCGTCCGGTCACGTGCAGCGGATCCTCGTGGGGGACGTGGTCGGCCGCTCCGCCCCGCCAGCAGAAATGTCTTGACAAGATTGGTACGTCACATTAGAATCTTTGATAGAGAGATTGATATCCTTGATATGTGTTCGAGAGAGGCGCAGATGCAGCACAGCGTCATCGGACAGTGCCCCGTATGTGGTGATACCCTAGAGGCCACCGTGCTCTACTGCCCCACCTGCGATACCGAGATTCACGGGCATTTCAGCCTAGGGCGGTTCGGGCAGCTCACCCAAGAGCAACTGCGCTTTGCCGAGACCTTTATCCGATGCGAGGGCAAGATCACTCGCGTAGAAGAAGAGATGGGGATCTCGTACCCCACCGTCCGCAACCGCTTGAACGAGCTCATCCGCGCCTTGGGGTTCGAGATGGACGACGAGTCGCCGCCTGCGGTCGACCGCAGCTCGATTCTGGAGCGCCTCTCCCAGGGCGAGATCAGCGCGGCCGAGGCCGTGCATCTGCTCAAAGGCCAAGCACCATGACCGCCGTCGTCATCACGCCGCCACGCACCCGCAGCGGGTTGCGGCGCATCCGCCCCGCTACCGATCTGCCCGCCCTCGCCGATCTGATCGAAATCTCCTATGGGCCCGAGTTGGCCCTCACGGGCAGCAACCTGGTTGAGCGGCTCCGCCAATACGCTTCCATAGCCACTATCCTCGGGTTTGCCGAGCGCATCGCGCCGATTCTCGACGGGTTCGTCTGGTTTGAGGACGATCTCTTGGTGGGTAATGTCACCATCCAGCGAGATCCTGCCATATCTGGCGGCTGGACCATCAGCAACGTGGCGGTCCTGCCCGCGTACCGCGGCCGCGGCATCGCCGGGCGACTCGTGGACGCCGCCCTGGCCCACCTGGACGATGCCTCAGCCCGCTGCGTGCGGCTCCAGGTGCGTAGCGACAACGAGCCAGCCGTCGCGCTCTACCGCCATCGCGGCTTTGCCGTCTACGAGACCATCCAGGAGATGCGCTTGGCGCGCCACGACCTGGGCTACTCCGGAGCCACCCACCACCCGCAGATCGGGCCGCCCCGTCTTGGCGAGGTCAAGGAGGTGCTGCGACTAGCCCGTCAGCGCCAGCCGGACGCCCTTCAAGAGCTCCAGCCAATCCGCCGCAGCGACCTGGGATTGGGGCTCTGGCAGCGGATCCTGTGGCTGCCGGCACAGGGCCTAGGCCTCACCATCCCTCACACGTTGGTGGCGCGCTCGTCGCGCAGCCTGGTCGGCTATGCCCATCTGGCGCCGATAGGGGGCGGCACCCTGGGCCTGGAGCTGCATCTCACCAAAGACCATGCGCCCCAACTGGCCCCCCCGCTGGTGCGGGCCACACTTGCCAAGCTGGGGGATGCCTCGTGGGCCCAGGTCGTCGCTGAGGTCGCAGACCAAGAGACCGATCTCATAGCGACCCTGCAGACGCTCAGATTCGCGCCCTTGCGCACGCTGTATGGCATGATCTGGGAGCCTCCGCGACGGCCGGGCCGCCGGGCTGTGGCCTAGCGAGGAACAGGAGGAGAGATGAGCGAACAGGATGACAGACTGCAGATCCTCAAAATGATCGAGACCGGTACCATCAGCGCGGATGAGGGCGTCAAGCTGCTCAAGGCGCTGGACGAGGCCGACGATGCCGAGGAGGCCACCACCCAGTCGCGCATGCCCAAGTGGTTCCGCGTCCACGTCACCGACCTCGCCACGGGGAGACGCAAGGTCAACGTGAGCATCCCCATGGGGCTCGTCAATGTGGGAATGCGTCTCGGCGCCCGCTTTGCCCCCGAGCTGGATGACATGGAGATCGGCGAGATCCTGGAAGCCATCAAGCAAGGCACGGTCGGCAAGATCATCGACGTCGAGGACTCAGAGGACGGCGAGCGGGTCGAGATCTATGTCGATTAGGCCAGCGTTCTGCGACTAGCGGCGCCCCGGCCCGATTCACGCACGACGAGGCTGTTAGCCGAGGTTGTCATGCGCAAGCTTCTGATCCGTTGGCTCATCAACGCGGTGGCCGTCTATGCCGCCGTCCAGATCGTTCCAGGCATACGGGCCACCACAGCCTGGGACTTTTTCGGGGTGGCCTTGGTTCTCGGGCTCCTCAATGCCCTGATCGCTCCCCTACTCAAGTTCCTCACGTGCCCCGTGATCCTGCTCACCCTGGGAGCCTTTACGCTGGTCATCAACGGCGTCATGCTCTTGCTGGCCCAGTTCCTCAGCCCGCTGGTCGGGGCGCGCATTACAGTCGATGGCTTTGGC
This sequence comes from Anaerolineae bacterium, assembly GCA_040767425.1. Classification (GTDB taxonomy): domain Bacteria; phylum Chloroflexota; class Anaerolineae; order UBA1429; family UBA1429; genus DAIRUQ01. The sequence goes on along the minus strand of JAXGON010000010.1, from coordinate 77,675 downwards.
ACCGCCGTGCTCGCCGCGTTGATCATCAGCGTCGTGAGCTTTGTGCTGAGCGCTATCACCGGCGTGAACCGCAAAAGTTACGATTAGTCCATTTCCGCTCGGCTGCGCCATTCGACGCCGAGCCTTTGCCACGTTCAAGCCCTACCCTCATCAGTCACGCGTGCCGTGGCTCCGCTGGACTCTTGCTCTTTGCGCCATACGCCGCTAGGGCCGAGTGGCATTCAAGAGCAGCGTGACGTGGCAATTCGGCAGCGAGGGAAGCGGCACCAGGTGAGGCATTGCAGGGTTGTATCACGAGGGTCGCTCTATTAGCAGGCGCCGGGGATGATCCACCTGCGCACACCGTACCGGCAGGCGATCAGAGCTCGTCAGTCCCGGTCCGCAGTGGCAGCAGAGGGCGTTACTATGACGCTCGGGATTGGCAGGACAGGTCTTACCGCGACTTGACCCGGCGGCGCCAGGGGTCCAACAACGGCGACCGGTAGAGGCTCCGAACGGCGAAAAAGAGGATCACGGCCCCCACCGCCACAAACAAGCCACCCCGCACCGGCCGCGGGATGAACTGCAGCGTCACCCAGTACACCCAATCGGGGAACGGTTGCTCGCGGTAGAGGTGTGTGAGCAGGTAGGCGATGCCCAGCCCCAGGCCAACCACGCCGACCACGAAAAAGCTCATCCAGCGGCCCACGTCCTTGAGCTGTACCCGCGCCTTGCGCAGTGAGGTACGCACCGCCTCGGCTCGCGCCGAGAGCACGTGCAGCTCGGGCAGGCAGTCGGGGTCGGTATACAACGACTCTGCCGTCGGCATGGCCGGCGCTCGATCACGGCTATGCCCCAGCTCCTCGGCGATGGCGCTCTCTGTCTCGATATAGTAGAGCGCCTTGGCCAGGTCCATAGCCAAGGGAAAGTCTTTGTAGCGGGGAAAGGCGCCGATGGCCTCCTCAACGCTCCGTCCGCCCAGCGGCAGCACCGCTCGCACGCCGGCCGCGCGCGCCGTAGCCACCCCCCGCTCGCTATCGGCCAGCAGATAGCATTCTTCTAGACGCAGGTCGAACTGAAGAGCCGCCACCCAGATCATGCCGGGCGAGTCGGCCCAGCACTGGCAACCCTCGCCGTCCTCATGGGGGCAGATGATCAGCGCATCGATCTCGCCACCACCCGCCGTCACCTGGGCCACTAGCCGCAGCAGCACGCTGCGCGAGTCCCCCTTCAGGCCAGTGTCACCATAGAGCAGCACCAGGTCGTCGCCGCGGCTCAAGGCGCGCATCGCCTCCAGTGTCGCCGGCGCCAGCGCCCACTCTTGCGGTAGGTCGGTCGGATCTAGCTGGCTATCTCGTAGCAGGACGTTCGCATCCACAAAGATGGCTGTCTGCACTAGGTCTCCAAACATTACTGCTCCGCCGCTACGCTCGTGCCCTCGTCGCTGGGCTCCCTATCCTCGCGTCGACGGCACGCGTGCTTTTCCTCGCCGCTCATCACACAAGCCCCCCGCAGCAGCCCGCCCTCGGCGATCTGCAGCGAGCCCACCTGCACGTCTCCCCACACCCGGCCCGTCTGCAGGATCTCCAAGCGACGCTCCACCCGGATGTCGCCATGAACGACGCCCGCCACCTGCGCCGACTGGGCAGACAGGCTCGCCCGCACCTCGGCGCCCTTGCCCACCAGCACGTGCCCATCCGAGGACAGCTCGCCCTCGATCCCCCCGTCGATGCGCACATTCCCTCGCGCTTTGATGACTCCCTGAATCGTCGTTCCGGCCGCGATCAGGTTGTCGACCTTGAGGTCCTCATCCGTGCCTTTGCGCAACCAGCCCATCAGCGGTCCCTCCCCCGCCCACTCTATCCAGGCCGTCCGCGGCGCTTGTGGGAGCCACGCCCAGCGCTGACGCTACCAGCTGGACCGCAGCGTGCGCACCTCCAGAGAGCGGAACACCATCTCAACCCCATGCGGCATGGCTTGCAGCGCCCGCCCGCCCGGTTCGGTCAGCACCCGCAGCGGCATCACCGCCAGCCCGCCCGCACCGTACAGCTCGATGGAGGCGCGATCCACCAGGATGCGCAGATCCTGGCTCATCGCGCCGCAGGAACAGCGGCAAGCGCAGCCATGCAGCGTCTCCCGCTCACCCATCCTTTACCGCACTACCACGCCGCACACCAGCAGGTCGAACCCGCCGCCCTCTGGCACTAGCACGCTTGCCTGCACATCCAGCAGGTCACCCTCCACGCCGGCCAACGGATCGTGCCCCGCTGACACCACCAGCTCGTCCCAACGCTGCGTGGAGGCGTACAGCCCTGCGATCTCGGCCACTGGCTCGGCCGCCAGACGCATGCCCCGCTCGGTGGATCGCAAGGTCAGGGTATGCGGGAACGTCATCTGCTGGGTAAAGGGCATGCCAGGCAGGTCGCCCGTCAGCCATGCTATCTGGATGCGCCGCCCATCGTCTGCTGGGATGTCGCTCCACGTCTGGGCGGCATAGGCGTCGCCGCTGCCCGCGAGGCGCGCGGGGGCTTGTACGGGAGCGAACCGCTCGCCATCGAAACTCCCCACCAGGTAGGTGCCGTTGGCGCCCCAGAACACCCATTGGAGCGCTTCGGGATCGCCATCCAGGGCCGGCGGAAAGAAAATCGGGGCATTCTGCTGCCTCCAGCGTGAGCTCCTGGAACAGCTCCCAGCGTCGCGATCTTCTGCGACCGCAGCAGGGCATAGACGTTGCCGTCCAGGTAGAGCGCCATGATCCGGCGCTCGGTGGCCTCGTGCCAGATCACCTTGGGGTCGCGGTTCTCCGCCCGAAGATGCGGCACCACTGGGTTGCCGCCATAGGGCCGCCAGGTGCTGCCACCATCGGCACTGTACGCCAGCGACTGGGTGAACGGCTCCCCCGCCGATGTATATGCGCATACCAGGGGCGGCGTGACCCCATCGCCCAACCCCGAGCTGTTGCGCCAATCCACCACCGCCGAGCCGCTCCAGCAGGCCCCCAGCGCGTCGGGATACAGCGCATCGCCCACCTCGCACCAGTGCACCAGGTCGTGGCTGGTCGCCAGCCCCCAATGCTTGTTCCTTCCGCTGCCGTGGTTGCCATAGGGGTCATGCTGGAAGAACAGATAGTAGGTGCCGCCATAGGCCACCAGGCCGTTGGGATCGTTCAGCCAGCCCCGAGCGGCGCGGGAATGGAACTGGGGACGATAACGCTCGCCGTAGAGATCATCGGTGCCAGGGATCGCATCCGCCTGCCGCACGGGCGCGCTGATCAGCGTCGCATCGTCCACCCACAGTTCCACCTGCCGCCCATGGAAGGCCCCCAGGTCGGCCCCCACCCAGGAATCGGGCTGGCCGTTCGTGAGCAGGGCGTCGAACGCGCGCTGTACCTGGCCATCCACGCGGATGCCGCCCTTTGCCAGGGGCCCCTCGCGGCGTACGGGCAAGCACACCAGGTACCGTGAGCGGGCCTCTTGCGTCGTCACCCGATGCATCGCCACCCCAGCGGCCCGTCACCCTGCGTCGCTCGGCGCTTGCCGCGCCTGCTCCAACGCCTGCTTTTCCTCTTCGAAGACGATACTCGCTGGACCACGCCGCCAGTGGCTTGCCGTATACGCGGCTGCCTTCGCGCCCGTGCAGGCAGGTCAGCAGCACCCCATCACCACGAGCATCAGCCAACACCAACGCCATGCTCTGCTCACCGCCCACGTCGCCGCCGGCGTCAAAGCGCACCAGCGCCCGATGCTGGAAAGACGACCGCACCTGGGGCAGCAGCGCCGCACCTCGGCGCGGGCCTCTTCGGCCACCGCCACCGCGGCCGGCACCTGCGATCCACGTGCTCGTACAGCACCTCTTCCGGGGAGCCGCCCGAACTATCGCCCATCAGCCGCGACAATGCCGCCTCTACCCGCGCGAGGCGCCGACGGAACAACGCCGATGGTCACCACCAGGGCCACCAGCGTCGCTCCGCTGAGGCCCCAGCTCGGCCACCCTGCCAACCCATCGCCGATCATACACGCCTCCTTGTGTTCGGTGGCACGGTGGCAGGGACACGCCGCGTCATGGTCAAGGTGAATCTGACGGCGCCGCTCGGTCTGTATATGCGACAGGGAGGAGGACACCGTGCCCAATACCAACTATGCATCCATCATCGCCACCGAGCTCGCGCACCAGCCCGCCGCCGTCGCCCGCGCCCTGCTCTGCTCGTGGGGGCAACACCATCCCCTTTGTGGCCCGCTACCGCAAAGAGGCCACCGCTGGTTGGACGAGGAGCAGCTCCGTACCCTGGCGTCCCGCGCCGAGTACCTGCGCCGCCTGGATGAGCGCAAAGAGACCGTGCTGGCCTCTATCGCTTCTCAAGACGGCTCCGCCGAAAGCTGGAGGAGCAGATGCGCGCGGCCGACCAGCTACGAACGGTGGGACACATCGCCGGCCTGAAGCAAGCAGCGTACCCGCGCCACGGTAGCCCGCGAGCGCGGCCTCGAGCCGTTGGCACAGCGCATCTTGGCCCAGGACGCCGATGAACTCGAGCTGCTGCGCGCCGGCTCGACGCCACCTCTCCGACGAGGTGCGCCGACGCCCGAGGACGCCCTGGCTGTGCCCCGCGATATCGTCGCCGAGCTGGTCGCCGAGGACGCCGCGTCGCAGCTCGAAAGCGCGCAACCTGGCCCTGCGCACAGGTGAGATCGTCGTCACACACCGCGCCGACGCCCAGGATCCCCAAGGCACCTATGAGCGCCTACGCCGACTATGCCGAACGCCTGGCCAGCATCCCGCCTCACCGTCTGCTTGCCATCAACCGCGGCGAGCGTGAGAACGTGCTCAAGGTCCAGCTCAACCTGGCCGATGATACGCTCATCGCCATGCTGCTTCACCGATTTCACGACGCGGAGCAGCCTCACCGCGTCCATCTCGATCTCGCCCTAGAGGATGGCTATCGCCGCTTGCTCCTGCCCGCTGTGATCCGAGACCTGCGCGCCCAACGCACCGAGCTGGCCGAGCAGCACGCCATCGCGGTCTTTGCCGAGAACCTGCGCGACCTGCTCCTGCAGCCCATCCACGGCGTCCGCGTGATGGGTATCGACCCCGCCTACCGCACGGGCTGCAAGGTCGCCGTCGTGGACGAGACGGGTGCGCTGCTGGAGCACACCATATCACCGCATCCGCCGCAGAGATCGCCGCGACGAGGCCGCCCGTCGTTGCCGCGCGCTCATCGAGGCCCACAGCATCGCGCTGGTCGCCATCGGCAATGGCACCGCCAGCCGCGAGACCGAAGCCCTGGTGGCGGACCTCATCGCCGACGGCGCCCCGTACAGTACATGATGGTCAGCGAGGCCGGGCGCGTCGGTTTATTCGGCCTCGCCCTAGCCGCCGCCGAGCTGCCCACGCTGGACGTATCGATCCGTGGCGCCGTCAGCATCGCCCGCCGCCTCCAGGATCCGCTGGCCGAGCTGGTCGAATCCCCGCCGCAGAGCATCGGCGTCGGCCTCTACCAACATGACGTCGCCAGACCGCGCTTTCCCAAGCCCTCGATGCCGTCGTCGAGAGCGTCGTGAACCAGGTCGGCGTCGATCTGAATACCGCCTCGCCCGCCCTGCTGCAGCACGTATCGGGCCTCGGAGCCTCCCTGGCCGAGAGCATCGTGGCCCATCGCAACGCCAACGGGCCGTTCGGCTCCCGCCACGAGCTGCTCAAGGTCAAGGGGACGCAACCCCAAGACCTTTCAGCAGGCCGCGAGTTCCTGCGCATTCGAGGTGGTGATCAGCCGCTGAACAACACCGCCATCCATCCCAGATCGTACCAGGCCTGCGCCGCCGCCTCCTGGAGCGGTTGGGCGTCGCTGTCAGTCCTTGGCCCCTCAAGACATACACGCCGCCTGGCGGCGCCGACCGCCGCCACCAGCCCAGATCGCCCAGGAGCTGGGCATCGGCCTGCCCACCCTGCAAGACATGGTCGAGAACCTGCTCAAAGCCTGGCCGTGATCCCCGCGACGAGCTACCACCGCCGATCCTTCGCGGCGATCTGCTCACCATGGACGATCCTCACGGTCGCGCTGGTCCTCAGGGGCACCGTCCGCAACGTGGTCGATTTCGGCGCCTTTGTCGACATCGGGGTCAAGCAGGACGGCCTGGTGCATATCGGCGCGAATGGCTGACCACTATGTGCGCGACCCCGCGACGTCGTCCGCACGAGTCAGGTGGTGCAGGTACGCGTCCTCGAGGTGGACCGCGACCGTCAGCGCATCGCCCTCAGCCTCAAGGGTATCTCCCAGGCCTAGCCCACCATGGCGAACGGCCCAGCGCTCTAGGCGCTGGGCCGCGTCCTGGTGCCACCATCGTCGGGCCTACGGCCGATGAGCCAACTCACATCGTCGACGTACATCACCGAGCGCGCACCGACGCCATCGTTGTGCGTCTCCACGTGGAGCTGTACCTGCTGGCCCTTGAACGCGTCCAGCAAGGACTCGTCAAAGACGTACTGGGTCCACTCTGGTTGGTGCGCCTCGCTGGCTCCCTGCCGAAAGAGCAGATAGTGATGGTTCAGCCGAGGATCGATCACCAGCGCATAGTGCTGATCTTTGGTGTCGGCTGGGTCGCCCACCGGATCCATGGAAACCCAGAACGACAGGCGCATGGCGCTGGATGCCTGGCACGTCCACTAGCTGCGTGGCCGACGAGTAGCTGAACGTCTGCGTCCCGCCCGCCTCGATGCCCGTGCGCACCGAGCGCGCGCCCGTATGCGCGCCCGCAAGGACGAATAGCCCCGTGTACATGGTGGGACGAAAGAACCAGCCGCCCTCGCCCTCGCAGTCGCCGTTCTCGATCAGCTCATAGCCGGTGTGATGGTTCCGGCGGATGGCCCGGCGGTCTTGCGGGGGTGCCCACCGTATACCAACCCTCGCCCACGGTATGGGTGATCGTCTGCGTAACGCTGCTCCATAGGTCATGCATGGAAAAGGTCAGCGCGCTGCTCCCCGGTGCGATCCCCTGGAACGCCACCACCGCCACGGTGGCCGTCCCGCTATAGGGCGGCGGGCGTCCGCCGCTACGGAATAGTCGATCCGCCCCAGCGCGCTGTCGACCTCGTTCAGCAGCTCTGTAAAGCTGGTAAAGACGTCCCCAGAGGCGATCTGCACGCCTGGCGTGGCCGGACGGGCGTCGACCTCCAGCACCGAGGGATCATACAGCAGCCGCAGGTCCAGGCTCTGCAGGTCCATCACGCCGCTGATCACCACGGTGACGCTGAACGCGTGTCATGGAGCGCCACCTGTCGCGCGGCGGGCTCGACGGTCAGCGACGCCCCATCGGCAGCACAGGGTGCCGCGCTTGCCAGGCCCACAAGCATCAACAGCGCGACGCCCAGAGCGATCCAGCCGAGCCTCGATACGCCCCTGCCCCACTCATCCCAGCATGCCATAGGAGCCTCCCCGACCAGCCTGCGGCCTGGCCTCGAGAATGCCATCCACCGTTCCATGCTGGCCAGGACCGCTGCGCATCGTCAAGGCTATCGAGCACCTACGTCCTGCCCTTGCGGTCTCTGCCGCTGGCGGCTATAATCCCGCGCCAGAGAGGTCACGTCCAAAAGAACGCCAACGACGGTGCTGGACGACGCAAGGAGAAGAGGCTACCCCTTATGCTTCATGATGATGGCTCGTTCGCCTTCCGTACCGAGATCCTCGACGCGGTGGATGCGGTCGTGCAAGCCTATGAGGTCCACGTTGGCGACGCCCCCGCGGGCCTGGAGCGCGAGCTCTTGATCGCCTTTGTGATGGGACGCATGCGTTGCGAGATGGACCTCATCACCGACGCCATGGCAACCAGTCCCACGCTCGAGGGCGTCGATCCGCAGGATCTGTACGAGGAATGCGTGAGTGAGAACTCGGAGGCCAGGCGACAGCAGATTGAGCAGATCACCGCGCTATTGCGCGAGCGAGGCTGGATCGCCAAGGCGGCGCCCGAGGAGATGGCCTAGCGAGTCGCTAGGCGCTGACGGTGGCGTATCGCTTGTAGAGATCTACCAGGTTATTGAGATGAAGCCGAACGACGAGGCCGTCCAGCGCAATGCGTGGGATGCCGCAGGCCTCCACGTCGATTTCGCGCAGCCTCTCGGGCGGGGCGCCCTCTTGCACCAGCGCAGAAACGCGCTCCACAATGGTGTCAATGTACGCGCAACTCGCCTCTACCGCCTCCTCGACTTCGCCACGTAGCAGGACGCGGCCGTGCCCCTGCACCACAAAGTCAGGCTCATAGGCCACAAAGCCCTGCAACGTGGCCTTGAGCTGCTCAGGATCGCCTCCCACCAGGTAGGGGATCGACATCAGCGCGTCGCCCGCCACCAGGATCTTTTCTTCCTCCAAAAAGACGGCGATGCCATCGGCGCTGTGGCCAGGCGCGTGGAACAGGCTCAGGTGGTGCCAACCCACATGCAGATGCATGCTCTGCCGAAAGCTAATGCTGGGCAACCGTAGCTCCACCTCGGCCAACGCGGGGTTCGTTTGCCTAGCAGTAGCCAGCATGCTCGGCCCTTGGGTCGCCATCAGCTTGGCGCAGGCATCGTGGGCGATGACCTCGCCATCCAAAAGGCCCACGCCGAACACGTGATCCGCATGATGGTGCGTGAGGATCACATACGCCAGTGCGTTAGGGCCGACGCGCTCTTCGAGAAAGGCCAGGATCTGCCGCGTCTCGGAGGGGAACGGCAGCGTGTCGATCACGACCGCGATATCGGTATCGAGCACAATGGTCGAAGTGACCTGCGCGTACAGGTCACTTACCATCACATAGACGTCCTCAGCCACGCGGTCAATCTGCACGGGGGCGGCGCTCCTTTCGACGCGCACGAGCTTAGCATGGGCCCACACCTATGTCAAGGTCCGAGGCACCCAACCCCGATGGCCTGCGGTGGATCGGCCGCCCGATCTAGCGGGCCAGCATCCCCGCGGTAGCCAGCTCTCTCTCGGGCAGCTCGCGGCGAGCCGCCACGACATCCGCGAGTGGCGTGTAGCGCAGCGCCCCATCCACCATCCCCACCATGCCGCCCGAGTCTCCCGCGGCCAAGCGGCGCACTGCCTCCGATCCCAGACGCGTGGCCAAGTGGCGATCCTGGGCCGAGGGCGCGCCACCGTGCTGGATCTCACCGAGGATGCTCAACCGCACGCCGAACCCCGTGCGCTCTCTCTGGGCGCCCAGATGCTCATAGATGGCCGCCGCGTGAGGATCGGCCCCCTCGGCCACCACGATGATGCAGTGCTCCTTGCCGCGGACGTACGAGTCGCTCACCTCGCGGGCGACGTCGTCCAACTCGAACGCCTGCTCGGGAAGGCATACCATCTCGGCGCCGCCAGCGATGCCTGCCTGCAGCGCCAGATATCCTGACTAACGACCACACACCTCAACCAAAAAGGCCAACTGCCGCGATGAGGCCGTATCTTTGAGATGATCGATAGCGTCCAGAACCGTGTTCAGGGCGGTATCCACGCCGATGGCGCGGTCGGTGCCGGTCAGCTCGTTCTCTACGGTGGCGGGGACGCCCATCACGGCGACGCCGGCCTCTTGGAGCCCCAAGGCCCCTTGCATGGCGTCTCGGCCGCCAACCACCACCAACGCCCCGATGCCCTCCATGTTCAGGGCCCGAAGGCTATCACGGCGCTCACCCGCACTGGTCAAGCTACAGGCGGGCGTGGTGCCCAGGATGGTGCCACCACGCCCGATGATACCGCTCATCTGCCGGTTACCCAGCGGCGTCAGCTCGCCCTCGCTCAGGCCCGCAAAGCCCCGGCGCACGCCCCACGGCTCCCATCCCAGATGCAGGGCCATCCGCACCACCGCGCGAATGCACGGGTTATACCCGGGGCAGTCCTCGCCGGCCGTCACCACCGCGATGCGGCGCACCTTGTCAGGCATAGAGCCGTCCCCACCGTCGCTGGGTCCCCTGAGCGAGCACGCCTACTTTTCCTCGATGACGGCGATGCCAGGAAGCTCGGCGCCCTCCAGGAATTCGAGGGCCGCGCCACCACCGGTGGACACATGGTCGATCTTGTCCATGAGGCCCGCCTGAGCGATGGCCGCCGCCGAGTCGCCGCCGCCGACGATGCTGATCGCCGACGAGGCCGCCAGGGCGCGCGCCACGCCAAAGGTGCCTTGGGCAAATGGCGCCATCTCAAAGACGCCCATAGGGCCGTTCCACACCACCATCTTGGCTTGCTCGACCTGCTCCGCGAACAGCTTGATCGTCTCGGGGCCGATATCCAGAATGCGCCAGCCCGCTTCCACGTCGCCCACGGGCGCCACCTTGGTCGCCGCATCGTCGGCAAAGGCGTCAGCCAGCACCACGTCCACCGGAAGCACCAGCTTGTCGCCGCCCTTGGCCATCAGGTCGGCTGCCACGTCCAGGCTATCGTTCTCCACCAGCGAGTCGCCCATCTCTAGGCCCTGGGCGCGGAAGAACGTGTTGGCCATGCCGCCGCCGATCAGGAGCTTGTCCGCTTTGGTAAGGAGGTTCTCGATCACCTTGATCTTGTCGCTCACCTTGGCGCCACCCAAGATGGCCACGAACGGCCGCGCGGGATCGGTGACCGCCCGCCCGAGGAACGCCAGCTCTTTTTCGATCAGCATGCCCGCCACGGCCGGGATATAGTCCGCCACCCCGACGGTAGAGGCGTGCGCCCGATGCGCCGTTCCAAAAGCATCGTTCACAAAGACATCGGCCAGCTTGGCCAGGCTCGCGGCAAAGGCCGGATCGTTCTTTTCCTCTTGCGGGTAGAACCGCAGGTTTTCCAACAGCAGCACCTCACCACCCTTCAAGGCGCTTGCTGCTGCTTCCACGTCCGGGCCGATGCAATCATCGACCTTGGTCACCTGCACACCCAGCAGCTCGCTCAGGCGCTTGGCGACCGGTGTCAGGCGCAAGTCCTCTACTACCTTACCCTTGGGTCGCCCCAGGTGGCTGCACAGGATTACGGCTGCGCCCTGCTCGATCAGATACTTGATGGTAGGCACCGCCGCCACAATGCGCGTGTCATCGGAAATGGTCAGATCATCATTCAGGGGCACGTTAAAGTCGCAACGCACCAACGCCTTTTTGCCCGCCCAGGCCACATCGCGAACCGTCTTTTTTGCCATCCTATCCTCCCTATCGTTGCTCCCACGAGCAGAGTGCATTGCAGAGGCGGCCCAGACCGCCACTGTGATTCTAGCACAACCGACGGGGCCATCCAAGCGCCATCGGGCCCAAGCCAACCCCGGGGGCGCCCGCCGCGCGCCAAGGGCTGACGCACCCTGGCGCTATCATGGGGTCAACCCTGGTCGCCGGCAACGCCTCCCCCAGGCGCCCCCCGCTGGCGACCGGGGGTCTTGCTAAATACGCCGCTCCGGGGGAAGCCCCTCTCGCGGCGTCGGCGCCCGCACCTCGGAGCCGGTCACATAGGTGAGACTGTTGATGGCCCAGGTAGCCGTAGCGAACCGCGTCGCAGATCACCAGCACGACGTTCATCGGTCCCCCGTTCCGGCCAGCGCCCTAGCCCGCCTCTAGCCGATAGCCCACGCCCGGCACCGTCACCACGAACCGCGGCGAGCGCACGTCCTCGGCCAGCTTGCGTCGCAGCCGGCCGATCAACCCGCGCACCAGCTCCGCGCTGCCCTCGCCGGCATACCCCCACACCCGCTCCACGATAGTCGCCGTCGGCAGGGTCTGCCCCTGGTGCAGCAGCAGCAGGTAGAGCAAGCGAAACTCGAGCTGTGTCAGCGGCTGCGGCTCACCCCCGTCCACCTCCACCTGGCGGCGGGCTACATCCAGCCGCAGCCCGCCCGCCACCAGATCGGGCACTCCCGGCTCCACGCCGCCGCGATCACGCTGCACCAGCGCGCGAATCTGCATGGCCAGCACCCTCGGGCTCCACGGCCGGGGCACCACCACATCGGCTCCCGCGGCATAGACCCGCACTAGCTCATCCTCGTCAGCCCGACTAACTATCATCACCAAGGGTGCCGATGTCTCGGCGCGGATCTGCGCCGCCGCCGTCCAAGGATGCTCGCTGCGCGAGGCCAGCAGCAGCAGCCCGCCCGACTCGCTCTTCCAGGCCGTCAGCGCGCCCGTTACGTCACGAAACGTCCGCACCTGCAAACCTGCCCGCTGAATGGCCAGGCTCAGGTAGGCGCTCTCGTCGGCGTCATCGCAGACCACTATGGCATGCAGGTGGCGTTCCTCTGCTCGCCCAGTTGATCGATCCACCAACCTAGCCTCCACACACCTCGCGGAGCCGCCGCATATAGTAGCAGTGGTTGGCGAACGAGATATCCGGCGGTTCCGAGTGATCGGTCCACGGGATATACCCGCCCTCCTCAATGACCGGGCGCAACCGCTCCAGCTCGGCGTCGATGGCCGCCGGCCCCTGTGCTACCGCCCGCTTGTCCACCCCACCCCAGATCCGCAGCTCCCGCCCAAAGGTCTGGCGGATCCGCACCACATCCATGTTCGCCTGCACCTCGAACGGAAAGTGCACGTTGATCCCCGCATCCAGCCAGATCGGCACCAGCGGCTCCGAGTACCCGTCAGAATCCAGCCCCACCCACTCGACCCCGGCCGCCCGAACCACGTCCACCACCCGCCGATACCGCGGGAACATGTACTTGCGCACCAGCCGCGGCGAGATCAGCGGCGCCGTCTTGTAAGCCATGTCCTCCCAGAACACGAACACGTCCGGCACCACCACCTCGAGGATCTGCTCCATCATGGCGATGATGAAATCCGCGTCCGCCTCCATCATCTCTTCCACAAACGCCGGATCATCATAGAACAGCTCACATAGCCGCTGCACCCCCACCAGGTTCCGCAACGGCCCAAAGAATCCGCCCCATCGGTCCGAAAAGATCACAAACGGCACCGGCTGCGCCCGCAACGCCCGCAGCTGCTCTTTCCAGTCCGGCCCGATCCGCTGCGTCAGATCCGGCTGCATCCGCTCCTTCCAGAACGCCCGGAACTCTTCTCGCGTCTCTACCGGGAACTTGATAAATTGTGGCATCGAGCTCCAGGGCTGATCCTTACGCTCGCGCATCAGGATCCCCTCGTGGTTGATGTACAGGATGTGCGCCTCATCCTCTTGAATCACCTGGCGCTCGAACGGCGGGTTGGGAAAGAACCACTGGCTCATCCAGAGCCGCTTGTCGGCCCCCATGGTGATATCAAAGGTCTCTGGATCCCATCCCTCGGCCTTCCAGCGCTCCTCCGTCTCCGGCCAGGTGCCCCCAAAGCAGAACGGGGCCCGGTCTACCGGCTCGTATCGCATGCAGGCTTGAAAGCGCTCCAGGTCGTTCACAGATCCTCCTCGCAGCGGGTTGGCGCGACCACTAGCCTCACGGTTGAGCCGCACTATACTATGGGCCAACGTCAGCGGCAAAGTCGCCAGCCGCGGACGCGTCCGGCTCGCAAAAGGATCCGGAGCAAGTCACCCGCATCCGCAACGGCGTGACGGACCGGGTGATGGAGGCGGTGGTGCAAAACTAGCAGCGGGATAGCGCGGCCGAGCATGGGATGGTGCGACAGGGAGGGCGATCGATGGAAGGGATCAGAATCGTAGAGCTACCACGATGCAAGATGGTTTCGTCTGGCCCCGCCGATGAGGGGAATCCGTTCGTCGAGAACGGCAAGCTCCGTTCGTTCGACAAATGGTTCTCTGCGGTGGATCAGACGCGCACGGACAGGTTCTTCCCGCGGGATTTCATGTGGTTCGATCGCGAGACGCAGCGGCTGGTGTGGTATTACGCCTTGCCCGCTGGGGTGACCGACACCAGCGGGTTTGAGATCGTCGACTTTGAGGGAGGACTGTACGCCGCCCACATCTCCAAGGATGGCGACGAGGCTGACGGCGAGCGTGTGTACGCAGGCATCAAAGCGTGGGTGGCCGGAAGCAGCCACTTTTTGCTCGACGAACGTCCGGGGCACTATGACCTGTTTCACGTTATCACCCCACCGCGGGTAGCAGAGGCGATCGGCTACAGCCAGCTGGACATCTATGTGCCCATCAAGCTGAGAGAGGGTTGCGGGTGAGCGCGTTTGAGCACTCCGCAATTGCCAACGTGCGAGTGTAACCCATGTCTTGATAGCATCTGTTACCCATATCTTGAGAGCGTTCAACGTGCCGCGCCCTAGCCTCTGCAATCCTCCTCCCCCATTGACGCCACCCACCCTCGCGCTACAATCCGCCCATGAGCACCGCCGCTCCAGCGGCACACCTCAAAGAGGAGGACCCCATGGCATCACTCACCAAGACCATCGGCCAGCAGCGCGGGCGCCGCTCCTGGGCCGAGCCTTGGAAGATCAAGATGGTCGAGCCCATCCGCATGACCACCCGCGACTATCGCAAGCGCGCCATCGCCGAGGCCGGCTACAACACTTTTCTCCTGCGCAGCGAGGACGTCTACATCGACCTCCTCACCGATTCCGGCACCAGCGCCATGAGCGACCGCCAGTGGGCCGGCATCATGCTCGGCGACGAGGCCTACGCCGGCTCGCGCAACTACTACCACCTCGAGGAGGCGATCCAGCGCCACTATGGCTACCGCTATGTCGTCCCCACCCATCAGGGGCGCGGCGCCGAGCACATTCTCTCACAGATCGCCATCCGGCCGGGCCAACTCGTCCCCGGCAACATGTACTTTACCACCACCCGCCAGCACCAAGAGCTGGCCGGCGGCACCTTTGTCGACGTCATCATCCCCGAGGCCCACGACGCCGCCTGCCAGCATCCCTTCAAGGGCAACGTCGACCTGGCCAAACTGGAGGCCCTCATCGCCGAGCACGGCGCCGAGCAGATCGCTTACATCAGCCTGGCCGGCACCGTCAACATGGCCGGCGGCCAACCCGTCTCCATGGCCAACGTCCGCGCCCTCCGCGAGCTCTGCCAGGCCCATGGCATCGCCATCTACCTCGATGCCACCCGCATGGTCGAGAACGCCTACTTTATCCAGCAACGCGAGGAGGGCTACGCCGAGCGCTCCATCGCCGAGATCCTGCTCGAGTTCTGCTCCTACACCGACGGCTGCTGGATGAGCGGCAAAAAGGACAGCCTGGTGAATATCGGCGGCTGGCTGGCCCTCAACGACCAGGCGCTCCACGACAAGGCCCGCAACATGGTAGTGATCTATGAGGGGCTGCACACCTATGGCGGGCTGGCCGGCCGCGATCTCGAGGCCATGGCCCGCGGCATCGTCGAGTCCGTCCAAGACGACCACGTCCGCGCCCGCGTGGGCCAGGTGCTCTACCTGGGCGAGCTCCTGCTCGAGTGGGGTATCCCCATCGTTGAGCCTATCGGCGGCCATGCCGTCTTTCTAGACGCCCGCCGCTTTTACCCCGACATGCCCCAGGACCAGTTCCCCGCCCAGACCCTGGCTGCGGAGCTGTACCTGGATTCGGGCATCCGCGCCATGGAACGCGGCATCGTCAGCGCCGGTCGCGACCCCGCCACCGGCGATCATCGCCGCCCCAAGCTGGAACTAGTGCGACTGACCATCCCGCGGCGGGTCTATACCCAGGCTCACATGGACGTTACCGCCGAGTCGGTGCTCAGCGTCTACGAGGGGCGTCAAGGCGTCCGCGGTTTGCGCATGGTCTACGAGCCGGAATACCTGCGCTTTTTCCAGGCCCGCTTTGAGCGACTATGACCGGCAGCGCGCCTTCAAGCAGAACGGGGCTCTCCTGTATGGAGAGCCCCGCGGTATCTCTTGGTCTCTACAACGTGGCGGAGCTAGTCGCTGCTTGGCTCGAACCGCAACGCCACCGAGTTGATGCAATACCGCAACCCCGTCGGCTCGGGGCCATCGTCAAAGAGGTGGCCCAGGTGCGCGTCACAGCGACGGCACAGCACCTCGGTCCGCTGCATGCCCAGGCTGAAATCGCCCTCGGTCTTGACGGCATCGTCGGCGGCCACATCCCAAAAGCTGGGCCAGCCGGAGCCCGAGTCGTACTTTTCCTCCGAGCGGAATAGCAGGTTCCCGCAGCACACGCAATGATAGGACCCCTCCTCGTGGTGATCCCAGTAAGCGCCCGTGAACGCCCGCTCGGTGCCCTTGAGCCGCGTCACCCGGAACTGTTCCTCCGTTAGGATCTCCCGCCACTCGTCCAGCGTTTTAACCACCTTGTCCACGTCGGCCTCCTCTGGCTCGGCGGTCGGGTCTGGCAAAGGCGTTGCCTTGGTGCAGCCGCTCCACAAGGCCATCGCCAGCGCTCCCCACAGGAACGTGCGTCGTCTCATGCTGCCCCCCCACCCGACCAGGCCCGATGCCACATAGTATACTAAATCTCCTCATATTGTATAGATTATGCGAGCGATGTCAACTAATCGCCGTCTCGCCCGCCGCTTTCGCGCTCGTCCCCGGCGGGTATAATGGACGCACTGTTGCGACGACAAGGTGAGAGGAGGCTGCCCGTGCGCGTTTCCGAGATCCAGCCCCGGACGTTGATGGGGCCCGGCCCGTCCGATGTGCATCCCCGCGTGCTCCAAGCCATGGCCCGGCCCACCATCGGCCACCTGGATCCTCAGTGCATCCAGCTGCTGGACGAGATCCGCGTCATGCTCCAGCAGGTCTTTTGCACGTCCAACCAGCTCACGCTGGCCGTGAGTGGCACCGGCTCGGCCGGCATGGAGACCTGCGTCGTCAACCTGATCGAGCCCGGCGACCGGATGCTGGTCTGCTCGGCCGGCGTCTTTGGTGAGCGCATGCGCGACGTGGCCAGCCGCGCCGGCGCCGAGGTGGTGGCGCTAGAGGCGCCCTGGGGCCAGGTCTTTGAGGCTGACGCCGTGCGGCAAGCCCTGATCGACCAAGGCCCCTTCAAGGTGGTCGGCATCGTCCATGCCGAGACCTCCACCGGCGCCGCCCAACCGCTGGACGAACTCGGCGCTATCGTCCACGAGGCCGGCGCCCTCTTGCTGGTAGATGCGGTCACCAGCCTCGGCGGCATGCCCGTTCTGGTGGACCAATGGGACATCGATGCTTGCTACAGCGGCACCCAAAAGTGCCTCTCCTGCCCGCCAGGGTTGGCGCCGGTCACCTTGGGCGCGCGAGCGGTGGCGGCCATGTCCGCACGCCGCACCCCGGTTCAGAGCTGGTATCTCGACATGAACATGGTGCGCCGCTACTGGGGCTCCGAGCGGCTCTATCACCACACCGCCCCCATCAACATGCTCTATGCCCTGCACGAGGCGCTCGTGCTGGTGCTGGAGGAGGGCCTGGAGGCCCGTTGGGAGCGCCACGCCCGCGAGCATCGTCGCCTCAAGGCGGGCCTGGAGGCGCTAGGGCTGCGCTACCTGGCCGACCCCGCCCACCAACTGCCCATGCTCAACGCCGTCGCCACCCCCGAGGGCTGCGACGAGGGCGCCCTGCGTCGCCGCCTCCTGGAGGAACACGCCATCGAGATCGGCGGAGGCCTGGGCGCCTTCAGGGGCCAGGCCTGGCGCATCGGCCTGATGGGCGAGAGCGCCACGGAGAGCCACGTCACGCGGTTGCTGAGCGCCTTGAGGAGCCTGCTTGCATCGTAACCAGACGGCCGGGCCGGCAGCATATCAGAAGCGGCGTATGGATGGCGCGGCCGGCCCGCTTCCATCAACTGAGCTGGCGCGTACGATCATCGGGACCTGCATTAGCTCACCGCAGAGACCGGCGCCGGCGGCCGTCCCATCGAGGCGGAGGCGTAACCTTTCCGGCTCCACGACGTCTCACCAGTGAGGCAACCATTGGTCACCGAACGCGAACTGCTTCGCGGCGTCAGACGGCTCTCTGACGAGGCGCTAGTCGAGGCGTACGATCGCTATAACGTCGAGCTGTACGCCTATGCCATGCGGCAACTGGCCAATGCCGGGCTGGCGGAGGACTGTGTTGCCGAGACGTACCGTCGCCTCTTGGACGCGGTACAGCGTGGCAAGGGGCCGCGCCGCCATCTTCGCGCTTATCTGTATCGTACGGCGCATAACTGGATCACCGACAACTACCGCAAGCCCGTCACGGAGGCCATGGACGACGCAGATCCGGTCGAAGATGATACGATTCCGGCCCCCGAGGCCAACTTGGCCGCCCAGGCCGATCGAGCGGAGCTCTTGCGCGCGATGAACGAACTAACCGCCGACCAGCGTCAGGTGCTGATGCTGCGCTTTGTGGAAGATTGGTCCTTGGCCGATACCGCCCAGGCCATGCAGCGTTCGGTTGGCGCCATCAAGGCCCTCCAGTTCCGAGCCATCCAGGCCCTGGGGCGAGCCCTGGGGCTCCGAGAGGATCCGTCGTGAACACGCATCAGGTCGAAAAGGAAGAGCAGGTGATCCAACGCCTGCAGACCCTGCGGCCGGTACCTCCCCGCGACCCCGAGTTCGCGGCCCGGCGGAGGGCGGCGTTCCTACAGTCCTGCCAGCGGGCCAAGCTGGCAAGAGAGAGCGCCCCCCGTGGCCGTCCGCAGCTTCGCGTGGCCGCGATGCTGGTAGGCCTCGTTCTGGTGCTCGTCTCCAGCACGGGGTTGATGGTCTCGGCATCACAGGTGGCGCTGCCCGGCGATTTGCTCTATCCCGTCAAGCTGGCCGCCGAAGAGGTCGCCATCGCCCTGTCTTTCGGCCCCGCCGCTCGCGCTCAGCAGGCGGCCGACCGGGCAGTGCGGCGCGCACAAGAGCTCGAGATCCTGGCCCTGACGGCGCCGGATCGGATCCAAGAGCAGCATCTCGCGCGGTTCGAACAGCACTCGGCCATCGCCCACGCACAGGTCGACTCGTTGGCGCCGGAACTGGCGCCCCTAACCGAGGCGTTGCGCCAGCGGCTGCAAGAAGCGACCGCCGTGCAAGAGGGGGCCTTGCGCCGTATCCGCGGTCAGCAAGCGCCATTGGGTCCGCAACAGCCGGGCGCGGGCCCGCCAGACGAGCGTCAGCCCGACGATCGCGTCCCCGCCACGGCGCCCACGCCCGACGCCCCGCCGCCCGGACGACACGGCCCCGATGGCGCCCGTCCTTCCGCAGCGCCTGGCGGCCCGGCACAGGAACCCGCCAGCGAGAACATGGCGCCGCAGACGCCAGGTGCAGCTGGCCCGTCACGCGAGCCAACCGGGCGACCAGCGCAGAGCACGGCGCAGCCGTCACCATCGACCACCCCTTCCGGGCCAGACGACACACGCCCGGCTGGCACCCCACCGGCCCCTGGCCCCGGTGACCATTGGCCGGGCAGCGCCCCCGCCCAGGGAGCTCCGGGCAGCGGCGCTGGCGGCAACGGTAGCTAGAGCAAACGCTGCACCAGCGATTCGGTTCGCGTCAGCTCGCGCCCCGCCAGGTCGGCCAGCAGCTGCGCCAGTGCGCCATTGTCAGGCAAGCGCTCCGCCAAGCCCATAGCGCGCTCGAGCCATTCGGCCGCCTCGGCAACCCGGCCTTGCCCGGCCAGCGCCGTCGGCCTCCAGGCGCAGCCGGGCCTGCCGCTCCTCCTCTGTCGCTCGCAGGGGCTCCAGCACCACCGGACCCCCAGAATATGGCGGGGATCATGGCGGCTGGCGCGGTGGCGGAGGGCCAAGACGATGCGAGGCACGACCATGTCAAAGCGCAGCACGATTTGCAGCGTCAGGTCGACCGCACCTGGCTCGCCCGCGATGGGGCAGCATGCCCGCCGCCCAGCATCCACCAAGGCGTTCACCCGTCGCAGGCTGCCATCGGCACGGATCTTGCTCAGCAGCAGTGGGCGTTCGCCCAGGTTCGGCACCATCACCCGGCCCGGCAGTGTATCTTGCCAAGCCATGCCCGCTATGCTAGAATCGCTCAGCAATCGAAAGCCTGGGCTGCGTCAGCGCACAGTCCCCGCCAAGCCTCCCATACGACGCTCTACCATCTAGGGAGTTCACTGCGCAACCAGTCAACCAGCCCAGAACTCGCAACTCCGTGCCAACTCGGAGCCATGCTGTAGGCGTCAAAGGAGCCAAACCGACTCATGTCAGAAGCCAAACCTACACGTCGTCTTTCCTCCTTTCTCAAGAGCAAGCGCACCGAGCGCGTGGTGGAGCTGATCGTCGTACCGCTTCTCCTCATCATCTCGCTGCTACTCCCCCCCGCATCCGTGGGGACCAGGCTGCTGAACCTCGACCTTCCCTCGATCAAGCCGGACGAGCCCTCTGAGATCATGGGTCCGGCGGGGGCGCGTCTGAACGTCCCCGAGGGCGCCGTGGCCAAACGCGTGAGGGTCCGTTTTGATAGCGTGGGCGCCGCCGAGCTGGGCGCCATGTCCGCCGACAGCCCCGAGATGGTCGCCGCGCAACAGGTGCCCATGGACCTGTTAGCCTTTGAGCCGTTCTACCGGTTCGAGGTCAAGGGTGATGGCCCCTCCCAGGCCAGTCTGACGCTGCCGATCCCATACGAGCTGGCTGCCCTGGATTTGGCCGATCTCTACGCCTGGGACGGATCGGGCTGGAAATGGGTCCCGTCGCAGATCTCTGACGACGGCCTTGACCTGGTTGCGGAGCTGGACGGCCTCGATAGCCTCTATCTGATCGTCCAGACGCAGCCTCAAACGCCGCGGGTTGGCTTTGTGGCCGGCCCCGAGCAGGTGGCCGACGTGCCGCCTAGTGCGTCCGTGGTCTCGCTGCAGGGAGCCACCTTGGCCGGCGATGGGACGGTGGCCAACCTTTTGCCCGCTGTTGACATTGCCGACGCCAACGTCCTGATGCACGTCAGCAACATGGTCGATGGGGTGCTACGCTCCGATTGGCTTGATAACCTGATCATCGATCCCGCTCTTGTGGAGCAGCACGTGGCCACCTTGAGCGGGCAGACGGGGTTCGACGGCGTCGAGCTGGACTATCGGGGAGCGGATCCTGCCCTCAAGGCCGAGTTCACAGCGCTGGTGCGCGCGTTGGGTGATGCCCTACATGCCCAGGGCAAGACGCTGGCCGTCGTCCTGGATCCTCCAGCCGTGGGCAGCCACGACACGGGCGCCTATGACTGGCGAGCGCTAGGCGAGATCGCCGACCTCGTGCGCATCCGCGCCTATGGCGATCCCCAGGCCTGGGCGGCCGATGGCCCCATGGATGACCTGCTCAAGTTCGCGACCAGTCAGATCGACCGACACAAGCTCGACCTAGCGCTGAGCGCCGACAGCCTGGTTCGCGCTGGCGATCAGATGCGACCGATCTCGTATCAGCAGGCGTTGACCCTACTGGCCTCTGAGCTGGACGTGGACGATCCGGACGGGCTCTTGTTGCCGGGCGAGTCGATCACGGTCAAGCTGGCTAGCCTGCAGGATGCCGACGTGAACTTTGATCCCGAGGCGCAGGTCTACTCGTTCCGCGCCGCTGGCGAGGATGGAACCGAGCAGACCGTGTTCCTCACCAATGCCGCCAGCATCGCACGACGCACCCAGTATGTGAACCGGTATGCGTTGGGTGGAACCTCCATTGAGGGCGCGCTGGCCCCCGAAGCGGACCGCGCCATCGCCACACTGCTGGATGACCTGCCACACACGGTGGTGCCGCCCACCCCGCGCTTTGCCTATGTGTACACCATTTGGAACGCCGACGGCGATGCCATCGGCAGCCAGGTGGTGCCGGTGGACGACCCCAGCATGACCTGGACCGCGCCCAACAACCCCGGTCGCTATGTCATTCGCGCCGAGATCTCGGACGATGGCGGTGAGACCACCCTCGGAACTGTGGGCTTGGTGGATGTCTCGATTCCAACGCCGACCTTTACGCCGACGCCCACCAACACGCCCACGCCGACGCCCACCAACACGCCGTCCCCCACCAATACGCCGCGGCCTACCGCGCAACCGCAGCAGGCCACGCAGGCGCAGGCTGCTCCCGTCGTCAGCGCCGGCTCCGTCGGGGGCTACTTTGGCTATGGCATCCAGGCGCACATGCTGGACATTGGCGACCTAGGCACCGTCATCGGCCATATCAATGGCATGGGCTTTAACTGGGTCAAGCAGCAAGTCGAGTGGTGGCGGTTCAACCCGGCCCCCGGCCAGTATAACTGGGGATCGCTGGATCAGGTGGTGGACGCCGCCAGCAACAATGGCATCAATGTGTTGCTCTCGGTGGTAGCGGCTCCCGCGTGGGCTCGCCCTGGCGGCGACGATCGCAGCGTCGCCGGGCCGCCCGCTGACCCGGCCACCTATGCCACGTTCATGCGCGAGCTGGCCTCTCGCTACAAGGGCCGCGTCAAGGCCTACGAGATCTGGAACGAGCAGAACCTCTGGTACGAGTGGGGCGGGCGCGGCAATCGGCTCTCGGCCGCCGCCTATGTGGACCTCTTGCACCATGCCTATAACGCCGTCAAGTCGGTAGATCCCGGCGCGGTGGTGGTCAGCGGCGCCCTGACGCCTACGGGATGGAACGATGGAGACACCGCCATCGACGACCGCACCTACCTGGAGCAAATGTATCAGGCAGGCGTGGCTCGCTATTGTGACGCCATCGGCGCGCACCCCAGCGGCTACAACAACCCGCCGGACGCCGATTGGCAGACCTATAACGATCCCGCCAAGCCCGGCTGCAAGGGGCACCCGAGCTGGTTCTTCCGCGGCACCATGGAGAGCTATCGCAACATCATGGTCAAGTACGGCGACGGCGGCAAGCGCATCTGGCCGACCGAGTTTGGCTGGGCCACCACCGAGAATCTCGGCGTGGGCCCGAACGCGGGCTATGAATACGCTGGGACCAACTCGGAGGCCGAACAGGCCGCCTACCTGGTGCGCGCCTTCCAGATGGGCCGCAACTGGGGCTGGGTGGGGCCGATGTTTGTCTGGAACCTGAACTTTGCCCCCGTCAGCGGCGTGCATGACGAAAAGGCCAAATTCAGCATCGTACGCGCCGATTGGAGCCCACGACCGGCGTACGCGGCCCTGAGAGATATGGGCAAGTAGGATAACCAAGCACACCAGAAGCGACGTAGGCCCTTCCAAGGGATCCTACGTCGCTTTCTGTGGAACCGGCCGCCATGACGCGGCGTCTGCCAGAAGAGGTCGCAGGAGGGGAGATAGCAGGTGCAGCGAAAAGTCTACACCACACGGGGGATCGTTCTTGCGTTGGTTACAGCGTTGCTGTTGACGTCTTGCGGCCCTGCCGCCACGCCGGATCCATCCATGGCTACGGCCACGCCGGCCAGAACCCCCAAGCCGACCTTTACGCCCCAGCCGGAGGAGCCTTCCGCGCCAGCCGATGCGACGACGCCCACCGACGAGGGCGTCTCTGCCGAAGCGGCTACCTTAGCCCCCACTATGACCGTCGCTGCGGCGGGGCCGGCCGCCACGGACGAACCGCCCACAGAGCCCGCCACCGCCACGCCGCGGCCAGCCAAAAGCCTGCGGATGGACTCGCCCGAATATGGCATGCAGATCTTTCCTTGGTGGCGGCCGGAGGTGGGCAGCCGGGACTTTCAAGTCGTCGCCGATGCGGGCTTTGGCTGGGCCAAGGTCAACTTTGGCTGGCGTGAGATCGAGGGCGCCGGCAAGGGCGTCTACGACTGGTCGCGCACCGACGAGATCGTCCGCATGGCCGAGGAGAACGACATCGACCTGGTAGTCCGCGTCGATCACCAGCCGGCCTGGGCCGGCGGCGGCTTTCCTGTCAACGGCCCGCCGGACAACTACCAAGACCTGGCCGACTTTTTTGCGGCCATGGCCACCCGCTACCGCGGCCGTATCCGTGCCTACCAGGTGTGGAACGAGCCCAACCTCGCGCGGGAATGGGGCGGCCGGCTGCCCGATCCGGGCCAGTACACCAAGCTGCTTCGCGTCTGCTACCAGGCCATCAAGGCCGCCGATCCCAACGCCATGGTGATCAGCGCGGGCCTCTCTCCCACGGGAACGTGGAACGAGCAAGCTCGCCCGGACGACTGGTACCTGGAAAGCATGTACATCGCCATGAACGAGGCCCTGGGCAGTAGCGACGGCTACTTTGACGTGCTGGGCGCCCATGCCCCGGGCTTCAAGAGCCCGCCCGAACGCGATCCCGCCCAGGTGGCGGCCGACCCGGATCTAGGCGGACAGCGGGCCTTTGCCTTCCGTCACGTCGAGGACCTACGGGCCATTATGGTCAAGTATGGCGATGCCGACAAGCAGGTCGCCATCCTGGAGTTCGGCTGGACCAGCGACCCGCGACCCGATTCGCCCTACAACTGGCACGCGGTGAGCGAGGAAACCAAGGCCGATTATCTGGTGCGCGCCTACCAGTACGCCAAACAGAACTGGTCACCGTGGATCGGCCTCATGAGCCTGATCTATATCTGCGATCACGACTGGACGCCCGAGGACGAGCAGTACTGGTGGTCGATATCCGATCCCGGATGGCCCGAATTCAAGCCCCGTCCAGCCTACACAGCGCTCAAGCAGATGGCCAAGTGAGGATCTCAGAGGCACATAGCTTTGACACACGGCCGAATGCCGATGTAAGATATCTTGTCGGGGCGGTGCAATGCCATGGCGATGATACAACCAGAGTGTGACGCAGCACGCTGCAGCCGTTGGTGGCTGCGGACGACTTAGGACAATAGCATGCCGGTACTGATCGAGGGAAAGCGGCGCTTGCAGGGCGAGGTGCCGGTGGATGGCGCCAAGAACGCCGCCTTGCCCATCATCGCGGCCACGCTGCTCACGTCCGACGACTGCCTCATCGAGAATGTCCCGTTCATCGAGGACATTCGCAACATGATCAAGGTTCTTTACCATCACGGGGTGGCCGCTCGCTTTGAGGGCCACAACACCCTTCGGATCAAGGCCACCCGCATCGCCACCAGCAAGCTCCCGGCTGATCTGGCGCAAGCCATGCGAGCGAGCTTTTTGATCGCTGGGCCCCTTTTGGCCCGCTTTGGCCAGGTGGAAGCACCCCACCCCGGTGGCTGTGCCATCGGCAAGCGGCCCGTCACGGTGGACCTCAAGGGCTTTGAGGCCATGGGCGCCGAGATCCGTTGCACAGACGATGGCTATATCGTCCAGTCACCCCGGCTTCGCGGGACCCATCTCGTCCTGGATTACCCCAGCCATACCGGCACCGAGAACCTGATGATGGCCGCGGTCCTGGCAGAGGGCGTCACGACCATCGAGAACGCCTCAATCGAGCCCGAGGTGCTGGACCTGGCCGAGTTCCTGTGCGCCATGGGCGCTCGGGTCCGCGGAGCCGGCACGAGCACCATCGAGATCGAGGGCACCCGCCGGCTGCATGGGGCCGCTTTTCGCGTCATGCCAGACCGCATGGTTGCCGGCACGTATGCCCTCGCCGCCGTCATTACGGGCGGCTCCGTCACCATTCCCGGCAACGTGGGGCGCTACCTGGGCGCCTTTACCACCAAGCTGCGTGAGGCCGGGGCCAACGTCGAGGCCCGCGCGGATAGCTATTGCGTCAGCGCCGACCAGCCGCTCCGAGCGGTCGATGTTCAGACCTACCCATACCCCGGTTTCCCCACCGATCTGCAGGCCCCTTTTACCACGCTGCTGACCCAGGCCAACGGCAAGAGCACCGTCTACGAGACCATGTTCGATGGTCGGCTGCGTTATGTCGAGCAACTGCGCCGCATGGGCGCCGAGATCGACGTATCGGGCTCGGGGCGCGTCGCCATGGTCCACGGCCCCACCGTGCTGCGCGGGGCCTCTGTGGAGGCGCTGGATATTCGCTCCGGTGCGGCCATGGTCTTGGCGGGGCTGGCAGCCGAGGGCGAGACCAAGATCCACAACGTAACCTATATCGATCGCGGCTACCAGGATATCGACTCGCGGTTACGTCAGCTGGGCGCCGGCGTCAGCCGCGTGGAGGAACAAGAGCACCGCTGCCCCACCCAGAGTGCGCCCGACCCGCTCGAGTGGGTGCCCCTGTCGTCGAGCTGAGCGGTGGAATCCGCGTACCCGCATTCATGCCACACACTGCAGTAGGAGGGCCGATGTTCGGCAAACAGATTGGCATCGACCTGGGCACCGTCAATGTCATCGTCGTTGTGCGAGGCAAGGGCGTCGTCCTCAATGAGCCTTCGGTCGTTGCCATCTCTCTGAACGATAGCCGCATTCTCGCGATCGGCAATGAGGCCCGTGCCATGCTCGGGCGCACTCCGGAGACCATCGAGGTCGCCCGCCCCATGCGGGACGGCGTCATCGCCGACTATGTGGTGACCGAGGCCATGTTGCGCTATTTCTTTAGCAAGATTTGCAGCCGCCTGGAGCGGCGGCCCGAGGTGATGATCAGCGTGCCCGTAGGCGTCACCAGCGTCGAGGGACGGGCTGTGCGCGATGCGGCCATTCAGGCTGGTGCGCGTGTAGCGCATCTGATCCCCGAGCCGCTGGCCGCTGCGCTCGGCGCCGACATGCCCATCGGCACGCCCACGGGCAACATGATCGTCGACATCGGCGGCGGGGCCAGCGAGGCAGCCGTCATCTCCATGCACGGCATCGTCGTATCCGATTCGGTCCGGGTGGCTGGCGAAAAGATGGACGAAGCCATCATGGCCTATGTACGCCGCAAGTACAACCTGATGATCGGCGAACAGACCGCCGAACAGATCAAGATCGCCATCGGCAGCGCCCTGCCCCTGGAAGAGGACCTGACCATGGATGTGCGCGGGCGTGACCAGGTGCAGGGCCTTCCTCGCACCGTCACCATCGCCTCATCAGAGATCACCGACGCCTTGGCGGAGCCGCTGGCCACCATCGCCACCACCGTCCGCTCCGTCTTGGAACGTACGCCGCCCGAGCTAGCGTCGGACATCATCGACCGCGGCATGGTTCTGGCGGGAGGCGGCGCGCTCTTGCGCAATATGGACCAGTACCTCACCAAGCACACCGGCGTGCCAGCCAATATCGCCGAGAATCCCATGCTGTGCACGGCGGTGGGCGCCAGCCGGGGCCTGCAACACCTCCCACTGCTTCGACGGGCCGTAGATACGCTCTAGCGGTCGGCGCAGACGTGCGTCAAGGGGACTCGCCATGACGCAGCAGCCAGAGTTGTTCCCCAGCCCATCGCCTGAGCGGGCCGACGGTCCGGCGAGCGTGCAGGTGACGGGCTCGAGTACGCTGCTGGAGCTCTTGCCCGCCTTTTTGGATCACCTACGTGAACGCTCGTTGGCAGCCAACACCATCCGGTGCCTCGCCAATGACGTCGAGCTGCTGGCCCGCCACCTGGGAGAGGATACCCCCGTCTCTGCGTGTAGCACAGCCATGCTACGCCAGTACCTGGCGCATCTCGACCAGGAGGAAGGCCTCTCTGCCAAGAGCCTCCAGCGGCGAACCACCACCCTCAAGACCCTGTTCGGTTGGCTCGAAGCGATCGGAGCCATTGCAGCGGATCCAGCCGCCGCGTTGGAGCAGACCCTCTCGCCCGTTCGCTTGCCGCAGGTGCTGACGCCGGTCGAGCGCGACCGACTGACGGCCGCCGCGCGCGAGCTCTTGGACGGGCAAGACCCCGATGCCCGCCCCTATCTGCTGGTGACGCTGCTCCTCTCCACAGGCATGACCAAGACCGAGCTGCTCAACCTCGGGCTGGACGACCTCTACCTTGAGGCCATGCCCGCCGTGGTGATCCAACCGGCGGCACGCGGCGACCACCCCAGATATCTCCGCCTGCCCGACGACCTCCCTGCCGCCGTAGAGGTATACCTACGCCAATACCAGCCCCGAAAGCGCTTGTTCGAGTGCACTGGACGCAACCTAGAGTACGTGCTGGATGATCTGAGGAAACGAGCGGGGATCAGACGACGGGTGGGCTTCAGGGTGCTGCGCTGGACGTCGGCCGTAGACAGCCTTCGAGCGGGGATGGATCCGGAGACGCTGCGTACACGACTAGGCCTCGCCGAGGCCACCTGGGCTAGCAGACTGCCGCTGCTGGAGCAACTCGCCCGCGGCCCGAACTAGCCCGCTGGCTCAGCCTCGTCGACCACTAGGACAAGAGATAGCACAGCCCCACGGTTCCTGGGCCACTGTGGACCGTCAGCGCCGGTGAGAGATCGCACATCAGCACCTCGACGGGGCGCACCAGCTGCTCAACCAGCTCGCGCAGCTTTTCCGCATCAGTCAGCGCAGCGGCGTGCGTCAGCGCGATCTTGACGCGAGCCCCAGAGCCCGCCGCCTTTTCCACCAGCGTGGCGATACGACGGTAGGCACCTAGACGCGTCCGCGCCACGTGCACGGGCACAACGACCCCGTCCTCCATGCTGATGATCGGCTTGATATGGAGCAGCGACCCAACCAGGTGCGCCGAACGCCCGATGCGCCCACCCATATAGAGGTAACGGAGCGTGTCCGCCGTCTGCAGCATGCGCGTGCGGGGAATGAGGCGACGCACTTGCTCCATGATCTTGGCCAAGGGCGCGCCCTGCTCCGCCATCCGCGCGGCCTCCAGGGTGAGCCAGCCATGGCACATGGAGACATTCCGCGTATCCACCACCTCGATCGCCAGCTCTGGCCGTTCCTTGAGCGCCATGGCGCGGCCCAACACAGCAGCCTGGTAGGCGCCACTGCCATCGGAGGTCATGTGGAACGAGATGACCTCGTTGCTCTCACGAGCAGCTTCCAAGTACGCCTCGGCGTACTCGCCTGGTCCCGGATTAGCGGTGCGAGGCAGCTCATCTTCGTCCCGCAGCGCCTGCATGTAGGCGTTGAACGCTGCAGGCGTGAGATCGACCATATCGCGGGCGATCCGGCCCGGCATGTGCACATAGTAGGGCACCATGCCGATGCCATACCGCTCATACATCTCGGGGGGCAGGCTGGAAGTGCTATCGGTAACCACAGAGACTTTCACCTGCCCCTCCCCTCGCTCGGGCAAAGACGACTGCTCCCAGATAGCCAAACAGGATGCCCATCTCGGGGAGCGAGCATCCTGTCGCTATCGACTGACGATCCGCCTATGCGAGCCGCTGTTCCATATAGGCCACGGCATCGCTCACGGTCTGGATCTTTTGGGCGTCCTCGTCGGCGATCTCGCAATCGAACTCTTCCTCAAAGGCCATGATCAGCTCAACCAGGTCCAACGAGTCGGCATCAAGATCCTCGCGGAAGGACGACTCGAGTTTGATCGTCTCCTTCTCAAGCCCCAGTTCCTCGGCAACGATATCACGAATGCGCTCAAAGGTATCTGTGCTCATGCCTCTGCTCCTCTCTCTTGGCCAGACGTGGCAAGAGTATAACCCCCGCAACTAGCGCGGTCAATCTCGCCAGCCCGGCAGTCCCCTTTCTCCCCTCCTACAACACAACCCCCATGCCATGGTTGCGGTCAGGCCCACGTTGACACACCGCGCCCTGGCATCTAGACTGTCGACCATGAGCGAACAACACCCGGCCCCGCTGCCTCAACGGAAACTAGAGCACCTCGAGATCTGCCTCGCCGGCGACGTCAACAGCGGCGTCAGTAGCGGTGCGGAACGGTACCAGCTTGTTCATGTCGCTTTGCCCGAGATCTCGCTGGCCGACGTGGATCTGACCACGGTGTTTCTGGGCAAGCGCCTGGCGGCCCCGCTGCTGATCTCATCCATGACCGGTGGGACCCCCCGCGCTGCCGCGCTGAACCGACGGCTGGCCCGAGCGGCCCAGAGCCTCGGCATCGCCATGGGGTTGGGGTCTTTTCGGGCCGCCATCGAGGATCCGGCCTTGGCGGGGACCTACCAGATCCGCGAGGAAGCGCCCGACATCCTCCTGTTCGCCAACCTGGGGGCCGTGCAACTGAACTATGGCTATACCGCCGACCAGTGCCGGCGCGCGGTGGAGAGCGTGGGGGCCGACGCCCTGATGCTGCACCTGAATCCGCTGCAGGAGGCCCTCCAGCCAGAGGGCGAGACCAGCTTTGCAGGGCTACGGGCCAAGATCGCGGAACTCTGTCAGACGCTGCCGGTGCCCGTGCTGGCAAAAGAGGTAGGACACGGCATCAGCGGTCAGGTTGCCCGGGCTTTGCGGGATGCCGGCGTTGCCGCCATCGATGTGGCCGGTGCCGGTGGTACCTCTTGGAGCGACGTAGAGGCCATACGCGAGGCCAGCGTCGCCGCCATCGCCGAGCCTTTCCACCGTTGGGGCATCCCCACCTTTGATGCGCTGGTCGACGTTGTGGCCGCCGTTCCGGATCTGCCGATCATCGCCAGCGGTGGCATCAGCGATGGCGTGGACGCCGCCAAGGCGTTGGCTCTGGGCGCATCGCTAGTCGGGTGCGGTCGTCCCTGGCTCTGCGCTGCCGCCGCCAGCCCCGAAACACTGCACGCTGCCATCCATACGATGATCCAACAGCTCAGAATCGCCCTCTTTTGCTGCGGGGCACCCAACCTCGCGGCCCTCGGCCCCCACTGCATCCGCACGAGGAGCTAGCCATGGAAAACATCCCCGGCCTGGAAATTTACCTACAAGCCATCGAGGACGAGCTGCAGCGCATCGTCACAGTGCCCGATGGGCCTGCCAGGCCGATGTACCAGATGATGCAGTACCACCTTGGCTGGCTGGACCGCCATCTGCAGCCGACGGCAGCCCGCCACGGCAAGCGCGTGCGCCCTCTCATGTGCCTCCTGGCATGCCATGCTACCGCTGATTCCTGGGAAAAAGCGCTGCCCGTCGCCGCCGCCATCGAACTCATCCACAACTTTACCCTGATCCATGATGACATCCAGGATAACTCGCTGCAACGCCACGGCCGCGACACGGTCTGGCATGTGTGGGGCTTGGCTCAGGGAATCAACACCGGCGACGCCATGTGGGCATTGGCGCAGGTGGCCGTCCATCGGCTCAGCGACCAGCGGCAGCCGCCCGAGACCGTGTTGGCCGTGCTGCGCCTCCTCAGTGAGAGCTGTCTGGCGCTCTGCGTGGGGCAACACCTGGACTTGACCTATGAGAGCTTGGGGATGGTGAGCCTCGACGACTATGTGGAGATGATCCGTGGCAAGACGGCGGCCCTGCTGGGAGCCAGTTGCGCAGCAGGCGCCATCGTCGGCCAGGCGGAGACCCGCGCCGTCGAGCTGTACCGCGCCTTTGGCACGCACATCGGCCTGGCCTATCAGATGGTCGATGACATCCTGGGCATCTGGGGCGACCAAGAGACCACTGGCAAGCCCGTGGGTGACGACATCCTCGCCCGGAAAAAGAGCCTGCCCATCGTCCACGCGCTCAACTGGGAAAGAAACCAGGGGCGAGACGAGCTCTATGAGCTGTATCAGCGGGAGCAGTTGCGAGAGCGGCACGTCGACCAAGTGCAGCGCATCCTCGCCGAGGCTGGCTCCGAGGCCTACACCCAGCAACTGGCAGAAGAGCACATGACGCGGGCACTGCGGGCCCTAGCCGCCATCGGCATCGATCACCCCGCCCAAGATAGCCTGGCAGCCCTGGCGTTCTCCATGGGTCGTCGCTCGGCCTAGGCCGGCGGGCGCTGCGATCAACCCCAGAGGTGGCGCAACCCGATCCAGGCCGTCTGAAGCTGGGGCATGAGCTCTATCAGATATGCTGCCGTGACGCTCAGCGCGTTAAAGGCTGCGTGCAGCACGATGGACGGCCATAGCGAGTCGGTCTCAAATCGCAAGATGCTAAAGATCAGCCCCAAGACAAAGATCGGCGGCAACACGCCGGGCAGCACGTGCACCAGCGCAAAGAGCCCCGCCGTTAGGATGATGGCCACCCAAGCGCCAAAACGGTTCTCCAATCCCGCCTGCAGAAATCCTCGGAAAAAGACCTCTTCCGCCAGCGGCGCGACGCCTGCGGCGATGATCAGGGCAGCGATATATCCCACAAATCCTTGCCCGAATACCGGCACCAGCTCGGGTTGTGTGGCCCAGCCCAGGTGCTCGAGGGCGATGCTCCACAGCGCGTTGAACCCAAAGGCGATCCCGAGCCCCAACGCGGTCATCCATAGCAGCTTTCCGATCGCGACCCGGCGAAATCCCAGGGCCGCTAGCCCGCCGCCGTGTTTACGTGGCCCGAACCACCACGCGGGCACGATCATCACCGCCTCGCCCAGAAAGACGGCCAGCAAGAGAACGCTCTGCGGCAACTCGATGCCGGCAAACTGCAGCGCCCCCCAGGCGATGGCGACGGCGAACACGCCCACCGCGAACAACACGCCGGCCACCAAAGAGCCCAGCAAAACGTCCTTGAGGCCCCACTGGGCTCGGGGGCCATTGTCGTACTGCATGCCGCTCTCCTCGCTGATGCCGCCCCATGCGGACTGATCCGTTGACACTGGCTGTTGCACGGCTATACTAATCGCTAGTATGTCCCAAGCCAAACGCATCGACCTACATACGCACACGATTTTCAGCGACGGTGAGCTTTTGCCCTCAGAGCTCTTGAGGCGAGCCAGCGCGCTGGAACACGCCGCTGTCGCTATCACCGATCACGCCGATGCCAGCAATATGGACCTGGTCATCACCCAGCTGCGCCGGATACTACAGATGCAGCCTGATGATTTTGCCACGGCTCTGCTCGTGGGCATCGAGCTTACCCACGTGGCGCCCAGCAGCATCGATGGGTTGGCTCGCCGAGCCAAAGAGCTCGGCGCCGAGTTGGTCGTGGTACACGGCGAGACGCTGGTCGAGCCCGTGGCCCCAGGCACCAACCTGGCCGCCGCACGGTCCCCCTACGTGGACATCCTCGCCCACCCAGGGCTGATCACCCATGAGACGGCAATAGCCTTGGCTCAACGCGGGGCACTGTGTGAGCTGACGGCCCGCAAGGGCCACTGCCTCGCCAACGGGCACGTGGCACGGGTGTGCGCTGAGACTGGGACCGCGTTGGTGGTGAACACCGATACCCATAGCCCGTCGGACCTGGCCACGCTAGCCTTTGCCCGTGACGTTGCCCTAGGCGCTGGGCTCGACCTGGCCCAGGTTGAGCTCGCCACCGTCACCAATCCGCGCCGCCTCGTCGATCGGGTGTTGGCGGCCCGTTCCTAGTCGTACCCATCTTGGGAGGATTCACCATGGCCTTTGCCCCCATGCCTAGCCCCGTGACGTGCCCCAACTGTGGCACCAAGTTTGTGGTTGAGATCCACACCATCATCGACGTTGGCCAAGAGCCCGAGCTCAAGCAGGCGTTTATGGGTTCGCGCATCAACTATGCCTCTTGCCCCAAGTGCGATTTTGGGGGCATTGTCAGCACACCCCTCGTCTATCACGATCCCGAGCATGAGCTCCTCATCGCGTATGTGCCGCCAGAGCTCGAGATCAACGGCGACGACCGCGAAAAGCTCGTGGGGCGGCTGCTCAACGCCGTCATGCAGAGCGTTCCGCCAGAGCAACGCAAGGGCTATTTCCTGCAGCCTCGCACAGCCCTGACCTATGAGGGCCTCCTTGAGGCCGTGTATGAGGCCGAAGGCATCACGCCAGAGATGCTGGAGGAACGTCGCAAGGTGATGCGCCTGCTGGAGAGCCTCCTAGAGAGCCTGGACGATCAAGAGGCGCTGGAGGCCCTGGCCAAAGAGCACGCCGACGAGATCGACTATGGCTTTTTCCTGCTCCTGAGCTCGCTGATCGACGCCGCCAATGAGGATGGAGAGCTCGGCCTGGACGCCCAGCAGCTGGAACGGCTGCGCCGCACCCTGCTCGACGTCGTCGGCCCGCCTGCTCCGCCCGCCGCGCCCGCTGACGCCAGCGTGGATGACTTGGTCCAGCTTTTCCTGGACACCAAGGACGACCAAGCCTTCCAGGGCGCCGTGATGCTGAATCGCGCCAAGCTGGACTATGGCTTTTTCCAGGCCCTCACCCAGCGCATCGAGGCCGCCGAGAGCGAGGGCGACACCGACCGCGCTGAGCGCCTGACCGATCTTCGGCAGCGCATCCTCGACGCCGTGGAGCAACAGCGGCAAGCGATCCAAGAGATGGAGGACGAGGCGCAGCTACTGGTCGCAGAGCTTCTCGGCGAGGACGATGTGGCCCAGGCGGTGCGGGCTCGCCAGGACGAGCTTGATGACCTGGTGCTGACGACCGCCCTGCGCCTGCGGCAGGCTGCCGAGCGCAAGGGCAACGAACAGCGCGTTGCCAAGCTTGATGCGCTGGTGACCGCCATTCTGGAGACCATGGAAGAGGCCCTGCCACCCAAGCAGAGGCTGATCAACCAACTCTTTCGCGCCGAGACCGACGAGGAGACGGGCCGCATTCTCGAGGCTAACCGCGGCCTGCTCGATGATGAGCTCGTCGAGGGCATCGAGGCCTACATCGACGAGTTGAGCCAGAATCGCGACGAAAGAGCCCGCGAGCTGGCCGACCACCTGAAGGACGTGCTCAAGCAGATTGAGGCCAAGCGCACCATCCAGCGTGGTTAGCGCTGTCGCCTGACGCTAGAGCAAAAAGGCTGCAAAGACGCGGTTGCCCAACAGGCGGCCGCGTCGGCTCAGACGGATCCCCCGCGCATCAGCCACCAGCAGGCCATCCGCGGCGAGCTGGTCGATGACATCCCCGTAAACGTCTCGCAGCGACCTCCCAAAGCGCCGCTGGAACCGATCCCACCGCATACCTTGGCTCGTTCGCAGCGCCAGCATCATGGTCTCGCCCATGCGCGCGGCGGGGTCGAGCGTCTCGCTCTCGGCGATGGGGAGACGGCCCTGCCCCACCTGGCTGATATACGCCCTCAGGTCGCCGGTGTTCTGGCAGCGGGTGCGCCCGTCATAGGAGACGGCAGCCGCGCCCAGCCCCAGATAGCGGCCATTACGCCAATAGCGCAGATTATGCCGGCACAGGTTATGGCGCGCAGATCTCTTTCCATCGGGCAGCGTCTCACGCCGCGCCCAGTTCGAGATCTCATAGTGCGCATATCCCTCACGGACCAGACGCTCCTCAGCCCAACGGTACATGTCGGCCCCCTGATACTCTTCCGGCTCGGGATAGCGACCTGTATCCACGGCCCGCTTGAGCGGTGTGCCGTCCTCCAAAGCAAGCCCATACAACGAGAGGTGCTCTGGCCGGAGCAACAACGCCTGTTCGAGCGAGTGCTGCCAATGGGCCAACGACTGTCCTGGCAACCCCATCAGCAGATCCAGGCTGATTCGTTCAAAGCCCGCTGCCCGGGCCATGTGCACCGCCGCCACCGCCTCTTCGGCCGTATGTACCCTCCCCAGGAGCGCTAGCTCGTCATCTATCAGGCTTTGCACGCCCAGGCTGATCCGATCCAACCCCGCGCGACGCACATCGCGCAGCAGCGCGTTCGTAAGCGTGCCAGGGTTCGCCTCGATGGTGGCCTCGCGCAGATTGGTTAGGTCCAGATGTTGAGCACAGGCAGTGAGCACACTGGCGATCTGGGCTGCCGTCAGCAGCGTGGGGGTACCTCCTCCTATGTAGAGTGTATCAAAGCGCGCCGACCGCCACCGCGGGGCTCGCAAACGCACCTCGTCGCAGAGGGCAGCGACGTAGGCTGGGATCAGGCGATCCATGCCCGCATAGGAGCAGAAATCGCAGTAGGTGCATTTGCGCACGCAAAAGGGGATGTGGATGTAGAGGCTAGGCATAGCCGGGGAACGTGGCCACTCAGTGCTCCTGAGATGCGAGGCGCCGGCGCGCCGCCCGCGCCGCGCCCTTGAGGGCAGCGTGGCAAGCCTCGCGGAAGGCGCTCTCGCCGATCTCATCGGGAGCCCCCGCACCTGCTCCGGCCAGCTCAAGCTCGACAAGCTTGGCCACAAAGCCGCGCAGCCGTTCCTTGTCATCCAGGGCGATGCCCACCAGTTCCGAAGCCAGGTCGGGAAGGCTGGTCGGGTTCATCCAGTCAGCACCGTGAGCGATCATCACCTGGGAGAAACGCTCGCCACTCTCGTCCAGGCGAACGGCTATCGCCAGGCCATACACGTCTGTGCCACCTTCTGCCGACGCGACGCCGATGCCACCGCCGTGAATGCCCTGAATCAGAGGCACACGGATCCGCGTCAGGATCTCTGATGAGCTATCGACGCGCGAGACGCCCTGCCGAACGTAAAGCGAGGACACCGGCAACCACTGGGCGCCGGTAAGGTTGGTGATCTCAGCTTGCGCGCCCAGGCCTACCAGGGCTAGGTTGATAGGATCGCCGCCACGGGCTGAGACCACACGCGCCGCCAGCGTCTCGGCGCCGCGCCCCTGTTCTTCATGGTGCCAGCCTGCCACTGCGAGCAGGGGGGATGCCGTCTGTACATCGGGATGCTTGATCAGCGTCGAGAGCAGCAACGCGCCGCCCAGCATCAGTCCATCGTCACCGATCTCCACGCGACGCAGAGCCGCAACCTCGGAGACGTCGACGAGGTAGGCCTCCTCCGGCAGGTCAAGCCCACCGGCGAGCCCGGCTAGTCCGGCCACGATGCGGGCCCGCCCACGCCGGGTCGTCAGATGCGACAGCGCCTCCGCCACCGAGGCCACCGTCACGACTCGCTCGGTATGATCCGTCATCAAAGGGTGCCCGCGTCGCCATACATCGCCATGTCTCGCCCCTGATCTCCCCTCCTAGCCATCATCACGCTGCGCCAGGCGAATCTCGGTATAGACCCGCTCAACACTGTGGCGCCGCCGTTCGCGGATGCGGGCGGCCTTTTCCTCAGGCACGGGAAAAAAGTCCAACATGCCCACCTTTTCCACACAGTCGCGTCGACTGGCGCCCGTGGCAAAGCACTCGGCGGTGCGACGGCGCATCTCTGTGATGTACTCGATCAGCGGGGCGATGACCTCCTTGCCGCAGGGAGCGCCCTCTCCTGGCACGATGACGTCGACATCCATGCTACGGATGCGGCGCAGAGTGCGCAGCCACGCCTCGGTGTTGGCATCATAGAGAGCCGGATGCTCCTGGTTCATCACGTTATCGCCCGCAAAAAGGATGCGCTCCTCCGGCAGGTAGACCACCAGCGATGCCGGCGTATGCCCTTCCATATGAATCACCTTGACGCGACGGTCACCGAGGTGCAACGTGACGCGGTCATCCACGCTGATCTCGGGCTCGAACAACTCCACGTCGGCCAGCGCCGCCGCCAGCGCCGGATCGTCCTCGCCGATCTCCTCGGCCAGACGGTCTAGGCCGGACGTGCGATACTTTTCGATGGGCTTGAGCGAGGCGTCGTGCCCGATGACCCGTGTCGGCATGATGGCAGCGTTGCCGAACATGTGCTCAGGGTGATAGTCGGTATTCACCACCCCAAAGATCGACCCCACGCCCTCCCCCTGCAGACGGCGAACCCAGTCTTCCGCCTCCCAGGGTCGCATGGGCATGTCCACCAGCAGTGCCCCCCGAGCCGACCGAATGAGCCCCACGTTACCGTGCCAGTAGTCTCTCGAGATAAAGACGCCGGGCGCTAGTTGTTCCAGCATCCTATCGCCTCACTCTTCCCGTTGGCCGATCCGTCAACCACGCTCGAGCCGCCGCCAAGACGTCACCCAGGCGCTCCGGTGGCACACCGCCCCCTTGGGCCGTTGCCGGGCTACCGCCACCCCTGCCTCCGAACGGTGCGAGCACCGCCCGAACAAGCTCGCCTGCGTGGACGCCGCTCTGTGGCCCACAGGCCACACACACAATCGGACTGGGCGCACCTGCAGCCAGCACCGCCACCAACGCACTATCGCTGGTGATCTCGTTGGCCAGCTGACGCAGCTCATCCGCTGAACGGTTGTCGAACGCCCGCAACACCACACTTTGCCCGGCGATCGTCTCGGCCTCCGTCGCCAGTTGCTGCGCCTCTACCCGGGCCAGCCGCTCCTGTAGCGCCATGGAGCGCTTTTCCTCGGCCTTGCGTTCCTCGAGAGCCTTGCTCACAAGGGGGACCAAGTCGTCAAGGCCGCAGCTCAAGAGCCCCGTCAACTCGTGCAACTGAGCCGTCTTGGCCCAATGGTCAGCCACGGCCCGCCCGCCACACAAAAAGGTGAGCCGTGTTTGTCCCTTGGACCGTTCCCACCGAGTCACCTGAATCGCGCCGATCTCGCCGGTGCGGCGCACATGCGTCCCGCAGCACGCGCTGTCGTCATAGTCGCCGACGGACACCACGCGAATCTCCTGCTCCACCGTCGGGGCCTTGCGCAGTGCGTCAGGCAGCGCGGCTGCGTCGTCATAGACCGCCACGGTCACAGGGAGATCGGCGCTGGTCACACGATTCGCCTCGGCCACCACGTCCCAAAGCGAATCCGCCGATAGGTCGGCAATTGCCAAGTCGATGGTGCTGACCTGTTCACCCAGGTGAAAGCTAACCGTTGGCGCCCCCGCCACACGGAGGCAAGCCTGCGACAGGACATGCTGCCCGGTATGCTGTTGCATGTGATCAAAACGCCGGGCCCAGTCCACGCGACCCTCGACACGGGTTGCTTGGAGACTCTGCGCGAGCACGTGCACGACAGCGCCGCCGTCTTCGAGGACGTCTACCACGGGGATGCCGTTGAGCGTGCCCGTATCATGCGGCTGCCCGCCAGAGGTGGGGTAAAAGCAGGTGCGATCAAGCACCGCCGCCGGCCGGCCCTCGACCTCCAGCGATGCCACGACCTGTGCCTCAAAGGCTGTAGCGTAGGGATCGTCCTGGTAGAGGCGGATGGTACGTGGCGCTGGATCCCCATCGGCGCAGGCCGGACTGGTGACGGGCTTCATCCCCACGTCGCCCTAGAAGGGGATCTCATCGTCATCGATGGTATCGATGCTGGTAACCTGGTTGCCGCCGGAACCTCCACGGTCCGAGCTATTATCCTCGTAGGGCTCCGAGTCAGGCGGGGCAGTGACATCGCCTCGGCCACCTACGAACTTGACCGTATAGGCGGTTACTTCCAGCGAGGCCCGCCATTCGCCGTCGCGCCCCTGCCAGGCCCGCGGCTCATCCAGCTCGCCCTCCACCAGCACCTGCCGTCCCTTGGTCAAATACTGGGAGCACGTCTCGGCCAAGCGCCTCCAGGCCGTCACCCGGAACCAGACGGTCTTTTCGCCCTGCTGCCCATCCCTGGTAGTCCAGCGCTTGTTAGTGGCCACCGAGAACGACGTGACCGGCGTTCCATCGGGGGTATAGCGCATCTCGGGATCCTGGCCGAGATTGCCCACGATGATGATCTTCTGATACATGGCAGATCCTCCTGCTGGTGCTGTAGGCGTAGGCAGCGTCACGTGATGAGGACGATTATAGCATCCGAACGAG
This sequence comes from Anaerolineae bacterium, assembly GCA_040767425.1. Taxonomy (GTDB): domain Bacteria; phylum Chloroflexota; class Anaerolineae; order UBA1429; family UBA1429; genus DAIRUQ01. Next base: position 38,699 of record JAXGON010000010.1, on the reverse strand, counting down.
ACCTGATCAACAGCCCCACCGTCCAGCCCACGCCACTATGCCTCACCCGGCCTTTATACGCGAGATGACCGCCCTCGAAAGGGCGGCCATCCAAGTAGTGCTGTTGCTTCGATCTGATCAGGGCACCTCATCCGCCAAGTCCACCACCCAGTCGGCGACGTTGAACGCCATCGCTGGATCTGGTGGCGGCGCACCTTCCGGTTGCGGTCGTTCCTTGAACTTGGCCAGGATATAGGGATGCAAATCCGTCGAGCGCATGCCAAACGTTAGCTTGGTCTCGTCACGGGGCCGCACCATCTTGAGCACGATCTCGTTAGCGCCCTTTTTCAGGGCCACCTTGGAGTGAACGTTGTTAAAGGGTGTCCACCACGTCGCCTCGTCGGCCTCGCCCACCAGCTCGCCATTCACCCACAGACGATAGCTGTCGGTGTTGCCGATGCCAACATGCACCAGGCGATCGTCGGGCGAGATCACCGTGCGCGCCAGGTAGAACACCAGCGGACCCCGCAGCCCAATGAGGCACGATGGGTCCACCACGCGCTCGTAGGCCGGCACCACGGCGCGCGTGCCCAACCTCTCTGACCAGCTCTCAAACAGCCCGTCCACATCTTGCACGGGCTCGGGAATGAACTCGCGCTGGAGCGACACAAAGTGATGATTGAAGCGACGTCGCCGTCCGACATCCTCGGGCACATAGTCGCCAGGCACGGCATCAAAGTGCACCCCGATCAGCTTCCACAGCTGCGCGCCCGCCACCCCAAAGGTGTAGGATAGACCGCCCAGTTTGGCCGTAAACAGGTTCTTCTGGGGCCAGACGTCCACGTCCTCGGGTGCATGCAGGCAGACCTTGACCGAAGAGCGCAGCGGCCCAACCTGGGCAGTGGCCGGGGCAATGGTCCAGCCGTCGGGCCCCGTGATGCTCAGCTCGCCCTCGGGCACCACGCCCTCGACGCGCACGACCACCTCGACCGTATCGCCAGGCGCCGCCTCGGGCAGCCCCGCATAGTCGACTGCCAGCCGCGTCTCGGGGAACACGGCCGTTGGCGGCAAAGGCTCCAGATCGGGAACCCCGTCAAAGCTGCAGTCAGTGGCACATTGCTCGGCCAGCAACACGCCCATGCGGGCGGTGTCACGCGCCAGGGCCGAAAGCGTCATCTCGGGACGGTTGTACTGAATGCCCATCACCAGCTCGTCACCCACCGGCTCGGTGATGCTGGCCGGCAGGCCAGAGGCACCCGCGATCTGCCCGATAAAGGCCCCCGCCGACGCCAAGGTGCAGTCGGTATCATAGCCGCACTTGAGCGCCGAGAGGAGCGTCTGCACCATGTCGTTCTCGCCCCACAGCAGCCCGATAAAGGTGAACGGCACATTGATCTGGCTGTCGCAGGCCTCCGGATGCCCCGCCATGTACATGATCCGGTCGCGCGTCTCACGCAGGCTGATCCCAGCATCATAGCAGCGGAACACCTCGCGGGTCATGCGCTCGATGGGGCTGCCTTCCGGCAGGTAATGGATGAACATGCCCGTCAGCCGTCGGACATCGTCGACGAAAAAGGCCATGGACGCCATGGCGGCAAACATCATCTCGGCTCCCACCGACTGCTCGGTGTGATCCAGCGTGCCGTCCATATAGGCGTACTTGGCCGCCAGGTCAGGAGCCCCCGGGAACACGTAACCCCAGATCTCGGAACGGATGGGGCAACCTTCGCCCGTCTCCCAGAACTGGTTGGTAAAGCGCCCCGACATGGGCGGATGAATTCCAAGCTGCCAGTTGCGCCGAAAGATGCCGTACTCGTTGAACGGGTACCAGCAGCCCTCCAGCCAGGCCTCAGCCAGGTCATCAGAGGTCAGCGCCGCGCCCTTTTCCTCCAGCACCTTTAGCCATAGCACCTGCAAATCGAGGTCGTCGTTGGGCGGCATCTCATCGGGGAACATCTCCTCGGGCGAGATCTCGATGTACGCCTTGGTGCCCTCAAAGCGAGCCCCAATGGCCCCGCCGGCCGACTTGCCGATCCACCCACCTAACACCTTGTCGAGATAGACATCATAGTCGAGATGCATTCTTGATCCTCCTAACTGGCATCCTCGCCAGAGTGTATCAGCCTGTGCACTAGCCCTTGACGCCCGTCACCACCACGCCCTGGATGAACAGCCGCTGCGCAAAGGCGAACAGCAGCAGGCACGGCAGCATCGAGATACAGGCCGCCGCCATCATGTTGGCATAGTTAGCGTATTGCTCACTACGGAACGAGAGAATGCCAACCGAAATTGTGAGCTTGTCCTGGCTTTGTAGGTAGATCAGCGGCCCCAAGAGCTCGTTCCAGTGGGTAAAGAACGAAAAGATGGCCACCGTGGCCAGCGCGGGGCGGGCCAGGGGCAACATGATCTGCCAGAAGATACGCAAGGTGGAGCAACCGTCGATGCGCGCGGCGTCCTCCAACTCCCGCGGAACGCCCATAAAGAACTGCCGTAGCAAAAAGGTGTAAAACGGCTGCGCGAAAAAGGTTGGCACGAGCAACGGCTTGAAGCTGTTCAGCCACCCAAAGTACTTGAACATGATAAAGGTGGGAATCATGGTGACCCAGCCCGGCACCATCATGGTGCTGAGCATCAGCATGAACAGCACGTTCTTGCCGCGGAAGCGCAGCCGAGCGAACGAAAACGCCGCCAGCGAGCTGCCAAAGAGGTTGCCTATGATCCCCACACCCGTCATGTAGGCAGTGTTGAGGATGTACCGGGCAAAGGGGGACCGCTCGAACACCTCTACATAGTTGTGCCATACCAGTCGGCTGGGGATCCACTTGATCGGGAACACAAAGATCTCATCGAGTGGCTTGAGGCTGGTGCTCACCATCCAGTAGAACGGAATCATCAATACGGCTGCGCCCATCAGCAGCACGATGTAGATGATGGCCCGCTCCAGTGAGGTCTGCCGGTGGCCACCAATGATCACCGTCTGATCCTCATGGCGAAGAGCTCGCGGCCGGGTTGAACCCTCCATGCCCATTACGCTGGCCTCCTCTCCGCCTCATGCTCATAGTAGACCCATCGATTGGAGGTGCTGAACACAACGAGCGTAACAGCAAGGATGATGATAAAGAGCACCCAAGCCAATGCGGCCGCATAGCCAATCTGCAGCTTTTGGAAGGTCGTGTAGTAGACGTTCAGGCTGTAGAAATAGGTGGCATAGTTGGGGCCACCACTGGTCATAATGTACGCCGTGGCAAAGATCTGAAGGGTTCCGATCAAACCGGTAACCAGGTTGAAAAAGATCGTCGGTGTCATCATGGGAATCGTGATACGCCAGAACCGCTGCCAGACGTTGGCTCCATCGATGGCGGCCGCCTCGTACAGGTCCGTGGGGATGCTTTGGAGGCCCGCCAGGTAGATAATCATGCCTCCTCCGACGCCCCAGAGGCCCATGATGATGAAGGCCACCATGGCGTAGCGCTCACTGAGCAGCCAGGGGATGGGTTCGACACCAAACCAGCCGATGATCTCGTTCAGCACGCCATAGTCACGATGGAACACAAACTGCCACAAAATCGCGACGGCTGCGCCAGAGACCACGGCGGGTAGATAGTAAATAGTGCGAAAAACCAGGATACCGCGCACCTTCTGGTTCATGAGCAGCGCGATACTGAAGCCAAAGATCAACCCCAACGGCAAGTACCCCGCCGCATACTGCAGGGTGACTTTCAGGGATTGCCAGAACAGCTTGTCGTTAAAGAGCATCCGCTCAAAGTTGTCAAACCCGATCCACTCGGGCGTTCCAGCCCCGCGGTAGTTGGTCATACCAAGGTACATGGAGGCCAACAGCGGTCCCAAGGAAAAGATGAGGAACCCGAGGATCCAGGGCAACAGAAAGATGTACCCCTCGATCTCCTCGCGTTGAGCCAAGCTCATGCGTCGTCGCGTCATCGAGTCATACTCCAACTCTTGCAGCCATCTTGGTTACACCGAAAGGGGCACTGCGGGTTCTGCCACAGTGCCCCTCCACTAGACACCTATACGGATTCCCAGTATAGGTCAATGACCGCCTGCGTCTCCTCAGTGACCAGCCGTAGCTGCTCGCGCACGTCCACCTCTTCGTCGCCGCCACCGTAGAGCATGATCGGGATCCGGTTGGCCCAGATCACCTGAAAGTCTTTCCAGAAGGGCGGATACGGCTCGGCCGCGATCTTTTCCTCGGTCTGTCGAGCAAAGATGCCTACGTTGGCCGGCTGCAAGCCGCCCTCGGTCGCATTCTTAACCCAAAGGTCAACAGAGGACTTGCGGCCAGGCAGGCTGCGCACCGGCTCCGCGATCAGGATGTTGCAGGACTCGGTACTAGTGACATGGTCGCAAAGCCTAGCCGCCTCGTCCAGATGCTTGGTGTTCACACCCACGCTCCAGGCACCGCCAGCGCCGCTGACCAGCCTCATGCCCGTCTTGGGATTGTAGGGCATGCCAGTCACATCGAACTCAAAGGCGTCACCCACCTGCTCGCGGAGGCCAGCGGTAGCCCAGGAACCATCATGCTTCATGACGCTGAGGCCACTCGGCCAGGCGTTCACACCCTGCGGCACCGCCCCGCCCTCGGGGAAAATGCCCTTCTTCCGCATCTCGATAAAGCGCTCAAAGATCTCTACCACCGGATCAGCATCCAGCGTGCAGGTCTTCCAGTCGTCACTCCACATCTGGCCACCGTTGGAGACAATGTGGCCGACCCAGTACCAATCGCCCGACTCGAGCGTGGTGGCCCACTGGGCTACCCGGTCGCCATCCCACACAACCATCTTCTCACAGATCTCCTCAAAGAGATCGAGATCCCAATCGTCGGGTGGCGCATCGATACCCATTTCCGCTAGGAGGTTCTTGTTATAGTAGAACCCCATGACCGAAAAGTCATAAGGCAGCGCATAAAACGAACCTTCGTACAGCAGGTGCGGCCGCATGCCATCCCAGAAGTCGTTGGTGTCGATGCCAAAAGCCTCGATGAACGGATCTAGGTTGACAATCCAGCCCTTGCTGGCGAAAGGCTGGGTGTCGTACGAACGGCAGTAGAACAGATCCGGCGTGTCGCCACCGACGGCCTGGGTGTTGATGGCATTATAGTACTCGTTGCCGCCGGGGATGTTCAACAGGTCAATCTTGATGTTCGGGTTGCGGTCCTCAAAGTTCTTGGCAACCTTCTCGAACATCGGCATTTCAGCCACACCGTGGTTGGTCACCCAGCGGAGGGTAATCGTCTCCGCCGCAGGCTCGGCCTCCACAGGCTCCTCAACCTCTTTCTCGGCCGGCGCCGCCGTCGTCGGCGTAGCGGCCGGCGCGCAGGCGCCGAGCGTCACCGCTGCCGCCCCCAGGCCCATGTACTTTAGCAGATCACGACGTGAAACCTTGCTCATCATTTCCCCCTTGAGATTCGAGCCCAATTAGCGATCGTCGTCAGCATCACCAGCAGTCGCTTTGCCAGACCCACCTCCTATGGCCAGAAACAACCTACGAGAACAGACGGGCAGTTGGTTGGCTGGCGCGACCATGCTACAATGCTCACATGGTGCACCAGTCAACTGGCCTGTGGCATCTTGCACGATCCCACAGCCACCGCTTCGGCTACCCTCGCCTTTAGCTTATCAGAGGCGTGGCGCTCTCACAATGACCTAGCATGGACACGGGGTGGACTCTTACAGGACATGGACGACTATCGGACGGTGATGGATAGCCTCTCCGAGGCCCTCAACAACTTGTATGATCCGGCCTATGAGCCGGAGCCAGCGCTCCAGCGCGTCCTCGGTATCTCTACCCAGGACGAGATGCGCCGCCGGCTGGTGCGCATGATCTCTGACCTGGCCCCCGATGCCGCCTGCCCCGAAGACGCGCCCCCGCGCCGCTACTATCGCATCCTCCACCGCCGCTTCGTGGATGGATGGACGCTGGCCCGCACCGCTGAGGACATGGGCATCAGCGTACGACACCTCAGCCGCCAGCAGAAAGAGGCGATCGCGTGGCTCTCAAGCCGCCTGCACGAGGCAGAGGATCCTGGTGCGCAGCCATGGAAGGCCGAAGTCCGCCGCGAGATCGACACCGTCATGGACGAAACCCCGGGCGCCGTCACCGAGCTCAGCGACGTCCTGGCCCGCGTCCGCCAGGTGATTGCCCCCCTAGCCCAGGCGCGCAAGGTGATCCTAGACATTCAGGATGCTCCCAACCATCTGCTTGCCGCTGGCCCTAGCACCCTACTGGAGCAGGCGATCCTAGTGACGTTTGACCGCATGACGGCCGTTGCGGGCGAGCCTATCCCTGCTCACGCGACCATAGCAGTGCACAGGTCGTCCGAGGCCGAGGCCGCTATCGCCCTTGCGCTCACACCACCACGCGCCACCCAAGAGCCCACCGACTATTTGGTGGACGAGATGCTGGAGCGGCAGGGAGGTCAGCGTCTGTGGCGCGTGAACGAGACGCAAGCCTACTGCGAGCTGCGACTGCCCGCCGTACAGCGCGCCACGGTGCTCCTGGTCGAGGATAACCAGGACCTCTATTACGTTTACCGGCGCTACACCCAGGGCACGTCCTATAACATCCAGCACGTGCCGGACCCGTCGGATCTGATCGACGTGATTCGCGCCACCCGCCCCGACGCCATCGTGCTTGACATCATGCTGCCCGATAGCGACGGTTGGCAGATTCTTACACACCTACACCAGAACCCCGAGACGCGGGGCGTGCCGGTCATCGTGTGCACGGTGGTCCGCGCTCAAGAGCTGGCCAAAGCGCTGGGCGCCGCCGCATACCTCGCCAAGCCGGTGCAGCGGGATCAGTTCATCGCCGCGCTCGCTCAGGTGTGTCCTCGCCCAGCGGCGCATACGTGACCCGAATCAGCTCGGCCACATAGCGCAGCACCTTGCCTACCGAGATGCCTTGGCCCACCGACGTCATCACCAGCGGGCTGGCCAGGGGCTCCTCCCGGGCATCCTGCGCCGAGACGATGATCACCGGCACGTCCACCCACCCGCGCTCATGCATGCGATCCAGCACCTGCCAGCCATCCATGCCCGGCATGATGATATCCAGGAGCACGGCGTCAAAGCTGTCGCGCCCTAGCTCTTCCAGCGCCCGTGTGCCGCTCTCGGCGAACACCACCTCCACATCCTCGCGCCAGATCCTCAGCATGCGGCCCAAGAGCAGCCTGCTGTCGGGATCATCGTCCACAACGAGAACTCTTCGCACCGGACCCGGCAGTCCATCCAGGATTCTGGCCAGCGCCTCACGGTCGATGGGCTTGACCAGGTATTCGGCGGCTCCAGCTGCGGCCGCGTGTTCCTTGCTGGGAGGAAAGGCGCAACCCAGCACTGGCACGAACGGCACGCTGCGGGCGATGGTGTCCACAGTGGGCCAGAGCGCATTGGCAGAGGCCGTGTTCACTAGGGCGCCCAGAGACTGCCCCTTCTTGAGCTCGTCGATCGCCTCCTCGACGCTGCCGGCGACCACGAACTCGATGTCTCGCGCATAGCGCGGCATCAGTTGCGCCAAGTCGCCGGTGCTGTCAAACATCACCAGGCGGGGCGTCGTATCGACGATGGGCACGGTCGCCCGCACTCTCCGCTCAACCCAAGGCCATTGCTCCGAGATCCAGCGATCCGCCCCCACCCGCGGTCCGCCCGCATCGCTGATGGGCAGGGAAAAACGAAAGGTGCTCCCCTGCCCAGGCGAGCTCTCGATCCACATGCGACCACCGTGCTGCTCGACGAACTGGCGGCTGATGCTAAGCCCCAGCCCAGTACCCCGCTGGCCCTGCCGCCGGTTGGCCCCCGACTGGTAGAATGGCTCAAAGATCCGCTCCACATCATCAGGCGGAATGCCCGGACCCGTGTCAGTAACCGCCACCAGAACGATGCCCTGCTGGCGCGCCGCCTCGATGCTGATGCCGCCCTCTTCGGTGAACCGGGCGGCGTTGCTGACCAGGTTGAGGATGACCTGCCGAATCCGCGTCGGATCGCAGAACACGGTCATGTCATCGGCGATCTCCAGATCAAGGGAAAGCCCCTTTTTCTGGAGGAGGGGAGCCACCACCTCGGCGCTCTCACGCAACAGCACGCTGAGATCCACTTGCTCACGGTACAAGGCCAGCTGCCCAGCCTCCACCTGGGAGAGATCCAGCACGTCGTTTACCATCGAGAGCAGGTGCTGGCTATTGCGGCGGACGATGTAAAGATCCTCGAGCAGCGTCGGCGGCAACGACGACTCGTACAGCTCTGGATGCGTGATCGGCAGATCGGCCAGCCCGATGATCATATTCAGAGGCGTGCGGAACTCGTGGCTAACCTTGGAGACAAAGGCCGCCTTGGCGCGCTGGGCGTCCTCGGCCACCCGCCGCATGGCCGCCAGGTTCTCGTTTGCCAGGCCAAGCTGTCGGTTGGCATGGGCGAGATCGTCCAGCGCTTGGTGCAGCTCGGCTCGGCCCTCGCGCGCCTCGTCCAGCAGCGCCTGTGCCCGCTCGAACTGGTGCCAGGCCCACAGTGCCGTGCCCTCGGCCGACGAATGCAGCCAGTAGATCACCCCGATCGTCCCCCAGATGCCGACCGTGGCCACCACCACGCTGGCCTGCGTCCAGCCCGCGGGATCAACTTGCCGCCACAGCAACGCCGAGAGCGTACCCATGACGGCCACCACGATGCCAGCGCGGAGCGAAAGCGCTACCACTGACACAGCTACCACCAGCCCCCATAGATGAAAGAGCCCTGTCCCGGGAAAGAGCACCCCTCCCAGCGCCAAGAGCGCCGCCAGCACCATCACACAGGCCCATCTAGCCACGCGATCATGCCATTGGCCCAACCCAAATAGAGCCATTGCCCCCAGCAGGGTGGAGACGACGATCAAGCGCACTCGCCACCCATCGCCTCCGGAATCGAGCAGCAGTGCCATGGTCAGGGCGGCCAGGACCAGCCCAGCGCCGACAATGTTAACCGCATGATCCATCGGCTCGCCGTGACCCGCCAACTTGGCACGTTGCTTGAGTTCATGCTCAGAGATCGCCACAACCCCTCCTTGCCCACAGCCTGGCCCAAATCGTTGGTCAGGCCATGGCCCTATTATACGCAACCTGGCCCGTCTGTGGGCCGAGACCACACGATCGCCCTACAGCGAGCCAGGCTGATACGCCAGCATGCTTGCAGCGTCATCGTCCTTTGGGTAGGCTTGCGTTGCCGGGGAGAAAGGAGACTCATGCCCGCACCATGGACACACCATCGCATAGCGCCGCTCATCACGGGAGCCTTTGAACTGGGCGAGCGGCTGACGGGCTACCCAGTGGAGCGAGCTCGCTTCCGCAAGTTCCTGGGCTATGCCCCCAACCTGGCCCAGCCGCGAACCTTTAGCGAAAAGGTGGTCTGGAGCAAGCTCCACCAACGAGACCCGCGGATGGCAGAGACCGCCTCCAAGCTCGGCCTCCGTGGCTATGTGGCGCGCGTCCTGGGAGCCGAGGCCGCCGAGCAGGTGCTCGTGCCGCTGCTCCACCAAACCGACAACCCTGCCACACTGCCGTTCAGCGAGTTTCCCGCAGAATGCGTGCTCAAGCCGAATCACGCTTCGGGATGGATGCTATTCCGGACTGAGGCCAAGCCTCTCTCATCGGAGCTGATGCTCGCGACCTGCCGCCGATGGATGCGGTCGCGCTTTGGGCTGCTGACCCACGAGTGGCCCTATATCACGATGCCTCGCCGGATCCTGGTCGAGCCTCTGCTGCGCGACGAGCGGGGCGCCATCCCTCGTGACTATAAGCTTTTCATGTTCCATGGCCGCTGCCGGATGGTCCAGGTCGATGACGACCGCTTTGGCCGCCATACGCGCACCTGCTATGACGAGGCCTTCCATCCCCTCAACGTCACCTATCGTTTCCCGCAGGGTTCCCCTGAGGAGGCCCCCAAGACCTTTGACGCGATGCTAGAGCTAGCGGAGGCCCTGTCGGAACCCTTTGCCTTTGTGCGTGTGGATCTCTACAGCATCGGTGATCGGGTCTATGTGGGGGAGCTGACGCATTGGCCCGTCTCGGGGCACGGGCGCTTTGAGCCGATCAGCTACGATGCATGGCTCGGCGAGTTCTGGTAGGTGCGCAAGGGCGCGCCATCACCGCCGATAGCGCGCCACCACGCGGCCCCACACGTCCAGGAGCGAACCCGCCCCCGGCTAGGCCTTCTGCCGGCCGCGGAACCACGCCGCATGCTCGCGTAGCAGGTCGTCCGAGGACAAGCCTTCTTTCGGCATAATCTCTACCGAAAAGTAGCCTTGGTACCCCTCGGCCTTGAGCAGGTCGTACTGGCGATCCATATGGCCGTCACCCAGGTAGAAATGGACATGGCCCACGCGCCCCTTTACATGGCGATAGGCCTCGTCCACGTCCTCGCCGTGGTTGATGCAGTGGGCCAGATGCCAGTTCACCCACAGCGCCTCAGGATAACCCGCCCGGAACAGGACCTCGCCGGCGTCGTACGCCCGAAAGTTGCTGTGCGTCTCCAGGCACAGGCGCACACCAGCCTCGGCAGCATGTTCGGCGGCGCGAGCCAGGTACGTTGCTTGGGCCTCATAGTTGGCGGCGCGGGCCCCCGCGCCGCCGTTGGGCAGGGGATCACCAAACAGGCGCAGGCAAGGTGCCCCCACCCGCTGAGCCAGCTCCAGCAGCGGCAACAGACGCTTCAGGTTGGCATCTCTCGCGCCTGGTTCGTCCTCGCAGAAACGCACGCTGGTGGCCAGGCAGGCTGTCTCTAGCCCAGCGTCGGCCATGGCCGCGCGAACCTCGGCGATGCGCGATGGCGGCGCATCCACCTCCACACCATGGCCATGGCCCGCCTCGGCCCGATATTCGATCCCGTCATAGCCCAAGCGCGTAGCGGCCTCGATCAGCTCGCGCCAGGACGCTTGATGGTACAAAAAACTCATGAACGCCAGCCTCATCGTGTGTCTCCCTTGTCCGAATGCGTGTCCGACTCTGAATCGCACACCACCGTTATCGTCACCGATTCCCCAGCCGCCAGGCCGCCATCGTCTGTCTGGACAGAATGCCCAGCGGCCCCTAGGCGCAGCCGTGACAATCGCACCCGCCCGTAGAGCACCTCCAGGCGAGCCCTCAAGCCACTGGGCACCTCGCGGACGACGCAGGTGCCCCAGGCGTCGCCCGTCGACCAAAAGTGGCGGCCCGCGCGCGCAGCAAAGGCCATCTCGCCCGTGACCGCCGAGTAGGAAAAGCCAGAGAGCGCCAGCACCGCCGCCCACGACGCCATGGCTCGCGCATAGTGATGACCGCACTCGGCCTCGTCAAACGGATTGCGCCGCTCGCCGTCATAGCGCGCTCGAATGTCAGCGATGCACCGCAGCCCCAACTCGGTCATCCCCTCGTAGAGCATGTGGATGGCCGCCGTGTACTCGAACCCCGTCATCACCTCGTTGCCATAGGGCACAGGCACCTCTGGTCGGCCGCCGTGTGGCCAGGTGCACATGAGCAGGGCGCTCTCATCGCTCAAGGCAAAGCTGCGCATGTGGTTAAAGTGATCATAGAGATTCTCGCGGTGGTTGTACCGATAGATGCTGGCCAGGGTAGTGCGCACATGCTCCCGATCTAGCAGGTGCCCCAAACCGCACACGTGGGCCATGAACTGCCCCGCGAGCTGATCAACCAGGCAACCAGGGCCGAGCTGATAGTCAGGATGGGTCGGATCGCTGGCCCCCATGTCGTGTCGCAACCCCTCGGCGATCTCTTGCCCTGGGGCTGGCGGTTGGATGATCTGCTCATAGAACTCGCCGTTGTAGAGATGCGCGTCAACCCAGGCGCTGCCGCGCTCCGCCAGGGTGCCGCATCGTTCGGCGAACGCCTTGTCGCCCAGATGGCGAGCCATGCGCTCGGCCGCCCGCAATGCGCCTAGATACCAACCCGCCATCAGTGGGTTGGGACCATAGTACTCGACGTCCAGCGTGTTATGCTGGCAGCCCTCCATCACGCCATCCTGATCGGCGTCCCAACCGCCTGGCACCCAGGCATAGGCCAACGCTCGCTTGACCTGCGGCCACAGCGTTCGCAGCCACGCGTCGTCGCCCAACAACTGCCACTCGCGATACGCCTTGAGGATGCAGCCCATCTGCCCATCGGCCGCCGCCACGGGGAATTCGGCGTCGCACCCCAGCGGCAAGCTGACGCGAAAGCTCATGCGGCCGTCGTCGTTCGTGGCGTGCCGGAACTCGATCTCGCGCATGCTCCGCGCCAGCGAGCCGAATAGGAATGCCGTCGCCTGCTCATAGTTCCAGACATGCGTGCACGACCCCATGCAGCAGCCGTGATCGTCGCAGCAGCCCTCCCAGCCATAGAACCTACCATCCTCGGTGCGAAAGCAGGTCTGGGTGCGCAAGGTACTCACGTTATAGAGCGCCGCCTCTTTGACCACCGCGGGCAGGTCAGACGCACAGAACGCATCCAAAAAGACCAGCGTCTGGCGCTCGAGGGCGGGCAGGCGCGGCATAACCCGTTCAGCCACATCCCACGCGTCGACGTATTGGGTGGCGTAATAGTTGCCCACCCGTGCCTCGGGGCCGCAACACTCGCACGCCTCGGGAGCCACGGGCGTGCGCGACCAGGCAGGCCGATTGGGAAACACCCAGGTCAACAGGAATGTGACCGTCACTTCGCTAGCGGGCGGCACCACCACGCTGGAGCATAGCCCACTGAACGGCGCATCGGATGCCGCCCCCTGGCGTTCATCGAGGCGCCCATCGTCCATGATGTCGTCCCATAGAGCCAGCAAGCGCCCGCCCCAGCTCCGCTCCTCGCTGCCCGTGCAGTAGGAAAGGTCTGGGCCGTCGGTGGTGAGCGCGATGGTGCCCCACTGGGGCGCATCGGCGAGCACGCCCTCGCTGGTCATCCATAGGCCACGCACAGCCTGGCTCTGGCGGTAGGCCGTACGGTTACCCTGGCAGCGCCCCGCACGACCATCTGCTCCGATCATGTTACGCATATAGCCCGTGATGCTAGCCTCGACAGGCAGGGCGCTGGGATTGTGCAGCACATAGCGCAACGCGGCCATGGGGATCCCGCTGGTGTCGGGGTCACCAGGTACCAGTGGGTTGAACGCCTCCAACCGCACGTCCAGTGGGCAGGTGGGATCGGAGAGCAGCACCTGGCCCAATGGATACGCGGCCCCAAAGGCACACTCGCGGAACCGCGGCAGCCCGTGGTAGGCGGCCGTGGAGCCGCTCTGACCCTCGTAGGGCGGCTGGAGCGCGCCCTCGAGCGCCCGCGCCGACGCCTCTCCGCCCTGCGGTCGCGTCCACAAGATGAACACCGCATGGCCCCCGTTGTACCCGAGGGCGGGGGTATTCATGATCTCCCAGTCCTGCAGGTTGCCGCGGCCACCCAGCGACACGGTGCCTGTGCCGATGCCGCCCAGTGGCAGCGCCACGCGCGCGAGCCTCCTGCCGCCATAGTCGGTCAGCAGAGGCCACTCTCGGTTCCACGTCAACGTCATGTGGCTCCTCTCGTGGCACCAGGCCACCCACACCCCCAGAAGGTCCCCGTGACGACGCTGGCGTTCACCATAGCCCCCAGCATCACCGCCTGTCAAGAATCAGAGCGGCGGTTGACCCAGCATCGAGCCTGGTTTAGCATGCTGCCATAAGGGAGAGGATCGACCATGACACATCCGACCTATGCCGTGTCCCAGCGTATCGCCCGCCTGCGTCAGCGGGCCCTTGACGACGAGCCCTGCATGCGCGCCTTCCAGGGCTATCGGGGCTGGCTCTTTTGCGAGGGGCGCGCCGAGCCCGAGGGCTCGTCCAGCGTCCAACGCCGCGCCCGCGGTCTGGCCCGAGTCCTGCGGGAGCTGCCTATCGCCCTCTGGGAGGACGAGCGCCTGGTTGGGCATCACTACCTGGGCGACGAACAGCTCGACTTTCCGATTTCATGGGCTGGGACGCGCGCCGCGATCAACGGCTGACCGAAGCTAGGCTGACCGCCCAGCAGCGCCAGCGCTACAGCCAGTTCGCGTGGACAATGCCCCGCTATCGCGGCGACACGAGCGTACTTCCCCCCTGCCCGAGGCGATCACCACCTCGCAAGAGCGTCGCATCCTCAGCATCTTTGGCTCGCGGCTCAACCACAGCGCATCGCCAGAACGAAACACGACGTCTAGGCTTTGCCGAGCTTATCCACAGGGCGGCCCTGCGACGGCAAGGCTTGGGAGCGTTGCAGAGTGTTTCCGTGTGGCCTATAATGGCCGAGATGGTAGAGAACGTCTGTGACGTCTGCATCGGCTGTCATCGACAGCGAACGGAGCGTGTCATGAAACATCGCACGATCCTGCTTTTGGTGCTCACGGTGATCCTGGCGCTCACCTTTAGCGCTTGTCGCCGCAAGACGCCCGTACCGCTGCCGGCCACCAGCGAGCCCGTTGCCACCGTGGAGGCCACCGAGCAAGCTACCGACCAGCCTCCCCTGGCGCCCTCGGTGACGCCCACCCTCTCGCCTATGGCAGGCACGATCAGTCCTACCCCTTCCGCCACCGAGACGCCCGTCGGGCCCACCGCTCCAGCCCTGTTGTCCCCCGTGGATGAGGCCGAGGGCTCTGTGTTCGAGCTGCTCTGGGTGTGGGAGCGTGCCCTGGGCGACGACGAGTGGTTCGAGGTCCAAATCTGGCCTGATCGACCCGACGAGCAGCCCCGGGTGTATGACTGGGTGCAGGAGCCGCGCCGTCGCGTGACATCAACGACGCTGCTCCCAGGCCGATACCGATGGCGCATCGTCGTCGTCGACGGCAAGGGCAACGCCCGCGACGAGGAGCTCTCCCCCTATAGCGAAGAGTGGGTATTCACCCTCGTGCGTCCGTCCACGCGCCGCACCATCGTGGAGGTCACGCCTAGCCCGACGCGGACGTCCACCCCCACGCGTACACCGACGCCTGGCGGGACCCCGACTCCCACCGGCTCACCGACCATGACGCGCACACCTACGATCACGCGTACACCCACCATAACACGGACGCCGACCGTCACGCGTACGCCGACCAACACGGTGACCGCGACGCCAACCCGAACGCCGACCCTGACGGTCACGCCAAGCCATACGCCGACCTGGTCGCCGACGCCAACGTTGACGCACACACCGACGCACACCTGGACGCCCACGGCCAGCCCGACGGCGACGTCAACCCACACGCCGACGCCCAGCCTGACCCCGACATCGACCTTTACGCCGGATCCGTATCCGCCGCAGGACCCGAGCGTCACGCCGGGCGGACCCACCTACCCGTGACCTGCGGCACTGGCACGGACGCACGTAATCTGCCTCGTCCGCTCCCCCAGAGCGGACGAGGCGGCCTGCCTCTTGCCCGATGAGATGATCCAGCTAGACGACCTGCTCAAAGCCACCGGGGGCCAGGTGCGTGCGTCCTTGCACACGGCCTTTCACAGCTTTGGCTACGACTCTCGCTCGATCCAGCCTGGTCAGTTATTCTGCGCCGTCGTCACCGAGACTGGCGACGGCCATGATCATATCGCCCACGCCCTCGCTGGCGGCGCCACGGGCGTCCTCTGCCAGCGCATCCCCGACGAGCCGCGCCCCGACGTCACCTGGATTCAGGTGGCCAACACCCATCAGGCGCTGCTCGACTATGCGCGGCATATCGTCCGCGCGCGTTCGCTACAGGTGATCGGAATCGGTGGGAGCGTCGGCAAGACCACCACCAAAGAGATCGTGGCCGATATCCTGGCTGGCTCCTGGCCTACCTTTCGCAACCCTGGTAGCTACAACGGACGATTCGGCCTGCCCATCGCCCTGGGATACCTAGAGCGCGAGCACCAGATAGCCGTGCTCGAGATGGCCGCCGACAGCCCCAACGAGATCGCCGAGATGGCCGCCATCACCCAGCCCCGCATCGCTATCGTTACCCGTGTGGGGTCTAGCCACCTACGCTTTTTTGGATCGCTCCAGCGTGTGGCCGCCGAGCAAGCCTCACTGGTCCGCGCCCTTCCATCCGACGGCTTGGCGATCCTCAACGCAGACGATCCGCTGGTGGCCGCCATGGCCGCCGAGACCAAGGCGCGGGTGGTGACCTACGGCCTGGAGGCCGAGGCCGACTATGTGGGGGAGGCGATCAGCACCTCGCTGGAGGGCACACGGCTGGTGGTGCGGCACGGCAACCAGCGGACGGCACTGCAGGTGGGACTGGTAGGGGCCCACCACGCCTATGTCGTGCTGGCGGCCGTCGCCTGCGCCTGCGAGCTGGGCGTACCGTGGGATCGCATCCGTGCTGCGGTGGCGGGCGTTGCCCCGATCCCTGGCCGCATGCACCCCCTGGAGGGCATCGCGGGCAGCACGCTGCTGGATGACAGCTTTTCGGCCACGCCCGAGTCCGCCGCCGCGGCCCTGGAGGCCCTATCGGAACTGCCAGCCGCTCGGCGGATCGCCGTCTTGGGCGACATGAGCGACCTCGGCCCAGAGGCTGAATCGTCGCACCGCATGCTGGGGCGCGCCGCGGCCCGCTCCGCCGACATCCTGGTCACCAAAGGCGAGCTATCGGCCCTCGCCGCCCAGGCCGCCCGCGAGGCGGGGCTGGCGCCGCGGCAGGTCCACGTCACCTACAGCGTCGACGATACCGTGCGCCTGCTGCGCGATCTGCTCCAGCCAGGCGACCTGGTCCTCATCAAGGGAGGCACGCCCGCCCGCATGGAGGGGATCACCCGCGCCCTGCTGGCAGCGCCCCTCCGCGATGGCGAACGGGTGCCTCGCCAAGACGCTGGGTGGCGCGAGGTGCGCCTGCAACGCCCAGGCCGCCCCACGTGGGTAGAGATCGACCTGGACGCCATCGCCCAGAACGTGCGGCTGCTGGGCGAGATGGTGGGATCTGACGTACGCATCATGGCCATCCTCAAGGCCGACGGATACGGCCACGGCGCCGTCAAGGTCGCACGGACGGCCCTGAACAACGGCGCCCAGTGGCTGGGCGTGGCCTGCGTCGGCGAGGCCCTGCTGCTGCGCGAGGCGGGTATCGACGCCCCGATTCTCATCCTGGGCTATAGCCCCGCCTGGCAATCCCGCGACATTGTCCTGCACAACCTGCGCTCGACCGTCTTTGCTCTGGAGACCGCCGAGGCCCTGAACCGTGCTGCCCGCGATCTGGGCCGCACCGCTCGGGTGCATATCAAGGTTGATACGGGGATGGGCAGGCTGGGCCTCTTTCCCCAAGAGGTGGTCCCGCTGCTCCAGCGCCTCGCGGGCCTGGAGCATCTCCAGGTCGAGGGCATCTTTACCCATCTCTCCGACGCCGACGCTGACGATCTAGCCTATACCCAATGGCAGCTCGATCGCTTCGACGCCCTGCTCCAGGAGCTGGAGGCGCAAGGGTTGCGGCCCGCGCTGGCTCACGCGGCCAACAGCGCCGCCACCATCCGCGTGCCGTCCAGCCATTACGAGATGGTGCGCGTGGGCATCGCCCTCTATGGGCTCAACCCGTCGCCCGAAGCGCCCTGCCCCGATGGTTTTCGGCCAGCTTTTGCCTTCAAGTCCGAGGTGGCGCAAGTCAAGACGTTGCCTGTCGGTCACTATGTGAGCTATGGGCGCACCTATCGGGCCGATCATCCCGTCACCATGGCCGTGATTCCCGTGGGCTATGCCGACGGCTTTCGGCGAGCCCCTCGTACTTGGCGCCAAGTGCTGGTGCGGGGGCAGCGAGCGCCCATCATCGGCCGCGTCTGCATGGACCAAACCATGATCGACGTCAGCCACATCCCTGGGGTGCGGCAAGGCGACCAAGTGGTGCTGATCGGCCAGCAAGGGCAGGAGCGCATCACCGTCGACGATGTAGCCCACGAGCTGGGTACTATCAACTATGAGGTGGTTTCGGAGATCCTGGCGCGGGTTCCACGGGTGGTGTAAAGTCCTCGTCTCGATCGTCCGCGGCACGCCGATCAGGCTTGGCCAACGAGGCTCGCTGGATGGCATCACGCCCGAAGCGGTCGCGAATGGCGTCCAGCGCCCGATCCAGGCTGGCGCGCCGCTGATCGAGGTCATCAAAGAGATCCAGCTGGTACCCCGCCCCGTCCAGCAGCCCACTGACGCCCACGCCTAGCAAGCGCAGCGGTCGTCCTCTCCAGTGCTGATGAAAGAGGGCGGCAGCCGCCTCATGCACCCGCTGTCCTTGGTCGGTAGGCTGATCCAGACGCACCTGCCTGGTGAGCGTCGAGAAATCTGCATATCTCAGCTTGATGCGCACCGTCTGGGCCACCTGGTTGGCACCGCGCAGGCTGGCGGCGACATGCTCGCTCATCCGCAGCAGCTCCTTGGCCAGCACGTCCGCCTCGACGACATCGCACGAAAAGGTCCGCTCCTGGCTGATGCTCTGTCGTTGGTGCTCGCTGACCACAGGAGAGTCGTCGATGCCCAGCGAGGCTCGGTGCAACCCTCGGCCATGATCTCCCAACACCCGCTGCATATAGTCAGCACCCAAGGCCGCCAGATCACCGATAGTGGCAATCCCCAATCCCTCCAGCCGCTCGGCGGTGACGGCGCCGACGCCCCACAGCTCCCGTACGGCCAGCGGGGCCAGAAAAGCGGCCTCCTCTCCAGGTCGCACCAACAAGAGCCCATCGGGTTTGGCCTGGCCACAGGCGATCTTGGCCACCAGCTTGTTGGCCGCGATCCCCACCGAAGCGGGCAAGCCCACCTCGTCACGGATCCTGCGGCGCACCAGCACACCGATCTCTAGCGGGGGACCCCACAGGCGCTCGCAACCGGTGATATCGAGAAAAGCCTCGTCGATGGAAAGCGGTTCGACCAGGGGCGTGATCTCGCGCAGAATGCGCATGACTCGCGTCGAGTATTCGCCATACTTATGATGGTGGCCATGCAGCACGATGGCGTGAGGGCAAAGCCGCAGAGCCTGTGCCATGGGCATGGCCGAACGAACGCCATATCGCCTGGCGGCATAGGACGCCGAGGAAACCACCCCGCGCGCGTTGGGATCTCCCCCCACGATGATCGCTTTGCCCTTGAGCGCGGGGTTCAGTAACTCCTCAACCGACGGGAAAAAGGCATCCAGATCCAGATGTAGGATCCACCGTTGCCTGCCCATGCGACGCTCCCCAAGCAACACCATCGACTGGCGTCCACCCCCTCCAGAAACACAAGAGGCGCGTTGCCCCGCGGCAGCGCGCCTCGATCACGGCCATCCCTATGCCGCGGGGTTACGCTCCACCACCAGCTCGACCTCAAAGCGCTCGAAATGGCTGTTGGGGCCAGGGCCTCCCTCGCCATAGGCAAAGCCAGTGACGGTAGCGGTCAAAGCCAGCGTCTGCGTCTCCAGCGTGAGCTCCAAGGTATCGTCGGCCAAGGCCAGATCGCCCTTTGAGCTTAGCCGCGTATAGATCACCTGATCCTCGTAGGCATACTCGCTGGCCACCACCGACGACACCGTGCGGATGTCGGCCTTGTCGAACAGCCAGACCTCGAACGCGTTGACAAGCTGTTCGCCCTCGTGGTCCAGCACGTCACGGATACCCACGCCGCATTCCCCTAGGAAGGTGCCATCAGCATCCTCGATGGTGAACGAGCAGTCGAAATCCTCGGCTCCGCGCACATACTCGGCGTGGAACACTCCCAGAGCATCGGCGGGGACCTCGGGCACCAGCTCAGGCTCTTCGTCTGCGGTCGCGTCCGACGCTTTTTCGGGGGACTCGGGCGCAGTCGCCTCGGGCTCCTCCGTCGGTGCTTGGCTCTCCTCGGCCTCGTCCTCCAGCGCAGGAACGTGAACCAGAGCATCGGCCGTTAGCTCGGTGATGTCCAGCGCGTCGTCATCGGCGTCGTCGGCGTCATCCACGCTTACCTGCGGCACCATCTCCCAACGCGCCGCGGACGCCTCGGGCACGCGATCCGCTGGCTCCGAGAGCGGCGGCTGGGGCACGCGCATCTGAGGGGCGGCTGGTGGCTCTTGAGCCTCCGTCGCCTCGTCAACGTCTACCACCGGTGCTTCCGGCGCAGGCTCCGCTGCTCCCTTGCGCCCTCGCAGGAGGAACCAGATCAGAGCGCCCGCCGCAAAGACAAGGGCCGCCACACCGAGCAGGATCAGCCCGAGTCGCGTTCCGCTCCCGTTAGACTGGGCGGGCATGGCATAGTCAGCCAACGTCGGATCCGGCAGGCCCGCATCGGCCACCAGGGCATCCAGCCGGGCCGCCGTTAGGCTGTCGCCCTCGGCTCGGCGCGCCACCGCCACCCGCGCCACAAAGTTGGACACCTGCTCCCAGGTCGTGTCCTCGTCGGTGAGCTCGGCCAGGCGGCTTCGCGCACGCTCCACATCGCCGGTCAGGGCAAAGGAATCGGCCACCATGACGGCATAGTCCATCTGATGGCGCAAACGCAGGTCTGACGGATCGGTATCCGACCACTGGATCGGGAATGCGTACCAGCCGAGAAGCAGCCCGATCAGCACGCCGAGAGCTAGACTCCCAGCCGCCAAGAGTAGCCCCCTGCCCTTTGCATGCGTCACTCGCCCTGGAACCATGTCGCCCCCTCTCTTGCCCCGGCCGTCTATCGGTCGAGCCGTGCCACGTCACTGGCAGCTATGCGCCCACCACCGGCACCTTGGGCACGCCGGTCAACACTTCGCAGCCATCCTCCAGCACCAGGATCATGTCCTCGATGCGAATCCCGCCCCAAGCCGGATCGTACACGCCGGGCTCTACCGTGGCAACATCCCCAGCAACCAGCGTGTGCTCCGAGCGCATCGAGAGCGACGGGGCTTCGTGAATCGCCAAGCCCACGCCGTGGCCCAGGCCATGGCCAAACTTGCCCTCGAAACCGCCGCGATCAATGATCTCACGGGCCACCGCGTCAGCCTCGCGCCCCGTCACTCCCGCCTTGATCGCTGCCTCGGCAGAGACCTGGGCCTCAAGCACCAGGTCCCAGGCCTGGAGATAGGCGTCGCTGGCCTCCCCCACACAGAACGACCGCGTAAGGTCGGAGCAATAGCCGCCGCACATGGCGCCCATGTCGATCACGACGGGATCACCGCGCTCAATGACGCGGTCACTGACAACAGCATGGGGCTTGGCGCCGTTGATCCCACTACCCACAATGGTATCGAACGAAAGCCGCTCGGCGCCATGGGTCCGCATATACACCTCAAGCTCCCAAGCCACCTGGCGCTCGGTGACGCCCGGTCGGATCCAGTCCATGATATGCGCCATGGCCTCGTCGGCAAGGGCCACCGCCACCCGGATCTGCGCGATCTCACTGGCGTCCTTGACGCGACGCAGCTCCTCCACCAAGCCGCTGGCCGACTCCCACGTCACCTCAGGCATGGCCGCTTCCCACCGCGCGAGCTGGTCCACCGTGATGTGCGCGCCGTCATAGCCGATCCGCGCATAGCCCCGCTCGCCGACGTGGACCGCCAAGCCCTTATCCTGATCGGGACCCAGCTCTACCACGGTGAACGCGGGGGCCTGTTGCCGCACTTGGTCATAGTAGCGAAAATCGGTGGCGACACTGCCCCCCTCTGGGCTGATGATGACGATGCCGTTCGACCCGGTAAAGCCGCTGATGTAGCGACGATTGCCCGGCTCGGTGACGAACAGGGCATCCAGCCCCCGCTCGGCGATCTTGGCCTGTAGTGCTGCGATGCGATCCGCCATGATCTTGCTCCTAGTTTTCTGGTGATTCCATCTCTGCCAGCGGAGCTTCCTGGGCCACGCCGGGCAGCATATCGCTCAACCGATGTTCGGACGGTATCAACCCTAGCCGTTCGCCCAGGCGCGCCACCACCGTGTCGACCACCGCATCCATGGCGGGAACGCGGCCCATCTCGGCCGCCATACTGGTGACAAAGCCGTCTCGAATGCCACACGGGACGATCATGCGCCAATGATCCATATTGGGGTCTACATTCAGGGCAAACCCGTGATAAGTCACCCGTTTGCTGACCCGGACTCCCAAGGCGCAGATCTTGTTATCGCCGACCCAGACGCCCACCTGCCCGTGGCGGCGTCCGGCCGCGATCCCATAATCCCCCATGGCGGCGATGATGGCGTCTTCCAGGGCGTGCATATAGTCGCTGGGCCCTAGCCCGAGCCTGGATAGGTCGACGATCGGGTAGCCCACCACCTGGCCCGGGCCATGATAGGTCACGTCGCCGCCCCGCTCGATCTCTACGACCGCGATGCCGGCCCGCCTCAGCACAGGTTCTTCAACCAGGATATGGCTCGCGTCGGCGCGGCGCCCCAGGGTGATGACCGGCTCGTGCTCCAGGAGCAGCGCTACATCACAAATCTCATCGCGCTGTCGCGCCTCCACCAGGGCATGTTGCAGACGGTGAACCCGCCCATAGGGCTGCCGTCCCAGCCGTACCACCGCCAACGGAGGGCGCATCGTCATTCCCTCGGCCCCAGTACAGCCCCGATAAAGTCGCGCTGGCCCCGGCAAAAGGCATCCGCCGCCATGGCGCGCTTGCCCGCCAGCTGCACGACTTCCAGCACCAGTAGACCATCACCGGTGACCACCCCGACCCCCTCGGGCGATTGCACCACCCATCCCGGGGCCTCGTCGCCAGACCACGGCGCTGGGTGCGCGGCCAGCACCTTGAAGCGAGTGCCCTCGTACCAGGTGCAGGTGCCAGGCCAAGGGGTATACGCTCGCACCTGCCGATCGATGATACGTGCGGGGAGGCCCCAGTCGAGCTCACCTTGGCAGCGATCGATAGGAGGCGCCAAGGTCACGCCTTCCTCATCCTGCGGTTGGGGCGTGATCTCGCCCGCCACCCAGCGGGGAAGCGTCTCAAGGCACAACGCAGCCCCTAACCGCGCCAGCTTTTCCGTCAAGGTCACACTGGTCTCGCGCGGCGCGATGGCGATGGCGCGTTGAGCGATGATGGGGCCCGTATCCAGCCCCACGTCGGTGAGCATCAGGGTGATCCCGGTCTCCTCATCGCCGTGCAGAATGGCCGCCTCGACGGGAGCCGCTCCCCGCCACCGCGGCAGCAGCGAGGCATGCACGCCCACCACGCCGTGCGGCGGCATTCGCAGCACCCGCTCGGGCAGAATCTGCCCATAGGCCGCCAACACAAAGACATCGGCGCCAGCCGCCTCCATGGCCTGCAAGACCGTCTCGTCGCGGCGCAACCGCTCCGGCTGCAGCACCGGGATGCCGTGCTCCTGCGCGACCAGCTTGACCGGCGGCGAGACGCAACGGCAGCGCCCCCGCCCCACGAAACAGTCTGGCTGGGTGACCGCCGCCACCACCTCGTGCTTGTCAATCAAGGCACGCAGCACCGTGGCGCCATAGTCCGGCGTGCCCATAAAGAGAATCTTTACCATGAACTTACGTCCAGTTCGCTCTTGCGCTAGCAATGATTCTAGCATATCGAGTATGATAGGGCAACGGTGTCGAGGCGCTCGCGCCGCAACCCTGCGACCCCATCCACGTAGTGGTACGCGGAAGGTTCGTTGCAGCAAAGGAGAAGATGACGATGACAGATCAGACGCAGAACCCGTTCGACTTGGGGGCCGGCGACGAGCCGACGGACGATGAGAAACTGTGGAGCCTGCTGTCCTACCTCACCGGAGGACTGATCGGGCTGATCATGCTCCTCTCGGACAAGGGCAAGCAGAGCCAGTTTATCCGGCACAATGCCATTACCTCGTTGGGCCTCATCGTCACGTGGATCGCAGCGTGGATCGTTGTAGCGATCCTCTCTATCATCCCGGGCGTTGCGTGCATCGCATGGATCATCTTGTTTGTGCCAGCCGCCCTTTACATCTACTATGGCATCCAGGCCTACAAGGGCGAGACGGTCGAGGTTCCCTACCTGAGCGAGTTCATGCGCAAGCAGGGCTGGCTGTAGGTCGGCACCGATCCCGAGGGGAGCGCGTGCTCCTCTCGGGGTTCTCGTTCTCTCCAGAATCGCCACACATGGCGCGGGCAACGCAACCTGCTTGGTTGCGAGCGCAACGCCCGCTATAATCCTTTGCGTGCCCCATAGCAGAGGAGTCGTCGTGCCCTTATCCGCCCAGCATTGGACCCACCGCCCCATCGCTCCCGCCGCGTTCCTGGAGAGCATCCCCGAGGTAGATCCCGTGCTGCTGCGGGTGCTCTGGGGCCGTGGCTATCGCGACGCCAAAGCCGTCGAGGCGTTCCTCGATCCGCCCACGAGCCTCCAGAACCCCTTTGACATGAAAGGGGTGCCTGAGGCCGTCAAGCGGATCCTGGCGGCCATCTCGCGTGGCGAAAAGATCGTCGTCTATGGCGACTTTGATGCTGATGGCGTTACGGCGACGGCGCTGCTCACCTCGGCTTTGCGGCTCTTGAGCGATCGGGTCCAACCCTACATTCCCGATCGCTTTGACGAGGGGTACGGGCTGAACGCTGATTCGCTGCAACGGCTGGCCGAGGACGGCGCCAACCTGGTCGTCACTGTCGATTGTGGCATCCGCTCGCGAGCTGAGGTGGCCTACGCCCGCCAGCTCGGGCTGGACATGATCATCACCGACCACCACTCAGTTCCATCGACGCTGCCGGAAGACGTGGTCATCATCAACCCCAAGCAACCCGGCTGCGCTTACGCCTTCAAGGATCTGGCCGGCGTGGGGGTAGCGTACCGTCTAGCCGAGGCGCTGTTGGCCGCCGCTCGCAAGCTCGGCCAGAGCGACGGCGACCCGGATCCGCGGCCGTTCCTCGACCTGGTGGCCATCGGCACCGTGGCCGACATGGTCCCCCTGGTGGGCGAGAACCGCGTCTTGGCGCGGGCGGGGCTGGAACGTCTACGTAGCGCCCCTCGCGTGGGTGTGCGCGAACTGGTCCGCGTGTCGGACACGCCCCTCGCGGCCGTGGATAGCGTCACCATCGCCTTTCGGCTAGCACCGCGCATCAACGCCGCCGGCCGCCTGGATACGGCTCAGGCCACCTTTAGGCTTCTGATGGAGCAGGATCCGACTCAGGCCGCGGCCCTGGCACAGCAACTGGACGCCATCAACAACGAGCGCAAGACGCTGCTGGACGCCCAGACGGCCCAGGCCTCCCAGCAAGCTGCCCAGCAGCAGAACCAGCCGCTGCTCTTTATCCAGGGAGCGGACTATCATGAGGGCATCGTGGGCCTGATCGCGAGTCGTCTCTGCGAGAGCCACTATCGCCCCACCCTGGTGATGCGAGCCGATGGCGAGACGGCCCGTGGATCCGCCCGCAGCATTCCCGAGTTCCATATCACCCATGCCCTGGAGGCCTGCGACGACCTGCTCCTGCGGTACGGGGGCCATGCCCAGGCGGCGGGGTTCACCCTGGCCGCCGATCAGCTGCCCGCGTTCCAGGCCCGGCTGCGACAGCACGCGGCTGAGCGTCTGGATCCGGCCTCTTTGGCCCCGCGCCACTGCGCCGACACCATCGTTGAGCTGGCGGAGGTGACCGAAGCGACGGTGGAAGCCCTCCAACGACTCGAACCCGTCGGCGAGGAGAACCAGCCAGCGACGCTGGCCACCCTAGGCCTCCGCATCCGCAGTCTGCGAGCCTGTGGCAACCAGGGCAAGCATCTCCAACTCCGTGTGAGCGACGGGTCCATCGATCTCCCGGTGATTGCCTTTCGCATGGGGCACTTGGCCCAAGAACTCGAGCCCGGCGATGCCATCGACCTCATGTACGCGCCCAGTATCAACACCTGGCAGGGGCAGCGGAGCCTCCAGCTTCAGGCGCAGGCCATCAGGCCCAGCTCGGCAGCTCGCCGCTGACTTGACGGCGCCGACGCATCGCCGTAAGATCGCCATTTGTGGTGATCCCAACCGGTTCGAAAGGACCCCTTGCCATGCTGCCTGCCTTGGTTCTCGACTGCGAACGCGAGACCGAGCGCATCACGCGCTTTATCCAGCGTGAGCTGGCCCGCGCCGGGCGGCGGCGGGTGATTCTGGGGCTGTCGGGTGGCATAGATTCAGCTTTGGCCTGCTTGCTCTGCGAACGCGCCTTGGGGGCCGACTCGGTCGTGGCGATGGCGTTGCCCCATGCCATCTCTAGCCCCAGCAGCGAGCGGGACGCCCAACTGCTGGCTGATCAGATGGGGATCACCCTCACTCGCTGTGACATCACGGGCATGGTCGCGGCCGTCGAGCAGGCCTACCCCGACATCTCTGATCGACGTCGGGGCAACCTCATGGCCCGCTCACGTATGATGGTGCTCTATGACCAATCGGAGGCATACAACGCGTTGGTCGTGGGCTCCAGCAACCGGACCGAGATGCTCTTGGGTTACTTTACGATTCACGCAGACAACGCGGCGGCCTTTCGGCCGCTGGCTCATCTCTACAAGTGCCAAGTGCGGCAGTTGGCGCGCCATCTCGGCGCCCCCGAGGTCATCGTCAGCAAGGCCCCTAGCGCTGACTTGTGGGAGGGGCAGACCGATGAGGGTGAGCTGGGATTCACTTACGACCAGGCCGACGAGGTGCTCTACTATCTCACCGAATGCGAGCTGACCCCGGCCCAGGTAGCAGAGCGAGGTGTAGCGCCGACCATTGTGGATGCCGTCTGGCGACGAATGCACGGCTCGGCCTTCAAGCGGCGAGAGCCGGCCGGCCTGCTTGTGGCCAATCCTGTTCGCCGATAGGCAGATCACGCGGCGCTCGTGCGGTGGCCAGCGTCGCGGATGCGCCAGCTTTCCCGCCCGACACGATATGACAAGGAGATATCTAGATGGCAAGAGCCGCCGACCGCGCGCCTTTGGATGCCGAACGATGGGACGCCGAAGAGATACTGAGGCGCGTCCAGGAGCTGGGCGTCCGTTTCGTCGATCTCCAGTTCACCGACATCGTCGGGATGGTCAAGAGCGTCACCGTCACGGCCAAACAGCTTCCGCGCGTGCTCGCCGAAGGCGTATGGTTCGACGGCTCCTCCATCGAGGGGTTTGCGCGCGTCAGCGAGAGCGACATGTTCCTCGTGCCGGTGCTCGAGACGTTTGCCGTCATCCCGTGGGAGAACGACCAGCACACAACGGCCAGGCTGATCTGTAACGTCCACACGCCCGATGGCGAGCCGTTCATGGGAGCCCCGCGGGCTGCCCTCATCCGCGCACTGGGCGAGGCCCACGATATGGGCTACTCTTACCGGATCGGCCCCGAGCTCGAGTTCTTTTTGTTTGAGCGCAACGATCACAACGAGCCCGACGTCCTCCGCAAGCACGACGAAGCTGGCTACTTTGACGCCACCGCCGACCGGGCCGTGCTGGTCCGTCAGGATATGATCACAGCCCTGGAGGCGTTCGGCATTGAGGTGGAGGCCGGCCATCATGAGACGGCCCCCTCGCAGCACGAGATCGACTTTCACTATGGCGAGGCGCTGCGTTCGGCCGACCACGCCGTCACTTTCAAGTACGTGCTCAAAGCGGTAGCCCAGCAGCATGGGCTCTATGCCACTTTTATGCCCAAGCCGATCTATGGCATCGCCGGATCGGGCATGCACATTCACCAGAGCCTGGCTGACCTGAAGACCGGCGAGAACGCCTTTGCCGATCCCGAGGCGCCCTACGGCCTATCAGAGATGGCGCGGCAGTTCATCGCCGGGCAGTTGGCCCACGCCCGGGGCATGTGCGCCGTGCTCGCGCCACTGGTCAACTCGTACAAGCGCCTCGTGTCCGGTTTCGAGGCCCCGGTCTATGTCAGTTGGGCCCGCGTGAACCGGTCAGCGCTGATCCGTGTCCCCCGAGCGGTGACGCCTGCGGCCGTGCGAGCCGAGCTCCGCTGCCCGGATCCGAGCTGCAATCCCTACCTAGCCGCCGCTGTGATGCTAGCGGCCGGGCTGGACGGGATTCGCAACAACATGGCGATTCCCGAGCCCACCGAGGAGGATCTGTTCGAATCCGAGTGGGCCCGCCGCGGCCTACCCACCCTGCCCGGCTCTCTCGATGCCGCCATCGACGCGCTGGAGCAGGACCCGGTGATCCAGGACGCCCTGGGGCCACACATCTATGAGCGATTCGTGGATGCCAAGCGGCAAGAGTGGGACGAGTTCCGCATACACGTCACCGAATGGGAACGCAAACGCTATCTGCCGATATTCTAGTGCCCGACCAACGACCCGTCTCGCGTCAAGAGAGCCTCTGCGGCGTACGTCTAGTCGTCGCGCGGCAACACCACAAATGGTGCCGTTGTCACGAGCTGGAGCGCCGCCACGACCATCAACGCCGGCGCCAACCCCAACGCCGCGCCCAGCCAGGCGCCGATCAAAGGCCCGACAAACATGGCCAGGCTGGCTACCATGTTCCACACCGCGCCAAACAGCGGCTGGCGCTCGTCGGGGCACGCGCCGAGCATCAAGTCGAACAACCCGAGATCCACTCCGGGGGCCGACACACCCCAGAGCACCGCAGCCGGCAAGAGCCACCAAGGTGAGGGCGAGAGTGCCGTCATGAGCACATAGGCGGCCACCCCCACCGCCCCCACGAATAGCACCCTCCGGTGGCCCCATCGCCCTGCCATCTGGCCCCAGATGACGTATCCCACCACCAACGCCAGCGAGCTGAGCATCCCCCGAAACCCCAAGAGGCCGTCGGTGGCGGCAAGCTCGTTCACCCAAAAGAGGCTGAACAGCGGGGCGCCCATCTGCAAGGCGATCCGATAGGGGCCGGTCGCCAGGAGGTACTGGACGAACGGTCGGTGGGAGAATGCTGGCCCCACATACTCGACCAACCGTGACCACGGCGTTGACCGCTCCTGAAGCTGGGGAATGGTCGTGGGATCCACCTGCACCTTGGAGAAAAAGATGGGGTCAAAGACCGATAGCGCAAAGGAGAGGAGGAACACCACCTGATAGTTGAGCGGAAAGGCGATCCGCTCCAACACTTGGCCAAAGAGCAGGCTTGCCACAGCGCTGGCCAGGCTCATGATCGCCCAACGCACCCCGTTCACCCGCGCCCGTCGCCTCGGCGAGAACCCCCGCGCCATCACCGAGGTCCAGGCTGGCAGCGCCACCGAATCGGGAAACGACTTGAGCAGCCAGATCACGATCAGGATGGTCGGCAGCAGGTCATACCGTGCCGGAGGAACAAAGAACGGGGCCAGCCCGCAGAGGAGATAGGTGACCTTGATCAAAAAGGCGCTGCGCACCCGCACCCGCACTTGGTCGGTGCTCCGCTCGGCCACCATGGCACCCGGGATGAGCAGCACCACGGCCAGCAGAGCGGGCGCTGCGTTCAGCCACCCCAAGGCCGAGGACGAGGCCCCCAACCGGGCCAAGAACACGGGCAGGAAGGCCATGATGCCGCCCGTGGCAAACCCGAACATGCCCGTGTTCAGGTAAAAGTAGAGCTCGTTGCGGTCCTCCCGCGTCTGTGGATGCAAGACACGGCTGTGCTGCAGCCGTGCACGCATCACACGCCAACCATGGATGACCGAAAAAGACATGCCGCCCCCAGCCCCCCGCGCGCGTTGGCAAACAGACGCCATTCTACGCGTCCGTGTAGCGGGTGCAAGATGGCGCCTGGCCCGCTGTGATCTCATTGACAGCGACCGGTCCAATCCCTAGACTCGCTGGAGCGAGCTAGCACGCACAGGAGCAGATCATGCGCGTTATCGAGACCGACCTACCCGGGGTGAGGATTATCGAGCCCGACATCCATACCGATAGCCGCGGGTTCTTTATGGAGAGCTACAACCTGCGCGAATTCTCGCGGCATGGCTTGGACGATGTCTATGTCCAGGACAACCACAGCCTCTCCACCAAGGGCACCCTGCGCGGGTTGCATTATCAGCTTCCGCCCGGGCAAGCCAAGCTGGTTCGCGTAGCGGTCGGCGAGGTCTACGATGTGGCCGTGGACATTCGCCGCGGATCGCCTACCTATGGCCGCTGGGTGGGCGTGTGGCTCTCGGCTGCGAACAAGCGCCAGCTCTATATCCCAACCGGCTATGCTCACGGCTTTTGCGTCACCAGTGACCAGGCCGAGTTCCTGTACAAGGTTACCGGCTACTATGATCCGGCCCTCGAACGAGGCATCGCCTGGGATGACCCCGACATCGGGGTCACCTGGCCCGTGTCGGATCCGCTCCTCTCGCCCCGTGATCGCAAGCAGCCACGCCTCCGCGACGCCGAGAACAGCTGGAGCTATCCATAGGCATAGCGCCGCCTTGGCTGGCGAGGCCAAGACGGGCTCGCCTAGAAGAGATCTGCCAGACGATCGGGCGCGACCAGCCCCTTCTGGGTGATGATGCCCTCGACCAGCGCGTGCGGTGTGACGTCAAAGGCGGGGTTGCGCGCCCGTGCCCCGTTCGGCGCCAAGCGCACGCGCGTCAGGCGACCCTGATCGTCGCGACCGCTGGCATACAGCACCTCGTCCTGGTCGCGCTCCTCGATGGGAATCTGGTCGCCCGATGGGCAGGCCATATCGATGGTGCTAGTCGGCGCAGCCACGTAAAAGGGGATGCCGTGAGCCTGGGCGCATAGCGCCTTCTCATAGGTGCCGATCTTGTTGGCCACGTCGCCGTTGGCGGCGATGCGGTCAGAGCCCACGATGACCAGGTCGATCTCGCCACGCTGTATCAGGTGCCCCGCCGCGTTATCCGCGATGATGGCATAAGGCACACCCTCGCCTTGTAGCTCCCAGGCGGTCAAGGTAGCGCCTTGGGAGCGCGGGCGCGTCTCGTCGGCATACACGAACACCCGCTTTCCCGTGCGGTGAGCCACATAGATGGGAGCCAGGGCGCTGCCCCAATCCACAAAGGCTAGCCACCCCGCGTTGCAGTGCGTCAGTACACGCGCGCCATCGGGGATCAACTCGGCCCCATGCTGCCCGATGGCCTGACACCAGCTCGCATCCTCGTCGGCGATGGCCTGGGCTTCAGCTACGGCGGCTTGGCGCGCCTCTGCCAGCGAGCTGCAAGCCTGCGCCGCTGCCAGAACACGACGCACGGCGTAGAACAAGTTCTGGGCGGTAGGCCGCGTCGCCTCCAGGATCTGCGCGCCCCGCTCCAGGAAGCCTCGCCAGTCGCCACCATCAGGGGCCTCCAGCGCCACTTGGGCCATGCCATAGCCCGCCGTCGCGCCGATAGCCCCCGCCCCGCGCACCACCATATCGCGGATGGCGCCAGCAGTATGCGAATGGTCGGGCAGATCCACAATCTCAAAGCGATGCGGGATCAGGTGCTGGTTGATCATCCGAACGGCCGATCCCTCCAGCCAGACCGTGCGGTATTGCTTGCCCTCGACCTTCATCGCCGCTCCTCTCCAACGATTCTCTCACTCCCCAGCCCGCTGCGCCTCGACGAAAGCCACGATCCCGTTGGCGATGCCCTCGGCCACGCGGTCCTGCTCGTCCGTCAGCAGCACCCGATCGCCGCCCATGAAGCCGCACTCGATGATGGCCGCAGCCGTATCGGGCGCCACCCATCTGAAGGCATAGTAAGAGCGCATGTCGTCGGTCACCGTCTCCTCGTGAAAGGCGAGCCCCGTAGCCACCGCATAGCTCTGGGTCAGGGCATCAACGAGGCGATCATCGCGCTGTGGGTTCCCCGAATCCGCCCCCCGCACCACCTTGAACCCCGACAAGGGCACGCACGAGTCATTGTGAATGCTGACCAGGGCATCGGCTCGATAGCCTTGAAGCCGCGGCGAGTACTCGGGAAGCACCTCCACACGGTAGCCCTGTTCACGGAGCAGGCGCTCCACGCGACGGGCGATGGCCAGGTTGAGGTCGTCCTCTCGCAAGCCATCGGCGCAGACCGCGCCGCTATCGTTCTGCCAGTGACCAGCGATCAGAGCAACGCTGGGGCCTCGCCGCCAGAGACCCTCCCACAACGCGCGGACCGACGGCAGCCGCCAGGCCGCTTGAGCCGCCAGCATCAGCAGCACCACTACAAACAGCAGACGGAGGCCGCGCCCAACGGTTCGCAGCGGACTTGGCACCCCATAGCTGCTCTGGCTTGCGGTTGGCCCTCTTTTGCGCACACAGCCTCCTCGCGAACTCTGGCCGCAAGTCTACCCGCGCGAAAGCGCTTGGTCAACGCAGCGCCGCGGCCGGCTCCAGCTTGGTCGCGCACGGGGGCGATGCTATAATGGCGCGCGCGGCGAGGCATCGTTGGTCATCTACGTCACGCCGGGTAGTGCATGCGAATCGCAGTAACCGGCAGCAAGGGCCAGTTGGGACAGGCGCTGCGCCTCTGCCCGCCTGAGAACGTGCTCCCCATCGACCTGCCGGACTATGACATCACCGATCTGATGGCTACCATCAGCCTCATCAGGCCTTTTCGCCCGACGTGGTCATCCACACGGCGGCCGCTATCACCGATGTGGACGGCTGCGAGCGCGATCCAGAGCTGGCCTATCGCGTCAACGTGATCAGCACCCGTAACGTCGCCGTAGCCGCCGCGCAGGCGGGGTGCCCGCTGGTCTATATCAGCACCGACTATAATCGCTGATGGCGAGCAACCGGAGCCCTATCGCGAGTACGACGCGCCCAATCCGTTGAGCGTCTATGCCAGAACCAAAGAGGCGGGTGAGAGGTGGTCGGCATCGTAATGCCAGCTCACTATATCGCGCGTGTCGCCTGGCTGTATGGCGATGGCCCCGCAACTTTCCACAGACGGTCGGCTTCGCCTGGCGCGGGGCGTGGCGAGATGACCATGGTGACCGACGGAATTGGCTCTCCCACCTATGCCCGCGATGCGGCCGAGGCTTTGCTCAAACTGTTGCAGCAGCCGGCCTATGGGACGCATCACCTCACCAACAGCGGCGTCTGTTCTCGGTACGAGATGGCCTGCTGTGCTGGAGCTCGCCGGCATCCGAGACGTCACCGTGCATCCCGGCCAGAACTATCGACGGCTGGCGCAAGTGCCCAAGCGTTGTGAGCTGCTGAACAGCCTGGGGCCAGCTTGGCATCGAGATGCGCCCATGGCGAGACGCTCTGGCCGCCTACCTGAAACCGAGGTGAGATGGGACGTCCCGTGATATCGCTGAACCACGCGCCTCGGTCATCATCCCGAACTTCGGAACGGTCTGCGCTACCTACGGCCCTGCCTGGCCTCGCTTGAGACCCAAACCTACCCCTCCTTCGAGGTGGTGGTGGTGGATAACGCCTCCAGCGACGGATCGGTGGAGGCCGTACAGCGCGAGTTCCCACAGGTGCGCACGCTGGCCCTCGCGCAGAATGGCGGGTACAGCGGGGGATGCAACGCTGGCGTCCGCGCCGCGCAGGGCGAGATCGTCGTCTTTCTCAACGACATCGAAGCCGAGCCTACTTCGCTGGAGGCCGCCATCGACGCGCTGGATCGCCACCCCGGAGCCGGATCAGCAGCCTCGCGAATGATGCTCTACGACCAGCCACCCACATCCTTCGGCCGGCGACGTCTATGGCGCCGATGGAACGCCCGAGTCTCGGGGCGTGTACAGCAGCCCTATGGAGAACCGGCCCGCGACCGTGAGTGTATGGTGTTCGGCGGCTGCGGCGGAGCCCTGGCCTACCACAAGTCCGTGTTGGATGAGATCGGCTTATTTGAGGAATCGTTCTTTATGTACTGCGAGGATGTGGATGCGAACTGGCGCGCCCAACTGGCGGGCTACCAGTGCGTCTACGCCCGATGCGGTCGTCCGCCACCACCTCTCGGCCACCGGCGGCGGCAAGCTGGCCTTCAGCTACTATGTCGGACGTAACACCCTCTGGGTGATCGCCCGCAACTATCCACCGGCGCTGCGGCGCCGCAACCGAGCCTGATCCGCAAAGCGCAATGGCGCATCACCGCGAAGCCATACGGGCCTGGCGTGGCGAGGCCGCCCGCGCCCGCCTGCGCGGGCAGATCGCGGGGCTATGCACGGCCCACCGCTGGCGTGGGTACCGCAGCGACCTGATGAAACGCCGCAAGGTCTCGGACGAGTATATCGCGTCGGTGTTGGCATGATCGCCACCGACCAGCAGGGGCCAGCCAAGAGGGAGTGGAACGAAATGGCAGAGCCATATCTCTCGGTGGTGGTCCCCTGCTACAACGAGCAGGAGAACATCCAGCGCGGGGTTCTCCAGGAAATGCATGCCTACCTGGCAAGGCAGCGCTGGAGCTATGAGGTGATCATCTCCGATGATGGCAGCACCGACGCCAGCCGCGATCTGGTGCGGCAAGCCGTCGCCGACCTGCCCGGGTTCCGCCTGCAAGAGAACCCCCACCAAGGCAAGCCAGGAGCCGTGTGGGCCGGTATACAGCGCACGCGTGGCGAGATCATTCTCTTTACCGACATGGACCAGTCCACGCCCATCGATCAGCTCGATCTGCTCCTGCCGGCCTATGCCGCCGAGTACGACGTGGTCATCGGCTCGCGCGGCCTGCAGCGCGCCAATTTTGGCTGGTATCGCCGCCTGGGATCGGCAGCCTTTCGAGGGTTACGGCGCCTGCTGATGTTGCGGGATATCTCGGACACCCAGTGCGGCTTCAAGTCGATGCGGCGTGAGGTGGCGCTGGACTTGTTCCCGCGGCTGGATGCCATCCGGCGCACCGAAGCCGTGACCGGATGGAAGGTCACCGCGTTCGACGTGGAACTGCTCTACCTGGCCGAGCGAGCCGGCTATCGGATCGCCGAGGTAACGGTGGCCTGGGAGAACCGAGATGTCGCCACGGGCAAAGGCAAGAGCTATTTGCGCGAATCCAAGGAGATGGGCGAGCAGCTCTGCCGCATCAAGTGGAACGAGCTGCGCGGCCGTTACGACTGATCCCCATCCGGCCATGGCTTGGTTGACTTGAGCCGCCCAACCTGCTATAGTCTTTGCCAACAATCGAGATCAGGTGTAGGTGCGCCTCCGCCCGGATGCGCGGCGCACAATGGGGGAAGACCGGTCCAGTCCGGCGCTGTCCCGCAACGGTAGCGTGCCCATGGCACGAAGCCCGATAACCCGCCTACACCACGCTAGCTCGCTCCTTCGAGGAAAGAGGGCACAGCACCATGTCCTGGGTATAGAACCTTGGATGTCGCGCGGCCCTGTGGGCCGCGTTTCTGCTTTTGGGCCCCCACTCGCGGAGCGTGCCAGCACGCAGCGCTTTGGCCGCTGGCCAGAGTCACAAGCCGCCTCGCGAGAAGGGGGCCTCTGCGTGGGTGATCTCTGCCTGCCCAAAGCGCAGCCCCGGGCACGCGGACGCCACCCTTTGTGAGAGCCCCGACAGCGGGCGGAGAGAATCAGGAGGACTGTACAGCTTGTTCACACGTCGACGCCGAGTCTCGTCCGCTGTTATCGACACTTACCATCACGGAGGTCTTGGTATGCGTACGCTACGTCACCATCTGTTCGCCCTGCTCGTGCTTGCGCTGGTCCTGGCTGGATGTGGACCCGCGGCGCCCACGGCGATGCCAGCCAGTCCGACGTCCGAGCCCGTCGCCACACCCGAGCAAGTGGCCTCGGCCGTCCCCACCGACACGCCTCCCCCGACCGACGTCCCCGAGCCTACCGAGCTGCCGGCCCTCGAAAGCAACGTTCTTACAGGCGCGCTTGAGGGCTATGTTGAGGGGATGGACTGCTTCCCGGACAAGGTCACGGTGGACTCTGCCACCGGGTTCGAGGTCACGTACCACGACAACTACAAGGTCGTCACGGTGCCCGAGGCCTGGGCCGGCGCCGACCGCGCCTACACCTATGTGCTCTATCAGCGCGGCACGCCGCCTCCCGACGGTTTTGACGATGCTACCCTGATCGCCGTCCCCGTGGAGCGCGTGATCAGCATGTCCACCTCATACCTGGCCCAACTAGACCTGCTGGGCGTGGTGGACACCCTGGTAGGGGTCGATTCGGTCGCCTATGCCAGCACCCCATCGGTTGTGGCTCGGGCCGAGGCCGGTGAGATCATCGAAGTGGGCTATGGTCCCGATGTGAATGTGGAGCAGGTCATCGAACTCGATCCCTCCATCGTCCTCACCTATGGGCTGGGCAACGAATGGGACTCCCATCCCAAGCTCCTCGAGGCCGGCGTGACCACGGTGCTCAGCGCCGAGGCCCGTGAGGCCGATCCCCTGGCCCGCGCTGAATGGATAAAGTTCATCGCCCTCTTTTACAACCGCGAGGCCCTGGCCAACGAGATCTTTAGCTCCATCGCCGAGCGGTACCAGGGGCTGATCAATCTCGCCGCCGACGTGACCGAGCGGCCCACCGTGTTCCTAAACGCGCCCTGGGGCGATACCTGGTACATGGCGGGCGGACAGAGCTACGTGGCGCACCTGCTCCGCGCCGCTGGGGCCGACTACCTCTGGTCCGAGGACACCTCGACCGACGCGCTCCCTCTGGACTTTGAGACCGTCTACGATCGGGCGCTGGATGCCGAGTACTGGCTGCACCCGAGCACCTGGTCCACCCTGGACGAGGCCCTGGCCATGGACGAACGCTTTGCCGACTTTGCGGCTTTTCAATCGGGTCAGGTCTACAACAACAACCGCCGCACCAACCCCAGCGGTGGCAATGACTACTGGGAGAGCGGCGTGATCAATCCGGATCTCTTGCTGGCGGATCTCATTCGCATCTTTCACCCAGAGCTGCTGCCCGATCATGACCT
The DNA here is from genome assembly GCA_040767425.1 of Anaerolineae bacterium. GTDB lineage: Bacteria > Chloroflexota > Anaerolineae > UBA1429 > UBA1429 > DAIRUQ01. The sequence continues at coordinate 2,219 of JAXGON010000010.1, read as the reverse complement.
GGTCTACTATCAGAAGTTGGCTCCCCTGAGCCAGGAGTAGACCCTTTGTCACCCGTGCCGTGGGATCCATCAGCGATCCCACGGCATGCCCTTGACGAGGAGATCAGCTTGGCCGCTACCACGGAAACACACGCATCGCTGGAGGACTTGCCGCGCCGGTCGGCGGCGCTCAGTCGGGTCGCCTTTGGTGGGCTGATCATCGCCTTGGTATTGGCGTTCCTGCTCAGCCTGGCCTTGGGCTCGGTGCAGATCCCCCTGGACCAGGTCGTTCGGGTCCTGGCGGGAGGCGAGGCCACCAGAGATAGTTGGACCAAGATCGTCCTCACCTATCGCCTACCCAAGGCGCTCACCGCGGTGTTGGCGGGCGCGGCGCTGGCCGTAAGCGGCCTTCAGATGCAGACGTTCTTTCGCAACCCACTGGCCGATCCCTCCATCTTGGGCATCAATGCTGGCGCCAGCCTTGGCGTCGCCGCGGTGGTTCTCTCGGCCGAGACCGTGGCGGCCAACACCCTGCTCGCCAACCTCGATGTCCCCGGCCACCTAGGATTGGTGGCATCGGCCACCATCGGCGCCGCCCTGGTCCTGGTGGTGATGATAGTTCTGGCTCGTTATGTCAATACGTTGACCCTCTTGATCCTCGGTATGATGATCGGCTATCTGACCAATGCGGTGGTGAGCGTGCTACTGCATTTTAGCATCGCCGATCAGGTGCGCGCCTATGTCTCGTGGACCTTTGGGAGCTTTGCTTCGGTGACCTGGCGGCAGATGCCCGTCATGGCGGCAGCTTCGCTGGTGGGGCTCTGCCTGGCCATTCTCCTGATCAAGTGGCTCAACGCCCTACTGCTCGGTGAGGGCTATGCCCAGTCGATGGGTATGCCGGTGCGGCGGGCGCGGCTGTGGGTAGTCATCAACTCCGCCCTCCTCGCTGGAACCGTGACCGCGTTCTGCGGACCCATCGGCTTTCTGGGGGTGGCCGTCCCGCATCTCTGTCGCGCACTATGGGGCACCGCGGACCACCGGATACTGATCCCGGCCTCGGCTCTCATGGGCGCGGCCATGGCGCTCCTCGCCGATCTTGCCGCCCAGATGCCCGGCAGTGCCACGGTGTTGCCGCTGAACGCTATCACAGCGCTCCTGGGCGCCCCGGTGGTGATCTGGGTGATCCTTCGTAGGACGCCCATGCGGGCGGGAGGCGGCTGGTGAACGCCACCCCAGTGCTGACCACCAAGGATATGGCGATCGGCTACAAAGAGGCCCGTCGCCCGCCCCGGCAGCTAGCCACGAACCTGTCGCTCACCCTGCAAGCCGGCGAGCTGGTTTGCCTCATCGGGCCCAACGGCGTGGGCAAGTCCACCCTTATTCGCACACTCTCGGGCATGCAGCCACCCTTGGCAGGCAACGTCGAGCTGGCTGGGCTCGACCTTGTCTCTCTGAGCGCCCACGAGCGCGCCCGGCATCTGGCGGTGGTGCTGACCGAACGCATCAGCGTAGGTATGCTCACCGCCTACTTACTGGTCTCCCTGGGCCGCCACCCGCATACGGGCTGGACCGGGCGCCTCACGGCCGAGGACCACGAGGTGGTGCGATGGTCTCTACGCGCCGTGGGAGCCGAGGATCTGGCCAGCCGTCCCGTGTCCGAACTCTCGGATGGCGAGCGCCAAAAGGTGATGATTGCCCGTGCCCTGGCACAAGAGCCCGTCCTGCTCATCCTCGACGAGCCGACCGCCTTTCTCGATCTGCCGCGACGTGTCGAGATCATGCGCGTGTTGCGACACCTGGCTCATACCACCGGCCGCGCCATCCTGCTCTCCACCCACGACCTAGACCTGGCCCTGCGGAGCGCCGACCGGATGTGGCTTATGGCGATGGATGGCACGCTGATTGACGGTGGGCCAGAGGATCTGGTGCTGAACGGCGGCATCGAGGCGGCCTTTCGCAGCGAGCGCATGGCCTTTGACGCCGAGAGCGGCTCCTTCCGGCTCACTACCGAGGCTCGCGGCACGGCCTGCATTGAGGGCGATGGCCTGCCGGCACGGTGGGCCGCGCGTGCACTGGAACGAGCCGGCTACCAGCTAGTACCTAACCACCAACCTGGCAGCGTCAAGGTCACGGTCACTCAGTCCCCGGGAGCTCCCTCCTTTGTGGCGCAGCGCGGCGCCGCCTCGCGCCAGTTTGCGCGACTTCAAGAACTCGTGCGCTGGCTTGACGACCAAGACGGC
>JAXGON010000009.1:0-102803 GCA_040767425.1 Anaerolineae bacterium | reverse complement strand
CCGACGCCGACGGTCGGGTGATCGCATCGACCCTCGAGAGCGATAAGCGTGACTATGGCGGCTTGGAATTTTACGCCCAGGCGCGGCGGCTGCGCCGTCCGGTTCGATCGCCGCTGTTGCGCGGCGAAGGCGAGAATATCGTGGTCGCCGCGGTGCCGGTCTATGACACACTGGGGCAGTTCGCGGGCTGTATTCTGGGGGTGTGGGATCTCTCGGGATCCAGGTTGGGACACGCGGTGGACATGGTCCGCGTGGGTGATAGCGGCTTTGCGTTCCTCATCGATAGCGATGGGATGATCCTCTACCATCCCAGTCCAGAGCTGCGGGGCTATCGGCTGGGTGCGCACCCGGCTGTGGAGGCGCTTCAGCGGGGCGAGCAGGGAGCGCAGACCGTGCGCCTTTCCAGCGGCACCACCATCATGGGCTATGCGCCCGTTCCTCTGCGCGAACTGCGTAGTTCGCTTTTTGCCGACCCATCGTGGGATGGGTGGGCGCTCATCACCTACGAAGCCTGGGAGGACGTGATGGGCCCCACGCGCTCGTTCCTCTTGCTGATGGGCGCGATCCTCGTGATGGTGGTGATGGCGCCGTTGGCGGTGCTGGCTATCACCAGTCGCAAGATCACCGCGCCGCTGCGCAGCCTGGTGCAGCAGGCCGATGATGTGGCCACGGGCGAGTTTGATGCCCACGTGTCGATCAAGGGCGGTCCCAGCGAGGTCCAGGAGCTGGTGCAGGCTTTCAACACCATGGTGGATCACCTCGCCCTGTATCGGGCCGACACCGAGAACTATGTGGCGTCGGTGCTTTCCAGCCAGGAGCGAGAGCGCAAACGGGTGGCCCGCGAGCTGCACGACGACACCGCCCAAGCCCTGATCGTCCTCGGACGACGGATTGAGATGGTGCAGGAGGATGCCAAGGACCCCACCCTCGCGGCAGAGCTGGAAGAGATTCGTGATATGGTGGACCTGACGCTGGAGGGCGTGCGCCGCTTTACCAGTGACCTGCGTCCGCCGCTTTTGGAAGAGCTGGGATTGCCACGGACGCTCAACCTGCTGGGCGATCGGGTCAGCCGCGAGGAGCCCACCGAGGTCAGCGTCGAGATCATTGGCGAGCCGATCCCGCTGTCGCCAGAGCTCGAGCTAGGCCTGTATCGGTTGGCACAAGAAGCCCTGAGCAATGTACGCCGACACGCCAGGGCCGGCCACGCCAACATCAAGCTGATCTATGGAGTGGATCGCGTGCGGCTGCAGGTCACCGACGACGGGGTGGGGTTTGTGGCGCCGGATACCCCCGCTGAGCTGGTCAAGTCCGGTGGTCTAGGGCTGATCGGGATGCACGAGCGGGCTCGCCTGTTCGGGGGCAGGGCGACCATCACCTCCGAACCCGGCCGGGGCACTGTCGTCAGCATCATTATTCCTCTGGATGCGGCTCACAAGACGTTTGGGCCGGATCCGCTGGCCGAGGACATCGGGTGGGTAGAATCACGTAGATGAGATGGGCGCGATCGCGGATGGCAACCGAGATCGGTGGTGGTATGATGCAAGCGAGTTTGGAGGCAGCCTTACAGATCAGATGGTATGGGCGGCCTTGGCTGAGTCGCAGCGATCGTTGCGAGCAGCGCTTCTCCTCCTTGGTGGGCGGGCCCTGTCTGTCGCGTTGGGCGGCGGTAGACAGGGCCCGTTCCATGCTTGATACGCGTATCCGCCGTTGGGCGGCCCCCAACCACCATAGACTCTGGGAGCGGCCGCAATGAAACCAATTCGCATCCTCCTGGCAGATGACCACGTCATGGTTCGTGAAGGCACGCGCCGAATCCTCGAGCGTCAAGAGGATCTCACGGTGGTGGGAGAGGCGGGCGATGGCGCGGAGACCGTCGAGCTGGCTCAACAGACCCGGCCCGACGTCATCCTGATGGACATTAGCATGCCCGTCATGAACGGCATCGATGCCACCCGCAAGGTCAAAGAGATCTGTCCGCGCACGGCGGTGCTGGTGTTGACAGCTTATGACGACGATCAGTACGTCTTTGCCATTCTCGAGGCTGGCGCGGCTGGCTATCTCCTCAAGAACGCCCGAAGCAGCGAGCTGATCGACGCAGTCCGTCGGGTTTGGGCGGGGGAGTCGGTCTTGCATCCTTCGGTGGCCAAAAAGGTGCTGCGTCGTCTGGCGGGGCCGAGCGATCAGCCTGACGATGCCGAGGGGCTCACGCCTCGTGAACTAGAAGTGTTGCAGCTGGCGGGGCAGGGGTTGAGCAACCGCGAGATCGCGCAGAGGCTGGTTGTGAGCCCGCGTACGGTCGAGTCGCACATGGCCAATATCTTTAGCAAGCTGGGGGTGGGCTCACGCACTGAAGCGGTGCTGGTGGGCCTGCGAAAGCGGTGGATCGATCTGGACGGCAACAACGGTTCGGCGTCCATGGCAGGCTAGGGCACGGGCGTCATCGCCGTCCCGGCGATACGGACGAGGCCCGCGTTGGTCCCTATCCAGGCGTTCCCTTGTGCGTCCATGGCCACGGCCCGCGCCCCGGCCAGGTCATGATACGCCCAGTCCGCCTCCTCGGGCTCGCGAGACGAGATCCCACCACCCGTGGCCATCCACAGTATGCCCCTCGGGCCCACCGTCAGGTCGCGGACCGTCATCGAGCGCAGACCCCCTTCGGTGCTCTGGGTGGTAAAGCGCGTCCACCGTCCGTCGGCCCGGAGCCGCGCCAAGCCGTTCCGCGTGCCGATCCAGAGCTCGTCCTCATGCCCCAGAGCTAGCGCGAGCACGTCATTGTTGGGCAGCCCGTCCTCTACGGTCAAAAGCTGTGCCTCACCCTCGGGGCCGATGCGTCCCAATCCGACGCCGGTTGCCACCCAGAGGACGCCGTCAGGCCCAACGGCCAAAGCCTTGGCAGTGGCGCCAAAGAGCGCGGGTACGTTGCCCAGTGTCTCCTCGGTTCCGTCTGGCCAGATCCGGACGAGATCTCCGCCAAGTGTGCAGCCTACGGCCGATTCATCACTGGAGGATAGCGTGAGGGTGCGCACGTTGGCCTGTGAAACCTGGCGGAGACCGCCGCCAGCGGCCGCATAGAAGACGCCACCGGGGCCGGCCAACCAGATGGCATGAGGCCCCCCGGCCAGCGAGACGATCGGATCCGGATGGATCGCTTCGAGCTTGCCGGTGTCTACATTGACCGACAGCACGCCTCGCTCGGTAGCGACCCAGATCGAGCCGTCGGGGGCCGTGGCCACATCCAACACGTTGGGGGGAATGGCCGGGGCCGGGATGCGCAGGTGGGCTTGTATGGCGCCGGTCGTCTGCGAGACGGCGACCACCCCCTGGTCGGTACCCAGCCATATCAGTCCATCGGCGCCCGGCTCTTGGACGGCACGCACCTGCACGCCAGCAATATCGAGGCGGCGCCAGGGGCTCTCGGGGTCCTTCCAGATGACGGCGTCGTCGCCGCCAACCCAGACGGTACCATTCTGGTCCGTGTGCGTCCAGTAGATCTGCGATGGGAGCAGCGGATTGAGCGCCTGTTCATAGCCGCGCCAACGGCCTTGCGCCATATCCCAGTACATCAGTCCGCCAGGTTGGCCGCTCTCACACGCATAGCCTACCCAAAGCCCGCCTCGCGCGTCCACCGAGGCGCTGGTAGCGGCGCAACCGGTTCCCATACCGGAATAGTAGCTATGGTCATCCCAGTAGACTTGGCCCTCAAAAGTGGTGCTGACGGCAGAACCTACCGCCCACACCTGACCATCTACCGACACATCCACCAGCCACGTTCCAGAGCGCACGCCCCGGTTCTCACCATAGAGGCGCCAGCGCTGCCCGTCATAGCTCTCAGCCCGCCCGGCAACCTCTGGTAGCCACACCCAGGTGCTATCCGGGCGGTTTGTCCAGAGACGTGGGTCAGTGCGTTGAGCTGCTACCATGGCGTCATAGTGCGCCTCGACAGCACGCTCGCGCTGGTCATAGGTCTGCCAGGACTGGCCGTCCCAGACGCTCCAGGCATCCAGCTCCGCATAGCCGACCCAGATCTGCCCGTCCGAGTCCATGGCGATGCCTCGCGTTGAGGGTGCCGCCAAGCCCTCGGCAGTTCCGTAACGGGCCATGGAGCCTGAACCCAGATCCCAACGCACGACGCCGCTCTGCGTGGCCGCCCAGACCTCGCCCGGCAACGCCAGTATCCCCGTCACCAGATTGGGGTCGGTCCAGGCCTGTACGGGCTCGCCGGTCAGGGTCAGCTGCATCACCGGGGTGGGCAAGGGGACCGGCGTTGCCGGCGAGATGGGCTCGGGCGTCATCGGCTGGGGGGTGTTGCGCGGAGCTGCTGTGGTGGGCGTCACCGTGGCAGGAGCGTCCGGCGTGGCTGGCATGGCACAGGCCGCCAAGGCCAGCACGCAAGAGAGATACACGATGACGGGTCGTCGTCCGAACATGATGCTCCGCACCCTATTCTGCGAATGAGCCTTGAGTATAGGGAGGCGGCGCGGGTAGATCAACACGGGCTATGTCGTGGCCTTGGTGGACAGGTCAGAGCCAGGATGTGTATACTAGCCGCACGCCTGACGATCTGTAGGAGATGCATTCCTTGGCACACGATCGAACACCTGGAGTTGCGGCAGGCGGATGCATGGCGCCGGCACTGCTGCTGGTGGCCGCCTCGGGGCCGGTCATGCATCTGCTGAGCCTCTCGCGGCAGGGGATCGCCTTTCTCTGGGGCGACTATGGCGCCGTGGCCCTACACTATGGGCTCTTGGCCCTCTCGGGCATCTGTGCTGCGGCGTTGGTCGCCAAGCGCGAGGTTGTGCCGGTGATGCGCGGCCTGGCCATTGTCGCCTTTCTTGCGAATATGGTGGCTATCGGCTATGGAGCGCACGCTTGGCGGATGCAAGCAGAGAGGCAGCTCGAGACGCTCTCCATCGCCCCCATAGAGGCGCCCTATGGCATTCTGGTGGCGCCGGTCAGCAACGAGGGCGATGATCTGGCGCTGGCCACAGAGGTGCGCAACGAGATCGACGCACTCTTGCGCGGTAGCGGGCTGGACGCCACCATCGAGACCCGTCTGGTCGCGCCGATCCCTTCCGAGGCCCAGGCCGAGTCGATGGCCAGGCGGTTGGGCGCTCATGTGGTGGTGTGGGGTGTCGATCATGGCGTGGATGCGTCCATCATCGAGTACCATGTGCAGAGCCTGGGGACCAACGACCCTAGGATGACGCTGGCTCCAGCGTCGTTGCTGCTGGTGGCTGGCAGCCAGGTGTCCTTCCAGATGCGTGAGGTGCCGGCTCTGGATAGCGCCTCGGCCCAGGCCAGGGACGTGCTCCCGCTGATAGCGGCGGGACATGGCGCCATGGTGGCTGGCGACGCGCTGCAAGCGGGGGGCTACTATGCGGCGGCCCTTGAGCTTGACGGCCTCTCGGATGATTGTGAGAGCTTGGCGACGCGGCTCGTTGGTATGTCGCTGCTTCGGGCGGGGAGACCCGATATGGCGGCGCAGCACTATGCCCAAGATCCGCAGATGGATGCCCCGACGCAGGTGGGGCTAGGGCTGGCCAGCTATTTTCGAGGTGACATGACCTCGGCCGCGACCTTGTTGGCGCGAGCTATCGAGCAGGATCCCTACGACGCGATGGCCTACCTGGCCCTGGCAGCCGTCAGTATCGAGCAACAGCACTCGCAGCGGGCCATCGGTGCCGCCACCCGTGCCGTTTCGCTTCAGCCAGATTGGGCCCCCGCCCACGCCATGCTGGGCCTGGCCTATGAGCTGGAATCCAACATCACGGCCGCCGTGCGAGCGTACGAGAACTGTGTCGAGCGCGCTGGCCACCTCGAGGCCCTGGCCAACGCTTGCGCCGCTCGCGCCAGAGCCATCGTCGATGAGCCGCCTACGCCCGTCCCAACGCTCACGCCTTGGCCGACGCCGACCCCAACGGCGGTACCCACCGAGGGTGTCTACCGCGTCGAGAGCGGTGATACGCTCCAGCGTATCGCAGACAAGCTGGGAGTGAACGTTCAGGTGCTGATCGAGCTCAACCGCCTGGAGGATCCCAACAATCTGGTGGTTGGCCAATACCTGATTCTCCCCGAGGAGCCATAGGTATCGTGCACGCGCGCCGCCAACGTGGGCGGTTCTGCCGGAGGGGTCAGGTGCCATGGCCCCTGCGTTACCTTGCGCGCGGCATGTGGTTTGGCCTCTTGGCTTTGCTGTCCCTCGGCACCTCGTGCTTGGTGGTCATGGCCGACGACCTGCCCGTCATCGACGCCCCCAGCTCTCCTGTCATCACCTTGGCCTCCGAGCCTGTATCCGACCTCACCCTGCTGCTCAGCCCTTCTGGCGAACCCCTGGTTGCTTGGCTCACAAGGGACGATAGCGATGCTCCGCTCCTGGCCGTGGCGCGGGGTCCCGGGTGGCAGGTGGAACGGCACGTGGGGCAGGGGCCTGGCCAGGCCGTTCGCGCCCTCGGAGGTTCGTGGGAGGAGCAGCCGCTGCTGTGGTGGCTCCAGAGCGACGAGCAGCAGGACTGGGCGCTGGTGTGGGATGGCGCCACCGGCGCGCTGCAGCCGCCACGCGCTGTCCCTCAGGATGCCGTTCCCGTAGCCAAGCCGTCTGTCCTAACGGATTCGTTCGCCTGGCTGGCCGACGGAGCGCTGTGGATGGTCGATGCGAGCGGGGCAGAACGTCTGGTTCTGGCCGATGTCGACGGGGCCGACGGGCTGGTGGCGCACGAGGCGGAGGGGGGACTGCTCTGGGCGTGGCGTGGCACCGATGGTGCCGTTTACCTCCTGGACGAGACGCAGTCTTCGTCGCCCGTTCAGCTCTCCCCGGCAGGGTCGCGGCCCGAGATCGTTTGCCACACAGGGGGCTGTGGCTGTGCCTGGCTGCAAGAGGACCAGGTGTGGGTGGCTACCAGTTCTGCGTGGGACGCGCCCCAGGCGACCGGCGCACGCCCCACTCAGGAGGCCGGCTGGGCGGTGGCCATGGATGCCGATGGACAGTTGCATCTCGTGTGGGTCGAGGATGGGGTGCTGTGGCATGCCCATGGCGGGGACTGGGCCAGCAGCCGCCATCAGATTGCCGGTGGCGTTACGGCAGGGGCGATCGCTCTGGCGATGGACCCGTGGGGGGGGCTCCATGCAGCCTGGACCGAACTGGCCGAGGACGGAGCGACCAGCCTGCGCTACCTGCGATGGAGGCCAGACTCTGCCCAAGCCCGCGTGGTCGGGCCAGGGGCGGGAGAGTACGTCCGCGGGAGCACCACTGTGTTCCTGGAGACCAGCCTGGCTCCCTCGGATGTCGAGTGTGTCAGCCTTTTCTTGGAGGCTCACCCGTCCGCCGATCGGGCGGTGGGCGGGGCTTTGCTCCCGCTGGAGACGGCTTGGTCACCGCTGTCTGGCTGGTCGGCCACCGTCGATGGGGCAATCCACGGCGCTGCCTTTCCGCAGCGGGTGGTCGCACGGGTGCGCCAGGCTGATGGCGCGGTGCGTTGGGCGTGGGGAGAGTGGTTCTCTCTAGCGCGGGCGGATGCGCCGCTCCTGTGGGTGGAGGACGACGCTAGGGTGGTGGCCTACCTGCCCGCGTCGGTGGATCCTCTGCCAGATCGGCTCGACATTTACCTTGAGCCGAAACTAGCGGCTGCCGATCCTTCGGAATCCTTCCCGTACCCACCCAACGACGTGGTGCAGACCTTTGTCGGCTCGGTCTTTCCCGAGTCCGTGGGGCGCTATCGGGTCGATCTCCCTCTAGCAGCTCTCTCCGATGGCGCCTATGTGGTGCGGGTCTGGGTGCAGGCTGGGGGCCAGCGGTTCCTGGTGCCGGCGGCGCCTGAGGTCCTTATCCGGCGCAGCGGGTTGCCCAGTATACACGTGGAGGTGCCGGCGACCGCCGCGTCGGCCCGAGATGAGCTGACCTATGTGGCTGTGGCCGATGATATGGACGGGATGGTGACCCAGGTCTCCTTCCATCTGGTCTCGCCTCCCGACGCAGCGTCGACACGCTCCATCTGGTTGGGCACCGACACCGATGGGAGCGATGGTTGGTCGGTGCGTGCGCGAGGGGCCGAGGCCGGCTGGTGGTACGTGCGCGCTGAGGCGATTGATGATAAAGGCAATCGGAACGTCGCCCTGTCCGATGCGGCCATGCAGCTGACCTCGCCGGCGGTTCCGTATGCAGAGTTCATCACGCCGCATGACGGCAGCGTTGTGCGTGGCGTCAAGACGGTGCGTTTGGCTGTCGAGACAGACAGCCCTGCGGTGGAGCGGACCACGCTGATGGTGGCTCCCGAGGGAGGCGAGTTCGAGATACTGGGGGCTTTGGTCGCCGAGGCTGGGGAGCTACGCTTTGCCTGGAACACAAGCCAGTGGATTGATGGGCCGTATCGGCTGGCGGCCCTGCTCGAGTTCGTCGGCGGGCGCACCTCGTTCGTAGAAACCGAGGCCCTGGTCGTCAATGATCCCCCAGCGCTGCGCTTTGTGTCACCGCGCGCCGATGACATCCTAGAGGGTTGGCAGACCGTACAGCTGGCGCCATCCTTGACGGGGGGCGATGTTCAGGCCGTCGACGTCTATCTCCGCGATGCCTCTGGCGAGCTGTTCGCCATCGGCCCGGCGCGGCGCCAGGATAAAGCTTGGGTGGCGACCTGGTCAACCTGCGCGTACCTAGATGGCGCCTACGATCTGGTGGCCTATCTCCATGGGGAGAGGATCCAGCGTGTCGAGGTGCCGGTCAGGCTCGCCAACCTTGTGCCTGACCTGAGGGTGACGGTTAGCCAGCATGAGGACGGTTTGGCCGAGCTGGCGTGGGCACCGAGCGACGACGACCTTGACCCTGAAGAGCCGTGGTCTGTTTCGCTGGCCTACAGCCCGCACAAGGGATGGGCCTGGTTGCCCATCGCCGCTGAGCTCCCCGTCTCGGGGACGATGGCGCTAGAGACTGCCGATCTCCCCGATAGTCGCGATGGGCTCTTGCGGATCCAGCTGTATCAGGGCGCGCGCCCGACCGTCTCGGTGACACGCCGGCTCGTGGTGAACAACGTGAACGAGCCTCCGCTCGTGCGTTGGCTGACGCCAGAACCAGGAGATCGGCTGGATGGCTCCGCGACGATAGCTTGGGAGAGCTTGGGTGCCGATGCGGCGGGTTGGCAGGCATCGCTCTCCTACCGTCAGGATGATCAAGCCTGGGAGCCGTTGGCCGATGGCCTGGATGCCTCGGGCCGCCATCTGTGGGACCTGAGCGAGCTGCCACCGGGCGACGGATATGCCCTGAAGCTCACGTTAGCCGATGGTGCTGGCGACGAGGTCGAGACGATGGTGGAGGGCCTAACGGTGGCGGCTAACGCTCCCCCCAGGGTGCGTCTCATTGCGCCGGGCAGCAGCACTGTGTTTCAGGATGAGGTGGGGTTGCTGTGGGAGGCTACTGACCCTGATGGCGATCCCCTGCGCGTCACCGTCGATTATAGCCATGATGCGGGCATGACCTGGCTGCCCGTTGCCGAGGATATCCCCGACACCGGGTACCTCGAATGGTATGTGGCCTACTTGCCGCCAGGCCGTTCGTATCGGGTGCGTGTGACGGTCACCGACGGCCTGCGGGTGGCGCAGGCGGCTAGCGGAACCTTTGGCATCGGGCCGGCGCCGGCTCTCAATGTGGCGTTGGAGGACCCTGTTGTGGGCGACCGGGTAGCTGGGCACACCGTCGTGCGGTGGCGCACCGACGCGTTGCGGGCTCATCTCTTGAGCGCTAGCGTGTTTGTCCGACGTGTGGGCGAGTCGAACTGGTTGACACTGGCCGCCAATATCCCCAATGACGGCCACTTTTTCTGGGATACCACCGGCTTGCGCGACGGGCACTATGAGCTGCGTGTGACCGTGACCGACGCGACCCGCACCTCTCGGGCGGAGGTAGTCACAAAGGTCGAGGTTGCCAACCAAGGCTGCCCCGCCATCTGGCTGGAGCTCGATTCTGATGAGCCAGCGGTGGCTTGGACGGGTCAGCGTGAGCTGATCTGGCGACTCGGGTTGTGGGAGAGCGATCCGATGACCGGCACGCTGCTGTACCGCCAGGTGGGGGCATACGAGTGGGAAGCGCTCACGAGCTTTGATCCACTCAAGGGCCGGCTTGTAGTAGATGCCCGCCAGCTTGACGGCGTCGCCATGGCCGAGCTAGCCCTTTCGGTGGCCTCGATGTGTGACGTGGCTCAGGTTGGCCTCGGCCCGGCCGTCCGCCTGGGGCACTACCAGGGGAGCCCGCCGGTGGCCGAGCTCGACCTGCTGCGGGGGCACGAGCTCTCGCCCGATGATCATCTTCTGGCGTGGAGAGCGGATTCCGAGGGCGGAAGACCGCTCGTGGCGGATCTATGGAGCAGTCGTGACGGTTTGGCTGTCGAGTCGCTGCTTGCCGGCATGGCGCCGCGCGGGACCTACTGGCTGACGTCCGATGATGTACGCGATCTGGAAGGCGCCGGTGTCGGCCTGACGGCCAGCGATGGGGTTCTGCGCACCCGCACGGTGATGGCCTCCAGCGATGCGCTCGGACCTTTTAAGCAGGCGCTGCCCGCGGTGAACCTGCTGAGCCCTGCGGCGAGTCATCCGGTCAGTGGGACGGTAGCAGTCGAGTGGTTGGCGCTCCCCGAGCATCCCGATGCCGCCGTGACGATCAGCGCGAGCACCAATGGTGGTGCCGAGTGGAGGCGTCTGGTCACAGTCTCGGCGAGCGAAGGTAGCTATGCGTGGGATACGACGCGCCTTGCCAACGGTCCGTGCCTGCTCAAGGTATCGCTGGAGCAAGAGGGTTGGCAGCCTGGCGACTTGGTGGTGCCGCTGGAGATCGCAAACGAGGGCGGCCATGCGCCGATGGTCATGTTGACCTTGCCGACGGAGGATGTCCCCTGGTCCGGCCCTCGCCGCGTCACCTGGGCCTCGCACGATCCCGACGGCGATGACTTGACGCTGAACTTGGCATACAGCGTCAACGACGGCCAAAGCTGGTACGTCATCGCGCGCGGGCTGGAGGACACGGGATCCTACCTGCTGGATACGAGTGTTCTACCCAACGCTGAGCGGATTCACCTGCGCCTTACAGCATCCGACGGCCTGTACCGTACCAGCGCGGTCAGCGGATCGTCGGTGGCTGTGCGTGATCCGGGTCGTCCCTGGATCACATTGCTCGCCCCCAGGGCCTTTCAAGACTGCGCTGGCCTGCAAGAGATTCGATGGCACGGGATCGACCCCGCCGCTAGAGAGACGGTGTCTGTGCGGATCGAGCTATCTGATGACCGTGGTACTACCTGGCAGGAGCTGAGGGATGGCCTCGACCTCGCCGGGAGCTTGCTCTGGGACACTAGCGGCCTCGCCCACGGAGCTGCGACCTGGTTGCGGGCTACTATGGTGGATGGCGACGGCACAATTGAAGCGTTGGCCACGCTGCCAGGTCCCGTGTACATCTCGGGCAGCACCCCGCCTACGCGCTGCCGTTGGGCCTGCCCTAGCAAGCAAGATACCCCGCGCTCACGAGCGCGGGGTATCCAGACGGCTGCGAATCAGGCCTTCTTGGGGACGGGATGCATGGCCAGACGGGCATAGGGCGGCAAGGGCTCGCCAATGAGCGGGCGCGCATAGGCGATGAACGCGTCCGTCACGCCATTGCCCTCGGCATTGATATAGGCTTCGGGGAGCACGTGCTCCACGTTGGCGATCTTGTCGAGAGGTGCCAGGCCGTAACTGATCTCATAGCCTGGGCCGTCGGCGCGATCGATGGTCACCATGACGTCGGTGCGGCCCTCCATGGCGGCGCGGACGGCGCGACGGCCGACCTGGTACGCCTCTTCGCGGTCCACCGATGACTGCAGGGAAGCGAACGAGCGCTGCAGATAGCCAGGCTTGTCGTGGCGGGTCTTGACGTCGCTGGTCTGGCGAATGGCGGCCTCCACGGCCTCGACCACGCCACCCTTGGCTACATGCCCAAAGGCGTCCACGTCTCCGCTGCCCTCGCCGATGGGATGCCCCTCCGGATCCTGCATGCCCTCGCTGCACGCCACCACACAGTATCCTAGGCGGTCATAGACCTTGAGCACATCGCTGACCACCTGATCCATGGTGATGCCTCGTTCGGGCATATACATCAAGTGGGGCGGGTCGTCAGGCTCGTTCTTGGCCAGGGCGGTGGCCGCTGTGAGCCAGCCAGCGTTACGGCCCATGATCTCCATCAGCTTGATGGGACTGCTCTCTCCCATGGCCCAGGTGTCATAGCCCGTGTCGCGGATGGCCGTGGCCACAAAACGGGCGGCGCTACCAAAACCAGGGCAGTGGTCGGTCACGGCCAGGTCGTTGTCGACCGTCTTGGGCACGCCGATGGCATGCATCTCATAGCCCCGCGAGGCCGCCAGCTTGGCAACCTTGTGGGTGGTGTCCATAGAGTCGTTACCACCGATATAGAAAAAGTAGCGGATATCGTACTTGATCAAGAGATCCAGAATCCGCTCATAGTCCGCGTCGGTGACCTTGTAGCGTATAGTGCCGAGGGCAGAGGCGGGCGTCGCCCGCAAGAGCTCCAGCGTACGAGGCGATTCCTGGCGAAGATCCACCAGCTCTTCATCCAGGAGCCCCTTGATGGCGTGCACCATGCCATAGATGCCGCCGATGGCCTCATGTTCCATGGCCTCGTGGATAGTTCCCACCAAGCTGTTATTGATGACCGCCGTTGGTCCTCCCGACTGACCGACTAGCAGATTACCTTTCATCGATGCCTCCCCGTGCGTCACGTTTTGCTCCCAAGGCTGCTCTTGACTATACCCGAATCTGCCCGTGGGGCCAAGCGGGTCCCGTCGCACTGGGGCCTTCTCATGGCTCGGTGGCTACCTTTTGGCCGCCAATGGTGGCGTGGCTTGAGGTCCGATGATGCGCGTTTCTGCGCGGTTATGCATCAAGTTGCGCGAATGGACGTGGGGGCCTAGAATGCCTGCATGAAGCAGCACGAGCACCCCGCCTCGTTCTATCCCGCCGAGCGGCGCCGCCGCATCGTCGAAGAGTTGCGCCAGCAAGAGACCCTAGCTGTGCGCGATCTGGCCGAGCGGTTCGGCGTCAGCCTCTCGACCATTCGGCGGGACCTGAGCGCGCTCCAGCGAGCCGGGCTGCTGGAGCGCACCTACGGAGCGGCATCGGCGCCACTGCTTGGGGCCCAGGAAAAGCCCCTGGCCGAGCGGCGCGTGTCGCGCGCCTCGGCCAAACAGCGCATCGCCCGGGCGGCCGCGGAATTGATCAGGCCGGGTGACACCCTGTTTCTCGACGGCGGCACTACCGTCGAGTGCCTGATACCCTTCTTGCGGGAGATGGGGGGGCTCACCGTCGTAACCTTGGGCCTGAACCTCGTGTTGGGGTTGGCGGGCTGCGACGGCTTGCGGGTGATCACCGTCGGCGGCGTGCTCGACCACCGCACCTATATGCTGGGGGGCACCCTGGCGCATGAGCTGTTCCGCGCGCAGGGGATGCGTTTCGACCGCGCCTTTGTGGCAGCCAGCGGCGTCTCGGCCAACGGTGGCGTCACCAACGCCAGCCTGGACGAGATCCCGCTCAAGCGGCTCGCCATCGACTCGGCCCGGCAAACGGTGCTGCTCGTGGATGGCTCCAAGGTGGGACGGGACGCCGTGGCGCAGATTGTCCCTGTAGAGCGAATCGATCTCATCATCACCGACCGTGCTGCGCCTGCCGAGGAGCTGGAGCGGCTGCGGCAGCGCAACATCCGTGTCATACTAGCCTAGCCTGCCATCGCGGCGTGGCCTCTGACTGTAAGGAGCTGTGCATGACATCGTTCACTCTGGGCATCAACACTGGCTTTGCCACCAACCGCTTCCCCGAGCCCGACGTGTGGGCACGCATCGTTCGCGAAGAGCTGGGCCTGGGCCATGTGCAGTTGGTGGCGGACCTGCTGAACCCCTTTTGGCCCGACGAGGTTATCGAGGCGGAGCTAGCGCGGGTCCGTAAGGCGACTGATCGTTACGACATCACGGTTCACTCGCTGATGACGAGCACCTATACGCGCGTCAACCACTTGATGCATCCATACGAGGAGCACCGCCGCGCCTGGGTCGCCTGGTTCCGTCGCTTTGCCGAGTTGGCGGCCGAACTGGGTGCCAAGGCTATCGGCAGCCACTTTGGTATCCTTTCCTATCAGGACCTGGCCAACCCCGCCAGCTACCGGGCTCGCGTCGATGAGGCCATCGGGCACTGGCAGGATCTATCGTTCTATGCCCAGCGACTGGGCCTCGAGTATGTCTACTTTGAGACCATGTCGATTCCCCGGGAGATGGGGCACACCATCGAGGAGGCCCGCGAGCTGCTGGAGCGGGTTAACCAACACGTCGGAGTGCCCATGGCCTTTTGCCTGGACGCGGGCCACGCGCCGCACCCGGAGCAGCGAGATCCCTACCAGTGGCTCTCTGAGCTAGGTGGTGATGCGCGCATCGTGCACGTGCACCAGACCGAGCAGGGCCATAGCCGGCACTGGCCCTTTACCGATGGCTACAATGCCCAGGGTATCATCGAGCCGGAACGTGTGCTGCGCTGTCTCCAGGAGGCGGGGGCGAAAGAGGTACTGATCGCCTTTGAGGTTTCTCACCGCGAGCGGTACGAAGAGGAGCCCAAGGTGGTGCCCGAGTTGGCGGCTTCGGCGGCTTACTGGCGCCGCTACCTGCCAACCGACGGACTGTGGACCCCGGGCGAGGTGACGTCCTGATGCCGACTAATCGACTAGCCAGGACCATGCGGGCTTTGGTGCTCCATGACGTTGGCGATCTGCGTCTCGAGAGTGTGCCGGTCCCGCAGCCAAGGGCTGGCGAGGCCCTTGTTCGCGTGGCCGCCTGCGGCATCTGTGGGTCGGATGTGCCGCGGGTTTTCGAGCACGGCACCTATCACTTTCCCACCATCCCCGGGCACGAGTTCGCCGGCGTGGTCGTAGAGGTGCCGGACGATTCACCGATTCCGGTCGGCGCGCGTGTGGCAGTCAAGCCGTTGATCCCCTGTGGGCGGTGTCCCTACTGTGCCATTGGGGCGTTAGCGCAGTGCCAGGACTATGACTATGTGGGGTCGCGCAGCGACGGTGCCATGGCCGAATATGTCCGCGTCCCGGTGGCTAATCTGGTGCCGGTCCCCGATGGCGTCGCTTTAGTGGAGGCTGCCCTCACTGAGCCGGCGGCGGTGGCGCTGCACGCGCTGCGACAGGGCGGGGTGCAGCCGGGCGACCAAGTGGCTGTGCTGGGCGCCGGGCCCATCGGGATGCTGATCGCGCAGTGGGCGCGCATCTGGGGCGCTGCAGCGATCTACTTGGTGGATATTGACGCGGCCAAGCTGGCACTGGCGAAAGAGTTGGGATTGGGCGTGCTGGTCAACGGGCGAGCAGAGGATCCGGTGGCGCGGATCGTGCGAGAGACCGGCCGGTCGGGCGTGGATCTGGCGATCGAGGCGGCCGGCGTACCCGGAACCCTGCTGCAGGCGCTCGAGATGGCCCGCCCCTTGGGGCGCGTCGTGATTATGGGGAACCCCTCCCGCGACGTGACGATCCCGCAGGCCACCGTCTCTCAGGTGCTGCGTAAAGAGCTGACCATCCGAGGCACCTGGAACTCGCACATGGTCGCCTTGCCGGTGGACGAGTGGAGGGTGGCGCTTGAGATGATGGCGCAGCGTCGGCTGCGCCTGGCACCACTGATCTCGCACCGCGTGCCTCTGGCCGAGGGCGTACAGGCGCTAGCCATGATGCGTGATCGTACACAGCTCTATAATCGCGTCGTGTTGGTGAATCCCATGGAGGAAGCATGAGCAGCATGTTGGCGGCGGTCTTTACCGGGCTGGAACAGATGGAGCTACGTGAGGTCCCCATCCCTGCACTCGAGGATGAGGAAAGCCTCCTGCTAAAGGTACACGCCTGCGCGGTGTGTGGGTCAGATATTCGCATCTATCACCACGGCAATCCGCGCGTCGTGCCACCGCAGATCATCGGCCACGAGATCGCTGGAGAGGTGGTGGCCGTGGGCAGCCGCGTGACCCAGTTCCAGGTGGGCGATCGCCTGGCCACGGGCGCTGACGTGCCTTGCGGCGTCTGCTCTTGGTGCCGCTCGGGGCTGGGCAACAACTGCGCCATCAACTATGCCATCGGGTACCAGTTCCCTGGCGGGTTCAGCCAGTATATGGTGCTGAACGCCACCACGCTGCATTTTGGGGCCGTGCATCGGATTCCCGACGGGCTATCGTATGACCAGGCGGCCATCGCCGAGCCGCTGGGCTGTTGCATCAATGGGCTAGAGATGTGCAATATCAAGCTGGGCGAAACCGTCGTGGTCATCGGGGCTGGACCGGCCGGTTGCATGCTGATGAGGCTGGCGCGATCCTACGGCGCCACCAAGGTGATCGCTGTGCAACGGTCGAGGGCCCGGCTCGAGGCGGCGGAGCGCTTGGGCGGGGCCGATCTGGTCATCTGCAGCCAGGATCAAGAGCCGGTGGAGGCCGTTCGTGCGGCCACCAACGGCGAGGGGGCCGATGTGGTGATCACCGCCAACTCGGCGGTGGAGACCCACGAGCAGGCTCTACAGATGGTCCGTAATCGCGGTAGGATCAACTACTTTGGCGGGCTCCCCAAGGGATCTCCCGCGATCTCGCTGGATAGCAACCTGGTTCACTACAAGGAGCTCATGATCACGGGCTCGCACGGCAGTGTGCCGCGGCATCATCGCTTGGCGCTGGATGTCCTGGCCGCTGGCGTCATCGATGCTGACGCCTATATCACCCATCGGTTTCCTCTATCGGACATCCTCGATGCCTTTGCGGCTGCGGAAGCGCACGATGGCATGAAGGTGATCGTCCATCCGCAGGAGGGCTAGGCCAACTATGTTGTTGCCACCGATAAAGCTCTGCGCGTCGCTGGCGTGCGCCGATCCGCTGTACCTGGCGCGGGACATTGCGGCCATCGAGGCTGCCGGCATCGACATGATCCACATCGACGTCATGGACGGCTCGTTCGTGCCGAATCTGGCTCTATCGATCGATCTGGTGCGCGCCGTGCGCCGGGTCACCGATCTACCGATGGATGCGCACCTGATGATGGTCGACCCGGCGCGCTACATCGAGCCCTTTGCCGGGGCGGGCGCCGACTTGATCGTGGTCCACCAGGAGGCGTGCACGCACCTGCAGCGCACGTTGGCGGCGATTCGTGCGCTGGGCGTCGGGGCGGGCGTGGCTCTGAACCCCGCTACCTCCCTGAAGACGCTGGAATATGTCTTGGACGATATCGACCTGCTGTTGATCATGACGGTGAACCCTGGGTTCGTGGGGCAAAAGCTCGTGCCGGCCACTGTGGGCAAGATTGCCGATGCGCGGCGGATGCTTGCCGCCCAAAATCGGCCGATCGACATCCAGGTCGATGGCAACGTCAGCCTTGATAATGCGCGCGCCCTGGTCGCTGCTGGCGCCAACTGGCTGGTGGGTGGCACCTCGAGCATCTTTCGGCCGGACTTGACCATCGCCGAGGGAGCCGCCGAACTGCGGCGCATCGCCGAGCGAGCCCGCATGGAAGCGCGCGGGGGAGTGGCGTGAGCCTTGTCGCCAGGCAGCGGGGTGCTTATACTGGGGGCGATGCGACGGACAGAGCTACCAAAGGAGTGAGCTGCCATGGGGGCCACCAGCAACTATCTTGCGTTTGACCTGGGTGCCGAGAGCGGTCGGGCTATTGCCGCGACCTTTGACGGGGCCAAGATCGGTCTCGAGACCATCCACCGCTTTCCCAACGGGCCCATCGCGGTGTTCGACAACCTCTACTGGGACACACCGCGCCTCTATGCCGAGATGCGCCAGGGAATGCGCGTCTATGCCCAGGAGCACGGCAAGGATCTGGATGGCATCGGTCTGGATACGTGGGGCGTGGACTATGCTCTGCTAGATCATGACGGTCGGCTGCTATCGCTGCCCTACAACTATCGCGACCCCCGAACCGCTGGCATGTTTGAGGCCGTCTTTTCGCGGGTGCCTCGGGAAGAGGTCTTTGCCCAGACTGGCATCCAGTTCATGGAGATCAACACGCTTTACCAGCTCTATGCCATGCGCATGGCTGGGGACCGTGTGCTGGATCTGGCCGAGACGTTCCTGATGATCCCGGACCTGTTCAACTACTGGTTCACAGGCGTCAAGCGCTGCGAGTTCTCCGATGCCACCACCACCCAGTTTTGGGATCCACGCCGTGGCACCTGGGCCACCGACCTCTTGGCGCGACTCTCGCTACCGACCCACATCTTTGCGCCGGTGGTGCAGCCGGGCACGATCATCGGCGAGCTGTATAGCGGCATCGCTCAAGAGACGGGGTTGGACGGTGTTCCCGTCATCGCGCCCGCTTGCCATGATACTGGCTCGGCTGTGGCGGCAGTGCCGGCTACCGAGGGCGATTTTGCCTACATCAGCTCGGGCACTTGGTCCTTGATGGGCATCGAGACGACAGAGCCGATCATCACCGATGATAGCCTGCGCTATAACTTTACCAACGAGGGCGGTGTCTGCGGTACTTTTCGTTTCCTCAAGAACATCATGGGGCTCTGGCTGGTGCAGCAGTGTCGCGCGACCTGGGCGCAAGAGGGAGAGACCCTCGGCTACGACGTGATCACGCAGATGGCTGCTGAGGCGCCGGCCTTTGCGGCCTTGGTGGATCCTGACGATGAGGATTTCCTGCGGCCCGGTGACATGCCCGGCCGCATCCGAACCTACTGCCAGCGCACGGGCCAAAGGGTGCCCGAATCCAAGGGCGCCATCGTACGCTGCGCCCTAGAGAGCTTGGCATTGCGCTATCGCTGGACCCTGGAAAAGCTCGAGTTGATGCTGGGCCGCTCTCTCAACCGCATTCACATCGTGGGCGGTGGGATTCAGAATCAGCTCTTGTGCCAGTTCGCCGCCGATGCCACCCAGCGTCAGGTGGTGGCCGGGCCCGTGGAGGCCACCGCTGCTGGCAACGTGCTGATGCAGGCCATGGCTCGTGGTCGCATCGCCAGCCTGGATGAGGGGCGTGAGGTGATTCGCAACTCGTTCGAGCTTGCCACTTACGAGCCCGGCGATGCCGCGCCGTGGGACGAGGCCTACGACCGTTGGCTTGGGTTGCTCCCAGCCTAGGCCCTGGGTGGGCTGCGAGAGAGTCTCCGACGGCCCCGGGGAGCCTGCCTCGGGGCCGTTTCACATGCGAGTGCCGTTGGGGAGGGACCCAAAGATGCTGGATTTGCTGGTCCGTGGGAGGATTCTGGCTCAGTCGGGCGTGATACCCGTCGGGTTCGTGGGCGTTGCGGACGGGCGGATCGTCACGGTGGGTGCGGGGGATCCCGATCCCTCGCTGCAGGCGGGGCGCCGCATCAACCTGGATGACGGCACCGTCGCTCCTGGGCTGGTGGACCTGCACACTCATGGCGGAGCCGACCACGACACCATGGACGCCTCGCCCACCGCGCTGCAGGGTATGTCGCGCTTTGTGGCCCAGCATGGCGTCACGGCGTTTCTGGCCGCCACCATGAGCAGCCCTAGCGAGCTGTTGATGCGCGCCTTGATGAACGTGCGAGCCATGATGGGAAGAGACCTGGGCGGAGCGCAGTTGCTGGGAGCGTACGTGGAGGGCCCCTACCTGAGCCCTTCCAAGGCTGGGGCTCATGATCCAGCGGCCTTGCGCCAGGCCTTTTGCGAAGAGATCGAGGCGATTTTGCAGACTGGGGCGGCGCGCGCGGTGGTGTTGGCACCAGAGTTGCCTGGAGCTATGGATGCCATCAGGCGGTTCGTGGGCGCGGGCGTGGTGGTGTCGTTGGGGCACACCAGCGCCAGCTATGAACAGATGGTCGCCGCCGCTGAGGCTGGCGCCAGCCTGGTCACCCACCTGTTCAACGCCATGGCGCCGCTGCACCATCGCGAGCCAGGCCCCGTCGGCGCGGCCCTGACGACGCCGAGCCTGACCTGTGAGCTGATCGCCGATCTGGTGCATCTGCATCCCGCCATCCTAAGGCTGGCCCTCAAGGCCAAGGGAGCGTCTCACATCGCCCTGGTGACCGACGCCATGCGCGGGGCAGGCCTGCCCGATGGCCATTACGAGCTCGGTGGGTTGCCTGTGGTGGTGGCCGAGGGCAGCGCCCGCCTCGCCGATGGGCGCTTGGCGGGGAGTGTGTTGACCATGGAGCGCGCGGTGGCGAACATGGCCAACGTGGCTGGGCTTTCGCTGGAGGAGGCTTGGGCGATGGGTTCCGCGGTGCCCGCCCGCGTGCTCGGTTTGGACCACCGCAAGGGCTCCATCGCTGAGGGGATGGACGCCGACCTGGTCTTACTGGCCCCCGATGGGGCGGTCCGAGCTACCATCGTCGGCGGCCGCG
Organism: Anaerolineae bacterium; assembly: GCA_040767425.1. Lineage (GTDB taxonomy): Bacteria > Chloroflexota > Anaerolineae > UBA1429 > UBA1429 > DAIRUQ01. Next base: position 82,452 of record JAXGON010000009.1, on the reverse strand, counting down.
TGGTCTTTGAGGTTCCCGCCACAGGCTGACGCGCCAATCCGACTTTGGACGCCCTCGCCCAGTGGTGCTACACTCCTGAGCGCGTCGGGTGGCCTTTGGGCGAGACTAGATGATCCTCTACAAGATCGACGTTGGTGCCGTAGCCGACAGCTTGACCCAGCCTTTTGAGATGGTCCACATCGCACGGGTGGACCATTTCGGTGTATATCTGTATCTCTGTGAGGGCGCCGTGTCCAAGCATCGGCACCACACTCAGGATGAGCTTTTCTACGTGTACGCGGGCGAGTTGGCGCTCTCGACAGAGTGGGGCGAAACCACGCTACATGCTCGCGAGGTCGCTGTGGTGCCTCGTGGCGTATCTCATGTTTCGGCGTCCTTGGGGCCCGAGCGCACCGTGGTCATGTTCATTCGAGCCCAAGGCGAACCCGAAAAAAGCAACGGGCACGGCCGCATCTCAGCTCCCGCCAACGGCAGTTCCCTGCCCAAGTGGACTATCGAGGCCGAGGCTCGCTGCCTGGAGAGGCCGTTGTTGCCTCGACACCTCTTGCAGGTGGATGAGATGTCGCTCCGCATGACCTTGGTTCAGGATCGAACGCCCTGGCATCTCCATGAGGCCCATGATGAGCTGCTCTATGTGGAAGAGGGGCTGCTGAACGTAGAGACGGGCATGGGCCGACTGACCCTCCACCAGGGTGAGCTGCTGGTGGTGCCCCGTGGTACGATGCACTGCCTCGGGTCCGAGTTGACGGCCATCTCACTGTCGCTCATGCACGCCAGCGTGAACGCCCAAGCGCAGATGGGCCTATTGGACTAGGCCAAGCCTCCGCCTGGGCCTAGAACTGGAAATCGCGCAGGATCGATCCCCCGATGAACTCGCGCAGCAACGAGTTATCTGGCACCAGCTCGGCATCGCACGGCCGCACCCACTCCAGGAACGCTAGCAGTCTTCTCGCCTCGATCGCGGCGGGCGTGTCCTGCGGCACGCGCAAGAGCAGCGGCTCGGCAAAGGGCCTCAAGACGGCAAGCTCATAGGCCAGCGCCGAGTTAAAGGTGGCGTCAGCGTTCTCCTGGTAGGGAAAGATGTGACGCATCTCGCCGCGGCGAACGCTCTGCCAGCGCTCGATGGTGGCCTGGGCGTCATAACCGCGCTGGCGAGCGTCACGCACCATCCGCCGTAGCAGCCGCGAATCGGTGGTCGGCACGCGGTTATGATCATCGATGTTGAGCTGCGTCAGCGCCGAGACATAGACCCGATAGGCCCACTCGGGCGGGATATCGGTCAGTAGCCGTGGGTTCAGCCCATGAATTCCCTCGACGATGAGGATGCTTCCGTTGGCGAGCTGCACCTCTGGGCCGAGCTGACTGGTTCCCGTGGTGAAATCATAGTGTGCCAGCTTGGTGGGTTTCCCCTCCAGCAGCGCCGCCAGGTGCTGGTTGAACAGCGCAACGTCGACCGCCTCCAGCGCCTCGTAATCGTACTCGCCGTTCTCGTCCTTGGGGGTGCGCACACGGTCTACAAAATAGTCGTCCAGGCCGATGGCAAACGGCGTGGCCCCCTTGACTTTGAGCTGGATGGATAGCCGCCGCGAAAAGGTAGTCTTGCCTGAAGATGACGGCCCCGCCACCAGCACGACTCGCGGGATAGGCTGCCTGGACATGATCGCCTGGGCGATGCTGGCGATATTGGCCTCGTGCAGGGCCTCCGAGACCAGGATCGCCTCCAGGATTCTGCCCTCGTCCACGGCTGCGTTCAGCGAGGGGATGTTTTCCATGCCCAGGATTTTCAGCCAGTGCCCGTACTCGCGAAAGACGCCCATGAGCTGGGAGCGGTCACGCTGTGGCGGGACCAGCGTCGGCGCCGATTCCTGCGGAACGCGTAGGATAAAGCCAGGGGCATGGGTTTGGAGATGAAACCACCGTAGCGCTGCCGTGCTCGCCATCATATAGCCATAGAAATAGTCATAGAGGCCACGCAGGCGGTAGACGGTCACCTCTTCTTTGGTGCGGTACTTGAGCAAGTGTACCTTGTCGTCGTACCCCTGTTTGGCAAAGAGCGACCGAGCCGTCTCCAACGGCAGCCGCTCGCTGATGATAGGCTCATCTTGCTCGATAATCTCGCGCATCCGTTGTTCGATGGCCGCCAGCTCGTGCCCTGTGAAGGGCGCACGGCCCTTGACCTGACAGTAAAAACCGCCCAGCGGCACGGCGTGGTCGATCACGATCCGAACGTCGGGGTAGATCTCTCGGGCGGCCACGATCAGCACAAAGCAGAGGGACCGACGGTAGATACGGATGCCATCAGGATGGGCGATATCCAGCCACTGCACGCGGCAGTCTCTGGTCACGGGCTGTGAGAGCTCGGTCAGGCGGCCATCGACGATGGCTGCCACGATGGGCAGCTCGGCGTCAGGGCGGCTGGCGACCGCAAAGGGGGCCAAAAGCGTGTTCAGCGGTCCTTCAAACACCTCTCCCGAGTCAAGCGTGACCTGAACGGTTTCACGCGGTCGGCTCGGACGAATCGCGTGCACTTCTGACGTCATGGCACCCCTCTTTGCCGCTACTGGCCATACTTGTCCAGGTAACGACGATGTGCGCGTTCGACTTCTTCGGGCGGTAGCTCCTGAGGCTGTCCTAACTGGAGCGCATAGTAGACCGTTCGGGCCACGTCCTCCGTCATCACGGCGGCCTTGACGGCAGCCATCACGCTGGGGCCGATGGTGAATACCCCATGGTTGCGCATCAGAATGGACGGGCTGGAGCCGATGCTTCGGACGACCTCGTGGCCGATCTCTTCGCCGCCGATCTTGGCATAGGCGCCCAAGGGGATCGGTCCGCCAAACTCGTCGGCGATAGCGGTCAAATAGACGGGGATCGACAGGCCCGCGGCTGCGAAAGCCGTGGCAAAGGTGGAATGGGTATGGGTAACGCCCATGACGTCCGCCCGCTCGCGATAGATCACCAGATGGGTGGATGTGTCCACCGAGGGGTTCAGGTCTCCCTCCACCACGTGGCCCGATGGGTCGACGACCACCATGGCATCGGCTGTGAGTTGGTCGTAGGAGACGCCGCTGGGCTTGATAACCACGAGCCCGCTCTCGGCATCGCGCCCGCTAACGTTTCCGCTGGTCCAGGTGACCAGACCCTCCGTCAGCAGGCGTTGGTTAGCCTGGCAGACCATCTCCTTGAGCGATTCTAGCACGTGGCACCTCCATAGGAGCCGATGACAGGATCAGAAGCGCGGCGTGGCGCGCCCACGGGATGCAGGCGTTGATCGAACATCGATGCCATGCACGGCCAAAAGACGAAGCGCGACGGCAACGCTGCAGCCCGCGAGCAGGGCGTTGACGATCTCGGCAAAGGGAAGCCCCGCCAGGGTGGCGATGCCTGGGACGCTCACGGCTACCCCCCAGTGGTAGCAGACGGCATAGCCGAACCACCGTTTCTGGCGCGAAAGCAGGCTCTGTGCGACCAAGAGGGCCCACGCCACCTGGTGGGGCAGGCTCAATGCGCGATCCAGGGCCATCCAGAGCGGCTGGTGCCACCGAGTGTCGGCGAGTGCGGCCAGGGTTTCGACCAGCTCTTGTTGGGGCTCGGCGCCGAGAGAGCCCAACAGAAAGCCTGCATCCATGGTGCGTAGCAGCAGAAAGAGAACTAGATGCAAAAAAGTGAGCCCCGCGATGAGCAGCGAGGTTTCGAGGGCCGCATGCCCCAGGCCGACCATCATGGCCTCGGGCGGGTCCAGCTGCAGGTCCAGCCGAGGAAAGACCCATCGGTAGCCGATCCAGCGGCCGCCCTCTTCCAGCAGCGCTCCCATGCCAGCCATCGCCACCAGCCACACAAAGCTGTGGGTGGGGTCGAGCAATGCTGCCCCTACCGCCTGGTCCAGGTACGTACTGAGCGGCTGCCACGTGAACAGTTGGAACACCGCAAAGACGGCGGCGCCCAGGCCGAACGCGCGCCAGGAACCGCCGATCCGTCTGCGCAACCAGATTGCCAGGCTCACAGGTGCCAAGACCTGCACAGCAAGCGATAGGGCAAACGTGAGGATGGTGATGGCCAAGTTGCTCTCCCTCGGCAGCGACGTTGCCTCTGCACCACATTATAGAGGGGGCGCGCCAGAGGGCCAACCTAGACCATACCCTCGCGGCCCCGTCGTGATGGTTTCCGAAGCCCTGTGTGTCCATGTTATAATAGGTGAACAAGCAGAGGGCGATGGCGACAGGGATGGGATGCAGAACCGAACGCGACTGATCTTCTGGATCGATATGGCCGTGCTCTGCACCGTCGCCATCTTGGTGCTGGCGGGCCAGTGGGACTATGTGGTGGCGCTGATGGTGGCTTTGGTGGTGTTGAACTATTTCGATCGCTGGCGTTCGAGGCGGGGGCCCTGATGGTCACAGTGGGGCAGCGGTCGCCAGGAGCATCCAGCGGCGATGCCCTCCAGGGCTGGCGACGCTGGGCCTGGTATTGGGGGCCAGCCGTCGCCTGGGCGATGTTGCTGTATGCAGCCTCGGCGCAGCCCGCCTTGCCTCGGCCTGGGCGGCATCTCGGCCTTTCGGATGACCTGGTGAACTATACCACGCATTCGCTGAGCTATGCGCTCTTGGCCTGGCTCGTGTGGCGGCCGCTACGTGCAGGGGTGGGGCGCCTGCCCGAGGTGGTGGGCAGCTTCCCGCGGCTGACGGCTTGGCTCTTGGCTGTGATGTACGCGCTCTTTGATGAGGGGCACCAGGCCTTTGTGCCAGGCCGCACGGCCTCAGGGTGGGATGTTTTGGCGGACGCGCTAGGAGCGACGGTGGCGCTGGCGATCATCGGGTGGTGGCGTGGTGGCAAGGGAGATATCAGTGCAGGACGTGGGTAACGCCTCCTCTTGGGATGGCCAACACACGAAGGGGTCGCTCGGCTGGGAGCAATATGCCGAGGATCTCGTCCGTGAGGTTGCGTCGCTGCATCCCCATGCACTGGATGACATGCGGCGCGCCATCGCCTTTTCGCAAGAGGCTCACGAGGGGCAGATCCGTGAGTCAGGCGATCCCTATATCATGCATCCGCTAGAGGTGGCGGCCATCCTGACTGACCTGCAGATGGATGCTTCCTCCATCATCGCTGCGATCTTGCACGATACGCTCGAGGATTGTGGCGTGCCCATCGAGACGCTGGAGCGCGAGTTCGGCACCACCGTTGCCCACCTGGTGGAGGGCGTCAGCAAGCTTCGACGTATCAAGCAAAAGAGCAACGTCGATCACCAGGACCTTGCAGCCGACCAGGCCGCCAACTTGCGCAAGATGTTCCTGGCCATGGTGGATGATATCCGCGTGGTGATCATCAAGCTGGCGGACCGTCTGCACAATATGCGCACCCTGCAGTATCTCAGCCCTGAGCGGCAGCAGCGCAAGGCCCGCGAGACGCTCGACATCTTTGCCCCCCTCGCCAACCGCCTTGGTATCTGGCAGCTCAAGTGGCAGCTCGAGGACCTCTCCTTTCGCTACCTGGATCCTGACACCTATCACGAGATCGCGCGATTGATCTCGGAGCGGCGGGCCTCCCGAGCGGAGTATCTGGAGCGGGTGGTCTCGGTGCTGCGCGACCGGCTAAAGCGGGAGGGGATTGAGGCCCGCATTACAGGGCGCCCCAAGCATATCTACTCGATTGCCAGCAAGATGGAGGAAAAGCGGCGGACCTTTGACCAGATCTATGATCTGCGGGGCGTGCGAATCATCGTCAAGGAGGTCTCCGAGTGCTACCACGTGCTCGGGCTAGTGCACAGCATCTGGCGACCCATCCCTGGCGAGTTTGACGACTATATCGCCATGCCCAAGGGGAACCTCTACCAGTCTCTCCATACGGCCGTTGTGGCGCTGGACGGCAAGACGCTAGAGATCCAGATCCGTACCGAGGAGATGCATCGTGTTGCCGAGTATGGTATCGCGGCCCACTGGCGCTACAAGGAGGGGGGCAGCACGCGTGACCCCAACCTGGATGCGCGGGTGGCTTGGCTGCGACAGGCTACGGACTGGCGCGAGGATGTCGAGGATGCCGAGCAGTTTGTGGACTCGGTCAAGAGCGATGTGTTTCCCGAGATGGTGTACGTGTTCACGCCCAAGGGAGACATCGTCTCGCTGCCGCGTGGTGCTACGCCCGTGGACTTTGCCTACCAGATTCACTCCGAGATCGGGCATCGCTGCCGCGGCGCCAAGGTCGATGGGCGCTTGGTGCCGCTGGATTATCAACTGCGAACGGGCGAGCAGGTTGAGATTCTCACGGCCAAGCAAGGAGGCCCCAGCCGTGATTGGCTGAACCCGCACCTGGCCTATGTGGCGACGCAGCGGGCCCGCCAAAAGATCCGCCAATGGTTCCGGCGGCAGCAACGCGACGAGATGGTTCAGGCAGGGCGGGAGATCCTTGATCGGGAGCTGCGTCGGTTGGGGATCGAGCAAGAGTCCTATGGCGAGATCGCCATGCTCTTCAAGTACACCGACGTCAGTGACTTTATGGCCGCCGTGGGCTATGGCGACATCAGCCCGAGTACCATTGCGCGCAAGATCGACGATGCCAGCACCAAGGACCAGGTGCTGCGGCTCAAGGCTATTCCCGAGGCCGCCATCTCTGACATTCAGGTGGATGGCGTCGGCGACCTCTTGACGCGGCTCGGCGTCTGCTGCAACCCCGTGCCAGGCGATCCGATCGTGGGGTACATCACGCGGGGCAAGGGGATCACCGTCCATCGGGCCGATTGCCCCAACGTGCTCAACCTTCCCGATAGCGAGCGGCTGATCGACGTGCGCTGGGGCAAGGTGGAACAGGCCTATCCCGTGACCATCCAGCTTGATGCTTTTGATCGTAGCGGGCTGCTGCGCGACGTCGCCGCAGCCGTGGCGGATCTGGGCGTGAGCATGAGCTCAGTCAATGTGGTCACCAACAGCGACAACACAGCCACCCTCGTGGCCACGGTGGGCATTCGCAGCGTCAGCCAGCTGGCAGATCTGCTGACAAAGCTGCAGAATGTGCGCGACGTGTTGGACGTTCGCCGTCGGATCGGCTAGCTAGCCTACGTCGGGCACCATCGAGGGGTCGAACGAACGCTCGATGTCGGCGGTCTGTAACTGCGCAGTAAGCCACTCGTTGACCGCGCGATCCCGTAGCTGCGAAAGGGCGTAGGGATCGAGCTCACGGTTGGCGTCATAGTCCTCTACCAAGATGATGTGGTACCCATAGTCGGTGGCCACAATGTCGCTCAGGTTCCCTGGCGGCGTGCCAAAGGCGGCCTCTTCGAACTCGGGCACCATGAATCCTCTGGGGAACCAACCCAAATCGCCGCCAGCCATGGCGGATCCAGCATCCGTAGAGACCTCCTCGGCGACGTCCGCGAACGATTCGCCCGCCAACAGGCGTTCCATGGCCGCCTGCGCCTCTTCCTCTGTGGCGACGAGGAGATGCCGCGCACGTACCTGCTCGGCTGTGGTCGGCAGGTCGGCGGTGATCACCTCTTCGAGCTTGATGCGGTACAGGTCGCCAGCGACATAGTCACGGATCTGTTCCTCGGTGAGCTTGGCCTCACGCGTGACGTCCGCGATCCAATCGGCGTAAGCCGACGCAAAGGCGGCCTCGGCATCCTCGTCTGTCTCCTCCATACCACTGGTGAACTCGCGACGGAGCTGCGCATCGATCTCTTCCTCAGTCACGGTGATGCCGTGTGACTCGGCGGCCTGGCGCACGATGCGGTCCTCGATCATCTGCTCCACCACGACCAGATCCAGCTGCATCATCTGCAGCTGGACTTGCTGAAGCTCTTGTTGCAGCGAGGCCATCAACTCGGTCTGGTCCTCCTCGCTGCCAGCAAGCATCTGCGCATAGCCCTGAAGCTGCTGGAGATAGTTGTCATAGGTCCAGTGGCGGAAGCGATAGAGGGCCTGGTAATCGGTGACCGAGATCTTTTCGCCGTTGACTGTCGCCACGGGACGACGTGGCATCAACACGTACTGCTCGAGCAGGCCCCAGCCGAGCACGATCACAACCAGCGCGGCCACGGCGACGACGCCCAAGATGAGCCAACGGCGAGCGCGCTGTTCCTGCGCACGCCGCGAGAGTTGCTTGCGGGTCAGGGCCTTGGGTTCGGGGGTCCTACGCTTCATCTGAACCTCTTGTCTAGCTACGGGTAGGGACTGATGGCGATGCCGAAGCGAGGGCACAGGGCCTGATCTGGCCTATGCCCTCGTCATGGTACAAGGTATGCAGCTTGGGCCCGACTCAGGATCCGTCTTCGCGAACGTGGACAGCGCTATAGGGCAGCAGGGCCACCTGCCGAGCGCGCTTGACGGCGACCGAGACCATCCGCTGATGGCGAGCGCAGGTCTTGCTGCGGCGCCGCGGCAGAATGCGCCCGTGGTCGCTGACATAGTGGCGCAGGGTGTTGATGTCCTTATAGTCGATCTGCTCGACACCATCGGCGCACATGCGGCATACGTTTCGGCTGCGATTGAACTTGCGCCGTCCGCCCTCACCGCCGCTGGAGCGATCGCTATCCTCGGCCTCGGCATCCTCATCGTCCATGCGGACCAAGAGGTGCCTGATGACGTCCTCGGAGAGCGTGATCAAGCGCTCGACCTGACGGAGCACGGTCTGATCCATCTCGGCCTGAAGGATCGTATAGTGACCCTCGGTCTCCTTGCTGATGGGATAGGCCAGCTTGCGCCGACCCATGCTCTCGATGCGGAGGATCTTGCCATTGTCGCGCACTGCGTTCTGCAGACGCTCCATCAGGGTGGCTGTGGCCTCTTCGTCGAGGCCAGGGCGAACGATGAACAGGAGCTCGTAACTTCTCAAGGGGATATCTCCTTCCCATGGATGTCGCCCCCGAACCTTGTTGTCGGGAGCGGAAAGGTACGGCCACCAGGATCATCCGAGACTGGCAGCCACTTGCCGAAGCGAGAGTATACCATGGCTATGCTTGGGCGCCAAAACAGAAGCCATCCGACGCCGCAGACGGCCATTTGACGGAAAGGGCTCGGGCGCCTATAATCTCACCTGTTGATGCGGGGTGGAGCAGTGGCAGCTCGTTGGGCTCATAACCCAAAGGTCCCAGGTTCGAATCCTGGCCCCGCTACTTTTTTTACTGTGGCGACGTAGCTCAGTGGTAGAGCAGGGGACTCATAAGCCCTTGGTCACTAGTTCGAATCTAGTCGTCGCCATCATCAAGCGCCCTCTCCAGTAGCGAGAGGGCCTTTTCGTTGCCCCAACGACCGCCCCCAACCCCAGCCTAGCGGACATAGGCTCAGCGATCAGCCACGCCACAGGGCGGCCCTGCCTTGGCCAGCAAGGCGGCCGACCTCCATGCCACCTCCACCGCCAAGGTCAGGCCGGTTGGTCACCTGCTGTGACGGAGGCGCCCAGGCGGCGGCGTACGATACCTCTTGACACCATTAAACAACGCCATCTTTTCCGATGTTTTCTCACCATTTGACATATTTTGCATTTCACGTATAATAACTCAGTAACCATGTGAGGCCATGGCGCGCTGAGAAGCCTGACGAGAGCCGGTTCCCAACCATCGATCCTCTTCCAAGAGCGTTCGTTCCAAGGATCTGGGCAACGGAAGACCCTCATGCAGCGAAGCCTCAAACGCCCGCTCACCCTCAGGAGCAGCGCGCAGCCGGTGGGTCTGAGTGCTTTGGCCAACGGAACAAACGAACAGAAGGAAGAGAAACAATGGCTAAGAAACTGTATATTGGCAACCTGTCCTACGACACGACCGAGGCGAGCCTGCGCGCTCATCTCGAGACGATCGGCCCCGTAACCGAGGCCGCCGTCATCACCGATCGGGACACGGGCCGCCCGCGCGGGTTCGGCTTTGTGACTATGGAGAACGACGCCGACGCCGCCAACGCCATTGCGCAGTTGGACGGTAAGGACCTTGACGGTCGAACCATCAAGGTGAACGAGGCGAACCCGCCTCGCGAGCGCTCCGATCGCAGCGGTGGTCGCGGCCGCAGCTGGTAATAATGCCTGCGGCTCGTTGGGGCGTGCGCTGAGGGAAGGCGCCGGCTGAAGCCGGCGCCCCGCTCGTCTCCCAACGGACCGCTGATCGAGCTACCGACCGTGATGGATGACAGCCCCTGCCTTAGCAGGGGCTGTTCTGCGTGGAACGCTCAGCTAGGAGCGCTTCAGGCTTGCGCTTACTAGTCGCAGAGCGATGGGTGGAGTCAAGGTGTCGAGGGACGCGGTCCGCGGGGGGCTTGTAGGGTGCGCTTGGTCTGGATAGGCCCGATGCTGGGGCGTCACGATGCCCCAGGTGGCGTAGATGGGGGCCATGGCAAACAGGCGGCGTCAGTTCTCGCACGAATTCAGGAGTCAGATGGTGCTGGGTCTGCTGAGCCCGGATGCCCCGGCCCCCTCAACAGGCACTCCCCAGAATCGATAGCAGCAAGCAACCCCTGCTACCGCTCCCTCTGTCTAGGTATTCAGAGCGCTGCTGCAGGCGCATCAGGTACGCCCTAGCCCGGCCGCCCGTGGACGGCCCAGAGAGAACCCATACGCCGAACGCGTTATCCGTACCATCAAGGAAGAGAAGGTCTACCTCAACGAGTACCGTTCCGTAGCTGAGGCCCAGGAGCAGGTGGGACGCTTCATTGCGCAGGTCGATAATCAGAAGCGTATCCACTCGGCGCTCGGCTATCTCACGCCTGCCGGGTCTGAACAGCAATGGCGCCAGCAGCCTATCTGTGAGTTGCTAGCTCCTGCTCTCGGAGGGTGAAATGGTGCCCAGTTTCTGGGGTGCACTACAATCCTAGCCATGGCGTGAGGTTCCTTTCTGCTCTTCCGGGCGGATGATGGCCGGCTTGGTAGCTATTCTACCTCATGCTATCTCTTTATAGGATTATATGGACATTACCATGCCGCCTTTCTGCCTCGACCAATCCACGATTTTCGATTATATCTCGAGAACCTGTTTCTTACAAAGCATAGTTTACAACTAAAATAACAACACTAGTAACAATCATGATGGAGCCGACAATACGATTCAAGATAACCGCTTTAGCTTTATTTGCGATAACTGCGGCAATTCGCGCCCATATTAAAGTAAAGATAACACACATAACAAGACAAGCAATATCAGGGATGCCTCCTACTATAAAATGACTGATTCCGCCGGTTAAAGCAGTAAAAGCCATAATAAAGACGCTTGTCCCTACCGCCATGTGCATCTCATAACCAAGGAAAGATGTCAGGACAAAAAGCAGCATCATCCCGCCACCAGCACCTACAAAGCCACAAATAAAGCCAACTAATACCCCGCCTATGACAGCCCTTGCTATTCTGCCCTTTGGATCACTTTCCATCATCTGGGCTTTCGTTGTGGTGACCGGTTTTAACAAGAATCGTAGACCGATGATAATCATAACGAACTGCATCGTGCTGCTCATAGCATGCTCTGGAAGAAGACTCGCAACATAACTGCCGACTACCGTCATGGCAAGCACACTGATAATCAGTGCGAGGCTGTTTTTGATATCCAGATTTTTATTCTTGTTATACGTCCATGCACTTGCTGCGCTGGCAAAGACATCGCTTGCGAGGCCAATTCCAACAGCCTGATAAGCCGGAATGTCAAGAAAAGTGACCAGCATTGGGCCGATAACGGCGGCGGCACTCATACCCGCAAATCCTGTTCCGATTCCAGCCCCTGCTCCTGCCAGGAAGCATACAACTATCTTGATAAATATATCCATTATTCTATTCCCCCCGTTTCTGATCGGTAATGTCCCCCGTAAAGAGATGGCGTAAGGTAGAATAGCTGCCAAGCCGGCTATCATCCGCCCGGGAGGGCAGAAGGGAACCCCACGCCATGGCTAGGATAGCACCAAGTGAACGCATCCGCAAGCAGATCAACGGGCTGTTGCAGCAGGGCTTGGAGACGTCCGAGGACTTGTTCGCTCGTGATCAGGCTGGGAACGGAACGTCTGCTGCAGGAGATGCTGGAACAGGAGGCCACGGCTTATCTGGGCCGGGAACGCTACCAGCGTCGGGACCCCGCGCAGCCCTCGCGCGGCTACCGCAACGGGTATGGGCCGGGATGCTTGCGCACCACGGAGGGAGAGATCCGCGTCGAGGTGCCAAGTGCGCGAGGCGTCCGAGCGATACCGCTCGGAGCTGATGACGGCGCTGCGGGGCCACCGCTCCATGTTGGAGCGTCTGGCCGTGCAGGCAGCCTCCTCTGCCCCCACCCAGGAAGTGGCGGAGATGATCGCTGCCGACGTGCTGCAAAAGTACCAAAAGCGCCATCCCTCCGCCAAAGTCCTTCCAGGAGGACTGGAGGGCCTGTGTGGCCTACCTGCGCTGTCCCACGATCCATCCCAAGCGTATTTGCACCACCAACCTGATCGCGCGCAGCTTCCTGGAGGAGCGGCGGCGCACCAAGGTGATGCCGCGCTTTTTCACCGAGCAGATCTGTCTGAAGCTGGCCTTCGCTAGCCTCTGGCGGGCCAGCCAACTGTGGCCAAGCGTACGGATGAGCGAGTTCGAGCGTCAGCAGTTGGCCTTGCTCCGTCAAGAGCTCGGCCTGGCACCCATCGAGCCGGCTCAGGTGCAAGTGGCCTGACTCACGCTATCTCTTGTAGGAAATTCTGGACTTGACCGCGCTACCAGGTCCCCCAAAAAGACCGCCTGCGCGTGACGATCGAATCACACTGACGCTGGCAGAGTACGTCCGGACCTGCCATGTCGTCATGTGGACAGAAGGTGGACGGCTGCGGGACAGCCACGGCGACCATCTGTAGGGGGGCAGAGTCATGTCGAACCCTCGATCCCCTGGACGTTCTGCTCGTCGGTGCTCACGTGAGCTTGAGACCGACGCCCAGCTCGGGTACAGTGCTTTTGCTGATTGGACTGCTCGGCGAATGAGAGGGGGCATAGCTGGGATGGACCTTTCCTGCCGCGTCTGCACCATCGGGGGTGGTTCCGGCATGCCCGTGGTGAACAAGGGTCTCCTCAAGGCGGGCTGCCGTGAGATCGCCTCGATTGTGACCACCTTTGATAGCGGCGGTCACACGGGGCGCATGCGCACCGACGAACGCGGCCACGTTTTGGCCTTTTCCGATTACTGGAGGGCTCTGATGTCGCTCTGGACCGACGGGGCTCACAAGAGCGCTTGGGAGGAGATGCTCCTGTTCCGCGACGGCAGGGGGCGCAACTTTGGCAATGTGTTCTTTCAGTCCAATGAGCGAAAAGGACCGGCTCGCTCATGGAGGTGCAGAAGTCTGTTCGAGGTGATCTGACCGGAGCCGAGCTGTACGGGCGGGTGATACCTGTGTCGCTCGAGCCCAGCCGATATCGGCTTTCGCACGGCTAGTGGAGCGGCTTTACCACGGCAGAGCACCATCTCGATGAGCTACGCATGTCCTTGGACCGTGTGACCGAGATCTGGCTCCGAGCCAGAGGTACAGGCGAGCAGGAGGCTCTGCGAGCCCTCGCTGAGGGCTGATCTGGTGGTCATCTGTCCCGAGCCTGTTTGGGTCGATTCTGAGTCAATTCGCGCCGCAGGGCATGGTCGGGGCATTCCCTGGAGAGCAAGGCCCCCAAGATCCTGGTCACAAACATCATGTCCGTTGCCAACGAGACCTGGGAATGTACGCAGGACGAGTACGTCGGCGTCTTTGTGGATTGCCTGCGGGTTCCGCAACCGTTTGATCTGGTAGTCATGGCGGACCTGCGAGCGCTGGATCCGGGCCAGTTGGCCCCGGTGTTGGAGAGCTACCAGTGGGAGCATTCGGTGCCGGTGCACTACCGCGAGGCTGGCCGGCATCCGACCGTCTTGGCTGACCTGGCCCTGGTCGAGCCCCGATATGGGCGTTTGCGACACTGCGAGAACAAGCTGGCCCGGTTCTTTCGAAGCCTGGAGCTGTAAGCGTAAGGATGGCCAGGATCCGCGCTGGCCGACCGTAATGCGCTCTTCGCTGCCAACGTACTGTGAGTCTTCCCCTCTGGCACGGGCCGTTCCACGGGATTTTACAGAAGATTGACACGCAGGCGGCCTGGAGCGTTGACCTGTGTCCCCCCAAATGATAATGTTACCGAAGGCTGATCAATCACTCGGAAGACAATGTTACCGAACGGCGAGGGTCTCGGGCATGAGAGTTGGCCTGCTATCTGTAGTGAGCCTCGCCCTCCTGCTGCTCGCGCCGCTGACCGCAGGCGAGATGCGCAAGCTGACGGGCAAGACGGCCGAGATCGCGGCCATCTTGACGCGACTGCCTCTGGAGACCGACTATTTTCGGGGAATAGGGGATGACCTGGTGGCGGATGGCGCCTTGAGCAACCAGAGCCGGCGCTGGATCGCCAAGGTGCTGTGCCAGCTGCCCTTGCTCGCCTCGCAGGCAGAGCTTTAGCAGAGAGTTGAGTCTCAACGAGAGTGGTACGTCCAGCAGCTCATGGAGAGCGAACGGCTTGGGCGGGAGTCGGCAGAGAGCAAGGCGGAGGTAACCTTCACGTCGCTCTGGGAAGGATGGCGCGACCCGATTCTGCGGCGCATGACCGAGATCGGCGAGGTGGTTACAGAGGTCGGGGTACCCTTGAGGGCCATGGTGGCGTACCTCTTTGGCGAGGTAGCCAAGAACCTGTACCTGATCCACCATCCCGCGGACTGGATCGCCTGCGTGGCGCTGTCTCAACGGGGCGATCGCACGGTCGACATCGATCCCGAGCGTCTGCCGACAAGGCGGGAGCTGGAGAGAGAGCTGGGCTGGGAAGGGGGGCTTGACGGGCCGGCTCGCATGGAGCGGTGGCTCGCTCATTGTGAGGCCACACCGTTCGATTACAGCCGTGGCCTGGATGATGCCAGCCTCGCCAGGCCGGAACCGCCCGCGTTTCATCGCCTGGAGGGTTCTAGGTTCTTCCGAGGCCTGGCCCTGGTCGATCTGGCCGAGGCGATGCTGGTTCGCGCCTTTGGGCGCGCGGCCGTGGCTGTGCGGATCAATGCCGCCGGGCAGGGCGACTATTTCCAGGTACATATCGATACCCATCTCGCGGATCCCGAGGAGGTCAAGGCCTTTCTACAGGTGGCCTTCTACCGGCGCTTTCTGAATCCGGAGCCACCCTTTGTGGAGCTGCATCCGGGCGGTGGCGCGGTAGGCGTGAGACTGGATCGCTACGATGCCTTACCCCATCTAGTGGACCGCTTGCGTGCGCCCGGACGTCAAGCGGAGGGAGACGCATAGCCAGGAGGAGCCGTCATCCATGAATGTTCAGCTTGGACGGACGCTCTGGTCTTGCGCTGGTGGGCGTGCCACAATCAGACTGTCCGTAGATACGAGATGATGTGTGAGGTGAGCTTCCCATGACAGAGCACCGCCGGCCGCTCCGAGCGTACGCACGTCGGCCTACGCGCCTGATGGTGCGCTTGCTGGCGCCTATTCGCAACCGGCACCTCATGCTTTGGGATCTGGTCACACAACCAGTGGTTATCCTGCTGGCGTTCTGGCTGCGGTTGGACTTTAGCCTGTCGCCGTCGTACCTGGACGTCGCGCTGCGCTATGGACTGGTGGCCCCACTGGTCAAGGTGCCAATCTTTTACCTCCTGGATATCTACCGGCGCATGTGGCGCTACTCGGGGCTGGACGAGGCCCGCGCGATTGTGGTGGCTGCTGGTCTAGCCGCCGCCGCTCAGGCGTTGCTGGTCTACCTCATTCTGGCGCCGCTCGGTTGGATCGGGGCAGTGCCCCGATCCATTCCTGTTCTTGATGCTCTCCTGACCACGGCTGTGGTGGCCTTGCCGCGCTTTGCGCTGGCGGTGGCTAATCGCCGACGCCGCGCATCTCTGCGCCGTGGCCAGGGCGGCGATGACGATGATGGCGAGTCGGAAGCGATCTCCCCCCAGCCGGCTCTCGTGGTCGGCGCCGGCGACGCTGCTTTCCATCTGCTGCAACAGATCGATGCCAATCCAGGCTATGGCTATACCGTCGTTGGCCTGGTCGACGATGCGCCTGATAAGCAAGGCTTGATCCTGTTTGGTGTGCCCGTGTTGGGGCCGCTGGACGCGCTACCCGAGCTGATCGGCCGGCTGGCTGTGCGTCATGTCATCATCGCCATGCCAAGCGCCCCCGGCACCGTCCTGCGGCGTGCCGTCAAGCTCTGCCAGGGCGCCGGCGTAAAGGTGCTGACGCTGCCGGGCATGCGCGATATGCTGGACGGCCGGGTCACGCTGGATAGGCTGCGCCAGGTGGAGCTGGCTGATCTGTTGCGTCGCGAGCCAGTCCAAAGTGACCTAGCAGCGGTTCGTGCCGGTATCGCGGGGCGCTGTGTGCTGGTCACCGGTGCTGGCGGCTCTATCGGGGGCGAGCTGTGTCGTCAGATCGCGGCCAGTGACCCTTGCTGCCTGGTATTGTTGGGGCACGGCGAGAACTCTGTCTATGCGATGAACAACGAGCTCCACGAGCGGTTCCCCGAGCTCAGGCTAGAGCCCGTCATCGCCGATGTCCGTGACCGACAGCGCCTGGCCCATCTGTTCACACGGTACGAGCCCGAGCTCGTGTTCCACGCTGCGGCTCACAAGCATGTGCCCCTCATGGAGCAGAACCCTGAAGATGCCGTCACCAACAACATCCTGGGGACCCAGAACGTGCTGGACTTGGCGGTTGCGCATCAGGTACAGCGCCTGGTGCTGATCTCGACGGACAAGGCCGTCAACCCGACGAGCGTGATGGGCGCCACCAAACGCGTGGCCGAGATGCTCTTGCGGGATGCTGCGCAGCGGGCCCAGGGCGTGTTTGTGGCGGTACGATTTGGCAACGTGCTCGGATCCCGTGGCAGCGTGGTGCCGCTTTTCGCCGAGCAGATCGCCCGTGGCGGGCCGGTCACCGTCACCGACCCCGAGGTCAAGCGCTACTTTATGACGATTCCGGAGGCGGTCGAGTTGGTGCTGCAGGCGTCGGTGATGGGTCGGGGCGGCGAGGTCTTTGTCCTCGACATGGGCCAGCCGGTGCGTATTCTCGATCTGGCGCGCGACCTCATCACCCTGAGTGGGCTGCGTCCTGAGATCGATATTCCGATCGAGATCATTGGCCTACGGCCGGGCGAAAAGCTCTTTGAGGAGCTGGTGCTCTCCGATGAGGAGCACGCCCGGTCGTCGCATCCGAAAGTGTTTGTCTTTCGCGACGGGGTCAACGGCTGCCGGCCCCACGACGTTCTCTGCCAAGACGTGGCGGCGTTGGTGGCGGCAGCGCGGTCTGGCGACAGGACCGACGTGCTAGATCGCTTACACCGCTTGGTGCCCGAGTACGGCCTGCCCGAGGCCGCCTATCCGGAGAGCGATCCCATGAAGCAGGTCTAGCAGGATCGCCTGGCAGGGGGGGCGCGTGCATGATGCCTGGATGCGTCTTTTGCGAGATCGTGGCGGGCAGGGCGCCGGCCTGGCGGGTGCATGAGACGGCGCATGCACTCGCTTTTTTCGACGTGAACCCAGTCGGCCCGTACCATACCCTTGTTGTGCCCAAGCGCCACTATGTCGGGCTCTTTGACGTGCCTCGTGACCAGTTCTTGGCCGTGATGGAAGCCGTCAAGGATGTGGTGGATCTCTACCATGCCAAGCTGGGCCTCGAGAACGTTCAGCTGGTTCAGAGCACGGGACGCCAGGCGCAGCAGGACGTGTTTCATCTGCATGTGCACGTCGTGCCCAGGCGCAGGGGCGATGGACTGGATATTCACTGGTCTACCCATCCGGAGCTGCGGTCAGCGTTTGATCAGTTCTTGGCGCACTTGCGCTAGGCTCGACCTACGCGCCAGAATGAGAGTTTGGGCTATCGGGCCGTGTGAGTGCCTTCACGCCCGAACCATTGCGAGCGTTACGCTAAAGGCGGCGAGACCCGCTCTCGGCCGCCTGTGGCGTGGCGTCTTGGCGCGGGGTGGACGCGACGTCTGCGCTAGATCACCTCAAGGCCATCGCGATCCGGCGGCTGGGGGAAGGGCGCGTGGGGCTCGGCCTGGTACCAGAAGGCCGAGCCTGACTGGCTCTGGAGAGACGACCGGCCAACCGATCTGGGCCGCCGCGAGAGGTTTGCCACTCGTTTCCATCTGGTGTATGATGCTCTCATGCTTGGTTGGGAGTCGGTTTGTGTCAAAAGGCAGGTAGTCACCCTATGCGCGTTGTTCTACTCAAGGATGTCAAGCGTCTAGGCACAGCTGGCGAGGTCCGTTCGGTTGCGGACGGCTATGCGCGGAACTATTTGATCCCGCGCGGGCTGGCAGTACCGGCGACCGACGCTGCCCTTGGGCAGGTCAAGGCGGAGGCGGCCACCATGCGGCGCCGCGCCTCCCAAGAGCATGACCAGGCCAAGACGCTGGCGGAGCGGATCGACGGCGTTGAGCTGGTGTTCCAGGCCAAGGCTGGTGAGACGGGTCGTCTCTATGGCTCCATCACCAATGGCGATGTGGCCGAGCGCTTGGCCGAGATTGCCGGCGAGCCGGTGGACAAGCGCAAGGTCCAGCTAGAGGAGCCGATCAAGGACCTTGGCAAGAGCGATGTCCAAGTCAAGCTGCATGGGGACGTCGTTGCCCATGTGACGGTGGTTGTTGAGCCGAAGGAAGAGTCCTAGGGTGAGAGGGCCAGCCTCTTCCGGGCCAATTCGCACCATAGCTAGGCAGGGGGCAGCCGGCGGTCACGGGGGACGTTCCTTGGTGTATCCTCGTTCTTTCTCAGCAAGTAGGTTAGCACAAGCGGAGGCCTTGCAGGCCTAGTGCAAAGTGGCGTTATGGGAGCGCACAGGGCGCGTTCGCGCGCGGGAATCCGAAATGCATCCAAGCATTTCGGAGTTTCGTCGTGCTTGCGTCATGTGGCGGGCCAAAGACAGCCCTGTAGCATAGGAGTGTGGTAATGGCAACGAGATCGCGTCTGTGGCTGGTGGTGCTTCTGGTGGCTGTGTTGGCAACGGCGGGTGGGTGCTCCGAAGGGCCCACGGCATCGTCTCAGGAGCCAACGCCTACCCCCATACCCCCGCCCATAGTTCCCGATGAGCCCACCTACGTGGTGCGGCGTGGTGATGTAGAGGATTCGCTTTCCTTTAGCGGTCGCGTCTCGCCGGCCCTGGAAGAGGAGCTGTTCTTCCGGACGGGTGGCCGCATCAAGGGCGTCTATGTCGAGCGCGGCGACAGGGTCGAAGAGGGCCAGCTGTTGGCCGAGCTGGACAATGACGATCTGTTGCGTCAGCTGGATCAGGCCCTGATCGAGCTGGACACCGCCACGCTGAACTATCAGAGTGCCGTGTCCAACAAAGAGTACCAGATCGAACGGGCCAGGCTCAATCTGGAGATGAACAAGGTTCAGCTCGAGAAGCTGCGGAGCCAAGCCGCCGACCAGACCGCCGTCGAGCTGGCACGCATCAACCTCGAGAGGGCGCAGATCGCCGTCCAGTTGGCGCAGGCCGCCTTTGACCGCCGGCAGGCCAGTCCCGGATGGGAGGCGAGTGGCGAGGCGCTGAACCTCCAGCAGGCCACGCTCAACCTCGAGGCCGCGCAGGCTTCGTACGACCAGGCGGTTCGCAATGCGGCCCTGGTGCAGTACGATATTCGGGTACGAGAGCTCCAGATCGAACAGGCCGAGCTCGACCTGGCGCAGATGGAGCGTGAGGTGGATCCTCAGCTAGCCAAGGCGGTCGACCGTGCTCAGTTGAGCGTGGATCGTCTGAACTCGTTCATTGAGGATACCCGCATCTATGCGCCGATTGGGGGCGAGGTTACCAGCCTGAGCCTGCGAGAGGGCGACACGGTTGAGGGATTCCGCACCGTGATGGTGATCGCCGATGACACCAACCTGGTGGTCGCGGCCGAACCCCTCAGCACGCAGCTGCAAAAGCTATCCGAAGGCATGGAAGTGAGCATCGCTCTATCGGCCTACCCGGGTAAAGAGCTGGTTGGCAAGATCGCCCAGCTGCCATACCCCTATGGGGGTGGTGGTGGCGCTGCGGATATCGAGGAGCAGGACAAGCGGACGCTTATAACATTCGATCCAGAGGACCTTGACCTGCGGTCGGGCGATCTGGTGCGGGTGACGGTGATCCTCGAGCGCAAGACAGACGTGCTGTGGCTGCCGCCCGCGGCAATCCGCACGTTCTCGGGACGCAAGTTTGTGGTCATCGAGGAGGATGGTCGCCAACGGCGCGTGGATGTCGTGGTCGGGATCGAGAGCGAAGATCGAGTCGAGATCATCGAGGGCGTTGAGGAGGGCCAGGTGGTCGTCGGCGTCTAGGCTTGACTGCAGGGGCTCGTCTCATGGGCGAGCCCCTTGCGTGGCTCTACGGAGGCAGGTGACGCGAGCCGCGGCGGGTGGTGTGCAGCGCTAGTAGCCTATGGGAAACGGTGAGATATGGCATCGAATGGTCCCATGATCCTGTGCGACAACCTGGTCAAGATCTACAAGGTCCAAGATTTGGAGGTCGTTGCCCTGCAAGGGCTGGACCTGGTGGTGGAAAAGGGCGAGTTCCTTGCCATCATCGGCCCCAGCGGTAGCGGCAAGTCGACCTTGATGAACACGCTAGGCGGTCTTGACCGGCCCTCGGCCGGCAAGGTCATCGTTGACGGCCAGGATCTGCTCAAGCTCTCCTCCTATGCGTTGACGCGATACCGGCGCAGCAAGGTGGGCTTTGTGTGGCAGCAGCCCTCTCGAAACTTGATCCCCTATTTGTCGTTGCAGGAGAACGTGGAACTTCCCATGATCATCGCGGGTATGCCGCGCAGTGAGCGCAAGGCATGGACCCATGAGCTGCTCGAAGCGGTGGGGCTGTGGGATCGCCGCAACCACAGCATGTCCCAACTCTCTGGCGGTGAGCAGCAGCGTACCGCCATCGGCGTGGCGCTGGCTAACAAGCCGATCCTCCTGCTAGCGGACGAGCCGACCGGCGAGGTGGATACGACCACCGCCGAGCAGATCATGGACACGTTCCGCGACCTCAACGCTCGGTACAACCTGACGATCGTCATCGTCACGCACGATCCGCGCGTGTCTGACCAGGTAGACCGTGTGGTCGCGATCCGCGATGGGCGCACCAGCACAGAGCGGGTACGGCGCGTGCGCGAGGCGCAGGCGACGAAAGAGGTTGTTGGGGAGCAGGCAGCGTTGGGCGAGGGCGCTAGTGCGCCCCCGGCGGAGGATGTCACGTACCACGAGTATGTCGTGGTAGACAATGCCGGTCGCTTGCAGCTTCCGGCAGAGTACCTGGAGTCGTTGGGGCTGTCGGGCCGCGCTGAGGTGGAACTGACCGAGCACGGCATTCTCGTCAAGCCGGCCAAGGCTCTGGACGATGCGCCGGCACAGGTCGCGCGCGGAGCGCGTGAGGCGGAGGACGCTCAGGACGCAGAGGGCGGTGGCCGCGCCAAGGCCGCCGCGCACGGGCTTCGCGGATTGTTCTCACGAGGCAAACGTGGGAATAAAGAGGAATAGGGAGCGGGTAGAACGGTGGCAGAGCGAACCGACGGTTTAGTTGTCAAAACTATGGATGTCACGCGCGTCTACCGGGTGGGTCAGCAAGAGGTCCATGCGCTGAGGGGCGTGAGCTTCTGGGCCAAAGAAGGCGAGTACCTCGGCGTGATGGGGCGGTCGGGTTCCGGCAAGACCACCCTGCTCAATATCATCGGCGGGTTGGACCGGCCCACCGATGGCGAAGTGTTTGTGTTCGGGGAGAGCATCGGCAAGCTATCGGATCGACGCCTCACCGAGTTCCGACGTCATCGGATCGGCTTTGTGTTCCAGTCCTTTGCCCTCATGCCCACTATGTCTGCGTTCGAGAATGTGGAGCTCCCTCTGCGCATGGTTGGTGTGCGGCGTCGTGAACGGCGGCAGCGGGTGATGGAGTGCCTGGAGCTGGTCGGCCTTAGCAAATGGGCCAAGCACCGTCCTCAGGAGATGTCGGGTGGTCAGCAGCAGCGGGTGGCCATTGCACGAAGCTTGGTGAACCGCCCCGGCCTGATCCTGGCTGATGAGCCCACCGGCGAGCTAGATACGGCCACAGCTCGCAGCATTCTGGAACTCTTTCGCTCCATCGTGAAGGAAGAGGGCGTGTCGATCATCATGAGCTCGCA
Organism: Anaerolineae bacterium; assembly: GCA_040767425.1. Taxonomy (GTDB): domain Bacteria; phylum Chloroflexota; class Anaerolineae; order UBA1429; family UBA1429; genus DAIRUQ01. The sequence continues at coordinate 60,393 of JAXGON010000009.1, read as the reverse complement.
CGACCCCACCATGCTCGATTTCGTGGACTTTTGCTACAATCTGGCGGACGGGCGCGTCCTGAACGAGCGCGACTAGGGTCTAGCGATAGATAGCGGGCGAGCCAGAGCTCGCCCGCTTTGCCATGAGGCTTGCTCCCGCATGGCAAAGGGCGTACCATAGACCGGTGAGGCTGGCGGAAAGGAGCGCGTACGATGACCTATCTGGTCGGGATCGACGTTGGGACGTCGGGCGCCAAAGCCTTGATCATCGACGAGGCTGGCGCGGTGGTGAGCTCGGGAACCGTCGAGTACCCCATGAGCACCCCTCGGCCGCTCTGGGCCGAGCAGAACCCAGAGCATTGGTGGGAGGCCGTCTGCGATGCCATGCTCATGGCGCTCCGTGAGGGCTGCATCGCCGCGGACGAGATCGCCGGCATCGGCTTGACGGGCCAGATGCATGGCATGGTGCTTTTGGACGCGGCCGGTCGCGTTTTACGCCCCTGCATCATGTGGAACGACCAGCGGACGGCCGAGCAGTGCGAGTGGATCATGCAGACGGTGGGGCGCGAGCGTTTCCTTGAGCTCACGCTCAATCCGGCTTTGCCTGGGTTCACCGCGCCCAAGATCGTCTGGACACGCGAGCATGAGCCGGACGTGTATGCCCAGGTAGCCCACGTGCTCCTCCCCAAGGACTATATCCGGTATCGGCTCACGGGTGCGTTCGTGACCGAGGTTTCGGACGCTTCCGGCACGGCGCTCCTCGATGTCCGTGCGCGTGACTGGTCCGACGAGGTGCTTCGAGCGCTGGATATCCCCAGAGCCTGGTTGCCCGATTGCGTCGAGTCGCAGACGGTCACCGGTGCGGTGACGGCGGCCGCGGCCGAGTTGACGGGGCTCAAGGTGGGCACCCCCGTGGTGGGTGGCGGCGGCGATCAGGCCGCTAGTGCCGTCGGTACGGGCATCGTGGAGTCGGGTCTGGTCTCGGTGACACTCGGGACCTCTGGCGTCGTCTTTGCGCATATGCAGCAGCCTCGGCTGGATCCAGAGGGGCGGCTCCATACGTTCTGCCATGCCCTGCCCGATGCCTGGCATGTGATGGGCGTGACGCTTTCGGCCGGCGGGTCGTTCCGCTGGTTCCGTGACGCTCTGGGAGCCGCGGAAAAGCAGGTGGCTCTGCTCTCAGGAGTGGACCCCTACGAGATTCTCACCGCCGAGGCCGCTCAGGCCCCAGCGGGCAGCGAGGGGCTGCTGTTCCTGCCCTATCTGACGGGCGAGCGAACGCCCTATCCCGATCCCAACGCGCGGGGAGTCTATTTTGGGCTGACCCTGCGACACAATCAGCGCCACATGGTTCGAGCGGTCCTGGAGGGCGTGGCCTATAGCCTGCGCGATTCGGTCGAGCTGTTCCGCGAGCTAGGCGTGCCGATTCGCCAGGTCCGTGCGACGGGCGGCGGCGCCCGCAGCCTTCTGTGGCGCCAGATTCTGGCCGACGTATTCGGTACCCAACTGGTCACCGTGGATGTCACCGACAGCACGGCCTTTGGCGCCGCCCTGCTGGCGGGCGTTGGCACGGGGGTGTATGCGAACGTGCCCGAAGCCTGCCTGGCAACGGTCAAGGTGGTGGATGAGGTGCAGCCCGACGCGCGGCGCCAAGCGACCTATGACGCTTACTATCGCGTGTACCACTCGCTCTATGCCCCATTGCGGCAGGCGTTCAGGGAGGTTTCGGCGATCGATATGGGCTAGTTGGCGCTGGCAACGCGTTGCCAAGGAGCCGCTCGCCCGAGTGGATCGGTGCATCATTCAAAGGAGCGACAATGACAGACGAAATTCGGGTCGGGATCATCGGGTCCGGCGGCATTGCCAAAGCCGCACATATGCCCGGATACCTGGCGACCGAGGGAGTCCAGGTAGTTGCGGCGTGCGACGTGGTGCCTGGGCGCGCCCAGGCGTTCGCGGACGAATTCGGCCTGCCGGCGGCTTATGACAGCTATGAGGAGATGCTGGCGAAGGAGGACCTCGACGCGGTCTCGGTGTGTACGCCCAACTATGCGCATAAGGATGCTACGGTAGCAGCCTTAAAGGCGGGCAAGCACGTGCTCTGCGAAAAGCCGATGGCCATGAATCTCGGCGAGGCGCGCGAGATGGCGGCGGCGGCCAAGGATGCGGGCACGATCCTGCAGATCGGCCTCAACTGGCGCTTTACCAGCGAGGCCCAGCTCCTACGACGCTATGTCGAGGCAGGGGACTTGGGCGACATCTATTATGGCGAGGCCACCTGCTTGCGCCGTCGCGGCATTCCCTCCTGGGGCGTCTTTACCCAGAAGCGCCTGCAGGGCGGCGGATCGCTCATCGACGTCGGCGTGCATGCGCTGGACCTGACCATGTGGCTGATGGGCAACCCCAAGCCCGTCTCGGTGATGGGGGCCACGTACATGGCCTTTGGCAAGCGCGATGACGTGGTCAACCCGTGGGGCGCCTGGGATACCAAGGTCTTTGACGTGGACGACATGGGCATCGGCATGATCCGCTTTGACAATGGCGCCACGCTGATCCTACGAGCAAGCTGGGCCGCCAACCTAGAAGATGCTAGCGGCAACCGCGTCATCGGCACCGAGGGCGGCGCCCAGACGTCTCCGTTCAAGCTGTTCACGCAGCAACACGGCGCCCTCATCGACGTGACGCCCACGAGGTTGCCGGAAGTGCGCGCGCACACCGAAGAGATTCGTCACTTTGTGGGGTGTATCCGCGGCGAGCATGACTGCCTGGTCAAGGTGGAGCAAGTGCTGGACGTGCAAGCCGTCCTGGACGCCGTCTATGCTTCAGCCGAGAGCGGACACGAGGTGGTGCTGGAGGGATAAGAGCTCTACCGCCACGCTCCATCGCAGGTGAGGCTAGCCGGGTGGGCGGCAGAGGTTCTCCTGATCCTCTAGCCGCCTCTGGCATGTAGGGGAGGCTTTGGTGCGAATTCAGTGTGTGACCGACAACTGCGTGTGCAGGAGCTCTCCGTTCTGGGGCGAGCATGGCCTGGCAATGCTCATCACCAGCGATGGTGGGACGCTGCTGTGGGATACGGGCGGCAGCGGCGAGGTGTTGCAGCACAATCTGCGATGCCTGGGGGTAGACGCAGCCGATATTGGCGCTGTTGCCTTGAGCCATGCCCACTATGACCACACCGGTGGGTTGGCCTGGCTGCTTCAGCAGCGCCCTGGGCTGCCGGTTCATATGCACGCGGCAGGCCTGGTTGCGCGCTACTCCAGGCGCCCCGGTGGCACCGAGAGCATCGGCCTGGGCCTAACCCGCGAGGCCCTGGAGGCGACGAGTGAGCTCTACCTGCATGAACAGCCGGCCCAACTGTTGCCAGGGGTCTTTCTGACGGGCTCGGTTCAGCCGCGCCCCCACCCAAGAGGCGCCAGCGAGCACCATGTGGTCATCCGGGACGGGCGCGAGGTCGCCGATCCCTATGACGATGACATGTCTTTGGTGCTAGAGACCGGGCAGGGGTTGGTGCTGGTCTGTGGCTGCTGTCATGCTGGGCTGCGCAATACCCTGGCCTATGTCCGTGCACATTGGGAAGCGCCGATCCGCGCGGTGCTGGGGGGTACGCATCTGGCAACTGCAGAGGACCAGGAGCTGGCTGCCGTGGAGAGGGCGCTGGAGGAGCTGGGTGTCCCTCAGCTCTATCTCAACCACTGCACCGGCGAGCAGGCCATTCGGCGGCTTTGGGCCAGATGGCCAGACCGTGTCCATTCATTTCCGGCTGGCAGCGCGATCGAGTTTTAGGAGTGTAGGATGATCATTTCCGTGGCCAGCGGCAAGGGCGGCACCGGCAAGACGACCGTTGCGGTCGGGTTGGCGCTGGCTTTGCTGGAGAACCCGCCAGCCGACGTCGCTAGCGTGACCCTAGTGGATTGTGACGTCGAGGCTCCCAACGCCGCCCTATTTCTGCGGCCGGCCTTGGGGCCGGAGGAGATCGTCGAGCTGTTGGTGCCCAGCGTGGATGCGGAGCGATGCACCTTGTGCGGTCGCTGCGCCGAGGTCTGTCAGTACCATGCCCTGGCGGTGGTGGGGGAAAAGGTGCTCGTGTTTGAGGATCTCTGCCATGGATGCGGGAGCTGTACGATGGTCTGCCCCGAAGGGGCCATCAGCGAGGTGCCGCACCGCATCGGCACAGTGGCAAGGGGGCGGGTTGGCTCGATGCGGTTCGCCCATGGGCACCTGGATATCGGGCGCCCCATGGCCGTGCCGATCATCCGGCAGGCCAAGCGAGGGATGCACGACGGCAAAGGGGTGCTGGTGTTGGATGCGCCACCAGGTGCGGCGTGCCCCGCGGTGGCCGCCATGCGGGGCGCGGACTTTGTGCTCTTGGTCACCGAATCGACGCCCTTTGGCTTGCATGACCTCCGGGCGGCCCTCCAGGTGGCACGCGACGAGCTGGGCATCCCAGTCGGCGTTGTCATCAACCGCGATGGCATCGGAGATGATGGCGTTGAACGCTTCTGCGACGAGGAGGGGGTGCCGATCCTGCTGCGCATTCCCTTTGAGCGGCGTATCGCCGAATCCTATGCCGACGGGGTGCCTATTACCCAAACTGTTCCCGAGTTGCGGACCGGGTTCCTCGAACTCTTTGGCAACGTGCGTGAGGCGGTATCATGAAGCAGATCCTGATTCTTAGCGGCAAAGGTGGAACTGGCAAGACCACCGTGGCCGCCGGCCTGGCGCACCTGGCATCACAGAAGGCGTCGCTCGTGCTAGCTGACGCCGATGTGGATGCCTCCAACCTTGAGCTGGTGCTGCACCCGAAGCTGGAAGAGACGACGCCCTTTGAGGGTGGCGTCAAGGCCGTCATCGATCCTAACCTCTGCACCCTGTGTGGACGATGCGCTGAGGTGTGTCGGTTTGAGGCCGTGCTCGCGGGCGAGGATGCCTATGTTGTCGATCCCGTGGCCTGTGAGGGCTGTGCTGCCTGCTTTTATCAATGCCCGGTTGAGGCCATCGCCATGAATCCAACGCAGGCCGGCGAGTGGTACCGGTCGCGCACACCCTGGGGTGTGCTGTTTCACGCCCGGCTGTTTCCTGGTGAAGAGAACTCGGGCAAGCTGGTGACGACGGTCAAGCAGAATGCCAATCTCTGGGCCATCAAGGAAAAGGCCGACTATATGCTGGTGGATGGCCCTCCTGGCATCGGCTGTCCGGTCATCGCCGCTACGGCCGGGACTCACTTGGCGTTGCTGGTGACCGAGCCCAGCATGTCCGGGTTGCATGACCTGGAGCGCATTTTGGGGACTGTGGCTCACTTTCAGGTTGAGGCGGCGGTCGTGGTGAACAAGTGGGATCTCAGCCCCACCCGTGCCGCCGAAATCGAGGCCTTTTGCCGAGATCGTGGTATCTCGCTGATCGGTCGGATACCCTACGATGACGCAGTGACGCGAGCCATGGTCAGCGGCGAGCCCGTGACCGCGGTGACCGACGGCCCGGTGACGGCCGAGCTATGGCGCATCTGGCGGGCGGTGGCGGCTATCCTGGCTGACTAGACGTTCACGCTAGATCTCGCGCCCGATGGCGTTGGCGATGGCCTTTAGCTCTTGCATCAGGCTCGCGAAATCGGAAAAGGTGAGGCTCTGGAGGCCATCGGACAGCGCGTTGATCGGGTCGGGATGGACCTCGACGAGCAACCCGTCGGCGCCGGCGGCTACCGCCGCTCGGGCGAGGGTGGGCACCAGCTGAAAGTGGCCGGCGGCATGGCTGGGGTCGACGATCACTGGCAGATGGGTGTCTCGCTTCACGACGGCCACCGACGAGATGTCCAGGGTAAAGCGGGTGGACGTCTCATAGGTGCGGATGCCTCGCTCGCACAGGATCACGTTGGGATTGCCCGCGGATAGGATATAGTCGGCGGCCTGAAGCCACTCGGTGACGGTGGAAGCCAGCCCCCGTTTCAGGATGCAAGGCTTTCCGCTCTCGCCCACAGCGCGTAGCAAGGCATAGTTCTGCATGTTACGCGCACCGATCTGCAAGAGATCCACCCGATCCGCCACGCCATCGAGGTGATGAGGCTCGGTGATCTCGCTGACGATGGGAATCCCCACTTCCTCGCGAACCTGACTGGCGATCTCGATGCCATCCACACCCAGCCCCTGAAAGCTGAACGGCGATGTGCGCGGCTTGAAGGCGCCACCCCGCAGAATCGTGGCCCCGCAGGCGCGGACGTGCTTGGCGGTGGCTAGGAGCTGCTCATGGCTCTCTATGGAGCAGGGTCCCGCCATGATCACGATGGCCTTGCCTCCGATGACAAGGTCGCCGATTCTGACCGTCGTCGCGTCCTGACGGAACTCGCGAGAGGCCAACTTGAAGGGGCGCATGATGCGGGTGACCGAGGCAACCGCAGGCAGCACAGCGAACAGATCGGTGTTGATCTGCCCCGTGTGCGGCCCCAGGATGGCCACCACCACCTTGTTGGTGCCGATATTGAGTTGAACATCGCAGGAGAGACTGTGAGCCCGGGCGACGACGGCATCGATCTGATCTTGGCTGGCACCGGCTTGCATTTCGACGATCACGGTATCACCTCACAACCAAGGGACGGATTGAGCAATGGCACGGCGGTGTGCTGGGGAAGGTCATCTGGCGGCGGCGCTGCCGGGGGATCTCGTAGCTTTCGAACTGACCCAATAGTAGCGGATCGACCCGTTTTCGCCAAAGACCCGCCACCGCCGGGTGCGGCATCGCAGCGGACGGTCTGGTCAGCCGTCAGAAGAGGGCGTTGCCAAGGAGGACATTTCGTGGCTGGTGGCTGAGAACCAACCCCTACCATCGCGGGCGAGGAGCTGGTCGGCCGCTGCCGGGCCGTGCGAGCCTTGCTCATACTGGCAGGTGGCTGGAAGCCCGGCGATGGGATCGACCAGCTCCCAGGCCCGCTCGATCTCGTCGGCACGGGCAAACAGCGAGGCATCTCCCTGGAGCGCGTCCAGCAGCAAACGCTCATAGGCGTCGGGCAGTTGCTCGTCGCCCAGCAGCCGCTCGTAATGAAAGTCCATGCCGATGGTCTGGGTGCGCATGCCCGCGCCTGGCGTCTTGGACTGGAGACAGAGGTGCATGCCCTCATTGGGCTGGATGACGATAGAGAGCCGGTTCGGTTGCGGCTGCGGCGTTTCGGCAAAGAGCAAGTGGGGCACGGGCTTGAACTGGAGGGTGATCTTGGTCGCCTTGGCGGCCAGCCGCTTGCCCGATCGCAGGTAGAAAGGGACGCCCTGCCAGCGCCAGTTGTCGAGAGACAGTTTGACGGCAAAATACGTCGGCGTCGTTGACTGGGGCGACACGCCTGGCTCGTCACGATAGCCCGCGTACTGGGCCAGTACGCAGTCCTCCGGCGAGATGGGGCGGATAGCCTGCAACACTTTGAGCTTTTCGTCGCGCAGCGCTTTGGCCTCGTAACGGATCGGCGGCTCCATGGCCGTCAGGCTGAGTAGTTGCAGCAGGTGGTTCTGGAGCATGTCGCGGACTGCGCCGGCCCGCTCATAGTAGCCGGCGCGATGCCCGACGCCCTCGGTCTCGGCCATGGTGATCTGGACATGGTCGACGTAGCGGCGGTTCCAGATGGGCTCAAAGATGGCGTTGGCAAAACGAAAGACCATCAGGTTCTGGACGGTCTCTTTGCCGAGGTAGTGGTCGATTCGGTAGATGTCGGCCTCGTGAAAGGCGGCATGCAGGGCATGATTCAGCTCGCGGGCGCTTTTTAGGTCGTACCCGAACGGCTTCTCGATGATGATCCGTTGCCATCCGTCCTGCTCCGCCCGTAGCCCTGACTCGGCCAGCCGCTGAATGACGATGGGATAGACCTGCGGCGGCAGTGCCAGATAGAACAGGCGGTTGGGGGGCATGCCTTGCTCGCGCTCGAGACGCTCCAGCTCTCGCTTCAGTCTGGCATAGGTGTCGGGATCGCCATAGTCGCCCTCGATGTAGGAAAAACGAGCACGAAATCTGTCCCAGAGTGAGCAGACCTGCGGATTCAGCCGCGAATAGGTCTTGATACCCTCGTAATAGTCGGTGAGCAGCGCCGTCAGAGAAAGCTGGCTGCGAGCTATGCCGACGATCTGGACCTGCTTGGCAAAGGAGGGTAGCTCGCAGGCCAGCGCGTGGAGCGCTGGGACCAGTTTGCGCCGCGCCAAGTCGCCTGAGGCGCCAAAGATGATGATGGTAGCCTTGTCGGAAAGGTCAGAGAGAGTCATGCGATCCCCTCGCTCCAGGATGCGACGTATAAATCTTGTACAACTTTAGGGCCAACAAGTGATGCGATCCCCTCGCTCCAGGATGCGACCCATAGCGCTGCTATCTTAGGACAAGGGCAACTCGGGGCCACGCGAACGAACGTGGCTCGCCAGTGCGGTCACGGCCGCTGGGTCAGGGTCGGGGCAGGCGGGAGGCATCGCATCGCTGATGAGAGCTTGGAGGCTGTTCTGGTAGACGGCGTCCGGCACGAGCCGCGTCGAGGGCGCCACCTGCACGGATCCTCGCCCCTCGGCCTCCACGAGCCGCGCCAGTGACCTGATCTCGGCTATCGCTTGGCCGCCGAGATCGATGGGCAGGATCACCATAGGGCTAGAGCTGTCCTCTAGCCACTTGCGGATCTGCGTCTCAGGCGGAGGCTCTCCATAGAAAAAGATCAGCTCCACGCTCCAGCGATCCCCCAACGCTTGTTGGAGCTGCCGGCGTGCGGTTTCGAGCGTCGCCCACAAGGGCAGGGAGCCGTGCCGTCGGTACGCTAGACGAACCTGCCTATAGGCGGCGGGGGCGGCGAACCAGTGCCTCCCGAGCTGCTGCGGCAAATGCCCGGCGGCCTGAAGGCGTGCGAGCGAAGCGGGGTCATACGTGGGTGGCGGCCCTGGGGCGATGAGGACTGCTAGGGGAGTGCCCTGGGCCTCTGGAGCTAGCACGGGCGTTGCTTTGGTCTCGGGGATGCGTAGAATCTGCTTGGCCCGCATGGCATAGGTGGCCAAGGCGCCAACGCCAAAGACAAAGGCGCCCGCCCAACCGGCGGCGGGCCGCTCGACTCCCAGCCAGATGACCAGGGCGAGGCTTACCAGCGCGGCCAAACCCATGTTGGCGCGGGCACGAGCCGAGCGGTCCTCGGGCCCCGAAAGCCGCGTGACCAGGCTCCAACCAAAGGCGACGCCCGTTGTGAGCAGGACCACGCGGTTCCACATGCGGCGGCTAGCCTGCGGTTCCCACGGATAGGAGCAACGACAGCAGCACGCAAACCACGCCAGCGACCACCATGCGCAGCCCAGACCGCAAGACGGCGTCACGGCCTACCTTGCCTAGGAAGACGCCCAGGGCAAAGAGGAGCCCCAAGGCCACGCCGATCGACGTAAAGTAGGCCGCCTGCATGGTGAGCGCCGTCCCCACCAGCATGAACGGGATCAGGACCAACGCGCCAGACAGCAGCGGCGAGAGGCCATCCACGGCGGTGACCACCCAGACGGCAAAGCGTGAGGCGCGGGCCTGCTCGGTGTGATCAAGGTTGCGGAGCATGGCGTGCTCGAGCTCCTGGAGCTGGTTGCGCCGTTCGGCCCGCTCAGAGACAAAGGCCCCCCAGCCGCCCGACACGCCCATGGCCATGCAGGTGGCCAGCCCCGTGGAGAGGATGATGCGGGGGTCCATGAGGCGGGCCACATAGGATCCAACGATCACGCCCACCATGGTGAGAATGCCATCGAACGAGTTGTTCGCAAAGCAGCGGCGGGCAATCACGTCCACATCCGTCAGACGACGGTATTGACCAAGTTTTTCCAGTTGTAGCGCCAAGAGTGACATATCAGCTGTATGCTCCCAAGCGTCGGTAGTTTCCGTAGGATGACAGAACTAGAAGCTCAGAAATTGCTCTTCTAGCACGGCCAGATTGGGTGCGGAAACACCACGAGAAGCGGAACCTTGAGAGGGGCTACAGCCCGAGCAGGATGAAGCGTAGCGTGCAGTTCCGACCAACTCCCTTGCGGGCAACGTTGGTCGTCGGGGGTACTCGGAGGTTCGGACGGTTCGGTCTCAAACATGATCGCTCTGATACTCCTTGATACACTGATGGCCCTAGTATAGCACAGTCTGGCCAAAGAGGCCAACTCAATGATGGCGTTCTGCGGGCGGCTTGAGGATTCCCGACCCCGCCACCAGGTCCAGCATCTCCATGGTGATGGCGTGCTGGCGGGCGCTATGGTAGACCTGGGTGAGTTCCTCGATCAGTTCCTTGAGGTTGTCGCTGGCGCGCTCCATGGCGAAATAGCGGCTGGCGTGCTCTGTCGCCGTGGCTTCGACCAGGAGACGATAGAGACGTACGCGCACCCACTCCTCCAGCGCCGCTAGACCAATCTTGACGGGATCGCCTTCGACGATGGGCCCTTGGTCCTGCTCGGCTGCTCCTGGCAACAGGGCGGATGTGATCGGCAGCCATCGCACCACGTCGGCGCGCAGGGCCACGCCGCCATGGTAGGGGGTATAGACCAGATCGACGGCGTCAACGGTGCCGCTGGCCAGCAGGCGTTCCAGCGAGCGAGAGAGCGCGGTGGCTGCTCGGTAGCTGATGACCCGCGTGATGGGCATTGGCTGCGCCAGGAACGGGACGCGGCCTCGTGCGCGCAGATGCTTGTCGGCGCGAGCGCCCAACGCGATCACCAAGGGAGAGTTGCCCTGGGCCAGATAGGCATCGGTGCGGTCAAACACGATGTCATTGTAAGAGCCGCATAGGCCGCGGTCCGACGCTACGACCACCAACGCGGTCTTGAGCGCGGCGGCGCCCTCAGGGGCCACGTGGGGCAACTGTTGACGTGAGGCCACCATGCTGGGCAAGAGGGCCGAGAGAACGGCGGCCAGATCGTCGGTATAGGTCTGGGTGGCCTCGAGGCGGCTACGAGCTTGGCGCCACGTGCCCGCCGCGATGGTGCGGAGGGCCGAGATGATCGGTTCCACGCTCTGCACATTGCGGAGGTGGTCCTTGATGCGTTCGATGTCTTCCATCGCTAGAGCAATCGATCGGCGAACTCGTGCAGTAGCTGCATCATGGATTGCTCGAGTTCTGCCGTCAGGTCCTGCTCCTCCTCGATCACGCGCACAATGCCTGGGTGCTCGCGCTGGGCATAGAGCCAGAGGTCTTCTTCGAACTCGGCTACCTTGGTCGTGGGGAGGTGATCGAGAAAGCCATGGTTCACGGCAAAGAATGCCAGCACCTGGCGCGCCAGTGGGAGGGGGTTGTATGCGGGTTGCTTGAGCACCTCGCGCAGCCGTTCGCCCCGCACGATCTGCTCTTGGGTGGCACGGTCGATCTCGCTGCCAAAGCGCGCAAAGTGCGCCACCTCTTCGTACTGGGCTAGCGCCAGCTTGATCTGAGAGCTCACCTGTCGCATGATCGATGCCTGGGCGGCCCCGCCTACACGGGACACCGACTGGCCAGCGTCGACGGCGGGCTTGATATTGGCGTTGAACAGGTCTGGATCCAGATAGATCTGGCCGTCGGTGATCGAGATCAGGTTGGTGGGGATATAGGCCTGGATGTTACCGCGGCGGGTCTCGACGATGGGCAATGCCGTGATGCTGCCGCCGCCGATCTCGTCGCTCAGGCGGGCGGCGCGCTCGAGCAAGCGAGCGTGCAGGTAAAAGATGTCGCCCGGGTAGGCTTCGCGGCCAGGCGGGCGGCGAAGCAGCAACGAGAGCTCGCGGTAGGCGTCGGCGTGCTTGGAGAGGTCGTCATAGATGATGAGCACATCCTGGCCGTGGTCGAGAAAGAACTCGGCGATGGTGCAGCCAGCGTACGGCGCCAGGTACAGGAGGGCGGGAGGATCGTCTGGGGCTGCCATCACGACGATGCTATGCTCTAGCGCGCCGGCCTCTTCCAGCGTGCGCAGAACCTGCAAGGCCGACGATCGCCGCTGACCGATGCTCACGTACACGCAGACCACATCGCGCCCACGCTGGTTGATGATGGTATCGAGAGCAATGGTGGTCTTGCCGGTTTGGCGGTCGCCCACGATCAGCTCGCGTTGCCCCTTGCCGATGGGCACGATGGCATCGATGGCCTTGAGGCCCGTTTGGAGGGGCTCCTCGACCGGTTGGCGCTCAACCACGCCGGGCGCCTCGCGCTCCACAAAACGCCGCTCATCGGCGTAAAGGGGACCCGCTCCGTCCACCGGCCGTCCCAGGGGGTTCACGGCGCGGCCGAGGAGCACCTCGCCCACCGGGATCTCGATGCGGCGTCCTGTGGGCCAGACGGGATCACCACCTTGGATGCCTTCGTCCGATCCCAGGAGAATGCAGTCGATCCAGTCGGTCTCGAGGTTCATCACCAGGCCTGTGACGCCGTTGGGAAACTGCAAGAGCTCGTCGGTGGTGGCTTCTGGGAGGCCCCAGACCGACGCGACGCCATCGCCGACCTGGCGGACCGTGCCCACATCGCGGATCGATAGTCCGGAGCGGGCGCCGCTGGTCTCGGCGACGATGGCATCGAGCATGGCCTTGAGCGAGCGCTGGGGGCGCTGCACAAAGCTATGAACGACCCGGGGCGGCAGCTCTTCGCTAGCCACGTGAGCGCGCCTGGGCTCGCCACGGGAATCGGTAACCGAGACCGATGGCTCTGGATTGCTGCTGTGCTCTGCTATTGAATCAAGCATCTCTAGGAATGCATCCTCCGGGTGGAGCGTTGGGAGCCACGTATCCGAGTGACGCGGCGGTTTGGCGCTAGCGCTGGGAAGGTCTCCCGGCTGGCGCACCTCCGCCTTGGGTTCAGGAGCCCGCTGGGCTCGCTGCGGCCTGCGTTGCCGGCCGTCCCGCATCCTCTGTGGCCTCGTCTCCCAGACGTTCCATCAGCTCTCCCCGCACGCGGTCGCGCACGCGGGTAAGCTGGTTCAGAATCGTGTTATCAATCAGTTTGTCCGCCACCCGCACCTGGATGCCGGCAATGAGCTCGGGCTCGACCCGCACCTGGAGCTCTACGTGGCGGTCGATGAGCGACGATAGCGTATCGGCGAGGGTCTTGGTCTGTTCGGGTGAGAGTGGCACTGGCGTGGATACAAAGGCGGTGGGCACGCGGTTGGCCATCACCCGACGATAGTTCTCGACGTCGCTCTGGGCCATCTGGTAGATGCTGGCGCAAAAGTTGGTCACCAAGTCATCGTGGGTGCGTCGGGTCGTGACAGACTGAACCACATTGCCTGCCAGATGGATGATGGTATCGAGGATCTCGTCATAGTGCTGGACGACGATCTCGCCGCGCTGCCGCTCCAGATCCTCGCGCATCTGCTCGGTGAGCTCGTCCATGCGGTGACGCGCCTCTTCGAGGATCTGGGCCGCCTTGCGGTCCGCCTCGGCTTGGGCGCTGGCGATGGTCTCTTCGGCCTCGCGGTCGATCGCCCGCATGCGCTCCTGCCACGACTCGCGCAACTGAGCAGCCTCGGCCTCTTGCTCTCGGGCGTTATCCAGCTTTTCGGCAATGGTGGCGCCGCGCTCTTCGATCTTGCGACGGATCGGTCGAAAGATCAGATAGTTGAGCCCAACCAGGATCACCAAAAAATTGATGATCTGGAAGAGCAGCGAGGCTAGGTCTAGTTCCAGCATCGGTGCCTCCCTAGAGGCCGTAGATATTCGCGAACGGGTTGGCAAATAGCAGGATTAGGCAGATTAGCAGAACATAGATGGCGGTCGACTCCAGGATCGCCAGGACCACGAACAGGAGCCCGCGGATCTGGTCGGCAACGCTGGGTTGTCGCGCCATGTCATCGAACGCCTTGGCAACCGCGCGCCCCTCCATCAGGGCGGCGGTGATGGTGCCAAGAACGATGCTTGCGCCCACCACGATGGTGGTGACTACCGAAAACTGAAAGATCTGCTCTGGTTGCATGGCGATTCAAGCTCCTTTCCCTCACGCTGGACTGCACAAGCTAGCCACATGGTTACGAGCGCGACTGGACGCCCGTGGCGCTGACGATAAAGACCAGCGTCAATATCGCAAATACCAGGGCCTGGATCGCGCTGGTGATCATGGTTAGCGCGTTGAAAATGATCGGCGCTATCGGAGGCACCAGTGCAAAGACGACGGCCACAATCAGCTCGCCCGACATGATGTTGCCAAATAGACGCAACGTCATCGACAGCATGCGGCTGATCTCGCTGATCAGGTTGAGCGGGTTCAGGAACTGGCGCAGATAGGGACCGGCGCCGCGCTCCTTGATGCCAAAGTACCAGACGGCGCCGAGCGAAACGACAGAGAGCGCCGCCGAGACGTTAATATCGCGCGTCGGAGCCTGCAGGACCGGCAGGATACCCAGCAGGTTGGCGATGGCGATATAGGCCAACATGGTGGCGATCAGCGGGATCACCTCAGGCAGCGCGCGCCCGCCCATGTCTCGCACCAGCGTTACCACATAATCGTAAAAGTACTCGAGGACCAGCTGCCATCCGGACGGGTCCCAAGTGCGGATCCGCTTGTGTGCCCACAACGCCCCACCGAGGAGTACCAGGGCGATGAGCCAGGATTGGACGATGGAATCGCGCACAGGTAGGCCCAGGATATAGAACTCTACTTTGGGGAAGATGTCGGTGATCCCGCCCACAGTTGTCCTACCCTTGTCTCAGGACGCTTCCCAGCGCTCCAACGCGCCGTAGCACCCGCCCTACCAATATCGTGCGACCAATCAGGTACCCTACCAACCAGCCCAGCGTGCTCGACGCGCCGCCGCGGACTGCCCAATACAACACGAGGCCCTGGATCGCCAACCGCAGCGGCAGCGTCGCTCCCACGCGGCGCCCAGCCTGACCGTCTGCGCTACCCACGCTGCGCACAGCCAGGGCCAGCGCGAACGCGTTCACCAGGGCCATGATGGCCCCGACTGCCAACCAGATCCCCAGCGTCGCCAGGCTCATGCCTCGGACTCTTGCAGGCTGGCCAGCTCCTCCTCTGTCAGATGCTCAGCCAGAGCAGCTTCCAGCGCCAGGGCGAGGCTTCTGTCACTGTCTTCCATCTCTTCCAGTTCCACCTCTGGCAGAGACACGAGCAGCGAGCAGCGCTCTCCCTCGACTCTCAAGGTGCCACTGGCGATCCTGGTCTCGCGGATGCCGTCGCCCGTGTCATAGGTGGCTGTGCCATGCCCTAATGGCCCGATCAGCGGGGCGTGGCCCGGCCACACGCCCAACAGGCCATCCTGCAACGGAACCTGCACCCACAGCACCGGCCCGCGATATAGCACCTGATCTGGCGTCAGGATGATCAGCTGCAAACGCTCAGGGGCTGCCAGCTCTTCGCTCATGCCTGCTCCAACTGCGAAGCCTTTTCCAGGGCGTCCTCGATGGTGCCGACCATATAGAGCGCCTGCTCGGGCGCTGCGTCCAGGTCGCCTCTCAGAATCGCCTCAAAGCCGTCCAGCGTCTCCTCGATCGTCACGTAACGGCCTTCGAGGCCGGTGTACTGCTCGGTGGAAAAGAATGGCTGGGTCAGGAACCGCTGCAGGCGCCGGGCACGGCGGACCACGATCTGGTCCTCTTCAGAGAGCTCGTCGGTGCCCAGGATCGAGATGATATCCTGGAGCGCCTCATACTTGGCAAGCACGGCCCTGACCTCGGTAGCAATGCGCACATGCCGCTCGCCCACATAGCGCGCCTCGAGCATCTTGGATGAGGAGGCGAGTGGATCGACCGCCGGGTAAAAGCCCTGGCTAGATAGCTTGCGCGTCAGCACGGTGATGGCGTCCAGGTGGGCAAAGGCCGCCACAACGCCTGGGTCGGTGATGTCGTCGGCCGGAATATAGATGGCCTGCACCGACGTGATGGCGCCACGGGTGGTGCTGGTGATGCGCTCCTGTAGCTCGCCCATCTCGGTGGCGAGGGTGGGCTGGTATCCCACCGCACTGGGGACGCGACCCAGCAGCGCCGAGATCTCGGCGCCAGCCTGCACATAGCGATAGACGTTGTCGATGAACAAGAGCACGTCGCGGCCAGCATCATCGCGAAAGTGCTGCGACATGGTCAGGGCGGTCAAAGGGACGCGCAGGCGCGCGCCGGGGGGCTCGTTCATCTGGCCGAACACCAGAACGCTGCTATCCAGCACGCCCGAGTGACGCATGCTGAGCCACAGGTCGTTTCCCTCGCGGGTGCGCTCGCCCACGCCAGCAAACAGGGCTAGAGCGTTCCGTTCGCGGGTGCTGTGGCGGATCAGCTCGATCACCAGCATCGTCTTGCCGACACCCGCGCCGCCAAAGAGGCCGATCTTGGTCCCAAGGCCATAAGGCGTGAGCAGGTCGATCACCTTGAGGCCGGTCTCGAGGATCCCGCTGGAGAGGCGCTGTTCATTGAGAGGCGGCGCCATCATGTGAATGGGGCGCCGCTCGGCTCCTTCGATCGGGCCTAGCTGGTCAATCGGTTCGCCGAGGACGTTGAATATGCGGCCGAGCGTCCCGTCGCCCACCGGCACCTGGATGGGGCGGCCAGTGTCACGGACGGACATGTTGCGGTGCAGCCCGGAGGTCGTCGACATGGCAATGCACCGCACCGTCTGCGAGTTGATATGCTCTTGGACCTCGAGAATGAGGGGGCGCTCGTCGGCTCGTTCGATGACGAGTGCACTGCTGATCGCGGGAAGGTCGCCGGGCGCAAACTGCGCGTCAACTACCACGCCCATTACCCGCGCAACGCGTCCGACTCTCACCGGCATCCTTCCCTTGTAACCAGATTGCACGACTGGAAGATGGCTGCCAGAGACAGCCTAGAATGATCATACTCGGGCAAGCGACGGGATGCAAACTATTGTCGGCTATGGAGCGCTAGCGCATGCCCAGGCGAGGCCTCCCTACCGCTCGCGCCGTCAGGCTGGTGCCCAGGTACAGGGCATCTCCCCAGCCTTCGGCCAGGGGGGCGCTGTGCTCATGACGCGAGACCTGCACTTTGATATCGGTGGCCCCGGCGTCCCGGGCCAACGCCATGGCGATGCTGCGGACCCTCGTCTCAGCAAAGCGTTCGGCCTCTGTGCGGGTCGCTACCTTTTGCACGGAATCGGGCAGATGCACGCGAAAGCCGTCCTCTTCCTCCAGGGGGACGATGCGGGCCCGTGCTTCCTGGACGATGCTGCCCACCACCGCTCCGATGGCGTTGGCGACCTCGGCTCCCTCGGGTATGACGAGTTCGCCGTTCAGGAGCTGTCGCACCTGGCCAAAGTAGGTGTGGACCGGGGCGCCGAGCGCGACCAGACGTGGACGTAGGGTCACCTGGCACGCCAAGGGCGATGTAGAACTCGGGGCGACGGCCTGTGAGAGCAGATAGCCCTCGGCCGCCCCTAAAGCCGGCCCTTCCCCATTGGGCGGTACCAGCGCCTGCACGATCTCTCTGGCTACTCGCTGGCTCGTGAGCGTGTGGATGCGGTGAGCCAGGGTGGTCACGTCGATGCCCAACCGTCGGGCCATGATGGCCGTCCCCAACTCGGCGGCGCGCACGTCCCATGCGTCAAAGAGGCCGAGGCAGTGAGCGGCGTCGGTGGGCGTCAGCCCAGAGCAAAGGAGGACGCCTTCTCGCTCCAGCGCCCGCAGAGCGCCGGCATAGAGCAAAGGTTGCTCCAGGGCGTCGCGGGCCGCGTCGACCGAGAGTGGCTTCTGGGCCAGCAGGTCAAGCAGCTTGCGGATTGGCGCGGGTAGCTCCTGTTCGGGGCCGCGGTATGCGCGCTGAAGCGTCAAGAACTCGCCATCGTTGGGACGCATGGTGCGATCCGCGCGGCTTTGCTCCTCCAGCTCTGGCAGAACGCCGGGCCACTCGTGGGCCAGCGTGCAGAGGGGCAGCACGCGCTCCGGGCCCAGCGCCAGGTCGCCGCGATCGGTGATCCAGACGCGACTGTCGCCGCCTAGGCCGACGGTGTGCACTTCCACAGCCTCGACCATGGTGTGCCAAGGCCCGACGCGGGCTCCTTGGGGATCGAGGCGTGGGCGGCTATCGCGCAGCATCGAGATGTCGGTGGTGGTGCCTCCCATATCGGCGACAACCACATCGCCGCCGCCGGCCAAGTGCTGTGCGCCCACCACACTGGCGGCCGGCCCCGCCAAGATGGTCTCTACCGGTCGGCGCAGGGCCATTCGGGCGTCCATCAAGGAGCCGTCACCCTTGACGACCATCAGCGGCGCCTCGATGCCCAAGCCCTGCACGGTGGAGATCACGGCATCGATCAGTTCCTGCAGGAGCGGGATCAGGCGGGCGTTCAGGCAGACGGTGCTGGCTCGCCGAACAGCGTCTAGGCGGTGGGTCAGCTCATGGCCGCAGGTGGTCGGGAGCCCCGTGAGATCCTCGACCAGATGAGCGGCGCGCTTTTCATGGGCGGGGTTGCGCGTCCCAAAAAAGCCAGAGACCGCAAAGGCGTCTACGGCGGGCGCGTGTTTCTTGATGGCAGCGACCAAAGAGCGCTCATCCAAGTCGTCAAGGGCCTCGCCGGTGGCGTCATGCCCGCCATCCACAAAGACGTACCGCGACGTGCCCAGGAGCTGCTCCCAGGGGGTGGTGGGTGAGACGTTCCTCCGGTACCCGATGAGCAGCGCACAGATGGGGGCCCCTTTGCCTTCGACGATGGCGTTGGTGGCCAAAGTCGTCGATAGGGAGACCAGCCCGACCTGCGACCGATCTCCATTCAGGGCCTGAGACATGGCCTCGCGAATGCCCAGGGCCAGGTCATGTTTGGTGGTAAGGGCCTTGCCGCTTTGCAGCAACCGGCCCGACTCATAGTCTACCAGGGCCGCATCGGTATAGGTGCCGCCGGTATCGATACCTAGAGCGAGTGTCATGCTTGTGCTATCTCTTTTGTCACAGCAGCCACGCAGAGCACGGCGCCCTGCGTGGCTGCCTGGATCCGTCGTTAGGACTGCTGGGCGCGTGCCATGCGCCGGCAGTAGCTCACATAGGTCATGCAGAACTCGTCCTTGCCGAGGAGCAGGTCCGAGATCAGCACCGTCTTGAGGGCGTGCGAAGGGTTGACGATGGGCGCGTTCACGCCCATGGCCATGGCCATGGCCAGGAAGGCGCTGTTCACTCCTTCGCGATCGGGCAGACCAAACGAGACGTTGCTGGCGCCCAAGGACATGTTCATCCCGAGCTCGGCGCGGACGCCGGCAATGGCGTCCAGCGTGGTCTTGGCAGCCGTCTGGTCCGCCGAGACCGTGAGCACCAGGCAGTCGATCAGGATATCCTCGCGGGGGATGCCCAGGCTCTCGGCGCGCGCGACGATCTTTTTCGCCACCGCCACGCGCTCCGCGGCCGTTTTGGGGATGCCAGAGTCATCCATGGTCAGACCGATTACCGCGGCGCCATACTCTTTGACGAGGGGCAGCACGCGGTTCAGCGAGGCTTCTTCGCCATTCACCGAGTTGATGAGAGCTTTGCCATCGTAGACGTCCAGCGCCGCCTTGAGCGCAGTCGCGTTGGGCGAATCGAGGCACAGGGGCACATCGGTGACCTCTTGGACGGCCTTGACGGCCTTGGGAAGCAGGTCGACCTCGTCCACTCCGGCGGCTCCCACGTTCACGTCCAGGATGTGGGCCCCGTTCTCGATCTGGGCCTTGGCTAGCGATCGAACGCGGCTCATGTCGCCCTCGGCCAGCGAGGCCGCCAGCAGCTTTTTGCCCGTTGGATTGATGCGCTCGCCGATGATGACCGTGGGAAGATCGGGCGCGATGGCAACCTTTTTCGTGGCGCTGTGTACGACAGTTCGCATGGTGTGCTCCTCTACTGATGGGTTGGGGCCCGGACGCCGTTGGCCGTGCCATGTCCACTCGAAAACGAGGCTTTTACTCCCAGGCCCGTGTGGGCCTGCGCCGGCGCGCGCCGATCATGCGCCGGTCTTCCAGCATGGCTTGGGCCGCGGCGGCCATGGTGGTGTGTGGGTTCTCGGCACTGATCTGTACGTCGACCAGCGTCTGGCATGATAGCGCCGCCGCTAGCTCTTTGACAATGCGTTCCAGATCAGGATAGCGTCGCAGGGCGTCCTGCGAGAACCCCATGCTCAGGTGCGATCGCTGGAACGCGTGCCGGTCATCTTCCAGCAGGCGCAGATCCAGCGTTGTCAGCGCCGGATCGTTGCTTAGCGCATAACTGGCTGTGCACTCGGAATTCGCAAGACGCGCCAGGCAGCCTGGGTATGTGTCATAGATGATCTTTTCGGCGCGCAGTGCAAGTCCATAATAGCGCATCATCGCCTCAACGGCACCGGGCTGTTCCGAGCGCGGGCTGGGATTGCACAAGCTCACGGCGGGATCCTGATAGCGCAGATGCGTCACCAGGTCCGAGATGCTGCAAAGCTCCTTCAACCTCTCGTCTGCACGACGTACGGCCAACGAGCCGTACCGGAGGCAGGGCGCCGCGCCTATCCACGCGATGCCATGGGCAGCGTCCTCGGCCGCGATCCGTTGCTGCAGCAGGTCGGCGTCCCCGCAGGTGATGTCATGCTTGAGCACCAGATGCCAGACGTCCCAGCCATAGGCCCAGAGCAGGTCGGCCTCCTCAGCGGCCACAGTCTCGTGGGCCTGTAGGAGGCTCTCGTTCTTGACCAGCTCGACGCCATAGCCCCTGTCCTCCAGCACGAGTCGCGTGAGTTGGGCCAGGGCCTCTTGCTCGGTGCCCTCATAGTAGGCCACTCTCACCGTCCCCAGCGAGGGCTGGGCCGCGCATCCCAATGGCACCAGGATGGCCACCAGGAGCAGCCCTGCCAGCAGGGTTCTGTTCATCGAGGGGATCCGCTCGACCGCAGCAGATACTGCGTGGCCACGACCTGTTCCTCCAGAACGATGCCTCCGCCACTTAGGTTGCTGGCTGCGGTCGCCAGCGCGCCAAAGGTCGCGGCGGGCACGGCCATCTCCAAGCGCACATCGGCCGCATAGGTCGCATCGATGATCTCGGCGCCGTGCCGTTCGATCTCGTAGCGCAACGGCCCCAGCAGGGCATAGTCAACGTGCAGAGCGACCATGCGATGGAGCCGCTTTTCGCCCATGGGCGCCGCCTCGATGGCTGCGCGAGCGGCGGCCCCGTAGGCTCGCACCAAGCCGCCGGTACCTAGCTTGGTGCCGCCAAAGTAACGCGTGCCGACCACGACGGCTTCAAGGAGCCCTTCGCCGGTTAGAACGGCCAGCATCGGCCTGCCCGCCGTGCCGCCCGGCTCGCCATCGTCGCTGGATCCGATGATCTCTTGGGGATCGCCCGGCAGACGATAGGCCCAGGCGTGGTGCGTGGCGTCTGGGTAGCGCTGACGCAGGTCTTTTACAAACTGCTGTGCCGCCTCGATGCTGCTGGCTGGCCCTACCGTCCCGATGAATCTGGACCCTTTGACCACCAGCTCGTCGTCTGCTTTGGTGCTCGATGAGCGTGGTAGCTATCCATGGGCCCCTTGTCTGCTGCTCGCATCCCGCAGGCTATTGTAGAAACCGCATCGTCGGGTGTCGTCCGGGGTTCTTGGAGGCCGGGCTTGCCTGCTCTGGGCGTGAGTATCCAGATGGCAAGGATGAGGCGATGCGCAGTTGAAGTGAGTTGTGGAGACCCGTTGGCGGGGCGTGGCTACGCCGCACAGGTGGCCCCTCAGGTGGCGCGGGAGCTAGAGGCTCTGGGCGTCGACCATGAGATGGTGTGGACGCGGTACGCGGGTGAGGCGGTGGACCTGGCGGCGGGCAGGCGAGGAGGGCTGCGACGTCGTCATGGCCGTGGGCGGGGATGGCACCACGCACGAGGTGAGTCAACAGGGTGGTGGCCGACAGCGTCGGTGGCGAAGATCGCCATATGGGCTGCTTGCCAGCAGGCTCGAAGGCAACGACTTTGCGCTGATGAACAGGGCGATTATCGATCAGCGGCTGAGGACTGCCGCTCGCTGACCAACGGCTCGGTGCGCACCCTGGATGTTGGGCAGGTCACCGTCCGTTCTGGGACAGTGATGCGCTATTCGACAGCATTGGCGCTCCGTTTGACCGCGCGAGCGCGACCGTCGGCATGCGGCGCAGCCTTTGCCTGCTGCCGGTGGGTCTCGAACGGCTACGCCGCAACGCCCTGAGTCGCGTATGAATATGACGACGCGCGCGCATTAAACGCGGCACCAATGCGCGTGTGGCGAACCGGCCGCGCAAAGGCACTATACGGCGCCTCGGCAAGGTCGTATTCAACAGCTCGACTGGTGGTCGCCGATAACGTCTCGGCTCAAAGGTGCTGGTATGATCCCCCATTTCCTCAAAGAGACTCACATCTCGACAAGGACTGCTACGGTCTGGCATAGCTAAACGGGTTGGGAATCATATCGAGGAGCCGCTGTATCTCCGTAATAGTTCTGGCGAAGATCCATTTGTGATGTGGCTTACGGGTGCCAGTAATCAGGGTCTGCGGCGGCACTGCGCCATTGTGCAGATGTAATGGCGAGGTCGATGGCGAGCTGAACCGTCGCGGGATCGCCAGACGCTCGGCAAAGCGAAGTTGACGCGTACTGGGCGTGGCGTCACCACGCAGGTCGGGCAGCGTGACGAATCTCGCGCGCCCATGGCAGATGACGTTGAGGTGAAACGGATAGTACGTTGGCGAAGTCGAGCTCTTCGCTGGCGTCATGAGCCTTTCAGCGTTGAGTCCTGGAATGAGGCCGATACGAAGCGCCTACCGGGTGCACATGCGTATCCACAGGCATGACAGGCGGTATAGCGAAAGAACAGCACGCGACGGCCGTCTTGGGCCCGACTCCATGCATGCCCTCCAGGTAGCGTCGCGCCTCGGCCGTGTCCAGATCCCCCACAAAGTCCAGCGACAGCTCCCCACGCTCTTGGAGCAGATCATCCAGAATCCGCTTGATCCGCGGCGCCTTGACGTTGGCTAGCCCCCCCATCCGGATGGCGTTGGCCACTTCCTCGTCCGAGGCCGTACGCACTTGCTCCCAGGTGGGGTACCGTCGCCGCAGCTCGGCATAGGCGCGGGCGGTGTTGGTGTCCGAGGTGTTCTGCGAGAGGATGGTCATCACCAGCTCGCTGAGCGGATCGCGCTGCTCTTTCGGCTCGGGAACGCCATAGTGTTCCAGGAGCGCTTGATAAAGCTGCATGGCGAGCGTGGCAGCCGGTTCTCGGTGCACGGTGGTTCCTCCGAGGGTGGGTGAACGGCACGGCAAGAGCCCCGCTGCAGCGGGGCTCTTGTGAACCATCGAGGGGCTACGCCTCGGCCTGCTCCGCCTGGACAGCGGCGTTGAGATCCTCGAGCAGGGCATCCACGTCGATGCCGTGGGCCAAGGCGCCTTGCTCAAGATTCTCGAACCGGGCCGCCGGGCAGCCAAAGCACATCAACCCGTGCCGCAGAAATACCTCAGCTGTGGTGGGGTGCTCCTGGACGATGGCCGTGATGGGCATCTCTCTGGTGATCTCCATGGTCCTAATCCTCCTGCAGCCCAAGCTGGGCAACCATAGGCATTTCGGATCGTGCATTGCTCATATTATACTGGATGAGTCAACAATCGCCAAACGGGCGTTTGCCGGGGATGACATTTTAGATGAAAGAGCACGATGACTTGCCCCATGCGTCGGAGGGGTATAAGATTCTGCCTCGGGAGCAGACATGCCAAACAACGACGACGCCATTGTACGAGGTCACCCCAGCTATGTGTGGCGAGAGGGGCAGTCTCGTCGTCTCGGGTTCATTCAACGGTACGCTGCACTAGAGGGCGCCCGCGTCTTGGATGCCGGTAGCGGTCTAGGGTTGTACGTCGCCCAGATGCGCCGAGCCGGTGCGGAAGCCTATGGGGTGGAACTGGACCTGGAAAAGGCGGCGGCGGTGGAGGGGTGCCTGGTGGCTTCGGTCACGGGGCTTCCCTATGGAGATGGGGTGTTCGATCTGGTGCTCTCGCACGAGGTGATCGAGCATGTGGACGATGATGCCCTGGCGGTGCGAGAGGGGTACCGCGTGCTCAAACCTGGCGGCCGCATGATCATCTTTTGCCCCAACCGCTGGTACCCCTTTGAGACGCATGGTGCCTTCTGGCGCGGCTCGTACCACTTTGGCAATGTCGCTCTGGTCAACTATTTGCCCAATCCGCTCCGCAACCGGTTCTGCCCGCACGTCCGTGCCTATACCCGGCGAGGCTTGCGGTCGCTCTTTGCAGAGCTACCGGGGCACATCGTTGCCCATCGCTGCATCTATGCTGGGTACGACGAGCTCATGGGGCGTCGCCCACGGCTGGCGCGGTTTCTGCGGCGGGTGACGTACGCGCTAGAGGCGACGCCGCTTCAGTGGTTGGGGCTATCACACCTACTGGTATTCGAGAAAGCAACCCAAGAAAAGAGTTAGGCTATGCGAGTCAAGTTCCAGCCCAGCGGGGCCTTGATCGAGGTACCCGCGCATACATCGCTACTAGACGCCTGCCGCCAGGCGGGGGTGGCCCTCGAATCCCCCTGCGGGGGAGGGGGCACCTGCGGCAAGTGCCGGGTGGTGGTCAGCGGCGATGCGGGGCCTCTCACCGAGGCCGAGCGGCGGCACCTATCGCCCAAAGAGATCGAGGATGGCTACCGCCTGGCCTGTCAGGCGGTGGTGGAGGACGACCTCCTGGTGCGGGTGCCCGAGGGTTCCCAGGTCTATAGTGTCAGCATTCTCTCGCAGGGGCTTACCCGCGAGGTGACGCTGGACCCGTGGATCCGTCGGGTGACCTTGTACGTTCCGCCCGCGACCCTGGAGGATCAAGTGAGCGATGTCGACGCCATTCGTCGGGCCTGGCGCGAACTCGATCCCGATGAACTGCGGATCAGCCTCGGCGCGCTGCAGTCCTTGCCGACCGCTCTGCGCGGTCAGTCCGGGCTCATCACCCTAATCGTCGCGGACGGCGAGGTGATCGACGTCCTTGCTGGCAGCGAAGACGGTCCGCTGTTGGGGATGGCCTACGACATAGGCACCACCACCATCGTCGGCTACCTTATGGATCTGGCTACGGGGAAAGAGCTGGCAGTGGCGTCGATGCTCAATCCGCAGACCCAGTTCGGCGACGACGTGGTCTCGCGGATTCAGCACATCACGGCCGCCGCTAACGGGCTCAAGCAGCTACAAGAGAGCGTGATCGGCGCCATCAATGGCATCGCGACCGTTGCGTGTCGGCAGGCCGGCGTCTCCCCCCAACGCGTCTATGGGATGACTTTGGTGGGCAACACCACCATGCAGCACTTGCTGCTCGGTGTTGATCCCTCGGCGCTGGCCCGTTCGCCCTATGTGCCCGTGGTGGCTGAGGCCGTGTCCCTTCCCGCGCAGCGGCTGGGCTTGGTCATCCATCCCGAGGCGCATGTGTGGGCGCTGGCCAGCATCGCGGGCTGGGTAGGTGCCGACACCGTCGGCGTCATCCTGGCAACCGGGCAGCACCGCGATGACAACATCAGCCTAGCTATCGATATCGGCACCAACGGCGAGATGACGCTGGGCTCGCGCCACCGCCTGGTGGCCTGCTCGACGGCGGCCGGTCCGGCCTTTGAGGGGGCGCACCTCTCGTGTGGCATGCGGGCAGCTAGCGGCGCCATCGACCAGGTCTCGATCGACGGCGATGTGCATTGGCGAACCATCGAGAACACGCCTCCTCGGGGCATCTGTGGCTCGGGGCTGGTGGACCTGGTGGCTCAGATGCTGGAGGCGCAGATCCTGGGTGAATCGGGCATGATGCGTGATGCCCAGCAGCTACTCGAGTTGGGGCAGAGCTGCCTGGCAAGCCGCATCCACAGTGAGGGCCGCTATCGGGCCTTTGATCTCGTGCTGCCCCATGAGGGGGCGGATGGTCGTCCCGTGCGCGTCAGCCAGCGTGATATCCGCGAGCTGCAACTGGCCAAGGGAGCGATCCGGGCCGGCATCGAGATCCTGCTAAAAGAGCTCGGCATCGGCTATGGTGACGTAACTCGCGTCTATCTGGCGGGGGCCTTTGGCAACTATATCAAGCCCGAGAGCGCTTTGAGGATCGGCCTGATTCCCGTTCTGCCCAACGCCGAGATCGTGCCAGTCGGCAATGCCGCGGGATCGGGGGCCAAGCTGGCGCTGCTTTCGCGAGCGGCCCGCGAGGAGACGCACGAGATCGTTGATCTGGTCGAGTACCTGGAGCTATCGGTCCTGCCCGAGTTCCAAGACCAGTTTGCCGAGTCCATGGTCTTCTAGGGTCGCTGCTTTGACGATGGCGTGGGCATCTCCTATACTAGGTTCGGAGTGAGTCAAGGCCGAGTTCTTGGCGACCTGCTGATATGTCGCCCATCAGACGGTGGTGGGTGCTGGTCGGGTCGATCAAGAAACAGTACAGAGGAAAGGGGCAGCATACATGACGGTCAAAGTAGGTATCAACGGATTCGGGCGTATTGGTCGCCAGACGTTCAAGGCCATGGTGACGAATTACTGGGACGAGATTGAGGTTGTGGGTATCAACGATCTCTTCCCGCCCGACGGCTTTGCGCATCTTCTCAAGTATGACTCGGTCTATGGCATCTTTGACGCCGATATCGAGGTCGTCGACGGTGGCCTGTCGGTGGACGGACGTGAGACCAAGTTCTACTCCGAGCGCGACCCAGCCGCCATCCCCTGGGGCGAGATCGGGGCCGACATCATCATCGAGTCGACGGGCGTCTTTACCCAGCGTGACAAGGCCGCTGCCCACCTCGACGCTGGAGCCAAAAAGGTCATCATCTCAGCTCCCGCCAAGGGTGAGGATATCACCATTGTGCTCGGCGTGAACGACGATGACTATGATCCCGCCAAGCATCACGTGATCTCCAATGCCTCCTGCACCACCAACTGCTTGGCCCCTGCTGCCAAGGTGGTTAACGACAAGTGGGGCATCGTCAAGGGCCTTATGACCACCATTCACTCGTACACGGGCGACCAGCGGCTGGTGGACCTGCCGCACAAGGATCCGCGCCGTGCGCGTGCCGCTGCCCTGAACATCATCCCGACGACCACGGGCGCGGCCAAGGCCGTGGCGCTGGTCATTCCCTCGCTCAAGGGCAAGTTTGATGGCATGGCCCTGCGTGTGCCCACGCCGACGGTCTCGATCGTCGACTTTGTGGCCACCCTGGAAAAGCCCTGCACCACCGAGGAGCTGATCGCGGCCTTTGTCGAGGCTGAAGAGGGCCCCCTGGCTGGCATCCTGGGCGTCTCCCAGGAACCGCTGGTGTCCATGGATTTCAAGGGCGACACGCGCTCCAGCATCATCGATGCGGGCTCGTGCATGGCGCTCGACGGCGACATGGTCAAGGTGGTTGCCTGGTATGACAACGAGTGGGGCTATTCGAGCCGCGTGGCCGATCTGGTCGTGCTCATGGGTGACAAGGGCCTGTAGTCCTTTGCACCGTTTGTAGCACCAGAAGAGGGTGGCGCTTGAGGCGCCACCCTCTTTGTCTACTCGCGCAGATCATCCTCCGCGCTGTGAACGGAACCGACGGGCCCACATCGCCAGGCGATAGACGGGCGATAGCAGGATGTCGGCATAGGCGCCCACATAGCGCACCACACGGCCGCCGAATCCGCTCTTGAACCGCCCGACGCCAGACAGATCGTCGTCTCCATTTTCATCGCCTTCCACGTCGGGGATGCCCCACAGATCGTACACGGAGCAGCCGCGCTCCTTGGCCCAGAGCATCGCGCGCCATTGGAGTTGGTGGTTGGGCATCAGCTCGCGGCGCTCGTTGGATGAAGCTCCGTACATGTACCAGGCCTGCCCGTTATAGGCAAAGGGCATGAGCGCGGCCAGGGGCTCGCCATCGTAGGAGGCTTGCAGCAGTGTTACCCGTCCCAGCGGCGCAAACAGCTCCCAGGCACTCCGATAGTAGCTCTCGCTGTGGATGCCGAAATCATCGCGCGCGCCCGTGATGCGCATAAGCTGATAGAAGGCATCCAGGCCGTCGGCCTCCACCTGGTCCACCTGCACACCGCGTCGCATGGAGAGACGGATGTTATAGCGCCACTTGGGCTTCATGGCAGCCAGGAGCTCGTCCTCGTCGGGCGCCAGGTCGACCATCACCGTGCGCCGCGGCTGCACGCAGAGGGGGCTAGGTTCCAGCCCTTGCGCGGTAAGCCAGGCTACACGGTCGTCTTCGCCATCGAACCACTCGGGCTCTACCGTTAACCAGGCGCAATGGCGGCGGGAGGCTCGGTCGTGCAATGCCTCAAACAGGGCGGTTACCGTGGCTGGGTCGCCGTCGAGCAGCACAGGCCCCTTGGGTACATAGCCAACGGTAAAGGGACCCATGCGTCGGAACAAGAGCTGGGCGCCTGCTACCAGCGAGCCATCGCGCTCAACCCCGACGCGGACAGGAGTCCAGCCGAACGCGCCCTTGAGCTCTCCCCAAGCCCAGGTCTGCAAGAGATGGCCACGAGAGTCTTGGGCAACAAACGCGTCCCAAGAGATGGGCGCGGGAAAGCCGTCCATGGTCGAATCCAGGATACGCAAAGAGGGCCTCCTTTGGAAGGGCGGATCCCAGCTATAGGGGGATTATACCATAGGCTGGCGAGGGGCACGGGTTCGGTGAACGGCTAGGCGCGGGGCAGGCTCAGGTAGAACGCTGCGCCCCCATCGGGTGGGCTCTCGGCCCAGATGCGGCCGTCGATCAGATCCGCCATCTCGCGTGCGATGGACAGGCCTAGGCCGATCCCACCATGCCGACGTCGTAGCGACGGCTCGACCTGGTAGAACCGCTCGAACACCCGCTCGAGTTGGTCTGGAGGGATGCCGACGCCCGAGTCACGGATGCAAGAGACCACCGTCTCGCCGTTGTAGGAGACGCTGATGGCGATGGTGCCGCCCGCAGGGGTGAACTTGATGGCGTTGGAGATCAGATTACTCAAGATCAGCGAGACCACCTGATCGTCGGCGCACACGGCTGGCACGTCGGGGGGTATTTCCAGCTCGACCTGTTGGTTCTTCTGGTGAATAAGGGGCTGCTGCTCTTGCAGGACTCCCTGAACGACCGCTGGAATCGACACCGAGGTCAGCT
The DNA here is from genome assembly GCA_040767425.1 of Anaerolineae bacterium. Taxonomy (GTDB): domain Bacteria; phylum Chloroflexota; class Anaerolineae; order UBA1429; family UBA1429; genus DAIRUQ01. The sequence goes on along the minus strand of JAXGON010000009.1, from coordinate 31,465 downwards.
CGATCTGCTGCTCGCCAGTGTCGATCCGCCGCAGACTCACCATCTCGTCAATGATCGATTTGAGTTGCATGGCGGCCGTGACCACCTGGCTGAGGTGCTCTTGCACCGAGCCAGTGGCCTCCTCTTCGAGGAGGGCGGCATAGGCCAGAATGACGGCCAACGGGGCGCGTAGCTCGTGGGCGGCGATGCTGATGAACTCGCTTTTCAGGTGGTCCATCTCTGCGAGGCGGTCATAGGCATCCTGCACTTGGCGCAGCAAAGCCGAGTTCTCGAGAGCGATGGCCGCTTGGCTACCGAGCACCGAGAGGAACTCGGCTTCGTCTCGGGTGAAAGCGGGATCGCCTGGCTGGCGGGCCACCGCAATATAGCCCAGAAGCTGGTCTCGGTGAACGAGCGGCTGCACGATGCCTGGGCCCAACGCGTCATCGCCCAACAGAGGCGACCACTCATCGGCGGTTGTGCGGTCGAACACGACTGGCTCGCGCGTCGCTAGCATGGTAGGAGTGGCAAACACGCGGCTGACGCCGCCCGCGAGGTGGGCTGGATCGCATCCGATGCTGGCATGGAGTATTAATCTCTGCTGGCCATCTAGGCGGACCAGCGTGGCCTTGGTGGCTGCGGTCTCTTGGTGGGCGATCTCTAGGGTGCGCTGCGGCAAGGTGCTGGCCGCTTCGGCGCTGCTAGCGACCTGGCTCAGGTCAAACAACGGGATAAAGGCCTTCAGCCGAGCGTTCTGCAACTCGAGCCGCCGCCGCGACAGGGTCCGCTCCACAGCACTTAGGAGATCGCGTGGGCTAAAGGGCTTGAGAAGGAACTCGTAAGCGCCCAACTTGAGCGCCTCGATGGCGCTATCCATGGTGCCATAGCCCGTCATCACGATGGCGAGCAGGTCGGGGCGATACTCGCGCATGCGTCGGTAGGCATCCAACCCAGTGAGCCGCGGCATCCGAAGGTCAGTGATCAGCAGATCAACGGGATGCTCCGAGGCGATGGTTATGGCCTCTTCGCCGTTTTCGGCGGTGAACACGCGGTAATCCTGGGCCTCGAGTGCCCTCTGGCAAAGCTCCCGGATCTCGGTGACGTCATCGGCAACGACGATGCGTTCCCTTGGCATAGTTGACCACCTACGCTACACGGCGACAGCGCATCCTACGCACCAGCCCGCTATCGGCCACCCACAATCATATAGCCGCGACGGAGCACGTTCCGAACGTACTTGGGCTCCTTGGGCATCAGCTCGATCTTGTCTCGGAGGTTCTTGATGTGCACGCGCACCAGATCGGGCATCCCAGTGCCCGGGGGATAGCCCCAGACTTCTTGCAGCAGGTCATCGGCCGAATAGACGTGGCCGGGATGACGCATGAGAAACTGGACCAGCTCGAACTCGACCGGCGTCAAGAGGACCATGCGGTCGGGCGTGGTGAGCTCGTAGCTGTTGCAGTCGAGGGCGAGCTCGCCGACCTCGATGCGCTCGAGATCGGTGGAGGCGAGGTCATGGCGGCTGCGGCGCAGCAACGCGCGCACGCGTAGCTCCATCTCGCGCAGATCAAACGGCTTGGTGAGATAGTCGTCGGCTCCGGCCTCGAACCCGTCGATCTTGTCCTCGATCTCGTGGCGAGCTGTGAGAAAGAGGATCGGCACGGACCGCAGTTCAGGATTGGCGCGGACGTGTCGGCAGACGTCGATGCCGTTCATGCCGGGCATCATGATGTCCAGGATAAAGAGATCGGGCGTTCTTTGACGCGCCAGCTGCAGCGCGTCAGCGCCGCGATGCGCGACCATCACCTCGAACCCGCCCATCACCAGCGAGCGAGCGATCATGTTGGTGACATCGACTTCGTCGTCGACGACCAGCACCAGATCAACCATACCCGTACCTCCTCCCGGTGACGATGCGCACATCCTCCGATTCTGGCCCCGTCATGGGCGGGATTATACCGTCCTCACGGCGTAAAGGCAACGTAGTTGACGGCGTGGCCATCTGTCGCTAGCATGGCGGGCGAGGTGTAGATGCAGAACATGCGGCCCCAAACCAAATCGCGGTTGCGGCGCCTGGCCCCAGTGGCTCTGGCCATTGTGGGGCTGCTGGTGGTGCGGATGTACATCAAGCAGGTAGTCGAGCTGGTGCGCCTGCGTGGCTGGCGCGACCAACTGGTCTCCGAGAACGCCGAGATCGAGCGGCAGGTGGCCCAGTTCTCGTTCGAGCTGGAGCGACGCAGGACCGATGCCTGGGTGGTGGAGCAGCTCCACGCCATGGGATTGCTGGCGCCGGACGAGGTTCGCGTGCGGGCCATCCCCGTCACGGCCGCTGTACCAGCCACGCCAGCGCCGGCCTCGCCGGCTCGCATTACCGAAACGCTCGAGAGCACTGCGCTCTTCCGAAACGAGACCTGGCGCGCTTGGAAGGCTCTGCTGCTGGGAGACTCGCCATCTGCATCTGACCCTGGCGGCTTGGCCCCTCCGTCAGATCGCTAGCGGCGCCGCGGCCTGCCACACGGCCTTCCCCTTAGGATACGCGCTCATCATCCGGTCGGATCAAACCGCGGCCGGTTGGCGTCCAAGGGATGCGACGCTCAGAGCAACATGGAGAAGAGGATAGGGATGAAGAGAGGGTTCTGGATTCTGTGCCTGGTGATGCTGGTGCTGGTGGCTTGTAGGGGGACCGATCCCACTGTGGAGCCCCAGATCGAGCCGACGAGGACGGCCAAGCCGACCTTTACACCAGTGCCGACGAGCGTTCCTCCCACCGCCACGCCCGATGCTACCGCTACGCCTACTCCTACCGAGACGCCGGTGCCGACACCAACGCCAGATCCTCATATCAACCCATTGACGGGTCTCCGCGTGGAGGACCCGAGCCTCCTGGAACGGCGCGTCTTGGCCGTGCGTGTGGGCAACGATCCGAACATTCGCCCACAGGAGGGGCTGGGCCAGGCCGAGATCGTCTTTGAGGAGATCATGGAGGGCAACAGCGTGACGCGGTTCACGGCCCTCTATCTGGCCGCCGATGCAGCGCGCATTCGGCCCATCCGTAGCGCGCGCCTCAGCAGCCTTCAGATCGTTCCCATGTTCAACGCCGTTCTGGTCCACAGCGGCGCCAGCGACCCGATTCGCTGGTTGATCAGCCAGGAGGACTTTACCGACCTCGACCAGTACTTTAACGCCGAGCCGTATGGTGTGTTGGCGGGATATGACTGGCGCGGGCGGATGTACACCTCGGTGGAGGCGGTCCACGCCTTTTTGGCCAAGAGGGGCTGGGAGGGCGATCCTGGGGTGACGCCGCTCTTGTTTGATGAGTCAGTCCCTGAAGGCCCTCCTGCCGAACAGGTCTCGATTCCCTACCCGGGCTCTTCGGCCGTGCGCTGGGAGTATGACGAGGATACGGGGCTCTATCGACGGTCGGTGGCCGGGACGCCGCATCTGGACGCGCTAACCGATGAGCAGATCACGGCGGCTAACGTGGTGATCGTCTTTGCCGAGCACCGGGCGACCGATATCGTGGAGGATAACCTGGGCAGCACCGCCATCGACATTTGGCTACAGGATCGTGGGCCAGCGGTGATCTGCCGCGATGGCGTGGGCCTAGAGGTGACCTGGGAACGTGTGGCCAAGGATGAACCGCTGGTGTTCTGGGATGACGATGGCGAGCAGGTTCCGCTGCGCCCGGGCCAGAGCTGGTTCCAGATCGTGCCGGTCGATATGGATGTGACGATCGAATAGGCGTCGGGCCCGCGCCTGATTAGATGTCCTCGGTCTGGCGGCCGCCGCTCTTGGGCGATAGACCCAGCCCGGCGCCGCCAGCCACTGCGTTCATGGCCCGTAGCCAGACGTCGCCCTCTGCGCCCATTGGCTCGTGGCGGAAGCGGTGGTCACGCTTGCGGATGAACTCGTCGAGATGATGGAGCATCACCGTGTAGCGCTCGATTTGTGGCTGGACGAGCCGCTGGACGGTGGCCTGGTCAGGAGAGCGGTCGATAGCGAGGATGAGATGATCCAGGCAGAGCCCCTCTCCCTCAGCGTAGGCGGCGCTGAGCTTGGCGTCGTCGAGGTGGGCCAGCAGCAGATCGATATAGCTATCCTGGTGACGCTGAGCGATCTCACAGGCGGGACACTGACGGGTGGCTGGCAGCGTGACCTGGCGTCTTTTCCAGGGCAGCCGCTGGCGTAGCCGATCGATCCATCCTCGCTCTTGGACTTGCGCCTCTTGAAGGCCGACGGACAAATCTCGCACAATGTCACGGTAGATGAGGGCGATGCCGAGGGCCCGCCCCGGCTGGCGGCTTAGCATGGCTACATGCTCTCGGCAGAACCCTTGGGATTGCTTGAGCTTGTCGCGAACATCCGGATCCAGGACCGCCTCATACAGCAAGCTATCGAGGTAGCGGTCGGTGGCACGGTAAACGAGGCGGCATAGGGGGCATCCCGCCTTTGTCTGGGCCTCGAGCAGCTCGAAATAGGGTGTGTGTTTGCCAAGCTTTTTGGCCACGCGTGGGTACCCCCTGTCGACATAGTCTGGTGCCGAGTATAGCACGGCGGTGGGCGGGTCACAATGTAGCCGCTACGAGCCCGAACGGAGCGTTTTTGCTCTGACCGAATAGTGGACAGGGTGTCGCTCGTATGGTATAATGAGTTGCTTGTGTGTCGGCGCCGACGCATCGTAGCGTCGCTGGCATGCTACACGCGAGCAATGGGCACGGTCTTGACGAGGCTGGGACTTGACATATAGAACTACAGCGTAGTAGGATAGAGGTGCCTTCCCGTGAGGAGAGGTTGGCCGGTGCAGGGTACGGGGTACCCGTGACGGTCTAGAAAGAGGCCGGCGGTGGTAGGTTGATGCCATCACGCGCTGGCGGATGCTTCCCAACCGCCGAAGGAGCCTCCTCGGCGGTTTTTGTGCGCCGTGCTTGGGTCATTTAGCAGCTCGCGCTGCATGTTGTATTTCGGGTGGTGAAACTATGACAGACAATACACAACTCTGTTTGGAGGAGAACCCGGCCGTAAAGGGACTCGTAGCCAAGGGCGAGCGTCAGGGCTATGTCACGCTCGACGACATGATGGAGGTCTTTCCGGACGTTGAGGACTGCCTCACGGAGCTCGAGGACCTGCTCACGCTGCTGGATAAACAAGGCGTTGAGATCATCTATGACCGCGGCGAGCATGTTGACGCCGACGACGCGGCTGCGCTGGCCGAGGTGGAGGCTGAAGAGGAGCCGGACGTCGAGGACGACGGCGACACCATCGCTGATGATCTGCTCAATCGCAAGCGGCAGGGCTTTGACCTGAGCGAGATCTCTAGCGATGACACGATCAGCTTATACCTAAAAGAGATGGCCCGGGTACCTCTGCTCACGGCCGAGGAAGAGGTGTCGCTCTCCAAGGCGCTGGAGCAGGGCCTGGAGGCCCAAAAGCGTCTCGATAGGAACCACGACCTCGACGAGGATGCGCGCGACGAGCTTGAGCGGTTGGTGGTGCGAGGCGAGAACGCCCGCGCGCACCTGATCAAGGCCAACACGCGCCTGGTGGTGAGCATCGCCAAGCGCTACTTGGGGCAGGGCGTGCCGTTCCTGGATCTGATCCAGGAGGGGAATCTGGGCCTGATCAAGGCCGTCGAAAAGTTCGACTACCATCGGGGCCACCGGTTCAGCACCTATGCGACTTGGTGGATCCGTCAGTCCATCACCCGCGCCTTGGCGGATCAGGGCCGCGTGATCCGTCTGCCGGTGCATCTGAGCGATCGGATCCGCAAGGTCTATCAGGTGGCGCAGCAGCTTGAGCAGGACTGGGGGCGACAGCCCACCCCCGAGGAGATCGCCGAGGAGCTGAGCCTGCCGGCCGCCAAGGTGCAGTGGATGCTCAAGGTGTCGCAGCGGCCGCTGTCGCTAGAAAAGCCGGTTGGCGAAGAAGAGGATAGCGAGCTGGGTAGCTTTATACCCGATGACGAAACGCCGACGCCGCCGGATACGGTCTACCAGCGCCTGCTGCAGGAGCGTTTGGATGACGTGCTGACGACGTTGACGCCGCGCGAGGCGCGGATTCTGCGCATGCGCTTTGGGCTGCAGGATGGCCACAGCTACACCCTAGAAGAGGTAGGACGCAAGTTCAAGCTGACGCGTGAGCGCATCCGTCAGATCGAGCACGAGGCGCTGGACCGGCTGCGACATCCCAGCCGCGCACGGCAACTCCGCGACTATCTCTAGCCCCTACCAACATCAGCACATGAAACGAGGCGCCCCACGGGGCGCCTCGTTTGGTTTGCGGGGTGCGCTAGGGGCTAGGTGAGCCAGGTTATGGCTAGGGCAGCGACCACGCCGGCCAGCGTGCCCGCTACCACGTCGCCCAGATAGTGGGCCCCCAGCATGACGCGGCTCAGGCTAGCCGCCAGGCTCCAGCCGGTTGCTGCCAGCCCAAGGTGAGGCGATGCTGCCCAGGCCATCGTGGCGATGGCCGCGGTGCGAGCGGCATGGCCTGAAGGAAACGCATGGGCATCATGCTTACCAAGAGAGCTCCAGCGGGCGCTCTCGTCTCCCAGCGGGCGTGACCGACGAAACGCCATCTTGCCCACCGCCACGATGGCGGCGGCCACCAGCGTGGCCAAGATCGTCCGCCACAGGGCTGGGCGAGCCGCCGGAGCCCAGAGTCCGATGATGGCCATGGCCAGATAGCACAAGAGGCCATCACCGCTGTGGGCGAAGATTGCGGCGAGTTGGGCCAGTCGCGGACGTCCCTTCAGGGGGCCACGCACGGCTGCCGACAGGCGAGCATCAGCGTCCAGCAACCCCGGGCGAGGCCAGCCGGCAAAGACCCCTGTCATCTGGTGTCAGGTTGCGACGCCAGGGCGTGGCGGATCATGGCTAGCTGGTGTGGCTTGTCCACGTCCATAGCCAGCTCGGGGTGCTCGGAGATGATCGCTTTGCAGTCACAGCCCAGCAACGCGCTGGCGCGCGCTTCCAGGCCGCGGATCGTCAGGCGGCGCGTGACCAGCCCCCACAGAATGCCCACCCCCAAGAGACGCGCCAGTCCCCAGGCGCTCTTGCGCTGATCGGCCAGCCCTCGCGCCAACCCCTCATGAGTGCGAAAGAGGCGTGGCGTGGCCAAGAACAGGTCGCCCCCAGCAAAATCGCCATCACGGGTGTGATGAAAAGACCGACCAGAGCCGGGGAACCGCGCCTCCATCACCGCACGTTCCACGATGGCATAGCAGAGCTCGCCGCCTAATAGCTCGGCATTCTGGATAAAGTCCGACACTGCCTCGGGCGTCAAAAGCGGGATATCGGCTGAGACAATCAGGACCGGCGTGGTATCATCCAGTCCCTCAGTCGCCGCCAGGATGTTGTCGACGATGCCATGATGGTTAGGTAGGCAGCGCAGGGGAGGCGCCTCACAGATCTCATCGAGAGCCGAAGCCTCCAGGCCAACGACGGTGATGGGGCCGATGGCGTCGCAACGTCGGAGGGCCTGCAGTACATGCGCGACCATGGGACGGCCAGCGATGGGGACCAACGCCTTGGTGGCAACCCCCGCCTCGACCGAAAGCGGATCGGCCTCTGCAGGGCCGCCAGCCAGGACGACGGTATGCAGCCCTGTGGTTGGCGTGGTCATGGATGCCTTGTGTCCTTGGATTGTGGTGTCGCTAGTGGTAGGGGGAGTGGGCCCACCTGGGCTCGAACCAGGGACCAACCGGTTATGAGCCGGTCGCTCTTACCGCTGAGCTATGGGCCCACTGCGACCGAGCGGCTGTAATGCGATTCTACCATGCGACGGGCGGACCGACAAAAGCGCCATCACATGAGCGTGACCCGCTCGCCCAGCCAAGCGAGGATGTCACGGAGGACGGCCTCGCGCGTTTCGGGCAGATCATTGACGACCTCGTGGTAGGCACCCTGGTAGAGACGGAGCGTCTTGTCGGGGCTGGATGCTTGGTCATAGAGCAGGCGAGCCCCTTGAGGATCCGTCAACTGGTCAGCGGTGCCGTGCAGGATCAGCAGCGGCACCGAGATCCGATCCAGTTGGGACCGTAACCGTTCGAGCGCGGTGAGAAGCTCGTTCCCGAGCCGAGCTGTGGCCCGTCGGTGGGCAACCAGCGGGTCGACATCTCCCCAGGCGCTCCAATCAGGGTCACGAGAGATGCCCTCGCGAGGCAACCCCACCAAGCGCAGGCGTGGCGCAATGCGGGCCAAGGTGCGGTTGAGTGCCAACATGATGGGAGGGAATCCTGTGCCGGCGGCCAAGGCCGTGCCCGAGGCGATCAGCCCGCGCGGGGGCGACAGGCCCTCGGCCAGGTAAGAGAGCGCCACCGTCGTGCCCATGCTATGGGCAAAGAGGAACCAGGGGATGTCCCGCCAGAGGCCCAGCGCTCGCTCTCGCACGAGATCCAGATCGCGCACGTACTGGTCAAAGCCATCGACGTGCATCCGCGGCCCCTCGGAGCGCCCATTGCCCCGATGGTCGTAGGCCATGACGGCATAGCCATCTGCAAGCAGTGCGTGAACCAGGTGCGGGTAGCGGTCGCTGTGGTCGTCGATGCCTGGGCAGATGATCACCAAGGCGCGAGCGTTTTCCGCGGGCTTCCAGGTCTGATAGAACAGGGAGCATCCGTCCACGCCGGTTAGCCGCTCCTGTCGGATTGGCTTGGGCGAGGGATAGGGCGGCGCGACCGCCTTGTCAGGCATGCAATACCCCCTTTGGTCGGGGGGGGGGGGGGCTCACGCCGCCCCCCCCCCCCCACGACCTGCTAGATCGTCAGATCGGGGTTGCCGGGTCCATAGTGCCGCAGCATCACCAGCGGGTCGCAGTCGCTAGGGTTAGTGACGACGACGCCGGCTTTGGCGGCTGCTTCGCTGACAAAGAACTCGTCGTTGGTGAGTTGCCCAAAGCGGATCAGGGCGGGTGATTCCACCTGCCACGGCCCCATCTGCCCATGCCCCTGCAGCATGATCAGCCCGTAACAGGCTTTATCAACCAGGGTGACGGTGGCCCCGGGCAGGATAGTGGTCTCCTTGGCCGAAAAGTCGGCGCAGCGGTAGGCGATCCACTGGTCGATGTAACCTTCCTTGGCCGTGACAGCGGGATCGCCGATCGGCTGCGGCATCATAGCCCGGTTGCGGGCAAAGTCTGGGTCGAGATTGGCGGGCAGGTCGACCATATCCACGATATAGTCGAGGTCCTGCTTGTGGGCATCGGGCACGTTCTTGACCAGGTTCTCCCACGGGGTGGGGACGTCGTTCACCAATGACTGGAACATGGCAAAGACGTCGCTATCGCCCTGCGGCTCGTAGGTACAGAGGCTGCCAGGCGCATGCAAAACCCCGGCAGGGACATCCCAGCCAGCGCCTAGCTCTAGTTTGTAGGCCTGTGAAAGCCCCAGGATGCCGTTGTCGCCTTGGTCCCAGCGGCGTAGGCAGGCGATCAGGTCGTCGCGGGTGGTGCCGGGCTTGAGCCCAAAGAACGTAAAGGGGAAATCCCCGCCGTGGTTGTTGACCTGCCGCGGAAAATAGTAGGCCTCGGGCTTGGGCCGCTCGCCTACCGCCTCGGCATGCTTTTTCCGTTGATGGAGGTGGTGCGGCAGCGCCCCTTGGTTATCAAAGAACTTGGAGAACATGGGCCAACGACCGTACTGTGACCAAAGCCTCTCGCCGATCAAGGCATCTTTCAGGCTTTCCACGGCATCGCGGAGGAGCACCCGCTTTGTGTCGGCGCCATCCTGCAGCACCACATAGCTCAACCCCTCATCAGGGGTGGTCAGCGGGCCATTGTCCGCCGGCGTGGTCGAAGCGAACCACCGTTCGTCGATGCCCCCGCGGACGGCGCCAAAGGCATAGAGATCGCGTGGGTCCAGCTTGAGCCGGCGGCCAGGGATACAGAACGAGCGAGGCACCCACGTGGGGGCCAGGCGTAATATCCCCTCTCCTTGGTCGAGAGCTTGTTGAGCGAGACGATCTGTGTTCATGCTAGCGACTCCTTTTAGATCGATGCGATTCCACTTGGCGTTTGCCTAGTTGCCGCCAGAGTCCGATCAACGACCCGCCCATGACAATCTAGAGCGGGAGCGATGAGGGCCGTGAGGGTTCAGGCTTGAGCAGGTCCGTAGGCTCAGGCTGGCGATAGGTAGGTGCCGGCAGCGCGGTGACGAACTGGGCGTGATCTAGCTCGTCATTGAGCAACTTTGGGCCCAGCCGCTGGCCATAGCTTTCCACGTGACAGGGCGTTCCGAGGTGCGCCTCCAGCATAGTGAGCGCCCTGGTGACCATGGCGCCACGGATGCCGCCGCCATCAACGGCCAGGGCCACATGTCGCCGCAACGGCTTCACGGTGCCATCTCCTCTCCAGCGTGTTGCCTGCGGGCTCTCACCCGGATAACAGTCTAGTCGCTACCTTGAGGGGATGCAACGGTGTCAGCTCGCGAGATCGCTCAGAAACCTCTGGATGGCCCGCAGGACAGCCTCGAACTGGTCGCGGCGCAGCGAGTGGCCGGCACCGTCGATATGAACGTGCTGAACACGACGCCCTATGCGAACGACCTCGGCGGCGGCCTCGGGCGTGGTCAGGGCGCCGAGGTCGTTATCGCCAGTCAGCAAGAGCACGGGACAGGTGATGCGTGGGACTAGCGTTTCCCATGGGGCCCGCGAGCTGGCGATGATCTCTGCCGCCTCGGGAGCCATCAACGCCTTGGCCTCCGCCCACGTGCGCCACTCGATCTCGTGCCAGTGGGGCGAGTGTTCCCGGATAAAGGCCTCGAGCTCGCCGACGCCGTGGTTGCGGTTGGCCTCGACCTGGGCCCGCTCGCGGTCGGCCCTGGCGCGGCGCTCGGCGTCGTGGCGGGCATAGAGGGCTGCGCTCCAAGGCGGATCCTCCAGGATGACGGCCCAGAAGCGCTCGGGCGCCAGGGCGGCGGCCCAGGCGGCCGTATCCGCTCCCAAGGAGTGGCCCATGACGATGGGGCGCTCGCCGCCAAAGGCATCCACCAGAGCGACCAGATCCTTGGCCAGCTCCTCGCGGGTGTAGGCGGCCGGAGGGGGATCCGAACGCCCGTGACCACGCGCATCGTACATGACGACGCGCGCGCTCGGGGCCAGCTCTTGGGCGAGGCGCAGCCAGCAGAGGCCGTGATCGGTAAAGCCATGGGCCAGGATCAGCAGCGGCCCCGCGTCGCCCATCTCGTAGAGATGCAGCCGGGCACCGCGGATCACCAGGTCGCGCTCTCGGTATGACATGGCGGCAACTCCTATCGCATGGCCGCTAGCGCAGATCGATGATCTGGCAAACACCCGGTGCCGCCGGTACCTCGACGCACTGGCCGTCGACCACGAGGGGGTAGGGCTGGCCATCGCCCCCAAAGTCGGTGCGCCGCACCAGGAGGCGGCTCCCCGCCCGCAGGGCCGAGACTACCGTGCCCGGCTCCGGGGGAACGGCATAGGTCACTGGCTGCCCGTCCGAGAGAAAGTCGTTGTAGGCCAGCGATTGGTTATAGACCTGCTGAGCGACCACCGCCTCGTGCACCGCCACGTCGTTGGGGCTCCAGGAAAAGAGGGCGTCGTGGCCACGAAGGAGCGCGTGCCAGAGGAGCTCTTGGTAGGCCTCGACGCTCATCGGCTGGATATGCGGCTCTGCGCCGCTTTCGGGAGGATCCGTGAGGGTATGGTGCACAAAGGTGATCAGGCGATGGCCCGCGGGCTTGTTCTCGCCGGCGTTGCTGGCCACCTTGAGCATGTTGTAGAACCAGTGATAGTCGCCGTTCTCAAAGTCGTACCAGTCATACGTACGATACCAGGTGTAGAGCACTGGCATGCCAAAGGTATAGCCGGTCTCTGGGTATTCGTGGGCCCAAGGGCGAGAGGGCTCACGCTGATCCCAGGTATGTGGTAGGTCGGGATTGAAGCGCTCGAAATAGTCATACCAGTAACGCATCCCGCCATGGTTGTACACGGCATAGTTGCCCACCAGCGCGCGTGGATAGCGTTGCAGGATGGGCTGCGCATAGCACTCGCGCTGCATTTTTGCCCGGATGCGCCGCAGCGTGCGCTGCACATGGCCAAAGTCACTCAAGTCGCCCAACTCGGACCGGCAGCGGGTGCAGCGGCGCATGTGTTCCAGGGCATCGTTCCATTCCAGCGGGCCGTCGATCTCCCAGTCGCTGTAGACGAAATCCAGCGGGAGGCCAGCATCTTGGTAGGCTTGCGCAAAGGCGTGGATGCGGCTAGAGATCTCTTGATGGCGATGGCCCAGAGCGAACGGGCAGCCGATGGGGCGGTTTGGGCTATGGGAATAGTCAAAGAATGGCTTGCCGGCCTCGTCCACATGGGCCGTCTCTGGGCTGCCATCGCAAAAGGCGTACAGGGGCTGGATGGCGTCGGCTCCTATGCTGAGACCGAGCTCTCGCTGAAGGCGACCCAACCTGACGGCCTCAGCCGCCGACTCGGCCAGATCGTTGTGATCCCACACCGCTACAAAGGCCAATCCTCGCGCAGCCGCGTCCCCAAGCAGCTCACGCGCCATGGTCTCGCTGGAGGTTGGCATCCCCCGTAGTCCCCACAAGTACAGGGGCAGACGGTCGCCCAGAGGATGGTCTAGCGGAGGTACGGCATCCAGGATCTGGTGAACGAGCTCAAGTTGCTCCATGCTCGGTCCTCTCAATTCCGGTGCATTCTACGGACGTGATTATAGGGATGCGATCGAGGGGTGTCCACGCAGGGCGGTCGAGGGCTCCGAAATGGTGGGAATATCATCCGTGAGCGGTTTTGGAGGCGGGGCAAAATGAATCTATACTACTTTCTTGGTAATCCGCAGTAGCGGGCCAGACGAGCCAGTCGGGGGCGCCAGCAAGCGCATAGGGAATGGCGGCAAAAGATGTTCAGCTTTCTTCACACACAGCCTCTGGGTGTCAATATCGTCGCTGGCGTGGTGGGGATAGCATTCCTGATACTTGCCGCCGATCACGCCGTCAAACGCCTCATCGGCCTGGCGACCTACTTTGATCTCTCTGCGACGTTCATGGGCATGACGGTGGTCTCCTTGGCTACCAGCATCCCCGAGATTACCGCTCACCTCACCGCCTCTGTTGGCATCTTGCGCGGTACCATGGATCCCAAGATCGCCTCAGCCATTGTCCTGGGCGCCAATATCGGCTCGGATGTAGTTCAGCAGACCCTGATAATGGGATTGGTTGTGTTTCTTGCGGGTACGCTCTATTTCCGACGCTACTTTTTGTGGAAGAGCATGCTGCCCATGATCGGCACGACCGTCATGTGCATCATCCTGGGGTGGGATCGATACTATTCGCGGTGGGATGGGCTGATCCTGTTTGGTACGTTCATCGTCTACACCTACTATCTCTACCGTGACGAGCGCAAGTACTATCAGAAGGAAGAGACGGCCGAGGCGTCGGGCAAAGATCAGGATGCCCCCCAAACCGGTCGTGAGGCCCTGATGTGGAGCGTCTATGCCATGGCCGCCATGGCGGTGACGATCGTCAGCGCCGACATGGTGCTGCGTGTCACCGAGGGGATTGTCGAATCCACGGGCGTGAGCGGCTCGCTCATCGGCGTGATGACGCTGGGACTTGCTTCGGCGCTGCCAGAGCTTAGCACCGCCATCTCGGGCGTCGGCAACAAGGAGCACGGCATCTCGCTGGGGACCCTGGTGGGCAGCAATATCACTAACCCACTGGTCGCCATCGGCGGCGGCGCGCTGGTCTCGGGCTACTGGGTGCCGGAGCCGCTGGTGCGTTGGGACCTTCCCTGGGAGACTGGCACGGGGTTGATCTTGTGGGGTATCCTGTGGCTTACCAAGGGGCGCCTCAACAAAGCGGGCGCGATCTATCTGATGGTGCTGTACTTTGTCTATGTCGGGATGCGGTTTGCCTTTTTCGCGGTGGATTGAGCCCGCGGCCGCAGCCCGCGAGCGCGCCCTCCCTCTTGGGAGGGCGTTGCTGCGTCTGAGGCTGGTGGGAGGGCGTGATGGACTGGGATGAGGCGTATCTCGAAGAGACGCGCGATCGAGATCCCGAGCGGGTGCTGGTGGCCATCGTGCCGCGCCTGGAGGACTGGGAGCGCGTGCTGAGCGAGCGGTGGTACCGCATCCCCCTGGCTCGTGCGCCAGAACGCGTCGGCGCCGAGTATCTGGCCTTTTACCATCCTTCGCGATTTGGCGAGATGGGCTGTAGCATTCGTTACTATGCGTCGATCGAGCGATACCGGCTGGCCACGCGGCGCGAGCTCTTGCCCGATGAGCCCGACCATCCCCGAGCCGCGGAGCGCTACCTCAAGCTAGAGCTCGGCCCACTCCACAGCCTGCCCAGGCCCATCGCCGCGGCCAAGCTGCGCCGCGTCACCTTTATCCATACCACCCTGGATCGGCTGCTGGCGGCGCACGAGATCAACGATCTCTGGTTGCGCGAGACGGCCAAGGACCGGCTCTGGCAGGCGCTGCGCGAGGAGGGGTTGGAAGCCTATCGCGACCATCTGCTCCTGCACGAGAACGGCCACTGCGTGGCTGACGTGGCGGTGCCGGCAGGTCACGGGGGCGTGGCGATCGACTGCGGCGGAGAGAGCGTGGCCGAGGCGACGCTGGCCTATGCGCCCACCGACGTCGACCGGATGGCCTGGGTGTGGCTGTACCTCTCGCGGGCAGAGATCATGTGCCAGACCGAGGACTGCGTCCAGAAGGTGCGGCGGGCGCTGGAGAGGCTGGGGTGATCGGGGCTGGTTGGTGGGCTACTCGGGCCTACGAACGGGTTCTCGTATGGTGATGCGAACGGTTGGCCAGGCGGATCCAGGGCGATCGGCCTGGAGCACCTGGTAGCGACACCAACGCTCGTCATTGCGTGGCTGTGGCGCAGTGCTGTGCTCGTCGGCAAAGCGTAGATGAGGCCCGCGGCTCTCATCGCGGCCCAGCGCGGCCCGGATTACCAGGCCCGCCACCTGCAGCACGTTGATCGCCTCCAGCGTGCGGCTGGGATGGTCCGCCTCCAAGGCCACGCCCTGGCGCACCAGTGCGTCGAGCTTTGCTAGAGCCTGCAAGAGTCCCGCTTCGGTTCGGTGGACGGCGCAGGCGGCTGACATGGTCCGGCTAACCTGGTCGATCACGGCCGCGGGCGATGCTCCCTGGGCGCTGGTCATGCTGGCGATGACCTCCGCCGGATCTGGGTGCGCCGACGTCGACAGAGCCGCCGTAGCCGTGGCTCTCGCCGCCGCCGACTGCCCGGCGATTCGCCCAAAGACCTGACTATCTAGCAGGGCGTTGCCGCCTGGGCGGTTGGCTCCGTGCTGTCCTCCTGCGGTCTCGCCGGCGACATAGAGGCCTCGCACGCTGGTGCTGCCATCCGGGCCGATCTTGACGCCGCCCTGAAAGTGTTGCGCGGCCGGCGCGATCTCGATGGCGGCGTCGCGAGAGAGACTCACGCCCCTTTCGGCCAGCCAGGCGATGGACTGGGGATTGATAGCCCGTAACCGACCCAGCGGGGTGTCCGTGGGGGTTAGCGCATAGCCCCGATCCTGGTACCAGCGGCGCACCCGCTCAGCCAGTGCGGCAGGCGTATACCCGACCGGGTTCCGACCATAGTCCAGGTAGACGCGCCGGCCTCGCGCTAGCTCGGCCGAAACTGCAATGTCGATGATGTGGGTGGGCTCTTCCCAGGAGACGGGCCAGCTGGCGCCTTTGGCAAAGAGGAGATCGCAGGCCTTTTCGCGCTGCTCGGGACCTAGATAGCGCTGCAGGAACGGCTCGTCCAGGTCGTTGACCATGCGAGGCAGCGCCCGCATCATGCTTCCCGAGCAGGCCAGGCCCGTCGCCAAGGAACAGAGGCCGAATTGGATGAACTCTAGATTGACCAACTCGGCACCCGCTCTAAATGCCATGGCATAGCCGTCGCCGGTGCAGTCGGGCGGGAAGACGTTGACCGCGAACGCGCGACCAGCGCCCCCGGTCGCCAGGACCATTGTCGAAGCGGAGACGATGGTGGCCACCGGCGCATCCTCGGCTACGAGCACGGTGCCGGTTAGGTCATCGTTGCCGTCGCGCAGCAGCTCGGCGACCATGGTGTGTTCACGCACACGGATGGGGAGCTGGCGCAGCCGCGCGAGCAGGGCGGCCTCGATGTCGTTGGCGGTGTGTGGCCCCGTGTAGCAGGCGCGGGCATAGGCTGAGCCATCGGTGACAAACTGCGCTGGGCTGCCGTCAGGGTTGCGGGTCCATGGCACGCCGAGCGCCTCAAGGTAGGCAAAAGCCCCCGCGGCTTCACGAGCCAGCGCCTCGGCCAGGTCCCAGTCACTCACATAGCCGCCGATGCGATAGATGTCGTCGGCGTGATACCGCCAGGCTTCAGGCCCGCCGGGTTCGGTGGTGGGCAGGGTGGCGTGGAATGCCATCCGGTCGGAGCAGGCCGTGGCGGTGACGCCGCTGGTGCCAAGGGTTCCCTTGGTGACGAGTAGGATGTCTAGCGAGGGATTGGTCTCGTAGGCCGCGATGGCCGCCCGCAACGCCGCCCCGCCCCCGCCGATAATCAGGACATCGCAGCGATCAGGCGGGTCGTTGCGCAAGGCGGCCTCCCAGCCTCTGACGGAGATAGCTAATCTCGCCAAACGCCGCCTGGGCAGGCTCGGGGCCGAACCACTCTACCGAGGCGAACCCATCATAGTCGCTATCGCCAACGGCACGGAGGAAGGGGCCATACGGCATCTCTCCCTCGGCCAGGGGGATGCCCAGTCGACGGCTCTGGCCCTGGCGTAGGGCGTTCTTCAGGTGGATGATGCGCACGTGAGGGCGCAGCCGCTGCCAGGCCTCGCAAGGATCCTCGCCGATGGCATAGAGATTGTAGATATCCAAGTTGACGCAGAGGTTGGGGCGATCGACGCGCTCTAGCAGGCGAAGCGTGCTGGGGGTGGAGTCGTGCAGATTCCCCTGGTGGGTCTCCAAGGCGATGGCCAACCCCAGCGGCGCGACCTGATCGCAGGCCTGTTGTAGCGCTGCGACGACCTGGTTCCAAACGGCGAGGGTGGCCTCATGGGACGACTCGCCGCCCGCGAACATGCGGAGAAGGGGAGCGCCCAGCGCAACGGCTTGTTGCGCATGGGTGGCCAGGGCGTCCAAACTTTCTTGGGGTTGCAGCGCCAGGTCATAGTACCCGCTGAGCATCGGCACGGCCAGATCGTGCTCCGCGAGAAGCCTCTGAAGCGGCGCCAAGCTTCCCGCCTCATCGAGCAGCCGCTGCACGTGAGGCTGCCATACCTCAACGCCAAGATAGCCCGCCTGGGCCGCGATGGGCAGAACCGCCTCGATGGGATCGTCGCGCCAAGCGATGCTGCAGATGGATGGCTTGATCTGGGCCGTGCCCATGGGCCTCGCTTCTAGGCAAAGGCCTTGGTGACGGTGCCCAGCGTCGAGAAAACGGCCTCGTAGGTGCTGCCTGCCTCGATGGTCAGGATCGGCGTCAGCGTGCCCGTCATGACGAGCTGGCCCGCCTCAAGGCTCTTGCCGCGATCGGCCAGCTTGCCAGCCAGCCAGGCGACGGCGTTGGCAGGGTGGCCCATGGCCATCTCGCCGCGCCCCTCGGCGATTTGCGTGCCGTCTTGGGTCAGAACGACCGACTCGCCCAGGAGGTCCACGTCGCGCACGTCATGCCAGTTGCCCTCAAGGACGATCCGCGCCGAAAAGCCATTGTCGGCGAAAAAGTCGGGATAGGGGCATTTCCAATCGCGAATGCGGGCGTCGCAGATCTCAAAGGCGGCGGCCACGGCATCGGTAGCGTCGAGCACCTGCGCAATCGACAGCCCTTTGCCCGAGAGTGGCTTGGCTAGGCGAAAGCAGATCTCGCACTCGATCCGCGGGGCGATCAGCTCGCTCATGGCCAGTGTGCCACCCGAAGGCAACACCATGCTCTCCAGCAGATAGCCATAGGTCGAATCGGGCAGCCCCATCTTGTCGCGGACGGGGATGTTGGTGAACCCTACCTTGAAGCCGCATAGTGGGTCGCCCGCGGCGATGCGCTCGGCGATGTTGGCCTCGCAGATCTCGTGCGCTTGCTCCAGCGTCAGCCCTCCCTCAAAGAGGTCGGAGACAGGTCCGATGGCCTGGCGTTCGGCCTCGGCGCGTTTCAGGATAGCTCGTGCTTGTTCGAGGGTCATGATACTCTCCCATGCTGCTGTTGGCGGTCAGGATGCGGACTCGGCGGCAGGCTCGATCCTGACCGTGGCCCCCGGGGAGACCTCGCGCAGAACCGTCGGATCACCCTGGATGCGGCCGAATACATTCACAGGCGACGCCGGGCGGATCTCGTTGCCCCTGCTCATGGGTGTGCGCCCGAAAAAGAGGCAAAAGGCATGCCCCGGTGGCCAGTACCCGACGTCTCCCAGATCGACCACCTCGCGCGGGTCCTCGGGGTCCAGGTGGACATCTATGCCCAAGTAGATCTCGTCGCCCCAGGTGTTGGCGCGGGCCTCGATGGGTAGCGCCTGCCAGATAGCGTCGGCGGTCCTGGAATCGTCCAGCTCGGCGACCACGGTCACGTGGCCAGCGGTGATGCGGATGGTACGCATAGCAACCTCCCCCTCTGTACTGAGCTTGCCGATTATAGCCAGCCGTCGGGGCGTGTGTCAATCGCGCACGGCTTTCCACCAAAGGCGCGGCGCGGGCTCATGACGCTCTGCCAGGAATTCACACCGCTTTGACGCCACGTTCATTGCCTGTCCATCCCTTTTGCCTTTATAATGTCTTTAGCGTCTTGGTTAGTCCTTGTGTCTGGAGGTGTTTGAGGGTGAGCAGAGAGCCTCGTCGTCAGAAGGTAGTCGTCTTTGCGGGGACGCTGGGTCTTCGCGTGTTGCTGCCGGCGTTTCGTGAGGAGCCGTGGGAGACGGTGGGCGTGGTCCCGCCCGCCAACGCAGGAGCGGCATTCGCCCAGCTCCATAGCGAGATCGGTGCCACGGCGGATGAGGTGCTGATCCCCACCCTGGATCGCGTCGATGTTTGCGCCGAGATGTCCGACGGCTCGCAACTGGTGGGCGAGGCGGCGATCACCGAGGGCGTGCCCAACGCATCCATTGAGCGGGTGTTTCTTATCTCGGAGGTGGTGGGCAGGCCGCGAGCGGATTTTCGCCCCACGCCCGAGGTGCTGCGCGCGGTGCGAGAGGCGGATGCCATCGTCATCGGCCCCGGCTCGCTCTACACCAATCTCATCCCTACCTTGTTGATCGAGGAGATCAACCGCGAGATCCGTCGCTCCAAGGCGCGCAAGATCTTTGTCTGCAATCTGATGACGCAGCCTCATCAAACCGAGGGTTATTCCATCGCCGATCACGTGCGGGCCATCCATCGCCACTGTGGCTTTCGGCTGGACTATGTCCTGGCCCACCGCGATGGCGCCATCACTCCAGAAGTCCTGGAGCGCTATCGCAGCACCTCGGCCGAGCTGGTGACGCCGCAACTGGTGACCGACGACGCCTCGCAAGTCGCCATCTTTGCGGACACGCCCCAAGAGATGGTGCTCTTGGAAGGGGCGATCCTGTTCCAACGCAACCTGGTCCGCGAGGCGCTGGAGCCTGACCCGGCCACTGGCGAGGAGCGTCTCGTGGTTCGGCATGATCCACAGCGCTTTTCCCAGGCCATGCGCGAGCTGTTGCACGACTTGGCGTTGCAGGCCCAACTCTCGGTGTCGCGGGCGATCTTTCGCGAGTACGACATCCGGGGCGTGGTGGGTAGCGAGCTCACCGCCACGGCGGTTGAATCGATGGGGCGAGCTTTCGGCACCTATATCCAGATGCACACCGGTCGGCGTCAGGTGGTGTTGGGGCGCGACGCCCGCCCCAGCTCGGAGGCCTTTGCCGAGGCGGTGACCAGGGGCCTCATGGCTAGCGGGTGTGAGGTGCTGGATATCGGCATGGTCCCCACGCCACTGGCATCGTTCGCCGTCAACCACTTTTGGGTGGACGGGGTCGTCCAGGTGACGGCGAGCCATAGCCCCGCCGACTTTAATGGGCTCAAGCTGCAGGTGGGGATGGAGGCTCTGGCGGGCGAGGAGCTGCAAAAGGTCGAGCGGCTGATCGCCAGCGGCTCTTTTGTGCATGGGGAGGGCCATCGCCTTGCCCGAGACATTGTGTACCCTTATCTCAACTGCATCCTGCACAAGGTGCAGATCCGAACTCCGTTCAAGGTAGCTGTGGACGGCGGCAACGGCGTGAGCGGCCCCCTAGCGACGCGGCTGCTTCGCGAGCTGGGTTGCGAGGTGGTACCGCTCTATTGCGAGCCTGACGGCACCTTTCCGAACCACCCGCCCGATCCGGTCGAGGCTGAGAACCTGGCAGATCTGTGCCGGGCCGTCCGAGAGGAGGGGTGCCAGGTGGGCGTGGCCTTTGATGGCGACGGCGACCGCATCGGCATCGTGGATGAGCGCGGCGAGGTGGTGCCGGTGGATACGTGCCTGCTGCTCTATGCTCGCGAGGCGCTGCGGAGGGGCCCGGGCAAGGCCGTCTTTGAGGTGCGTTGCTCCGAGGGACTCTTTGACGGCGTGCGTAAATACGGGGGCATTCCGGTGATGTCGCGGTGTGGCAACAGCTCGATCCTGCCGCGGATGCACTCGGAGCGCGCCGTCATCGGCGGCGAGCTTTCCGGGCATATCTTTTTCAACGACCCGCCCTTTGAATTCGACGATGCGCTCTATGCCGCAGCCCTGCTGCTGCAGTACATGGATCGCGATGGAAGGTCGCTGAGCGAGATGCTGGCCGATCTCCGCGCTGGGCTGCCCGCCTATGTGAGCTCGCCCGAGCTGCGCGTCGATTGCCCCGACTATCTCAAAGCGGACGTGGTCCAAGCGGTGCGGCAAGCCTTTTTCCCGCAACACCGCGTGATCGACATTGACGGCGCGCGGATCTATTTCGGCGAGCGTGCATGGGCGCTCGTGCGGGCGTCGAACACGTCGCCCAAGCTGTCGTTGCGGTTTGAGGCGACCGACCAGGATGAGCTTGCGCGCATCAAGCGTGTCATGTGGGAAGAGCTGGCCCAGCATCTGCCCGGGCTGGCGCCCTTTTAGGCCTCTGCCTAGAGGGCGCTCACTCCACCGTCACGCTCTTGGCCAGGTTCCTGGGCTGGTCCACGTCGCATCCGCGCAGCACCGCGATGTGATAGGCCAGCAGTTGCAGAGGGATCACCGCCAGAATGGGCGTGAGGTAGCGCGAGCTGGGCGGGATATAGATCACATCGTCGGCCTTTTCAGCGATCTCTGCGTCGCCTTGGGTGGCGATGGCGATGACCTTGCCCCCGCGCGAGCGCACCTGCTCGATATTGCCCACCATCTTGTCGCGTACCTTGTCCTGAGGGCAGATGGTGACTACCGGCAGGTTCTCATCGATGAGGGCGATGGGGCCGTGTTTCATCTCGCCGGCGGGATAGCCTTCGGCGTGGATGTACGAGATCTCTTTGAGCTTGAGGGCCCCCTCCAGGGCGATGGGGTAGTTGATCCCCCGTCCGAGATACAGGAAATCGTCAAAGCCCATGTAGCGACGGGCCAGATCCTCATACATGGCGTCGTTGGCCAAGACGCGATCCACCAGGCCGGGCAGGCGGGCCAGATCCGCCACCAAGCTCTCGCGCTCCGCTCTATCGAGGGTGTCTCGCACCTGGCCCAGATACAGGGCCAGCAGGTATGCGGCCGCCACCTGAGAGGTGAACGCTTTGGTAGAGGCTACCCCGATCTCGGGCCCGGCCGAGAGCCCGATGACGCCGTCGGCCAGGCGGGCGGCTTGGCTCTCCAGCACGTTCACCAACGCGATGGACTGCATCCCTCGTTGGCGGGCGGCCTCCATGGCGGCCAGGGTGTCGGCCGTCTCGCCAGACTGGGTGATGACTAGCACCACGCTGCCGGGCTCCAGGAGCGGATCCCGATAGCGGAACTCGGAGCCATAGTCCACCTCGACGGGCAGCCGCGCCAGATCCTCGATCAGGAACTTGGCTAGAAGGCAGGCGTGCCACGCTGTGCCGCAGGCGACGGCATGCAGTCGGCGCAGATGCGGCAGCACCGGGCGCAGGCCCTCGATGGTGGGTAACGCAACGGTGCCGCTATCGAGATCCACGCGCCCGCGCAGGACATCGGTCAACGAGCGAGGCTGCTCATAGATCTCTTTGAGCATGAAATGCTTGAACCCCTCCCTGGCGGCCAGAACGGGGTTCGTGGTCACGGTGACGGGCGTTTTCGTTAGGGGCTCGCCAGCTAGCGTCTGGTACCGGGCGCCCTCGGCGGCCAAGACGGCCATCTCGCCGTCCTCGAGAAAGACCATAGTGCGGGTATGATCCAGGATCGCCAATGTATCCGACGCCACCAGCGTCTCGCCGTCACCTAGGCCGATGACGATAGCCCCCGCATGCCCCAGCCTGGCCACGACCAATTCGTTCGGGTTGCGGGCGCTCATGGCTACCACGGCGCTGGGCCCCTGGAGTTGCAGCATGGCCTGCCGCACCGCCTCGGCCAGATTGGCTTGCTCGGGGTCATGGTATCGCGCAATCAGGTGTGCGATGACCTCGGTATCGGTCTGCGAGGTAAAGGTGATACCTTCCGCAGCGAGGGCCTGCTTGAGCTCGCGATAGTTCTCCACGATGCCGTTGTGGATGACGGCGATCATGCCATCGCCGTCCGTATGGGGATGGCAGTTGCTGATCGAGACGGCGCCATGGGTGGCCCAGCGCGTGTGGCCGATGGCAGTGTGGCCGTGCACGGGGTCGCTGGCCAAAAGCTCACACAGATTGTCGATCTTGCCCACGGCGCGGCGTCGCGCGATGCCCGTCGATTCGATCACGGCCAGGCCGGCCGAGTCGTATCCACGATAGGCCAGGCGGCAAAGCCCCTCCATCACGATGGACGGACCGTCGCGAGATCCCACATAGCCCACAATACCACACATGGGAGAACCTCCTGCAGGCGGCGCGCGCACACCCCTTGCGGCTGACAAGATAGGCTCTGAGCGCTTTGGCAGGAAACGGGCGCCTATCCGGCAGGCTGATAGCCCATCTAGGGTATCCGGGGGTCGGGCTGCGTCCCCACGGAGCACAACCTAGCGCTCATGCATAGCGGGCAGCAAGAAACAGGGGCCAACCAGAAGCTCTTTGCCAGCGTAGCGTGGAGCCTTTGCAGCGTCAAGCCGAATGCTATGGTATGGCGTCAAATCCATGTGAAAATGGGAGCGTCTGGCGCGCCGGCTTGGAGTGGGCGCATTCCCCACTTATGGCCTGCCATCAAGCCTCAGACAGTGGCTCTCGTGAGTGGGCATCCCATGCGCTGGCAGAAGCCTGCGAGCCCAGATGCAGCGAGGCTGTCCAACGGGTGCGTCCCCGCGCCTAAGCGTTCTTTGCGTTGGAGCCATACAGCCATCCATAGATGCCGCCGATCATCACGCTCCCCCCGATGATATTGCCGAGGGTGACAGGGATCAGATGCAGTAGGAAATCGCCGACGTTGGCCTCGGCGCCGTTCAGCATGCCCAGGGGGATAAAGAACATGTTGGCTACCGAGTGCTCAAAGCCGATGGCGACGAACGCCATGATGGGGAACCAAAGCGCCAAGATCTTGCCCGCGACATCATCGGCCGCCAGAGCGAGCCAGATGCCCAGGCCCACCAACCAGTTGCAGCCGATGCCGCGCAGCAGTAGCGTCCAAAAGTCTAGGTCCACCTTGGTTTGGGCGATACTCGCTGTGGCCTCGCCCAGGCTGCCGCCACGCACGATGCCGGTCAGATAGGCCATAAAGATCGCCACAAAGAGCGACCCGAGCAGATTGCCCAGATAGGAGAATATCCAATTGCGCAGCATCGAGCCCAGCGAGGTCCGCCCGCATAGCCAGCCCGGGAGGATTACGCTGCAGTTGCCGGTAAAGAGCTCGGATCCGGCAATCACGACCATCATGATTCCGACGGGGAACACGGCAGCGAACAGGAACTTGGCCAGGCCGGGGTTGGCAGCCTGAAGCGCCGGGCTCCCTCGGCCCACCACGATGGCCAGCAGCCCCCCCATGGCGATATAGGCGCCCGCCAAGAAGCCGAGGACCAGTATCCGGGGCACGCTCAGCGCGGTCTTGCTGCAAGCCGCCTGTTCTGCGCTAGCTACGATCTCTGCTGGTGTCTTGAAGGCCATGTTTCCTCCTAACCTAGGTGCGGTGAACGATAGGGACCGATGCGATGAACGAGCTGACTCTTGGGTCTGCTGCATGGGCAGACCTGTCTCTCGTGGGCTTGTGCGAGTCTATGAGCTGCGTTCCTCCCACAGGATGCGCGCCTTTTCCTCGTCGGTGCGCTGTGCCAGCCACCCGGCATAGTCCGCCTCGATCTCGTCGGTCCAGGCGGTATCCATCTGGCTGGAGGTATAGACCCCCTCGCGCAGCCGGGTAAAGCCAAAGGCCTCACGCAGGCGCATCGTCTCCGAGTGCTCGACCACCTCTTGGGCCAGATGGGGCGGGATGAACAGAACGCCCGAGTAGGTGCCCAGGACAATGTCGCCGGGCATGCAGGTGGCGTTGCCGATGCGGCAGGGCACGTTCATACCCACCAAGGTCACGTCGTCGATGCCGGTGGGATCGATGCCGCGGCAAAACGTGCAGAAATCAGGGATCTGGAGGATCTGTTGGGCGTCGCGGATCCCGCCATAGATCACCTGTCCTCGCTGGGTGCGAGCAGCGATGGCAGTGGAGAGGTTGCCCCCCGAAAAGGTGCCGCTGCGGATCTTGCCGAACAGGTCGATGACGATGACATCGTCCTTGACCAGGGTCTGAATCACCCAGGAGTTCATCTCTCCCACGCGGCCCTCTTGCTCGTGGCCGTACTGCATCAGGCAGTCATGAAGATCAGGCCGCTTGGGGACGAACACGCCCGTCACCGCGCGGCCTACCAGCACTTGGTTGGGGTGAAGGTTGAGCCAGTTGCCCTCGAACTGGTACTGGAACCCGTGCTGCCAGAGCACACCCCAGGCCTCTTCGGTGGTGACATAGACCATCCGCTCGACGATGTCATCGGGGACGCGGGGCCTGCCATCCTCAAAACGCTCGCCGGTCCACAAGGGTGTTAGCTGGATGATGTCCTCTCGGCAACCGAACTTCATGGCACTTGGCCTCCTCTTGGACTCGCGCCTCCGAATGCTTTCGTCCCTAGCTCCACAGTCTATCATGTGACCAGCGGTGATCCCACTGCTCGGTGCTGGCCCACAGCTCGGGCATGGCGGGATCCAGATGCTCGGCGATGACATCGTCGTTCAGGGATTCGATGCCCAGGCCCGGCGCATCGGGCACGGTGATGTGCCCGGCCTGGATCAGCGGCGCGGGCAGGCCCGTGACCAGATCCTCCCACCAAGGGCAGTCGGCCGAGTGAAACTCGACGGCCAGGAGGTTGGCCGTGGCGGCGGCGGCGTGCACCGCCGCCATGCAGCCGATGGGGCTCTCGGCCATATGGATGGCCATGGCGATGCCATGCTCCTCGGCCAGGTCGCCGACCTTTTTCGTCTCCAGGATGCCGCCAACGGTGAGGACGTCGGGATGGATCACCGCCACAGCGTGGCTTTCCAACAGCGGTCGGAAGGCTTCCTTGAGGTAGATGTCCTCGCCCGTGCAGATGGGCACGGCACACGATTGCGTCAAGCGCTGGTAGTGGTCGGTATACTGCCAGGGTACGGGATCCTCCATCCAGGCGAGGTTGTACTTTTCCAGGCGGCGCGCCAGCCGGATGCAATCCTCGACGGCGATGTGGCCCAAATGATCCACCGCCAATGGCAGCTCGTAGCCTACCACCGCACGGACCTCGGCCACATACTGCTCCAGCAGGTCCAGCCCCTTTTCTGTGAGATGGACGCCGCAGAACGGATGGGGCACGTTGTTGACGTCATACCAGCGGTTACGGGCCGTGCGCGCGTCCTCAGGCGTGATGCTTCTTGCGGTGCGCCGAGTGGTTGCGGCTGTTCCGGCAAAGCTCCGCCAGGTGGCCTAGCGGCGCGCTGAGAGCGCCCGGCTCTTGTGCGATCAAGCTGGTGCCGACATCCATCTTGGCCCAGGTAAAGCCGCGTGCCACGCGCTCATTGATGGCCTCGCCCATGGCGCGAGCCGAGCGGTCGTCGCGGGCATCGGTGTCGCAATACAGCCGCACGCGGTCGCGGAACTTGCCGCCCAGCATCTGGTAGACGGGCACCCCGTACGCCTTGCCAGCTAGATCCCACAGGGCCACCTCGACGCCGCTGACGCCGCCGCCCTGCCGACCGTGCCCGCCGAACTGCTTGATGCGGCGAAAGAGCCGATCCACATCGCAGGGATTCTCGCCCAGCAGGCGGCTCTTGAGCATCTCGGCATAGAGGCGGTCGGCGCCGTCACGGACCTCCCCAAAGCCTGTCAGGCCTTGGTTGGTCTCGATCTTGAGCAGGATGCAGTGCATCGGTGCGCCGACAATGTCAGTAAAGCGCATGTCCGTGATGCCAAGCTGCGATGGCCGCGAGTGGGTGTTCACGTAGGCCAAGGCGCTGGTCTCGGTGGGAGGGTTGGTCATCCTACGAATCTCCAGTGCATGTCGTCAGTTCGGTCACAGTCTGGCCTAGTCGGCATAGACGGCTTGGCAGAGGCCCTTGATGTAGCCTACCGCAAAGAGCCTCCCCACCGTCGAATAGGCGGGGGCGTCGTGGCTGTCGCCCTCCATGGTGGGCACGTGATCGGGGCGCAGCACGCCCTCGTAGCCGACGTCGCGGTAGGCGCGCAGGCAGGCCAGCAGGTCGGTCTGTCCGTCGTCATGAAAGGTCTCCACAAAGCGTTCGGCGGTGCCGCGCACATCGCGGAGATGCACGAAATAGATGCGATCCTGGGACCCGAAACGGCGAATCACCGCAGGGAGGTCGTCGGTCATGAGGGCAAAGTTGCCCTGGCAGAGGGCGATGCCGTTGACGGGGCTGGGCCAGTTATCGACCAGCCGCTGGTAGTTGTCGATGCTGCGCATGATCCGTCCGAGGCCGCGAATGGGCGAAAGCGGCGGATCGTCGGGATGCATAGCCAGCTTGACGCCGGCCTCCTCAGCAACCGGGATGACAGCATCAAGAAAGTAACCCAGATTCTCCCAAAGCGTCTCCTCGGGCACCTGTCCGTATTCCGTCAGCGGTGCGTTCTGCATCAGCGAGTGGTCATAGGCGGTGGTCAGGGCGCCGCCTCGCGTGGGGAGTGCCAGCGAGGTCCGCAGCCAGTTGAACACGGGCATCCACTCATAGCACCAGACCGGAATGCCCAAGGCGCCCATGTTGCGGAGCAGCGTGCGCACCGAGTCGATCTCCTCATCGCGGCCCGGCAAGCCCAGCTTGGCCTTGTGCATGGGCGGACGGCTCTCGAGCACCTCGAGGCGAAATCCGGCGTCCTCGTACTGCGTTTTGACGTGGAGCAGTGAGGTGTAGCTCCAGGGCAGGGCCTCGCGGTCGACGTTCAGCCCTCGGGAAAAGTCCATCCCGCCTACGATATGGGTGATGCCGCACTGGCGGGCCAGCCGCCACAAGGGGGTAGGGTACGGGGGCAGCACTTCGGCGATCTTGAGCATGTATCAGAGCCTCCCTAATCCGTTGGCGGCACCTCGGCCGGCGGGTCGACGCCCACTCGGCAGATCATGGCACCAAAAGGCAGAGCGCGCAAGTCTGACGCGCTCGGACAGGGTTTGGTCGAGAGGTAGGAGCGTTGGCAAGATGGGGGCACAAGGCTATGATAGGCAGAGTTGCTAGGGTCGTGGTGGCCGCGCGATCAGTAGGGCGGGAGGGATTCGAACCCTCATGGATGTAATCCAGCGGATTTTAAGTCCGCAGCGTCTGCCATTCCGCCACCGCCCCAACAGACTGATGCTATCGCAGCAGCCTGGCTGTGTCAAAGCGCGACGATGTGGGCGTGGTGAGAGGGGGCTGGCGTGCGGGTCGTGATGCTCTCCAAGGCATTGGTGGTGGGCAGCTACCAGACCAAGTTGGAGGCGATAGCGGCCTATGACGACGTGGCGCTGACGGCGCTGGTGCCCCCGCTGTGGCGAGAGGGACGGCGCCGAACCGTCCTGGAGCGGGCCCACGTGCAGGGGTACGTGCTGCGTGAGCTGCCCATCTGC
This sequence comes from Anaerolineae bacterium, assembly GCA_040767425.1. Lineage (GTDB taxonomy): Bacteria > Chloroflexota > Anaerolineae > UBA1429 > UBA1429 > DAIRUQ01. The sequence goes on along the minus strand of JAXGON010000009.1, from coordinate 3,404 downwards.
CTGAACGGCTCGTTCCACGCCCACTTTTACCCCACGCTGCGCCGCGAGCTGCGCCGAATAAGGCCGGACCTGGTCCACATTGACGAGGAGCCCTATAACCTGGCCACCTACTTGGCGGTGCGGGCATGCCGCGCTGAGGGGACTCGCTGTCTCTTTTTCACGTGGCAGAACCTGATGCGGCGATATCCCTGGCCCTTTGGGGCGATGGAGCGCTCGGTCTATGGTGGTGTCGATGCCGCTATCGCCGGCAACGCGGCGGCCGTGGACGTGCTGCGGGCCAAGGGCTATGCTGGCCCCGTGACCGTCATCCCCCAGTTTGGCGTCGATCCGGGGCTGTTCCGGCCGTTGGGTGTTCGATCGCCGTGTTCCAGGGTGGTCATCGGCTATGCCGGCCGCCTGGTGCCCGAAAAGGGCCTCTGGGTGCTGATCGAGGCGCTGGAGCAGTTGGCGGGCGATTGGGAGCTACGCCTGATCGGCCAGGGGCCGCTGGAGGCCGCGCTGCGGGATCGTGTGACCCGAAGCGGGCTGGCTGACCGGGTTGTGTTCTGTGGGCAGGTAGGTTCCGGGGTGATGCCGCAGCGGCTGGCAGAGCTGGACATCCTGGCTCTCCCGTCGCTGACGCGGCCCAACTGGGCCGAGCAGTTTGGACGAGTCCTGGTGGAGGCCATGGCCTGCGAGGTGGCGGTGGTGGGCTCGGATTCGGGCGAGATTCCGCGGGTGATTGGCGACGCCGGCTTGGTGGTGCGCGAGGGCGACGCTCTGGCCCTGAGAGGCGCGCTACAGCGGTTGGTCGATCAGCCCGAGCTGAGACGTTCCCTGGGTTCGAGGGGGCGCCAGCGCGTATTGGATCGCTACACCCAAGCTCGCATCGCTGCCGAGACGGTGGCCGTCTATCGGCGCGTTCTGGGTGCCGACGGGCAACACTCGCGCGGCGTGGCTGTTTGGGAGCCGCCGAGCTGATGGTATAATGCGAACGATATGAGCAATGAGGCTGGTCCGACGCCAAACAAGCGGCTGCATGTTGGGTTCAACGCGCAGCTCTTGTCATCAGAAAGCGGATATCGCAACGCCGGTGTGAGCCAGTACATCCATTGGCTGATGGCGACGTTGCCGGGCATCGCGCCGCAGATGCGCTTTACCGCGTTTGGCAGCGATGCAGCCCGCGGCTATCCTGGTTGGAGCGTTTGCTCGGCTCGCCGGCCGTCCAATGGAGCCGTGGCGCGCATCCTGTGGGAGCAGATCAGCCTGCCCCGCCTGGCGCGTCGGGAGCGGCTCGACCTGCTACACTCGCCCGTGTATGCCGGCCCCCTGCTTGGTCGCACCCCGCAGATCGTCACTTTGCACGATCTGAGTTTCTACCTGTTCCCACATCTCTTTCCTCCGGCGCGGCGGGCCTACCTGCAGCGGATCACCCGAGAGACGACGCGCCGCGCGGCGGCCGTCATCGCGGTATCGGCGAGCACGGCCCGCGACGCGGTCGAGATCCTCAAGCTGCCGCCCGACCGCGTGCGGGTGATCCCGAACGGGGTGAATCCCGACCTGAGGCCGCCCACGGCGGAGCAAGTGGCTTCGTTGAGGGCGCGTCTTGGTCTGCCGGCGAGCTATGTCCTTTACCTGGGGACGCTGGAGCCGCGCAAGAACCTGCCGGTGCTGATCCAAGCCTATGCCCTGGCGCGTCGCTCGGGGGTTGAGCACACGTTGGTGCTGGCTGGTGGCAGGGGTTGGTACGATGAACCGATCTATGCGGCCATCGAGGAGGCGGGCGTGGCCGAGCACGTCCTGCTGCCGGGCTATATCCCGGGCGATGACCTAGCCGCGCTCTATGGGGGTGCCGCGCTCTTTGTCTACCCCTCCCTGTACGAAGGCTTTGGTCTTCCGCCGCTGGAGGCGATGGCCTGTGGGGTGCCGGTGCTGGTATCCAATGTCTCGGCCGTGCCAGAGGTTGTGGGCAGCGCCGGGGTCACCGTGAACCCTCGCGAGCCGGAGCAGATCGCGGCCGAGATGGTAGCGCTGCTGGGTGACCAGGAACGCCGTAGGCGGTTAGCGGCGGCCGGGCTCGAGCGGGCAGCCCTCTTTTCGTGGGAGAACACGGCCCGCCGGACAGCCACCCTCTATGCCGAGGTGGCGCCATGAGCCGAGGAACCTTGAGACGCGTATGGTCACTAGCCAAGTTGCTGGTGGACGCCGTGCTTGTGGCGCTGGCCTTTATGCTGGCCTATGTGATCCGCTACCATTGGCAATGGTGGCGCGAGGTCGAACCGCCCTTTTTCGTGCCGTTGAGCCGCTATCTGCCCTCCATGGTAGGGTTGGTGGTCTTGGTGACGCTCTTTTTGGCGGTAGAGGGAGCCTATCGGGCCCAGCGTGGGCGGCGCTTGGTCGAGGAGATGATCATCGTATTCCGCGGAGTCCTGTTGGGGATCGCCGCGATGACCATTGTGATCTTTTTCTCGACGCCCAGCTACTATTCGCGCCTGATCTTTGGCTACACCGGCGTGACCTGTGTGTTATTCCTGGGGATCGCGCGGCTCGCGGAGCAGTACATCCTCTCGAGGATGCGCCAGCGAGGCGTGGGCGTGGCGTCGGTGCTGGTGGTGGGCGCTGATGAGGTGGGGCGCTCGGTGATGCGCACCCTCTATGCGCGGCCGGATCTGGGGTACCAGATCATGGGGTTCCTTGATGACGATCCCGATCGGGCCGTCAGCGATATCGGGCGCTTTGCCGCCTTGGGTGGGATCGACCGCCTCCGGGCCGTGCTCGCGGACGCACGCATCGACGCCGTGATCGTCACGCTGCCTTGGGAGCAGCATGGCAAGATCCGGCAGATCGTCGACGTGTGCCGCGCCTATCGGGTGCCTGTGCAGGTGGTGCCCGATGTCTTTCAGATTTCGATGGCGCGCGTGGCTGTGGACGATCTGGGCGGCATACCGGTCCTCAGCTTGCGTGAACCATCGTTGCGCGCGTGGCAGTTTGCGCTCAAGCGGGCTCTGGATGTGGGCATCGCCGGGTTGGCGATCGCCTTGTTGTCGCCCCTGTGGGCCCTGATTGCGCTGGCGATTCGGCTGGATTCGCCCGGGCCCGTGATCTACCAGCAGCGGCGCGTCGGTCGGGATGGCAGAGTGTTCACCTTGCTCAAGTTCCGATCTATGCGCGATGGCGCCGACAGGCAAGTGACGACGTTGCGCAGCCAAAACCAGGCGGACGGCCCGCTCTTCAAGCTGCGCGATGACCCCCGCTGCACCCGCGTGGGCCGATGGATCCGCCGCACCAGCATGGACGAGCTGCCGCAGCTCTGGAACGTGTTGGTGGGTGAGATGAGCCTGGTGGGGCCGCGTCCGGCCCTGGAGAGCGAGGTCGATGCGTATGCTCCCTGGCACCGCCGCCGCCTAGACGCGCTACCGGGCATG
>JAXGON010000008.1:0-113271 GCA_040767425.1 Anaerolineae bacterium | reverse complement strand
CGTGGGCCTGGGCTTTGGGTTCGCCCGCTTTACCCAGGCCACCGTGCCCATGTTCAGGGATCCCCTGGTCTCCATCCTGCCACGCCTCTTTATCGGCGTCACGGCAGCCTACACCTATCTCGCCCTGCGTGAGGCCACCAAGGCCCAGCTTCGGGGATTGCTGGCCCTGTTGCTGGCGCTCTTGCTCTTTGCGGCCTGGCGCATCTATGCTATGCCCATTGATGATGGGTCGCGGTCGCTCCTTATCCCGGTGCTGATTGCGGTGCTCGGCGTCGCTCTGGTGGGAGGCCTCTACCTCTGGCTGGCACGCCAGGATCCGCGCATCGTGGTGGTGGCCATCGCGGCCGCCGTGGGGTCGCTGACCAACACGATACTGGTGCTCACGATGGCCAGTCTGCTGGGCTACCTGGCCCCGGGGGTGGCGCTGGGCATCGCCATTACTCACGGCATACCCGAGGTGATCGTGGCGGTTGTCATCGTCATCGCCGTGATGGCAGCCCTACGTGGAATCGGCCAACGCAAGAGATCGCGCGTGTCCCAAGAGCCATCAGAGCCCTTCTAGGGGAGGAATCGAACATGCTCCTTTGCATCGATGTTGGCAATACCAACACCGTCATGGGCGTGTATGACGGAGGCCGCCTCTTGGCCGACTGGCGCATCAGCACCGACCATCAAAAGATGCCCGACGAGTACGGCCTGACCATCATGGGCTTTTTGGCCCATCATGGCATTCAGCGCGATGACATCAGCGGGATCGCGTTGGCCAGCGTCGTCCCGCCGCTCACCGACATTCTGCTCGTCACCTGTCAGCGCTACCTACATCAGCAACCCTTGGTCGTGGGCGCTGGGGTCCGTACCGGCGTCTCGATTCGCTACGACAACCCCCGCGAGGTCGGCGCCGATCGCATCATCAATGTCGCTGCCGCCCTGCGGTTCTATGGCGCGCCAGCTTGCGTGGTAGACCTGGGCACGGGTACCACGTTCGACGCGCTCTCGGCTCAGGGCGAATACCTCGGCGGCGCCATCGCGCCCGGGCTCACCATCGCGGCCGAAGCATTGTTCCAGCGCACCGCCAAGCTGCCCCGGATCGATCTGCAACGACCGCCCAAGGCCATCGGCACCAACACGCCCGACGCCATGCGGTCGGGCATCCTGTTCGGCTATGTGGGTCTGGTGGAGGGGCTGGTGGCTCGCTTTCGCGACGAGCTGGGGCCCGACATGCGGGTCATCGGCACCGGAGGCCTGGCACCCGTCCTGGCGCGCGAGACCAAGGTCATCGAGATCGTCGATCAGGAGCTCACACTCAAGGGCCTACGCCTGATCTATGAGATGAACCGAGGTGAAGCATGATTCTGGAAAACAAGCAGATCGTCCTGGGGGTGACCGGCGGCATCGCCGCTTACAAGGCGGCCGACTTGTGCAGCAAGCTGGTCCAGGCTGGCGCGGTGGTCGACGTGGTCATGACTGAGGGGGCTACCCGGTTCATCACCCCCCTGCCCTTTCAGACGCTCACCAAGCGACCCGTCTCGGTGGACCAGTTCCAGCTCTTGCGAGACACCGACATGGCCCATATCTCGCTCTCTGCCCGCGCCGACGCGCTGGTGATCGCCCCCGCCACGGCCAACACCATCGCCAAGCTGGCCCATGGTATAGCGGACAACCTGCTCACCAGCACAGCCCTGGCCTGCCCCGCGCCGCTGGTCATCGCGCCGGCCATGGATGCCGACATGTGGGCTCATCCAGCCACGCAGGCGAATGTGGCGCTGCTGGCAGAGCGCGGAGCTATAGTGGTGGGGCCGGCCAAAGGTCGACTCGCCTCGGGCCGCATCGGGCACGGCCGGCTGGTGCCGGTCAGCGACATCGTGGGCGCCCTCCGGCAGACGCTGGGGCGCAAGGGCCCCTTGCAGGGGGTCCGTGTCGTCGTGACCGCCGGCGGCACCCAAGAGCCGCTGGATCCGGTACGTCACCTGGGCAACCGCAGCTCTGGCCGCATGGGCTATGCGCTGGCAGAAGCCGCCCGTGACCTCGGTGCCACCGTCACCCTCGTTCACGCCCCCACGGGCCTCGAACCGCCCTATGGGGTCGAGTCCATCGGCGTGCGCACCGCGGAGGCCATGCACCAGCGCCTGGTCGAGCTGCTCCCCGCCACCGATGTGTTGCTCATGGCCGCCGCTGTGGCCGACTATCGACCCGTCCACCATGCATCACAGAAACTGAAAAAGGGGGACGGGGGCCTGACGCTGCAGCTCGAGCGCACCACCGATATCCTGGCAGAGATCGGGACGCGGCCACCCGATCAGCGCCCGGGCATCCTGGTCGGGTTCGCCGCCGAGACTGAGGATCTCATCACCAACGCCGAGGCCAAACTGCGGGCCAAGCGTACGGACTTGATCGTGGCCAATGACGTGAGCCGCTCCGATAGCGGCTTTGAGGTGGCCACCAACCAAGCCACGCTGCTTTGGGCCGATGGGCGTCGCGAGCCACTTCCCCTCATGACCAAAGAGGAGCTAGCTGAAGAGATCATGACCCGCGTCGCCGCACTGTGGGAACAACGCCATGAGTGATCTCTATCCCGGCGCCATCACCGACGTCGCGGGCATTCGGGTGGGCCACGCCACCGACCTCCGCGCCCTAACCGGATGCACCGTGGTGCTCTATGAAGAGGGCGCCACCGCTGGCGGCAGCGTCCGCGGCTGGGCACCGGGCACCCGCGAGACCGACCTGCTCCGCCCGGGCATGCTCGTGGAGGAGGTACAGGCGGTCCTGCTGTCTGGAGGCAGCGCCCATGGATTGAGGGCGGCCGACGGCGTCATGCGCTGGCTGGAAGAGCACGGCCACGGGTTCAACACGGGCGTCGCCCGCGTGCCCATCGTGCCAACGGCTGTACTTTTTGACCTGGCGGTGGGCGACCCCCGCACCCGACCCAACGATGCCATGGGCTACCAAGCCTGCGCCACGGCCACTGGTGAGCCCCCCGCTCAAGGTAATGTGGGCGCGGGCACCGGAGCCAGCGTGGGCAAGCTGTTTGGCACCAAGCGAGCCGTCAAGTCTGGCTTGGGGACCGCCAGCGTGCGGGCGGGAGGCCTGGTTGTCGGCGCCCTGGTCGCCGTGAACGCCTTTGGCGACGTGCTCGACCCCGATAGTGGCCAGATCATCGCTGGCTTGCGGACGCTAACTGGCAAGGGATTCTCCGATACCCGGGCCCAAATGCGCAAGACCGTGCTACGAAAGGTGCTGTTCGGCACCAACACGGTCATCGGTGTTGTGGCCACCAACGCCGGCCTCACCAAGGGCGAGGCCAACCTGGTGGCCGATGCCACCCATGACGGCCTGGCGCGCACCATCCGCCCCGCCCACACCCTGTTTGATGGAGACGCCTGCTTTGCCCTGGCCACTGGCGAGAGAGAGGCCCACACCGCCCTGGTAGCCGACATGGCGGCCGATGCCATGGCCCGAGCCGTGGTGAACGCGGTGCTGGCTGCAGAGGATGCCGGGGGCCTGCCCTGCGCTCGCTCGCTGGGCGCCTCCCGGTAGCGGCAGTAGCAGACAGCGGCGGCTCAAAGAGCCGCCGCTGCTTCACAGTCAGTGAGAGTGCTAGGGAACCAGGTTGACCGTCACCGACGCCAAGTGCTCGATGGCGCCATCGCGGGGACTGATGCTATACACCTGGATGCGCCCGAATTGCTCCTCGGCTGGAGCCTCGAACTCGATCACCCCCTCAAAGGGGCCAATCTGCCCGAACTCGGCCTCGACGATCACGTAACCCTGGCCGATCACCGCACCGTACTCGTCCAGAACATCGACCGCCAGCGTGTTCTCGAACCCGCTGCCCCAACCCGTCACCGTCACTGGTGACGAGACATCCTGGCTCATCAGAGGATGGCTGATGATGATGGCCTCTGGGACCGGCGGCATCTCGTCATCGGCCTCTTTATCATCGCCATTGTCGACCTCGTCACCCTCGTCCGGCACCTCGGCCTCGCCCTCGGACGGAATCACCAGCCGCTGCCCCACAAAGATGAGGTTAACGTTGGTGATATTGTTCCGCTCGGCAATGTCCCAGATGCTAACCCCATACTTGGCCGCGATGCCCAATAGCGACTCGCCCTCGGCCACCACATGGATGGTGATCTCGGCCTTTTCGGGGATCAGTAGGCGCTGCCCAGCATAGATCATGTTGGGGTTGGCGATGCCGTTGGCATCCACCAGGGCGGCCACCGTCACCTCATACTTGCGTGCTATGCTAGAGAGCGACTCGCCATACACCACCGTGTGATAGAGCGCCTCGTTCTCGGCTGCCACAGGCACGCCCAGGAACGCCCCAAGGATCAGTACCGCGATCGCGATTCGTAGCCCACGTTGACGTGCCATGACCTCCCCCTTTTTCGGAGATGCACAGGCCATCCTTGACAAGCCGAGTATATCACCGGCAAGTGCGCCAAGCAAGGCCTAGCGCTGCTGAGCGCCACTCGTCTAGCGAGGTTTCCGGCCTGACATGGCTCGCTGCAAGAGCAGGATCACAACCACCAGCAGCACCAACGTGATGGCTTGAGGCGAGGGCTTGGCAAGCCACAGCCAAAGCCCCAGGGCCACCGCACCAGCCACCAGAACGTACAGGCGGCCCTTGCGATCCTGCCACACCGACTGCCATCCCGCATAGATCCGCTCAAGCCACCGCGGGTTGAGCTTGAGCGCTCGGCGATAGAGAGCCACGGCCTCTTCCTTGCGTCCGATCTTGCTCAGCGCCGACGCACAGGCCATCACCGTGTGCGCATCGGGCTGCGGCATGGTCTCGAGCGTAGCCTCCAAGGCCGCGGCCGCTTCCTCAGGTCGCCCCGTTACCAGGTACACGCGCCCCAGCGCGCCTCTGGCTCGGTAAAAGGCTGGGTTGAGTTCCAGCGCCGCCGTAAGATAGGTCACCGCCTCATCCCACCGCTTCTGTCGCGCTGCCATCAAGCCCAAGTTGGTGTTCGCCAAGCATACGGCGTGGGGGTTGGCATCCGCATAGGCCAACGCCTCCTCCGCCTTGGCGCGAGCCTCGTCCTCGCGCTGGGCCGAAAGGGCCACATAGGTCTCGGCGTGCAGCAACGCCGCCCGCTCGCGACGTTGCACGGCCTCGTCTTCCAGGGCGTCGATGAGCTCACGCGCACGATCCAAGTCGGCCTCGGCCTCGGCAAAGGTGCCCTTGTCCGCATGAACCTGGGCCCGCACCACGTGCGGCTCGATCTCCTGGGGCTCGAGCGCGGAAGCCTTTTCCAGCGACGCTTGCGCCTCGTCAAGGGCATCCACCAAAAAGTAAAAGAGCCCCGCCAGAGCGTGTGTCTCGTATTCGTCGGGGCCCAACGCGAGGCAGCGCTCCACCTCTTGGCGGGCGTCTTGTTCGCGTCGCATGCGGATCAAGGTGCGGCCAAGACCTTGGTGCCCAGCCAACGAGTCTGGCTGCTGGGCGACGACGGCCTCAAACAGCTCGCGCGCGCCCTCCAGATCAAGGCGATGGTAGGCCTCCCAGGCCCGCTCGAGATCCGCGCCCTGGCCAACGTTTAGCTCTGTCATCTACTGCTCCTTTGATGAACCTGTGTCAGTATAGCCCGTCGACCAGCCGCTCGCAAAGGCAACTTCCAAAGACCCGGGCCTCATCTTGGCGCTCGTCCTGCAGGTCCGCTATAATCTCAAGAAGGTCATCGCACTCTCGCTGTTGCCGATGGCCCTAGACAAAGGGGGTCTGCGTGCTACGACCACATCGCACCTTTACGGTGGTCCCGTCCCTTCCCGACGAACTGAGCCCGCTCCGCGAGCTGGCCTTTAACCTGTGGTGGACCTGGAACCCCGACGCCATAGCGCTGTTCAGGCGGCTGGATGACGAGCTTTGGGAGAGCACGCGTCACAATCCTGTCCTCATTTTGGGTACCATTCGCCAATCCAAGATCGATCAAGCTCTGGCAGATGATGCCTTTCTTTCCCATATGCGGCGGGTGTACCAGGCCTACGAGGCGTATCTGCAGAGCCAGGAGACCTGGTTCGATCATACCTACGCACCCGAGTTCCCAGATATGCGCATCGGCTACTTTTCCATGGAGTTCGGCCTCACGGAAGGGCTTCCGATCTATTCGGGGGGGCTCGGCGTGCTCTCTGGTGACCACCTCAAGTCCGCCAGCGACCTCGGCCTGCCGCTGGTGGCGGTGGGGCTGGCCTACCAACGCGGGTACTGCCGCCAGTACCTGAACGCCGACGGGTGGCAGCAAGAGTCCTACCCCATCAATGACTTTTATAACATGCCCATGCAGATGGTGCGTGATGAGCAGGGCCAAGCCCTAACCATCGGCGTGGCGTACCCTGGCCGTGAGGTCCGCGCGCGCATCTGGCGCATCCAGGTCGGACGGGTGCCTCTCTTTTTGCTGGACGCCAACATCCCTGACAACCGCCCCGAGGATCGGCAGATCACCAGCCAGCTCTATGGCGGAGATAACGACATGCGCATCCGTCAGGAGCTGCTGTTGGGCGTGGGCGGGCTACGCGCCCTGCACGCCATGGACACCCCGCCCTCAGTATGCCACATGAACGAGGGCCATTCGGCGTTCCTGGCGCTGGAGCGCATTCGCCTGATGATAGAGGAGGACGGCCTTTCGTATGCCGAAGCCGCCGAGGTTGCTCGGGCTGGCAACGTCTTTACCACCCATACCCCAGTGCCCGCTGGTATCGATCTCTTTGCCACGGGGATGATGGACCACTACCTGGGCGACTATTACCGACAGCTGGGCCTAAGCCGAGACGAGTTCATGCGGCTGGGCCAGTCGCACAATCCCTCTCCCGATGAGCCCTTTGCCATGGCCGTGCTGGCCATCCGCCTGGCCAACGCCACCAACGGCGTGAGCCGCCTCCACGGCGAGGTAGCGCGTGAGATGTGGCGCAACCTCTGGCCAGAGACCCCTACCGAGGAGGTGCCAATCACGTCGATCACCAATGGCATCCATCCGCGGTCGTTCATTTCGCAGGATATGGGAACGGTCTACTCTCGCTATCTCGGGCCGCGCTGGGTCGAGCGGCCCGAGGACCGCAGCGTGTGGCAACTGGTCGATCGCATCCCCGACGAAGAGCTCTGGCGCACCCACGAGCGGCGTCGCGAACGCCTGGTCGCCGTCGCACGAGCCCGCCTGCGCCAGCAGATCGCCCGCCATGGCGGTACGCCCCAAGAGATCGGCGAGGCCGACGACCTGCTGGATCCCGAAGTCCTGACCATCGGTTTCGCCCGTCGGTTTGCCACCTACAAGAGGGCGCTGCTGCTCTTCACGGATCCTGATCAGCTGTCCCGCATCCTGAATGATCCTGAGCGGCCCATCCAGATCCTGTTCGCGGGCAAGGCCCACCCCAATGACAACCCTGGCAAAGAGTTCATCCGCCAGCTCGTCCACTATGCGCGACGCGATGATCTGCGGCACAGGATCGTCTTTCTCGAGGATTATGACCTGGAGCTAGCACGCTACATGGTGCAAGGCGTGGACGTGTGGCTGAACACCCCGCGCAGCCGCATGGAGGCCAGCGGCACCAGCGGCATGAAGGTCTCGGCCAACGGCGGTCTCAACCTCAGCACCTTTGACGGTTGGTGGTGCGAGGGCTATGCTCCTGATCGAGGCTGGTCCATCGGGCATGGCGAGGTCTATGCCGACGAGGCCTATGGCGACCGCATCGAGGCCGAGGCCCTCTACGACCTTCTGGCCAAGGATATCGCCCCGCTTTTTTACGATCGCACATCCCATGGCGCCATACCACGCAACTGGATCGCCCACATGAAGAGCGCCATCCGCGAGATCACCCCTCGCTTTAGCGCCCATCGGATGGTCCAGGAGTATTGCGAGGAGCTGTATCTGCCCGCCGAGGCGCGACACCGCCATCTGGCCAATGACGGCTACGCCCACGGCCGCGCGCTGGCCCAGTGGATGCAGCATCTCCGTGCGCACTGGGGCGAGATCCGCTTTGAGAGCATCGAGAGCGATGCCCGCGATGGGCTGACGGTGCAGACGGACGTGAGCGTGCGAGCACAGATCCACCTGGGCGCGCTCACCCCCGACGACGTGACGGTCGAGGTTAACTTTGGCCCGATCGGGCCAGACGGGACCGTGAACCGATCCGAGTCAGCCGTCATGGAGGGAAGTGCCACCGAACGAGAGGGCGTCTATGCTTACAAAGGCACGATCCGCTGCCGGCAGAGCGGCCTGCATGGCTATAGCCTGCGAATTCTGCCCAAGCATGAGGACCTGAGCCATCCCTACATCCCAGGATTGGTGATCTGGTCGCCCTAGATGAATTATCTCTCGAAAACTATAGATCATCTCCGAGTCAACGGGCCTAACGGACAACCCATGGCCGTTGACCGATAGGGTTCGAGGGGAAACGCTCGAGCCTCCCGCGCTTGGAAAGGAGATCACGCGCTGACGCTCTGCCGTCCGGCGTCGCTCCTTTGCGGCGCCGGATCATGCTTCCCAGGAGGGATCGATGACGACAGAGCAGAGCCAGAGCGCACCCCAGTATCGCTTCAGCACCCACGACCTGCTAGTCATGGCGGGCCTAGCTGGCCTCAGCGGCGTCGCCAGCACCGCCATCAACGCCCTGGGCGATGCCGTCCAGGCCGTGCTAGGCTTCGCGGGCACCACCCAGTGGGCCGCCGGCCTCCATGTGACGCTCCTGCTGCTGGCGCCAGCCCTGGTTGGCAAGACCGGAGCCGCCACCATCACCGCCCTGCTCAAGGCCGGTGTCGAGCTCCTTAGCGGCAACACGCACGGCATGCTGGTGGTGCTGGTCGATATCGTGGCTGGACTGCTGATCGATCTGGTGCTCCTAGCGTTTCGCCGTCGCGACGGGCGCCCGGCACTCATGGCGGCTGGCGCCGCATCCGCCGCCAGCAACGTGTTTGTCTTTCAGCTCTTTGCCAGCGCCCCTGAGGATGTGGTCCGCTATGTGTGGGGCATCGCCGGCTTGGCCGCCATATCGGGGGCCATCCTGGGCGGGCTGCTTGCCCACGCGCTGCTTCAAGCGCTGGACCGCGCCGGCCTGGCAATCCCAGGCGCTCAGCACCGCAAGCTGTCATGGCCACAGCGCATTCTGCTGGTCGCGGCAGCGGCTCTCGCCATCGGCGGAGGTTTCGGCCTGGCCCGTCTCTATGCCGGCGGCCCCACCGTTGAGGTGACCGGCGCCTGCGCGCAGCCCTATACCTACGACGCCGACAGCGAGTTGCCGCTGGTGAACCTGCGCCTGGAACTGCAGGGCATGCCGCGCGACGTGACCGGCACGCCGTTGCGAGACGTGATCGCTTTGGCCGAACCCGACCCCGATGCCAACGTCGTCATCGCGACTGCGACCGACGGGTATGCCTTTTTCGTCACCATGGACGAGGTCGCCACCAATGACCAGCTATTGCTGGCCCACCGCAACAACGGGAAGCAGGTGAGTTACGAGATCGTGGGCGCTACCAGCCCCAAGGCCTGGGTCCGTAACGTGATGGAGCTTCGACTCCAGGCCCAAGGGCCACTGCCATTGACGGGTCGCATCCAGCAGCCCATGGTTTTTGTGCCCGGAGACTGGCAAGAGCAGATGGACAGCGCCTCGCTGGATCTGGGGGAGGGCACTGCCAAATACCAGGGGGTGCCGCTACGCGCCGTCATCGAGGCGGCTCAACCCGAGGCTACGGCGGCGACCGTCGTCGCCACTGACCGCGACGGCCAAACCACCACGTGGAACCTAACCGAGGTGCTGGCCGACGACGCGATCCGGATCTGGGTGATGAATCTCCCCGATGGCACCCGCTACGCCATCGGCCGTGCCGACCAGCCGGTCACCGCGCTCGATGTGATCCAGTTGGCAGTCGAGTAGGACCATGCCGGCGCTGCTCCAGGTCACCGACCTGCATTACCGCTATCCTCGTGCGTCTGATTGGGCGCTCAGGGGCGTGGACTTGCGCATCGGGCCGGGCGAGATGGTAGCCCTGGCTGGCCCCAGCGCCTGCGGCAAGTCGACCCTGGCGCTGGCCATGGCCGGCTTTTTGCACGAGCGCCCCGGAGGCCAATGGCGTGGCGCGGTGCGAGCCGAGGGCACGGACCTCGCCAGCCGAAGCCTGTACGAGAACGCCGAGTTCGTCGGCCTGGTGCAGCAGAACCCAGAAGACCAGTTCTGCACGTTGACCGTCGAAGACGAGATCGCCTTTGGGCTGGAGAACCGCTGCTACCCGCCGGAGCGGATCGCCTCACAAATCGACTGGGCGCTGGATGTGGTCGCCGCCCCCCACCTGCGGCGGCGCCAACTCAGCACCCTCTCGGGAGGCGAACAGCAGCGCGTCGCCATCGCCTCGGTCCTGGCCGCTCGGCCACGCATTCTGATCCTAGATGAACCCACGTCCAATCTCGACCCCACTGCCACCCAGTCGGTTCTTCAGGTGCTGGAACGCCTGCGCTATCAGGAACAGCTAACGCTCATCATCGTCGAGCACAAGCTGGAGGTATTAGCCCCTTTCGCACCTCGCATCGTGCTGATGGAGGATGGGCGCATCGTGCAGGACGGCACCCCCCCACCAGCCAGCGAGCTTCCCGCCCCGCGCATCCCGTCGGCGCCCGGCGAGACGGTGGCCAAGCTCGTACGGGTAAGCCATGACTATGGCTCGCGCCAAGCCCTCTCTGACATCAGTCTGAAGCTTCAGCGTGGGCAGGTGGTGGCCTTGATGGGCGACAATGGCAGCGGGAAAAGCACAATGCTGCGCTGCCTGATGGGCCTGATTCGTCCCACCAGGGGCGCCGTCACCGTCCTGGGAGACACGGCACCGACGGTGTCCTCCCTGGCGCGTCAGGCCGGAATCGTCTTTCAGAATCCCGACCACCAGCTCCTCGGCGAGACCGTGTGGGACGATGCCATCATGCTGGCGCGTAACATCGGTCAGCAGGCGCGTGTCACCCCTCACGCGCGTGAACTCTTGCGTCAAAGCGGGCTCTGGGAGCGGCGTGAGGATTCGCCCTGGCGACTCAGCTATGGCCAGAAGCGCCGCCTGAACCTAACGGCGGTTCTCGCCCATGGCCCCGACCTGCTGCTGGCGGATGAGATCCTGATCGGGCAAGACCCGGCCAATGCCCATCGTCTCATGGGTCGCCTGCGCGCATCCGCCGATGAGGGCGCGGCCGTGCTGCTGGCGCTCCACAACATGGGTCTCGCTCGGCGCTATGCCGACCGAGCCCTGTTCCTCGAGAGCGGTCGGCTGGCGTTCGACGGAACCGTGGAGGCCCTCGGCGCCTATCTGGCCGAGCACGGCCACACGGCCTACCTGGGGCCAACCGCATGAGCGGCCGCGTCAAGCTCCAGTACCGAACGGACGGTGGCTGGCTGCATGAACTCCATCCGTTGACCAAGCTGGGGTGGCTCTTGAGTCTGACGGTTGGGAGCCTGCTAGTCACGACGCCGTGGTATCCGGCCTTGGCCGTGGTGGGGCTATGGGGGGCGGCCTACTCGGCTCGCATCCGGCCAGCCCGCGAGATGCGCGGCTGGCGTCTGCTGCTCACCACTTCGGTAGCGTTCTTTGCGCTGCAGGCGTTGTTCACCCGTTCCGGCTCCCCTGTGGTGGATCCGTCAGCGGTGCTGGGGCTACGCATCACCGACGAGGGGATCCGACGGGGGATCCTGGTAGCTGGGCGGTTTCTAGCGGTCATCATGGCCAGCCAGCTCTTTGTGCTGACCACCGACCCGTCAGGTCTAGCGTACGCCCTCATGCGAGCCGGGCTGCCCTATCGGTACGGCTTTGCCTTGGTAACGGCCATCCGCCTGGCCCCCTTGTTCGAGCTAGAGGCCAACACCATCTACCAAGCCCAACTTGCGCGGGGTGTGCGCTATGATGGCAGCCTGTTCCGTCGCATCATCGAGGTGCTGCGCCAGTTGCTGCTCCCCCTGCTCGTGGGTGCGCTCCGTCGCGCGGAGCATCTCGCCGTCTCCATGGAGGGACGGCAGTTTGGTCGCTATCGCCAGCGCACCTTCTTGCGGACGGCGAGAATCGGTCGACCAGATCACGTGGCGCTGGCCGCCCTGCTAGGCCTGGTGGCTATTACCGTATGGCTCATGGTGGCCTAGCGCCAGCCGAGCGCTCACGACGTCTCACCTACTCGACAACCTCGATCTCGACCAGTTGCGACATCCAATAGCTGGCAGATTGGCCCGGCACCACCATGCGAATGGGGCCCTCTTTTTCATCCTCCGCCAGCCAGGTCCCATCGCGGCGCAAGCCCACCATCGCAAAGTCCAGGTTCTCCACGTCCGCCTTGCGCCAGTAGCCATCCGCCCCCCGAAAGATCACCGCGGTGGCACGCTCCGAGGCACCCACCTCGGCCAGCAGATCGCTCAGCGCGATGCCCTCCCAGGTGTTGCGCACCTCGTCGCCACAGTCACAGGCCTCCAGAATCTCTGCCAGGCCGACCAGATCACGCGAGACCAGCTCCTGGTACTGAAAGGTCGTCGGCTCGGCGACGGCGCCAGTGACGGCCAGTTCCCAGTCGATCTCGGGCGCGTCGGCCGAAGCTGCTTGCGCCTCCGTGAATGCAATGGTCGGCGTAGGGGTGCTCTGCTCGCCGCACGCCGCGGCAAGAGCCGCCAGCATGGCCAGAGCAACAACCAGAATAGCCTTGCGTCGTAGCCCGCGAATGGACACGCCCAGTCATCTCCCTTCTCTGATGACCCTGGCGCCACCACCGTGTCGCCACAGCGATGACGCCAGAAGACAAGCCTCGTCAGCCCGATGATAGTGCGGGCTCGCTTACTGGAGCACCTCGATCTCGACCAGCTGGCCAACCCATCGGCTCCCTGGCAGGCCCGGAATCACGATGCGGATGGGCCCCGCCTTTTCATCCTCGGTCAGCCAACCGCCATTCTGCTTGAGCGCCACGATGGCTTGGCCCAAATCTGCCATGGGCACCTCGCGCTCGTACTCGTCCGCCGCCCGAAAGACGACGGCAGACGCGTCGGCGCTGGCCCCGGCCTCATCGAGGAGCGTGGCAAGCATGACGCCCTCCCAGCTATCCTCGCTCGGGTCGCCCTCGGAGCGCTCCATCAACACCTTGTCAAGCTTTTCCAGATCACGGCTAGCCAGATCGTTAAAGCTAAGCGTCAAAGGCTGGCTCACAGCGCCGGTGATCTTGAGCTCCCAGTCCACCTTGGGCACGCTGCCGGAGCAGGCGGACAGAGCCACCAACCCCACCAGCAAGACCGCCAGTCCGATCCAAAGATGCCGTCTCATGCAGATGCCTCCTTGCTTTGCCTGCGCCGCCGGCCCGCCAGACAAAAAGAGCCGACGCCTATCCCGCACAGCAGAACAGGCGCCGGCTCGAGCCGTCGCTTCAGGTTCTCCTTTCCAAATGCGGGGGGCGGACGCGTTTCCACGGCCACCGTTTGGCCGCCCTAACGGGCGGCCGCGACCACACGCCATAGCGATGCCTTAGGTCATGTGGTTCGGAGAAGCTATTCGATTGTCTGACGCGCCCATCTTAGCAGCATGCCGACGCGAGCGCAACTGCTCTCTGCATGTTTTGACCCGCAACTGGCCCAGACCTATACTCGGCCAGCTAGAGGTAGGAGTCACACAAGCATATGGTAGCCGTCTTTCCCTTTTCGGCCATCGTGGGCCAAGAGCGCATGAAACGGGCTCTGCTGCTTAACGCCGTCAGCCCGCGGATCGGTGGTGTGTTGATTCGCGGCGAGCGCGGTACGGCCAAGTCCACCGCCGCTCGCGCCTTGGCGGCCCTCCTGCCAGAGATCGAGGTTGTGGCCGATTGCCCCTTTCATTGTGACCCGGCCCGTCCCAAGGCCCTCTGCGACCTATGCCGCGAGCGCGTAACGCGGGACGGGACGCTGCCCACGTCGGTCGTCCGCACCAGCTTTGTGGATCTCCCCGTCAGCGCCACCGAGGACCGCGTTGTGGGGACGCTGGACCTCGAGCGCGCCATCAAACAGGGCGAGCGCCACTTTGAGCCTGGCATCCTGGCGGCGGCCAACCGCGGCCTCCTCTATGTGGACGAGGTGAACCTCCTCGACGACCACGTGGTAGATCTGTTGCTGGACGCGGCCGCCATGGGGGTGAACATCGTCGAGCGAGAGGGCATCTCGTTCTCGCATCCAGCCCAGTTCATCCTAGTCGGCACCATGAACCCAGAAGAGGGCGAGCTGCGCCCCCAGCTCCTGGACCGCTTTGCCCTGTGCGTCGACATCCAGGGCATCGCGTCCGCCGAGGCGCGCATGGAGATCATCCAACGACGCATTGCATACGAGCGCGACCCAGACGCCTTCTACGACGAGTGGTCTCCCGTGGACCAGGCGTTGGCTCAGCGGATCATCGCCGCGCGCCAGCGCGTCGGCAGCGTGACACACACCCAAGACGACCTCTACACCATCGCCGAGCTAACCTCCGCCATGGAGATCGATGGGCATAGGGCTGACATTGTCATTCTCAAGGCTGCGCTGGCCCAAGCCGCTTTTGACGGGCGGGAGCATGTCTCCGAGACCGACATCCTCCTAGCTGCCGAGCTAGCACTGCCTCATCGGCTGCGTCGCCTGCCCTTTGACGGCGCCTCGGCCAAGTTGGAAGAGATTCACGAGCGCATTGAGCAGCTCCGTTCAGAAGATCGGGCCAAACAGTCCGCCGAGCCTGCCTCTCAGGGTGCACCCGAAAAAAAAACGACCTGAGCGATAGCACCTCCGAGCAGAGCCCAACGTCGGCACAAGGGAACGCACACGCCCCTGATGCTCGTGAGGGCAAGCCGCCGTCCGAGTCGGCCTACCGACAGGTGGATGTCGGCGCGCCATTCCAGACGCGGCGTTGGCGCACCAATGCGGACCGGCACCCGCGTGACCGAGCCGGCAAGCGCACGCAGACCGAGAGCCGGCGCAAGCGCGGCCACTACACCCGCTCGCGCAGCGCGCCGGGCGAGTATGATGACATTGCGCTGGATGCCACGTTGCGACACGCCGCCCCCTATCAGGCGACGCGCGAGCGCAACGGCACCGCCATCACCATTCTAGATCGCGACCTCTATCGCAAAGTGCGCGTGCGCCCAGCCGCCAACCTGGTGGTGTTCGCGGTCGACGCCAGTTGGTCCATGGCCGCCGCCGAACGGATGGAAGCCGCCAAAGGCGCCATCCTTTCGCTGCTGGTGGATGCCTACCAGAAGCGTGACCAGGTCTGCCTGATCACCTTCCAAAACGCGGCCGCCAAGGTCGTGCTGCCGCCGACCTCCAATATCAGTATGGCGCGGCGCGCGTTGAGCGATATACCCGTGGGCGGCAAGACGCCGCTCTCGGCAGGCCTACTGAGCGCTTACCAGGTCATCCGTCGGCAGATGCGCCAAGATAGCGACTTGATCCCACTACTGGTGCTGATGACCGACGGCGCCGGCAACGTGTCATTCACAGGCATGGACCCTCGCGCCGAGACGTTGATGTTGGCCGATCTGTTCGCCCGCGATGGCATTCGCGCCGTGGTGCTCAACACCGAGCATCCAGCGCTAGACCGAGGCTTGGCACAGGAGGTCGCAGCCGCCCTCAAGGCGCCGTGCCACACCCTGGACCAACTGCGCGCGGATTATCTCTATCGGACCGTCAGAAAGCAGCTACAATGACCCCAAAAGCCCTGCCCGAGCAGAATCGACCCCGCCAGATCGCGGCCGATGCCGCCCTGCTGGTGGTGGCCTTGATCTGGGGCAGCACCTTTGTGATGGTCAAGCAGGCCATCGACGCCTACCCGGTGTTTCCATTTCTGGCCATTCGCTTCAGCATCGGGGCTGCATCGCTGGCGGTGCTCTGTCTGGTCTTTCGAGCTTGGCCCACCTGGCAAACAGTCAAGGCTGGCGCCATCTTGGGTCTGTTGCTCTTTGGCGGGTACGCCCTGCAGACCATCGGCCTGCAGTGGACCTCCGCCTCGAAGGCCGGATTCATCACCGGGCTATCGGTCGTCATGGTGCCGATCATGGCGGCCCTGCTGGTGCGGGCGGCCCCTGGGCGGGCGGCGCTCATCGGCGTGCTCCTAGCGACGTTTGGCCTGGCTCTGCTGACGTTACAGAACAGCCTGAGCGTCAACGTCGGCGATCTGGTCGTGCTCGGGTGCGCCGTCTGCTTTGCTCTCCACGTGGTGGGAGTCAGCGTCTTTGCGCGCCGATCACACCCGCTGCCGCTGGCGCTGATCCAGATCCTCGTGGTGGCCCTGTTGAGCGCAGTGGTGAGCTCGCTGAGCGCCGAACCGTGGCCTCTGCCCACCGCAGACACATGGCTCGCGACGGTCTTTACCGGCGTGCTGGCAACCGCCGCCGCCATCGCGATTCAGACGGCTGCCCAGCGTCACACCACCCCCACCCACACGGCGCTGATTCTCACGGCTGAGCCAGTGTTTGCGGCGGTGTTCGGCGTGCTCTTGGGGGGCGAGACCCTGACGCCACGCGCGACGGCGGGCGGGATGTTCATCCTGGCTGGCATGCTCGCCAGCGAGATCCCGTGGGAAGACCGCTCGGCCAGAATCATCTCTCGCTTTCTGGCGCCCCAGTATGTGCTGGCGCCCGCCTTTATGCTGATCGCCCTCGCTGAGCCGACCAACCGGCTCCGCGCTCTGCTCTGGTCGTTGGGGACGGCCGGCATCAGCCTGGTGCTGCCACTCCTGTTCATGTGGCACAAGTTCAAGCGCGGTGATATCACCGATTGGCACATCTCGAACCGACACGAGCGCCTGCAGCCGTCGATCATCCTCGTGAGCGCCTTGGCGGTGGTGCTGCCGATCACGCTTCTGATCCTCTTTGACGGCCCACGGGTACTGCTGGCGGCCTTTGTCAGCGCGGGCCTCCTAGTGGCCTTTAACCTGGCGGTGACCACCACTTGGAAGATCAGCCAACACGTCTCCGCCATCTCGGCCACCGCCACCTTTGCCACCGCCCTCGCCGGCGTGGTAGCGGCCCCGGCCCTGCTACTGGTGCCCGTGGTTGCGTGGGCGCGCGTCAAGGTGGGCGCGCACACCCCCCTGCAGACGCTGGCGGGTGGCGCCTCGGGCATCCTCATCACGCTGGCTACCCTGCACTATTTCCACCTGGTCTAGCCCCCTCGCGTTGGCCGTTGCGCCGCCCTTTGTCGGCCGGTATAATGTGTCTATAGCGATGCCTACCCTACGGCCAGGCATGGCCTGCGCGCGACCCCTCCAGCCCTTGGAGGGAACCCCGCCATCGCTGCGCGCGTCTAGCGCATAGAGTGCCGCACACCGTCCAAAGGAGGCCAAGATGTTCGCCAAGACCTTGCGCACGTTCACGCTGGGGGCACTGGTTCTGGCACTGCTGCTAGGACCATCGCCAGTCGGGCCTGTGTACGCCCAGGAGGCCACCGCCACCCCCGCCCCCGAAGCTGAGGAGACCCCGGCACCCGAAGAGGATATCGAAGAGCCCGAGGAGGTGGACGAGGTGACAGCCGAAGCAGACGAAACCGAGGCGCTGGCCGAGACGGCCGAGCGCACGCTAGCGCTGACGGTCTACAACCAGGACCTGGGCCTGGTCAAAGACCTGCGCCCCATTAACCTCGAAGCCGGCCTCAACGAGGTGCGTTTTAGCGACGTGCCCTCAGGCATCGACGCCACCAGCGTGCACCTCAGCACCTTGGGCCCGGCAGAGATCGCTTTTCTCGAGCAGAACTATGAGTACGACCTGGTCAGCAGCCGCAAGCTCCTGCAAAAGTACGTGGATCAGACCATCGCGCTGACCACAACCGAGGGCCAGGAGATCACGGGCACGCTGCTCTCTGGCGCCGACGACATTGTCCTGGACACCGAGGATGGCATTCGGGTGATCCGCCTGGACCAAGTCCAGCAGTTCGCCTTCCCAACCCTGCCCGAGGGCCTGATCACGCGGCCCACGCTGGTGTGGTTGGTAGACGCGGCCACGGGCGGCACGGTGCCCGTGCAAGTCACCTATCTCACCAGTGGGATCACCTGGCAGGCCAATTATGTCGCCATGCTCTCTGCCGATGACGACGCGCTGGACATCACCGGGTGGGTGACCGTGGATAACCGCAGCGGCGCCACCTATCCCGAGGCCAAGCTCAAGCTGGTGGCTGGCGAGGTCAACGTCGTCCAGGACCAACAGATCGTCAAGGAAGTGATGATGGCGCGCGAGATGGCCGCTGGAGCACCGGCCGTTACCGAGCGCGAGTTCTTTGAGTATCATATCTACGAGGTCGAGCGTCCCGTCACCGTGCGCGACAACCAGACCAAGCAGATCGAGTTTGTGCAGGTGGCGGACGTCCCGGTGGAAAAGGTGCTAGTGTATGAGCCCCAGCCTCGCATGCGCCCCATGTACGGCGCCGTCTATGCCGACCGCAGCTATGGCGTCACCAGCGACAAGACCATCCAGGTTCGCGTCGAGTTCACCAACAGCGAAGAGGGCGGCTTGGGCATCCCTCTGCCGAAAGGCGTCGTGCGCGTCTTTAAAGAGGACATCGATGGGGGTGCCGAGTTTGTGGGCGAAGACAGCATCGACCACACCCCCAAGGATGAGCTCGTATCGCTACTCCTCGGCGAGGCGTTCGACGTCGTGGGCGAACGGGTGCAGACGGCCTATCAGCAGCGCGGCGAGCGGGAGGTGATGGAGACCATCGAGATCACCATTCGCAACCACAAGGATGAGGACATCACAGTGCACGCCATCGAGCACCTGTACCGAGCCCAAGATGCCGAGATCACCGAGGCAACGCTCGAGTACGAGATGCTGGACGCCAGCACCGCTCGGTTCCTTGTTGACGTAAAAGCCGACGGCGAGGCTACCTTGGAGTACACCGTCCTTTATCGCTGGTAGCACCTAGTCTTCATTCGAGCTCAGAGCCCTCGCCCAAGGCGAGGGCTCTGTCACGTCTCGTTCCCCGCACCACCCCCTCGACCTTACGCAGCCTTAATGCGTGGTTCACAGCCAATTAGCGCCCCCTTTACGGCCGTTTAAGCCTCCGCTCCAACCCCAATGGTACGCTCTAGCCAGTGATGAAGGCCACATCTCGCAAGCAGACGCCTAGGCTAGCGTGTCATTGAGGTAGATATGAGCTTCAAGCGCGTCTTACTTTTCGTACTCGTCTTTGCCATGACGACGGTGATCCCGGCCGAGCCGGCCAAGGCCGAGGACCCATACCGACAGATCCCCCTCGGCCTGATCCCCTCGGAAGGGGACTGGACCGAATACCAGCCCGACCTGAGCGTCGGCATCATGTCCACCCTGCCCAGTCGCGTGGACCTGAGCCCGCATCTCCCGCCGGTGGGAAACCAGGGCAGCCAGGGGAGCTGCGTGGCCTGGGCGGTCGGCTACTATTACACCACCTACCAGGAGGCCATCGAGCGGGGATGGGATACCTCCTCGCCCAGCCGGCAACTCAGCCCCGCCTATATCTATAACCAACGCAATACCTCCGATTGCGGCAACCGTAACTCGGGGATGAGCTATTGGGATGCGTTCAACATCGTCAAGGCCCAGGGCGTGGCGCCGCTCAGCATGTTCCCCTACAACCCGTCCGATGCTTGTACGCAGCCCAGCGACCAGGTTCGCGCCGCGGCCTACCCCTATCGCGCGGCTGGATTCGAATTCGTGAGCTTTGACGACGTGAACCTGCTCAAGCGCATCCTGGCAGACGGCAACCCGATTGCGGTGGCGCTTCCCATCTATGAAAGCTTTTACCAGGTGTCGGCGCAAAACCCCGTTCTCCGCCCCCCCGCAAGCGGGGAGACCTACTATGGCGGGCACGGCATGCTCATGGTGGGCTATGACGATGCCATCGGCGGGTTCCTCACCGTCAACTCCTGGGGACCGAACTGGGGCCTGAATGGCTACCTGTACCTCTCGTACGACTTTGTGCGGAACAACGTATGGGAGGCCTGGGTGATGACCGACCACGTGGAGACACAGTCGTTCAAGCGGGTCGAGGGTCACGTGGTGGTCAATGGAGCCCCCGCTGCGCCAGGCACGCCGGTCTCGGCGGTGGGCGACGGACAGGTGCTAGCCTCCACCTCCACAGTCATGGTGGACGGAGCCGCCCACTTTGCCATGGACGTGCCGTACAGCGCCGGCCCGCAGCTGGACGGGGAGCCGTCCAGCACAGTGGTTGGCTTTGCCGTCAAGGGCGTTCCGGCTCAAGAGCAGGTGGACCTGGCCTCTTACGAGGGCGACCCCCTGCAGCTCAGCGTCTATGTGGAGCCCGCGGCCGACCTAACCCCGCGCATCTATATCGCGTTCCTACGTCGCTAGCGCCCAACCCCCTTGGCCTCAACGCCGAGCGACCTCCAGGGAGCGCTCGGCGTTTCTCGCTGCGCGCCCACCCGCACGCCCAAGCTTGACACGCCCGCCCAAGCGGGCTAAGTTCACCATGCAGCGTAGCGTCCGCGTCCGATGGCTTGTGGCCATCCGACCCATTGGTTGAGACAGGGCCAGGATGCCCTGTACGCACACAAAGGAGCACAGCATGTCGAGCGGCAAGAGGCCCCCCAATATCCTGTTTTTTGGCATTGATTCGCTGCTAGCCACGCACATGAGCTGCTATGGCTATCGTTTCCATACCACGCCCCATCTGGACCGGTTCGCCGAAAGCGCCACGCTGTTTGAGCGTTACTATTGCCCGCACGTGCCCACCACCTCGGGCTATGCCTCGATGCTGACGGGCCGGGATTGCTTTGGCACCCAGGTGGTGGCGTTGCGCCACAAGGGGCCTATGCGCCCCGAGGCCAAGACCTTGGCCGAGATCCTGGGTGAGGCTGGCTATAACACCACCTGCGTCGGCTTTACCGGCAACCCTGCCGCGCGTGGTTTCCAGAACTATATGACGTTTGAGGGTTGGGGAGGCGATGAAACCGGGCGCGCGCCCAAGGCTCGGAATCTCAACGAGGTCGCTATCCCAGAACTGAAGCGCCTGGCCTCTGAGGACAAGCCTTGGTTCCTGTTCCTGCGTCACATGGATCCGCACTCGCCCTATCTCCCGCCTTACCCCTATGAGCGGATGTTCTATGACAAGGACGAGTTCGATCCCAACAACAAGACCATGGAGCCGGTGTACGCCTTTGAGCCCTTTGCCGACTATTTCCGCTCCTGGATCCCCAAGGGGGTCACGGACAAGGACTATGTCATCGCCCAGTATGACGGCGCCATCGCCTATATGGACGCCTGCATCGAGATGATCTTTCGCAGCCTGGAGGATGGCGGCTGGGCCGAGGACACCATTGTCGTCGTTACAGCTGACCATGGCGAGACGCTCTATGACCACGACTGCTACTTTGATCACCACGGCATCTATGACGTGACCCTGCACGTGCCATTGATCATCCGCTACCCCGGCGTGCTGCCCGAGGGCAAGCGGCTGAGCGGCTATACCCAGCACAAGGACCTGGTCCCGACGCTGCTAGAGCTGGCCGACGTCCCCCAGGGTGACGCCACCTTTGACGGCAAGAGCCTGATGCCCATGGTGCGTGAAGAGATCCCGACGCGGGACTGCGAGTTCTATATCACCGAGTGCACCTGGATGCGCAAGCACGGCTGGCGCACGCCGCAGTGGAAACTGATCGTGGCCCTCGAGCCCGATTTCCATTTCAAGCCGCCGGTGGAGCTCTACAACCTAATCTCCGATCCGGACGAGAACCACAATCTGGCCGACGAGGAGCCCGAGGTCGTGGCCGCCCTGCGCGCCCGTATGGAGGCGTTCATCGCCAAGCGGGAGGCCGAGACGGGCCTGCCCAACCCCATGTATCACCAGGGTGACTGGCACGGCCACGAGGGGGTTGGGCCCTTTAAGACTTCGCAGCAAGCCTATGATACGCTCTACATCGGTGACCGAACCGCCGCACAGCGGCTGCAAGACAAAGAGAAACAAGCCTGATAACATCAGACCAAGGCGCACACTGTGTGGCGTGCGCCTTGGTCCACACGCAGGCCCACCGCACAGCTTGCGGCGAGCTTTGCACTGGAGTACTGCACCATGCTCAGAGTTGCCGTGATCGGGATGGGTGAGATTGGCAATCGCCACGCCCGCCTATACAAGCAAGAGACCAACGCCCAGCTCGTGGGCGTGTGCGACCGTCTGCGCGACCGCGCCGACCGCGCTGCCGAGACCCACGGCGTGCCCGCCTTTTACGACGTCGAGGAGATGCTATCGGCGCTGGCGCCAGATATCGTGGGCGTCACCACCGGCGGGTACGAGTATGGCAGCGATCACTACCTGCCAACAATGCAGGCGTTAGAGGCCGGCTGCCACGTCTTGGGCGAGAAACCGATCTCCAACGATATCCGCCAAGCCGAAGAGATGGTCGCCAAGGCCCGCGAAAAGGGCCTCTGCTATGGCATCAACCTGAACCACCGCTTTACCCCGGCGGCGCGGTTGGCCAAGCAGTGGGTGAAGGAAGGACGTCTCGGGCACCTCTTGTTCGTGAACATGGCCATGTGGATCAAGAACCCCCGCGAGACTTCGCCCTATTTCCAAATCAAGGCGCTTCACCCGCATACGGTCGACGTCATGCGCTACTTTTGCGGTGACGTAGAGGCCGTGCAATGCTTTGTAACCAAAGCACCCGGCCGCCGCATATGGTCCACCGCCCAGTTCAACATGCGTTTTGTGAACGGCGTGGTGGGCTCGCTGACGGGCAGCTATGACATCGAGCGGGGCCATCCCATGGAGCGCTGCGAAGTCGCCGGCACCGGCGGCCGGTTTGTGCTGGACGATATGTGGCGTGAGCTAACGCTCTATCCCGCCGGCAACCTGGTCAAGTCCGTCTACACCAACCCGGTGTTCGGCGGCATGACCGACTTTGAGGACACGTTCCGCAACCGCATCCACACCTTTGTGGAGCAGGTCAACGCTGGCGTGTCGCCCGACGAGATCGACGGATCAGGCGCCAGTGGCTTGGCCGCGCAAAAGGTCCTCGCGGCGGCCATCCAGTCGATTGAGACCGAGTCGGTCGTCAAGATCGCGGATCTGGTCTACTAGGTCCATAGGAGAAAGCACACAGACGATGAAAGTAGGAGCGAACTCGGTTCTGTTCGGCGGATACGACACCGAAACAGCCTTCAAATACCTGGCCATGGCCGGCTATGACGGCATCGAGATCTCGGCCATTCCCGGCATGAGCGAGCATCTGGTGATCGAACGCTGGCAAGAGGCGGCACCAGAGATCAAGCGACTCTCGGCCGAGTATGGCCTGGAACTGCTGGCCATGGAGCAGCCATTCCCCGATCCCGCCATCATGGAGCCCGCCTACCAGGCAGCGGTCGAGATGGGGATCCCCGTGGTGAATACGGGGTCGCGGGGCACGGCCGACGACGAGGAGAGCTTTAAAGAGCGGATCGACGTCCTGGCGGGACTTGCGGACATGGCCGAGCGCTATGGGGTCACCCTCTGTGTCAAGGCACATGTGGGCGCTGCCATCCACGATACGGCTTCCACGCTGCGCGCCATGGAACTGATCACCTCGCCCGCCTTTGGCATCGATATGGACCCATCCCACATCCACCGCGCCTTTGAGAATCCCCACGAGGCCATCGTGCCTGTGTTCAGTCGGGTGCGCCACGTGCACATACGCGACTGCAAGGGACGCACCATGGGAGAGGGCATCCTGGACGAATCGGGCAATGTGCGCTACCCCAGCATGGCGCCAGAGATGCAGATCTGTGGCCGCGGTGATATTGACCTAGTGCGGTTTGTGGCGGTCCTGCACGAGCTGGGCTACGAGGGGGCGCTGGATCTGGAGATCATCGGCGCCAAAGAGTACAGCCTGGAACAGTGCTGCATCATTGCTGCGGAATCGCGGGGGCATATCCAAGCCTGCCTACAAGCCTGCGGCGCCCGCTAGACGATCGGCAAGCACACAAAGTGCGTCAGTAGCCACCCCACAGGAGGAATAGAATGAAACTCGGAGCGAACACGGTCCTGTTCGGCGGCCACGATATGGAGACGGCCTTCAAGTACATCGCCATGGCCGGCTATGATGGCATCGAGGTCTCGGCCCTCACCGGCATGAGCGATCACCTGGACGTCACCCGCTGGCGCGAGCAGGCGGATTCCATCAAGGACCTCGCGGCCAAGTACGAGCTCGAGATTCTGGCCATGGAACTGGGTCGTCTCGATCGCGACATTCTCGAACTGGCCTTTCAGGCGGCTAACGCCATCGGCTGCCCCGTGGTCAACTGCGGGCCTGGCGGCAAGGCCGACGACGAAGAGAGCTTTCAGCAGCAGATGGAGATCATGAACGACCGCGCGCGCCTCGCCGAGCAATATGGGGTCACCCTCTGCGTCAAGGCGCATGTGCACGCCTGTGTTTGGAACACGCCCACGACGTTGCGCATGATCGAGAGCGTGCAGTCCCCCTTCTTTGGCGTGGATATGGACCCATCGCATCTATGGCGCGGCGGAGAGGAACCAGCCGACTCGGTAGCGGCCGTCATCGATCACATCAAGCATATCCATATCCGTGACTGCCCCGGCGAAAAGGGTGCGCTAGGCCGGCCCGGCTCGCCTGAGGAGCAGACCAACGGCCGCGGTTCGATCGATCTGGTGCGCTATATAGCCGCATTGCACAAGGGTGGATACAAAGGGCCGGTAGATCTCGAGATCATCGGCGCCAAGGAATACAGCGTGGAGCAGTGCTGCATCATCGCCGCAGAGGCGCGCGGGCATATGCAGGCCTGCTTGCAGGCCTGTGGCGCCCGCTAGGCGCGAACTCGCCAACGGCCCGCCGAGGCGTACACCTCGGCGGGCCGTTTACTTTGGGCAGCTACGAGTACCAGGACGCCACATCGGGCGCATACCGCGCCAGATCCTCGCGCAGCTTGATGACCGCCAGGTCGCGGGCTTTGGATTCCAGCATCACGTCGAAATCGCCAGCCGGCCTCATCTCGCGCACAAAGCGGGCAAAAGCGAATGGCTCGACAAAGTCCGCGTGCTCGGTCCACGTGGGTAGCTTGACCCGGGCATCACCCAGTAACTTGAGCTCTGAACGGGGCGTCGCATAGTGAATCTTGGGAACGACCCCCTGAGGCCACGACCGAAGCGCCTCCGCAACGGCCTTCAGCGCGGGAACCTCCTCGGGATTGTGCACCTGGTGATGCAGTTGATCGAACACGAGCGGAATGCCGATTCGCTGATGGGTGCGCAGGACCTGAGCAAAGCTGTACCGATGATCGTCGTTCTCCAGAACCAGCCGCTCCCGCACCCATGACGGCAGCGCCTCGTAGCGTCGACAGAAGCGATCCAACGACGCCTCGGCCCCGTCGTACACGCCCCCCACGTGCAACGTGATCACCGCCTCCGGGCCGAGCCCCATGGCATCTAGCAGTCCAGCTTGCCCTTCTAGAAGCTGTCGCGAGCGCAGCACCGCGTCCTCGTCGGGGGTGCTCAGCACGACGGCGCTGTAGGGATGGAACGACAGCCGCACATCCCAAGAGCGCGCCAGCTCGCCACACAGCGCGATTTCGTGACGGGCGGCATGGAGCTGATCCTGCACCGACTGGGAACCCGTGGGCTGGGGCGCCACCCGCGAGTGTAGCCGATACATGCGCAGTCTCTTGCGCCGCATATAATGCAGGATGTCACGCAAGCGGACCATGGCGCCCCCGAGATCGCTGCGCCCCGTGGCATCAAATGCCGGCAGGTCCGTTGCGCCGAGCACCCGAATGGAAAACCCCAGTCGCACGTATTCCTCCTAGGGCGTGTCCGCACGGACGCCCATCTTTGCGCAGGGCCGGTTCGATGGTAGAATAGACGTTCAGCAGCTACCCGAGGGCAGTGTCATCTGTCCCTCGCTAGTTCTTGAGATGAATCTAGGCTCGGAGGATAGCGTGCAACCGAGATTGCCAAAGAATGCCTTTGTTTACCTGCTGATTCTCGCCGCCAGCATGGCCCTGTTCTACAGCTTTTTCGCGCCGAGTGATGCGGTGCGCGAGATTCCGCTCAACAAGGTAGCGGATTTCATCAAAGAGGGCAAGGTCGAGACGTTGACGCTCAGCAACAACGGCTCCATCACCTTGACGCTGTACGGCGACCGCGACCGATACATCAGCTACAAGGAACCGAACATTGGCTTTGGTGAGACCATGACGGCGCTTGGGGTCACCCCGGAGCATATGGACACCGTCGCCGAGCTGCAAGGCCCCAAGGCGACTTTTATGGAAACATGGGGCATCCTGCTAGCGAACCTTGTCCCCTTTATCTTGATGGGTGTGTTCC
Organism: Anaerolineae bacterium; assembly: GCA_040767425.1. Lineage (GTDB taxonomy): Bacteria > Chloroflexota > Anaerolineae > UBA1429 > UBA1429 > DAIRUQ01. Next base: position 87,054 of record JAXGON010000008.1, on the reverse strand, counting down.
TGATGTTCATGCTGCGCCAAGCCCAATCGGGCAACAACCAGGCCATGTCCTTTGGCAAGAGTCGCGCTCGCATGGTGACGGGCGACCGCCCCAGCACGACCTTTGAGGACGTAGCCGGCGCCGAAGAGGCCAAGCAAGAGCTACAGGAAATCGTCGAGTTCCTCAAGGACCCCGAAAAGTTCACCAACCTCGGAGCTCGCATCCCCAAGGGCGTGCTTCTCATGGGCGCACCCGGCACTGGCAAGACGCTGATGGCCCGGGCCGTGGCTGGCGAGGCTGGCGTACCGTTCTTTAGCATCAGCGGCTCCGAGTTTGTCGAGATGTTTGTGGGCGTCGGCGCTAGCCGTGTGCGCGACCTGTTCGACCAGGCCAAGCGCAACAGCCCCTGCATCGTCTTTGTGGATGAGATTGACGCCGTCGGGCGACAGCGAGGCACTGGCCTGGGCGGGAGCCATGACGAGCGTGAGCAGACCTTGAACCAGATCCTGGTCGAGATGGACGGGTTTGATACCGACACCAAGGTCATCATCATCGCCGCCACCAACCGCCCCGACATCCTGGACCCAGCCCTCCTACGGCCTGGCCGTTTCGACCGCCGCGTGGCGCTGGACAAGCCGGACTGGCGCGGACGCGAGGCGATCCTGCGGGTACATGTGCGCGGCAAGCCCCTGGCCCCCGATGTCGATCTGACCACCCTCGCCAAACAGACGCCCGGTTTTACCGGCGCTGACATCGAGAACCTAGTCAACGAGGCCGCCATCCTGGCAGCTCGCCGCAACAAGCGGATCATTGGCGCGCTAGAGATGCAAGAGGCGGTTGAGCGCGTCGTCGCTGGTCCCGAACGCCGTAGCCGCATCATGACCGATGGCGAAAAGCGCCTGGTGGCCTATCACGAAGCCGGGCACGCCCTGGTGGGCACCATGCTCGAGCATACCGATCCGATTCACAAAGTCTCGATCATCGCTCGCGGCATGGCCAAGGGGCTCACATGGAGCCTCCCCGAGGACGACCGCGAGCTGGAAACCAAGAGCGAGCTGGAGGACGAGATCGCCATGGCCCTGGGAGGCCGCGCAGCCGAGGCGGAGGTGTTTGGCGACATTTCTAGCGGAGCCAGCAGCGATCTCCGCAAGGTGACCGAGATCGCGCGAGCCATGATCAAGCAGTACGCCATGTCCGACACCCTAGGCCAACGCACCTTTGGCCAGAAAGAGGAGCTGGTGTTCCTGGGGCGCGAGATCTCTGAGCAACGCGACTATTCCGAAGAGATGGCCGCCGCCATCGACCACGAGATCAAGGCCTTGGTTGACCGCGCCTACGATCGCGCCAAGGAGCTTGTCAGAACCCATCGCGCCAAGCTGGACGAGATCGTGGATGCTCTGCTCGAACGCGAGAGCATCGACGGCGACGAGCTGCGAGCCATCCTCGGGCAGACTGAAGCGCAGCCTGTCTTGGGCAGCATGTAGGTAGGGATCCGCCCATGACGGATCTAACCAGCCATCTGCGCGTGGGGCTGCAAGGCCGCAGCGAGATGGTGGTGAGCCCCGAGCACCTAGCCAGCCGTTGGAAAAGCGGCGGGGTGGATGTGCTCTCCACCCCGCAACTGGTAGGCCTCATGGAACTGGCGGCTCTCAGCGCGGTTGATCACCTCCTCCCACCTGAGTGGCTCACCGTAGGAACCCACGTCGACATCGAGCACCTGGCCGCCACCTCGCCCGGTCAGCCGGTTACGGCCGAGGCCACCCTCACAGCCGTCGACGGTCGCCGCCTTTCGTTCGAGGTATCCGCCTGGGACGCCGCTGGCGTCATCGGGCGCGGCACCCACCGGCGCTACATTGTTCAGCGCGAACGCTTCCTCGCCTCTGCTGCCTCCCGAGCAGGAGACGCCACCGACCCCTCCGCCTAGTCCCTTCCATTGCGACTGACGGCCACTCCCGCCATCTTGCGTTGACGCTGACGCCCGGCGGCACTATTATTGCCGCAGGATCTCCGGACGCGGCGCATCGCTGGTCTCTGGACGCCTGGGAGGGCACCCGCTATGACCAACCTGCCACCGACCATTTTCGTCCTCGGCACCGATCGCGACATCGGCAAGACGGTCACCTGCATAGGGCTGATCTCCAACCTGCTCGGGCCTGACTGCGGCTACCGACCTGAAGAGATCGGCTATATGAAGCCGGTAGGCCAGCAGGTCGTCCAGGTGCACGAGATCAACAACGACAGCGTCGAGATCGCGGCCGACAAGGACGCTGTCCTCGTTACGCAACTGTTGGGCATCGAGTGCGACCGCTACGGAGACATGAGCCCGATCGTGTGGGAACGCGGCCTGAGCGAGAGCCTCATCGACGGCGCCGCCGACGGCTCGCTGGACCGGTCGCGGCAGGAGCTGATCGAGCGCATACGGGTAGCCTATCGCCGGATCGCTCGCGACAAACGGATCGTCCTCGTCGAGGGCACGGGACAACCCGGCGTCGGATCCGTCGGCGGTGTCTCAAACCCCGACGTCATCCGCATCCTGCTTGAGATGGGAGTCTCGGTATTCGTTGTGCTGGTCGCCGAGGGTGGCATCGGCAGCACCATCGACCGGATCTTTCCGTACCTGATGGCACTGGACCATCTCGGCACCCGCGTGGACGGACTGATCATCAACAACGTGGTCGCCGCCAAGATGGACAAGGTTTCACGCTATGTCTCGGCCTATTACCGTGAGGTCTTTCCACGGTTCTACGGCCATCTGGTTCGTGAGGGTAGCCCGCCAGAGATCCTGGGCTTTGTGCCCGAGATCCCCGAGCTCCGCCTACCCACCTTTCGACAGGTCACCGAGTACCTGCAGAGCAAGACCGGTACCGTCGAGTTGGTGACCGACTGCACATGGGAAGACGGCTCGGGCGATCTCCCGTTGGTGCGCAACGCCAAGGTGATCAGCCTCGACTTTGGCTACGAGCCGTATCTCTCGCCAGGCGATGTGGTGATCGTGGGCGTGAACGCCAATGACGTGATTCTGGCCATGCTGCTGCTCCATGAGCGCATGATGCGCACCAAGGGCAAGGGCCTCTCCGGACTCATCCTCTCCTGCAAGCAGGCTGGAGGGCTGGATGCCGAGATCCGCGAGCTGATTCGAGCGCGCAGCCTGCCGACCATCACCGTAGAGCTCGACTCGGCCGACATCGTCCAGCGGCTGGATAACGCCACCTGGAAGATCCAACCCTACGACGAGCTCAAGCGCAGGTTGATCGCCAATGCCTACCGCGAGCACCTGACGCTGTGGCCCGAGCTTCGAGCCTAGGCCCACCAACCCTCACGTCTGGTGTGGCATCCCACGCCAGGCACCTGACAAGCCAAGGGAGTCGCCCATGTTCGCGCGCATCCGAGAGGACATCCGCATGGTCTTTGAGCGCGACCCCGCCGCGCGCAGTTGGTGGGAGGTCCTCACCTGCTACCCCGGGCTGCATGCAGTCTGGGTGCATCGCATCGCCCATGCCCTCTGGAACCTTGGTCTGCGCTGGTGCGCCCGCAAGCTCTCCCATCTTAACCGGTTCGCCACCGGCATCGAGATCCACCCCGGGGCCACGCTGGGCCGGCGTTGCTTTATCGACCATGGCATGGGCGTCGTCATTGGCGAGACCGCCGAGGTGGGCGATGACGTGCTCATGTACAAGGGCGTGGTTCTCGGCGGCACGTCCCTCGACCGAGGCAAGCGCCACCCCACCATCGGCAACCAGGTGGTGCTAGGAACCAACGCCGTCGTGCTCGGGCCCATCACCATCGGCGATTGCGCTCGCATCGGCTCTGGCGCCGTGGTGATCCACCCCGTCCCAGCCGATTCGACGGCCGTGGGAGTCCCCGCTCGTGTCGTGCGCGGCCCCCATGTGGAGCGCACGCCCGACGCCGCCCTACAGCACGACCGCCTGCCAGACCCCATCGCCGAGGCCTGCCGCCTGCTGGGCGAGCGCCTGGAGCGGCTCGAACGCGAGGTTCAAGAGCTGCGCCAGGGCAGCGAACCGATCCCAGAGGCCCCCGACTGCAGCCGTAGCGGCTGAGGGAGCCCATCCTCCATGCACGTACACCTTCCGGCCGCTGGCGAGCGTATCGCTATCGCCATGAGCGGCGGCGTCGATAGCGCTGTGGCTGCGCACCGCCTGATGCAGGCGGGATGCCACGTCCTGGGCGTGACCACGCGCCTCTGGCGACAGGGCCAAGCCTGTGACGACAATGGCGCCGACCTGGCCGATGCCGAAGCGATCTGCCGCCACCTGGGGATACCGCATCGCGTGGTGGATCTGCGCGAGCCGTTTCGCCGGCTGGTCGTCGCGCCCTTTGTGGCCGCCTATGCCGCCGGAAGAACGCCCAACCCCTGCCCTGGCTGCAATGCACGCATCAAGTTCGGCCTACTGCGCCAGGCAACGCGTGAGATGGGGTACCCGTGGTTCGCCACCGGTCACTATGCTCGCATCGTTCGCAGCCCCTTGGGGCCAGAGCTCTTCCGGGGGCGCGACCTCACCAAAGACCAATCCTATGTGCTCTACCAGTTGCTGGGCGGCGGGCTACGCGAGACCGTGTTTCCCTTGGGCAATCTGCTCAAGAGCCAGGTAGAAAAGATCGCCGCGACTCTGGGGCTACCCACCCGCCACCGCGCCGAGAGCCAGGACCTCTGCTTTCTGCCAGCGGGGAGCTATGGGGACTTTGTGCAGAGATGGGCGCCCGAGGCAGTTCGTCCAGGGCCGATCCGCGGGATCGGTGGGGAGACGCTTGGAACCCATCGCGGTCTAGCGTACTATACGGTGGGGCAGCGGAGGGGCCTAGGCATCGCCGCACCCGAGCCCTACTATGTGGCCCAACTGGATGCGGCCAGCAACACGATCTATGTGGCTCACGCGGCGAGGCTGGGTAGTCACACCCTGGAAGCGAGTGCGCTCTGCTACGCCCACGGGCGACCGCCCGCAGCGGGAAGTTGGGCGCGCGCCAAGATTCGCTATCGCTCGGCAGCCGTGGCCGCTACCGTATGGCCGCTGCGCCACGCTCGTGCGCGCATCGTGTTCGCCCGCCCGCTGCGCGACATCACACCAGGGCAGGCGGTGGTCCTCTACCAAGGAGAGCGCGTCGTGGGCGGAGGCACCATCGAGCGGGCATTGACCGAAGAGGAGGCGTAGCGCGTGCGAAACACGCTACTGGCCCTAATAACACCGGCGACCATCCTAACGTTGGTCATGGGGAGCCTCTGGGCGGGCACCTTTCACTGCCTGACGGTGACCAAAGGCTCTCGTCTTTTGGTCACCTGGACCATCGGCGTAGCCGGTTTTGCCATTGGCGTCTTGCTTACCAGGTTCCTAGGATTAACTCTCATCTCTGTTGGGCCTATTGACGTTTTGATTCCCTCTATCGTTTCTATTGCCCTGATGATCGTTGCGCGCCTCACCAAGCTGTAGTATACTAGGCAAACGTGGGTCGCAAGCGTCCGATCGAGGAGGAGCCATATGGGGCTCGAAGCCGTGCGCGATATCGCCATCGTCGTCTTGGCGCTGGAATCGATCATCATCGGAATCTTGCTGCTCGTCACCCTGGGCCAGATTCGCAAGCTGGTCGCCCTATTGCGTGACGAGATCACCCCGATGCTCAAGGCCGCCAACGACACCGCACGCACGATGCGCGGGACCGCCAACGTCATGAGCGAGAGCATGGTCAAGCCGCTGGTACAGGTGTCCAGCTATACCGCGGGCACGCTACAGGCGCTACGCTCGTTGGTGGGCATCCGTCGCAAGCTCGACCAAGATGAGTCACTGCTATCGTCAGCAGCAACGGAACGACCACAGAAGGAGGTCTAGGATGAGTGACAAGGGCTCCAGAGGGTTCTTTACTGGGTTCTTTATCGGCGCAATTGCGGGCGCCGCCATCGCCCTGCTCTATGCTCCCGCGCCCGGCGATGAGACCCGCGACTATATCCGGCAAAAGAGCATCGAGCTCAAGCACCAAGCCGACGAGCTCGCCGACGATGCCACGCGCCAGGCCGACTCGCTGCGCACCAAGGGCCAGGCCTTTCTCGATGAGCAGAAAAAGCGTCTACAAGAGGCGATCGACGAGGGCCAAAAGGCAGCAGCCCGCCGCAAGGCCGAGCTACTATCTCAGCTGGAGCAGCAGGCCGACGACACCGTCGAGCTCAAGGGCGAGGGCGCCGAGGCCTAGGGCGGTTACGCGCTCAGCGATCAGCCTGTGCCGCCCAGGAGCGCATTCCTTGCTAGCGGCAAGAGGTCCAGTAGATCGCCGGCTAATAGCCCCGCATCGCCTCGTTGGTGCCGGCCAATGACGCCTGCCCGGCCGTGCAGATACGCACCGCATGCGGCGGCAGCATGCCTGGAGGAGCCCTGCGCCCAGATGCCAGCCAGGGCCCCCGCCATCACATCGCCAGTCCCTCCGCTGGCCAACGCGGGATTGGCGAACGGTAACAGCAGCGCAGCCTTACCAGGATCGGCCACGACCGTAAAGGCCCCTTTGAGCACCACGGTGCAGCCCCATCGCTCGGCGGCCTCTTGAGCCACAGCCACCCGATCAGCCTGGATAGCGCCGATCGGCCGGCCCAACAGCCGCGCCATCTCGCCCGGGTGCGGCGTCAAGACTACCTCTGGCGGCAGGCGTCGCCACCAGCCATCGCGCCGAGCAAGCAGGTTGAGCGCGTCTGCATCCAGCACCAGCCTCGCAGAGCGATCCACGCACTGCTCCAAGAACCCCCACAGGAACGCTTCGCGCTCGTCCGATTGGCCCCAGCCCGGCCCGGCCAGTACCACGTCGCTGGCTACCAGAGGCTCTGACAGCGCATCGGCCCCTGCGACAGCGAACCCCTCGCCGTCATCCGGCAACGGCCAAAAGGTCGGCTCCATCACACTACCAGCCACGATGCCGTATATGCACGTCGGCACCGCCAACGTAACCAGACCAGCCCCCACCCGGCCAGCAGCCAACGCCGCCAGCCGGGGCGCCCCACAATAGCGCCGGGAGCCTGCCAAGACCAGCACGGTGCCGAACGTGCCTTTGTGGCCATCCAGAGGGCGCGGCGGCAGATGCTTGGCTACCCAGGCATCGTCAATGACCTCCGTACCGACACTCAACAGGCCCTCGGAAAGGCCGATATCGACCACCTGTAGCGCGCCCACCAGCCCCGCCCCGGGAAAGGCATAGTGCCCCGCCTTGGGAAAGGCAAAGGTGATGGTGACGTCAGCCGGCAGCACGGCCGAGTCGGCCGCCCCCGTGTCACAGTCCACGCCGCTGGGCGTATCGACGGCGACCACCCAGGGCCGCGGGGCCACCGTCCGCGATCCAACCCCTCGGCGCTCCCGCCGTTCGCGGCGGGCCAGCCCCAGCAGGTGAGGGAGGGGATCGCGCAGCGGGCCCTTGGCACCGGTCCCCAGCAGAGCGTCCACCCAAATGTCGTGCTGACGCAACAACCCCTGAAGCCGGTCTCCTTGATCATCTTCCTCGGCCACGACCAGCCGCACGGGCAGGCCTTGCAGTCGATTCCAGTTCAGATCGTCGGGCCGCCGCGGACGATGCCAGAGATACACTGTAACCCGGTGCCCCCACCTGCAGAGATAGCGCGCGGCCACCAGACCGTCGCCGCCGTTGTTGCCCGGGCCGACCAGAATCAGCACGCGCTCCAGCGATGACAGGGCCGTAGCGGCCACCGCCTCCGCTACCGCTCGCCCAGCGCGCTCCATCATGGCATCATAGCTCAATCCGCGGCGATTTGCCTCGGCCTCGGCGTAGCGCATCTCTTCGGTCGAAACGACTCGCATCTTTTCCCTCCTCGGCCAGGCCTCGCATCTCACGACTTGCCACAAAAGCGCTCCAACGGCAGAATACGGGCCGGAGGTAGCTGTGCGTCAGGCAGATGTTCTCAACCGGTTCCTACACGAATTCCAGAAACTGCACCCCAGGCTGGCCTTTCGCAGCATGCGTCGCGTCAGCAATGGCGGCATCGGTCCCGCCCGACTGCAGCTCCAGCTTCAACTGGGCGAGCAGGCCACAGCCGCGCTGGACATCCTGGCCATCGGCGACGGCGACGAGGAGACGGTGCTCCGCGCCCTGGAGCGCTTCCCCGTTGAGGAGCCGCACGCCAGAGACTTGACGCCGACCCTGCTCGCTCCGCGGATGAGCCCAGAAGGTCGTCGCGCCTGCGAACAGGCGCAGGTGGCCTGGCTGGACCTCGCGGGCAGCGCGCAGATCGCGACCGAGGGCGTGTATTACTTGGTGGACCGCATCGAGCCCGAGCCGACACCCAGCGGCGTGCGGTCGCCCTTTGCAGGCAAGGCCGAGCGCGTGTGCCGCGCCTTGCTGATGGAGCCGCGCCGCCACTGGCGGATGCGCGAGCTAGCCCGAGCAGCCGACGTCAGCCTCGGCCTGGCCAGCATGGTCACCACCGCCCTAGCGGACGAACGCCTCTTGGTCAAGGGCCGCGATGGCCTGGAGCTGTTCAACCCTGGCAACCTCTTGGAGAGCTGGGCCCAAGCGTATGACATCCACCGCAGCCCGTTTCGCGTCTTTCGCAGCTCGCAGCCCACGGGAGCCTTGCTCACCAAGCTGCAGCGGGCCTTTGCCGATGACGTCACGCGCTATGCGCTGACGCTCTGGTCGGCGGCGGGGGCGTATCTGCCTGGCGAGCTTTCGCCGCAGCGCCTGGCCGTCTATTGGGACGGTATGCCCGACGACGTCGCCTCCGCCTTGGGCCTGGACGACGACAAGGGCACCACCTTGGTCTTTGTCTTCAAGCCCTACGATCAGGGAGTGCTGGTGGGGGCCAAGACGACCACCAGCGGCATCCCAGCGGTCCACCCGTGCCAGCTCTACCTCGATCTCGGCTGCGGCGACGAGCAAGAGGTCGCCTTGGCCCAGCGCGTGCGCGACCAGCTCTTGCGCTGGTAGGTCACTATAGCTGAGCCGTCGGCTGGGCGCAGAACTGTACGACCAGCATCTCCAGGCCCACCTCGGGCTCGATCTGGCCCGTCTTGATGCCATAGTCCAGCCCGACGATCTCTCGCTGGAGACGCTCCAGCTCGGCCATGCGGAAGCGGCTCGCCTGGGCCTGCAGTTTGCGCAAGAGCCCCGTGAACGTCGTACGCAGCCCCAGTTGCTTGAGAATATCGGCGGGCGCCACACGGCGATGGCTCAGCTCCGCCACAATGATCAGCATCCGAGCCTGGCGAGCGATCATCGCCAAGAGCTGCAAGGGATGCTGGCCCTCATCCAACAGGACGCGCACCTGCTCCAGAGCGCGATCCGCCTGCCGCATACCGATGCTATCTACCAGGTCAAAGATCTCGGCCTCGCGAGCCGCGGGCACGTGCTCGCGCACCACCTGCTCATCAATGGGTCGCTCGTAGCCGACCGAGGCCGCCAACACCCTGACCCAGCCATCCATCTGGCGAAGATCGCCCTTGGTATCGCGAATCAGCAGCCGCGCCGCAGGCTGTGTGATGCCCGTTCCCTCCGCCTTGGCCTTGGATGCCACCCACGCCTCCAGCTTGGGCCCCTCCAGCCTGGTGTACGCCAACTCGTGGCCACTGTCGGATCGGGCCGCGAGGGCAACCACGGGATGAGATGAGGGGAGCGACGTATCCTCCACCAGCAAGAGTCGCGCGGTATCGGGCAAATCCTGCAGGCCAGCCACTAGGGCATCCAGGTCATCTTGAGCGCCCTGCCCCGCCTTGGAAAGGCGCTCCAGCAGCCCATAGACGATGACCAATCGCCGCTCTCCAAAGAACGGCATCGCCATACAGGCGTTCAGCACCTCTGCCACCGTGGCTTTGCGCCCGTCCAGCTCGGTGATGTTCAGGTCGCCAACGGCATCGCTCGCAACCCGCGCGCGCAGATCGGCTACCCGTTCGGCCTTGAGGTACTCTTCGTCACCGTGCAGGACATAGAACATGGCACATCATCCGTCATGCTGCGTCGCGATCTCGTGGATCACCCATCGCCCGAACTGGGCGCGCCGCACCGCCACAACCTGAAGTCCATCCACCTGGCCGCTGGTTGTGAGGTGCCTCTGTGCCCACAGCCCCACTGGACGAGCAAACGCGGCGGCCGTCACCACGGCGGCAACTCGCCCGATCCACGCCCGAGCGCCACGCTTTCGTCCCTTGCCGCTCAAACCAAGCAGCGCAGCCAACAGCAGGTAAAGCGCCACCAGGTTGGTGCCGCACCTGGGATGCAGCGCCTGGTCGGGATCTCCCCGCAGGGCTTCCACGGCCTGCCCAACGGCTGCCTGAACGTCCGCCGTGCGAACGGGCCCCAAAAGAAAAAAGCCGCTAGCGGTGGTGCATCCTGCCAGTCGGCCACCACCAAAGCAGCTCCTCATCTGGTGCATGGTGGCGTGCTCCAGCGCATGGTTCTGGCGCACATGCCACACCAAGCGCCTCACCCCCTGAAGGACGCTCGTCATGCCAATGTTCCTTGGTTCGGAGACCTAGCTAGATGAGCGTGCGGCGGGAACTGTAGCTCCCGCCGCACAGCCAACCAACCCACTACTGAACGCGTTCCCAGATCGGCGCGATCCGTTCCTGTCCTTCAGGCCCCAGCACGATGGGCGTGATGCCAGCGATCTCACAGGCCATGGTGAGGGCGCGCACCTTGTCGCCTACGGTACCCACAACGTGGTTGCAGGGGAACACGGTCAAGAACTCTTCAAAGGAGCCTGACAGCTTGGCGTGCACATGCGGCCAGGTCGGATCGGTCAGCGCGTTGATGCGAGCACGCTCCTCGGCAGGGAGGTCCATGCTCTCGCCCTTCATGATCACCAGGAACGGCTTGTCGTCCCACAGACCAAGTCGGGCAAACGTCATCGGCCCTGGCTTGGCGTCAAACTCGACCGAGGCCCCGCCCGCCTTGAAGTAGAACTCGAGGGCAGGATGCAGGTGCACCTTGGCCAGGTTCTCGGCGGGGTCAAAGCTCTGGTTGGCATACCAGGAAGCATGGTTGCCCGAGTTGCACCAGTCCCAGATGCCCATGTCGGGGAGGTACAGACGGACGTCCATGAACAGCGAAGGTAGGCCGCCGCTCACATACTTGAGCATCTGCATGGTCACCGCGGCATAGGCGTCAGCCTCGGTGGCGCAGACCACGGGCTCCTTGGGGCCCCGCCAGTCGTAGGGGTCGTTCATGAGCATCTCGGCCACGTCGCCCAGGCAGACGTACTCGGTTAACTCACGCTGGCCCTTGAGGCCGCAAAAGTCAAAGCCCTTTTCCTCGTTCACCAGGTTCATGGCCAAGTAGAGGCGAAGCTGGTTCTTGAGAGTCTCTGGTGTGAGCATCTTGCCGTCATACAGGATGCGGTCGCCCAGCAACTTTTCGAACCAGGCCAAGCCCTTTTCCACCTCGGCCTCGTCGACCTCGTTCTCCATCATCTTGACCAGCAAGAGTTGGTCGATCTGACGGCAGGTGACGCCCAGCGCCTTGAGGGTGGGCACCAGATGATAGTACCCCGTCTCCATGCCCATCGAGTGCCCACCGTAGAGGCCGAACACCTCGTTGCGCATGGTGGTGATCGCCTCAGCCGCCCGCAGCCAGTCAAAGACCTGCGCATGCGTCTGGGGGTCATCGATGTCGCCCACGATGCGGTGCGTGCGCACTCCCGCCTGTCGTAGAGCGCCATCGCTGGCCAAGAGGCCCACGTTGCCTGGGAACTGTCCGTTGTTGTTCGAGAGGCTGAGGATAGGGACATCGCGGCCGACGGTATTCACCAGCGGCCAGGCGAGGAACGGAAAATCCCAGACGTTGTAGCACATGATCAGAATGCGGACGCCCGCACGTCGTAGCTCCTCGCCGACCTCCTGGGCAACCCGAGTCGACGTCACCGTCTTTGAGGCCACCACGACCTCTGGCGCGCTGCCGTCCTGGTTCTTGAGGCCTTGGCGAACGATCTCGGCCCACTTGAGCACCACCGCCTCATTGGCCTCACTGTTCTGCTGCCAGACGTGGGGGCGCTCGTCATTGAGCATGACAATCCCGATCGGCGTTGTCGCATTTCTGAACTCCTTCCAGTAGGTTGTCTAGTCATACAGGTCGATTCTAGGGCTTCAGCATGGCACCTGTCAAGCCATCGGAGCATGACGGAGGCTCACGTTGACCCTGGCAACGGCAGCGCCTAGAATGGGGTCATGGTAGGATTATCCTCAGACGCGAACCAGCCAACCCGAGAGCTGCAAGCCGTCGCGGCCGCCCTGGTCACCCTCATGGTGACGGTCGCACCCCTGGCAAACGTCCCCACCTGGGAGGTGGCACGCCGCTTTCTGGGGTCAGAGCTGACCTTGCGCATCGGTGCCGACCTCATGGGCGCGGTGCTGGCAGCGGGCTTTGTGGGAGCCGCCGCGTTGGCCGCACCGCTCTCGGACGAGGCCCGTGGGTTCAGGGCGTTGCTGGACCTCATCGCCCACTGGAGCCTGCCGATGCTGTGGGCGCTGGCCATGTGGATGGTGGCAGCCAACCTGGGCGCCGCCCTGGTTCGAGCTGGGTTCGCCATCGTCGCTGGGGTCGGCCTGGGCCTGCTCATGCGCCTTTCGGAGCCGCGCTCCTGCAGCGATCGCCGTTACGAAGCGACGCTCTTTGTGGATCTCGCGACCTATGCAGCAGTGCTCGCTCTGCTGACCATCCTCCAGGCCGCCCATCTGCGCAGCGCCCTCTCGGCGACCAGCACCGTCTTGCTTACGACGCTTTCCGCCCTAGGCCTGCTCTGCCGCGCTGAGACCCGCACCTGGGAGACGTTGGCCGCATCGGTGACCGTCGGCATGCTGCTGGGCCAACTGACCTGGGCGCTGAACTATTGCCCCGTCGCGCCCGCCACCGCTGGGGGGTTGCTGCTGATCGGCTTTTACGCGCTGGTCGGCATCCTGCGCCACGCGCTGCGGGATGAGCTGCGCCCCCACCACGTGGTCGAGTTCGCCCTGGTCGGGCTCGCGGGCATCGCCTTGATCGTCTTCCGCGGGCAGATCTGGGGCGGCTAGGAACTGCTCGGTCTCAGCCCTCAAAGCTCCGTCACCTGCAACGCTCCGCAGCGGCGAATCGCCTCCACTCCCGAGGCCGATCGCGAGAGCCACACCACTCAGGGCTGGCTGATCGGTTGTGAGCCCCTGGTCGGCATGGTATAATCGCAGCTAGCACTGGTGGGATGCGGAGAGCCCAGCGAATGATCGAACTATCCGTCTACTCTGTCTTGTACAGCCTGCTGTCGCGCTATCGCGTCGTCCTTCTAAAGGAAGTGCGCAAGGAGCGCTATCTGCCCATCTGGATCGGCATGTACGAGTCGGAGGCGATCGCTATCAAGCTCCAGGGCGCCAAAGTCCCGCGCCCCCTGACCCACGATCTATTGGCCAACGTGATTACCGAGCTCGACGGCACCCTCCAGTACGTGGTGGTCAACGACCTGACCGAGCACACCTTTTTCGCCCGCCTGGCCGTGGAACGCGACGGCGATCTGGTGATGATCGACTCGCGCCCCAGCGACGCCATCGCCCTGGCCGTGCGCACCTCGGTGCCCATCTATGCCGACGAGAGCGTGCTGGACAAGGCGGGCATCTATCCCTCGCCCGAGATTCGCGAGGCCAAGCCCGAGGCCGAAGATGACGGCCTCGGCGTGTTTGGCGAGTTCCTAGAAAGCATCGACCCAGACGACCAAGAGTGAGCCATGGCCGCCGATAGGCTTCCCCCGCAGAACATCGAGGCGGAGCAATCCGTCCTAGGCAGCCTGCTGATCGATCCCGACGCCATCATCAAGGTAGCGGGCTTTTTGCAGGCGGACGACTTTTACCGCGAGTCGCACAGCGCCATCTATAGCGCCATCCGTTCGCTGCACGAACGCCGCCAACCTGCGGATTTCATCACGGTGGTGGACGAGCTGGAACGCATGGGCGAGCTCGAGCGCGTTGGGGGCGGGGCCTACCTCACGTCGCTGATCAACAGCGTGCCGACGTCCATCCACGTGGAGCACTATGCCCACATTGTGGAGCGCACCGCCATCATGCGGCGGCTCATCGGCGCCGCGGGCGATATCGCCGCCCTCGCCTATGAGGAACGCGACGACGTTGACGAGGTGATCGATCACGCCGAACAGCTCCTCTTTGACGTTTCCCAGCGGCGCATCAGCCGCGCCCTGCGCCCCATGAGCGAGATCGCGGAAGAGTACTTTCGGCGCATCGAGTTCCTGGTCGAGCACGCCGATCAGCCGTTGGGCGTCCCCACTGGCTTTACCAGCCTTGATCAGATTCTCGGTGGCTTGCAGCCGTCAGACCTAATCATCGTGGCGGCACGCCCTGGCGTCGGCAAAAGCAGCCTGGCGCTGGCCATAGCCGACAACGCCGCCAGAAAGTTCAACGCCGTCATAGCCCTGTTTACGCTAGAGATGTCGGCGGAGCAGCTCACCCAGCGTCTCATCTCGATGAACACCGGCATCGATTCGCAAAAGCTCCGCTTGGGACACATCGAAGGGATCGAGTGGGCCCAGCTGACCACGGCCGTGGAAACGTACGCCAAGACGCGCATCTTTATCGATGACACCCCATCGCCATCGCCCATGGAGATCCGCACCAAGGCGCGCCGTCTGGCCGCTGAGTATGCCCTCGATCTGATCATCATCGACTATATGCAGTTGATGCAGGGCGGCGACCGTCGTAGCGAGAACCGCGTCCAGGAGATCTCGTACATCTCCCGCTCGCTCAAGAGCCTGGCTCGAGAACTGAACGTGCCCGTCGTAGCGCTGTCGCAGCTTTCCCGCGCCGTCGAATCGCGCGCCGACCGCGTGCCCAAGCTCTCCGACCTGCGAGAGAGCGGCTCCATCGAGCAGGACGCCGACGTGGTCATGTTCATCTACCAGGATGATCCCGACGAGGATCCCGAGCGGGCCAACATCCGCGAAATTCTCATCGCCAAGCACCGCAACGGGCCCCTAGGGCGCGTCTCGCTGCATTTCGACGCTAGCCATACCCGTTTTGCGGACCTCGAAACGCGCGCGCCCGAGGATTTCTACGCGGGCGATGGCTTTGAGGACGTCTTTGAGCCGCTATGAGACCTTTTGCTGGATTCCCATCGGGGCCCGTGCGGCAGACGCCCATTCCTGACCTTTTCTTTACCGAGCTACTGCCCGCCATCGAGTCACGCGAGGAGCTGGCCCTCACCCTCTTTATGTTCTGGTCGCTCCACCGTCAGACGGGCTATCCGCGCTATCTCACCTTCACAGAGCTCGAGAACGAGACGGTACTTCGACAGGCCCTGGCCCGCACCGCTGACGGCGACCCGACCCCGAGGCTGCGTGAGGCCGTCGATCGCGCCTGCGAACGGGGCACGTTACTGCGGCTGTGCATTGCCGATCCCGACGGTGAGCTAGAGTATCTCTTTCTCAACACGCCTCAGGGCCGCAAGGCGGTGGACCAGGTCAAGGATGGCTCGCTGATCCTCGAGCGCCGCGGCTTTGTGCGGGAACCGCAGCCTGTCGATCCGCGACCCAGCATCTATGAGCTTTATGAGCAGAACATCGGCCTGCTGCAACCGCTCATCGCCGAGCAGCTCCAGGAGGCCGAGGCCGACTATCCGCCCGAGTGGATCGAGGACGCCTTTCGGATCGCTGTGGAGAGCAATGTGCGTAACTGGCGCTATATCGCCGCCATCCTGGAGCGATGGTCGCGCGAGGGCAAGGATGATGGCGACTGGAACTCGCGGCAGGGCGCGCGCCGAGCGGGGCGCCGATGACCGACCAGAGCCCCCCTGACGACAGCCAGGACCCCTGCCCGATCTGCGGGGGCGTCGGCTTTGTGCGGCTCAAGGTGCCCCCGAGCGATCCGCGCTTTGGCCGCGCCGTGCCATGCGTCTGCCGCCGCAGGCAGATGGCCGAGAAACGCCTCGCCCATTTGCGCGAGACCAGCAACCTGGCCCATCTAGCTAAACAGACCTTTGAGACCTTTGTGACCGATGCGCCCGGCTCGGGCGAGGTGGCAATGGCGCTGCGTTCGGCGGTGGAAGCCTGCAAGGCCTTTGCCGATCATCCCCAAGGCTGGCTGCTGCTCACGGGCACCTATGGCTGCGGCAAGACCCATCTGGCCGCAGCCATCGCTAACGAACGGCTCCGCCAAGGTCGCCCTGTGCTCTTTGTGGTGGTGCCCGACCTGCTCGACTATCTGCGCGCGGCCTATGCGCCCACCAGCACCATCTCTTACGACGAACGCTTTGAGCAGGTCCGCCGCGTCGAGCTCTTGGTGCTGGATGACCTGGGCACCCAGAACGCAACGCCTTGGGCCACCGAAAAGCTCTACCAGATCCTGAACTATCGCTACAATGCCGAGTTGCCCACCGTCATCACCACCAACCAAAGCATCGAGTCGATGGATCCGCGGCTGGCCTCGCGGCTGAGGGACAAGGACCTGGTGACGAGCCTGCCCATCTATGCGGCCGATTTCCGCACCATGGGCAAGAACGAGAGCTTTGGCAGTCTCAACCTCTATGCCGACATGACCTTTGACACCTTTTCGCTGCGGACGCACGACCTCGACCCCAAGCTCAGCGCCGAGCTGCGCGGGATCGCGCGCCGCTTGCTAGAGCTGGCCGAGAACCCGACGCCCCCCAACTGGGTGGTGCTGCGCGGCTCGTTCGGCGTGGGCAAGACCCATCTCGCGGCGGCAACGGCCAACCGCGTCGCGCTCTCGGGGCAAAAGGTGCTCTTGGTGGTGATATCGGACCTGCTGGACCACCTGCGCTCGACCTTTCAGCCCAACAGCTCGACCAGCTATGACCAACTCTTTGACCAGATCCGTCGTAGTTTTTTCCTAGTGCTCGATGATCTGGGCAGCCAGAGCCCCACGCCGTGGGCGGAGGAAAAACTCTTTCAGCTGCTCAACTATCGCTATATCTCGCGGCTGCCCACCCTGGTGACCATCAGCTCGGCCGATTGGGAGAACCTGGATGAGCGCCTCAAGGCGCGCTTCCAGAATCGCGACGTCTGCCAAGTGCTGGATATTCACGCGCCCCGTTACGAGGGCGAGCCAGCCCGCACCAGCCCACCGCGGCGCAGCACCCGCCGCCGGCCGCTTGATACCTAGCCCTTTCCAGGCGGGCGGCACCGCCTGCGACCAACGCCCCATCCAAAGGATGCCATGACTCGCTCTGTCACCTCCGACCGAACCGATCGCACCAAGAAACGCCTCACGGCCCTGGGCGCGCTGCTGGTGCTCATCCTGGCCGCGGGCGTTGGGTTCGCCAAGCCGCTCCGATCGGCCATGGCGGGCTGGACTGGCGAGGAAGCGCTGGGCCAGCAGATCAAAGGAACCCTGGCCCTGGCCTACCTACGCCTGACGCAGCCGACGCCAGAGACGGCACCCATGGTCCCCATCGCCCACACGGGACTGCGACCGTATGGCGTCAACACCTTTCTCGAGCAGGAGGTCGAGGTCGCCAAGGTGGAGCAGTCGTTGGAGCTCATCGCCCAGGCTGGGTTCGGCTGGATCCGCCAGCAGTTCCCTTGGGAAGACATCGAGATCTCGGCCAAGGGCGATTTCTGGGATCACAAGTGGAACCATAGCGCCTGGGAAAAGTACGACCGCATCGTGGACCTGGCCGAAAAGCACGGCATCGAGATCATCGCCCGGCTTGACAACCCGCCCTCCTGGTCGCGTGCCATGGGAGATGCCCCAGGCTGGACCATGGCGCCCCCCGATGACTATGAGGACTTTGGCGACTTTGTCTATGCCGTCGTCGATCGGTACAAGGGGCGCATCCGCTATTACCAGATCTGGAACGAGCCCAATATTTATCCCGAGTGGGGCGATCAACCCGCCAGCCCTGAGGGATACACCGAGCTGCTCGAGATCGCCTACCGCCGCGCCAAAGAGGCCGACCCCGAGTGCGTCATTTTGGCGGCGGGCCTGGCCCAGAACATCGAAGAGACGCCCGACGAGTTCGGCCCGCGCAACATGAGCGATCTGCTCTACCTGGAGCGCATGTACCAGGCGGGCGCGCAAGGGTCGTTCGACATCATGGGCGCCCAGGTCTATGGCCTCTGGACGGGGCCCAACGACCGTCGCACCAGCCGTGACCGCACCAACTATTCGCGGGTGCAGCTCTTGCGTGCCATCATGGTCGAGCATGGCGATGCCGCCAAGCCGATCTGGGCCACCGAGGTGGGATGGAGCGCGCTGCCAGAGGACTTTGGACAGGCGCCCTATGGCCGTGTCACCGAGGAGCAACAGGCCCGCTATGCAGTGGAGGCCTATCAGCGCGCTCAGCAGGAATGGCCCTGGATGGGCGTCATGAGCTACTGGTTCTTCCGCCGCCCTTCGGACCTGGAGCGCGACCAGGCGTGGTACTATTTTCGGATGGTCGAGCCCGATATGCGGCCGCTGCCCGTCTATGACGCCCTGAGCGAGCTGGCGCGCTCGACCCCGACGGTACAGATCGGCTATCACCAAGAGGATCACTGGGCCATCCGCTACCAGGGTTCTTGGGAGCAGGTGGCCGACGCAGGTGCGGTACTCGGGGGCTATGCCCTCGGCGCAGCGGGGGCGAGCCTTCAGTTCAGCGCTCGCGGCACACAGGTGGAGCTGGTACTGCGCGAGCCCGTGGCAACCGTCCCTGACGTCACCGTTCGCATCGATGGCGAGACCGTCGACTCTTTGCAGCTTGGCGTCGATCCCCAGGGCCGTTCGCCCACGCTGATTCTTGGCCGCCGCCTGCCCGATGGCGTCCACGAGATCAGCGTCACCGTGGGGCAGACGCCTCTCGCGCTAGACGGCATCGTGGTACAGCGCCAGCGCTCCTGGCAGCGGTTCGCCTTGGCTGCCGCAGGGATCGTCGCCTTGATCATCGCCCTAGCACTGTATGCACGGCGACGCTGACGCCATGGACGCGGTCACCCAGCCCGAAGGAGCCCGTCGGCGCACGCCTCTTCTCCTGGTTGGGCTGCTGCTTCTGGCGGCGGGGCTACGCTTCTATCGCATCGGCTACCAGAGCTACTGGAACGACGAGGGCACCAGCGTGGCCCTGGCCAGCCGCAGCCTCGGCCTGATCCTCCAGGGCGCCTCCCAGGACATTCATCCGCCCCTTTACTATGTGCTGCTCCATGGCTGGATACGGCTCTTTGGCCGTGGCGAGGCTGCGGTGCGAGCGCTCTCGGCGCTGCTGGGCACGGCCTGTGTGGCGGCGACGTACGGGCTGACACGTAGGGTCTGGGGCGACAGGACGGCCTTACTGGCTGGGTTGCTGGCGGCAGTGTCGCCCCTACAGGTCTACTATGCCCAAGAGGCGCGCATGTACATGCTCGCCACGGCGCTGGCCTGCGCCTCGATGGCGGCGTGGCACGCACTGCTGGCCGACGGCCTGCTCGCGGGCGAGCGCTGGCTGCTGCGCTCGGCCCCCTACCTGATCCTCACCGGCTTGCTGACCTACACCCACTATACCGGGTTCACCCTGGTGCTGGCGCAGAACCTGGGGCTGCTGTGGTGGGTTCTGAAGCAGGAGCTGACCTGGCAAGACCGCGGCGTTCTAGCAGCCAAGTGGGCCTTGCTCCAACTGATCATCGGCATACTGTATCTCCCCTGGCTAGCGCTCTCATGGCAGGCCCTGACCCAGTGGCCAGCCGTGGGGCACGCCGGCGGTCTGCTGTCCTATGCTCGCACAGCCGCGCAGACCCTGGCGCTGGGCACGGCCGTGGAGCCGGGTCCATGGCTCCGCTGGGCGGGCTATGGAGCAGCGACCCTGGCCCTCGGCGGCGCGTTGGTCGATCTGCATAGACGCGGGCCACGCTCTCCGTGGAGCCTCTATCTCTTGGTGCCCTTGGCCAGCATGGGGCTCTATTCGCTGGCTCGGCCCATGTTCAAGCCCAAATTCGCGCTTCTGGTGGCGCCGGCCCTCTCGGCTTTGCAGGCGGTGGCGATCCTCGCGCTGGCACGGCTGGGGAGGGGCAGCAAGCAGCGTTGGTGGGGCATCTCCCTTGCGATCATGGCAGCCGCGATCCCCCTGGCCACCAGCGGCGCCGCCCTCTGGCAGCAGTACCACGATCCCGCTACCTTTCGCGATGACTATCGCGGCATCGTGGCGTACATAGAGGCTGCGGCAGGTCCGCACGATGCGATGCTGATCAATGCGCCCAGCCAGATCGAGACCGTCGAGCTGTACGCCAGCGGCAGCGTTGCCACCTACCCACTGCCGCTCCAGCGTCCCCTCGACCGCGAGATCACGCTGGCCCAACTGGAAGAGATCGCGGGTGACCACGAGCGGATCTATGGCATCTTTTGGGCGACGGATGAGAGCGATCCGGAACGCGTCATCGAAGGTTGGCTGGATCAGCACGCCTTTCGCGCCATGGATGCCTGGTTCGGCAACCTGCGGTTGGTGGTCTATGCCACGTCGGCAGCCCAAGGCACGCTAGAGCCACATAGTATCACGGCCCAGCTCGGTGAGGCCATCCAGCTCGATCAGGTTGCCATGACGCCCCGCGTCAGGAGCGGAGACATCCTTCAGGTCGAACTGATCTGGCACACCACCGCGCCACTGAGCGAGCGCTACAAGGTGTTTCTCCACTTGGTCGATGGCGAGGGCCAGATCATTGCCCAACGCGACGCCGAGCCCGTGGGCTTTGGCCGGCCCACCGATAGCTGGCAAGTGGGCGAGCGCATCGTGGATCGGCACGGCATCGTGGTGCGGCCCGGAACGCCGCCCGGCCGCTATCAGCTCCTGGTGGGGATGTACTTGCCCGAGACCGGCCAGCGCTTGCCCGTGCAGGGTCATGGGATTGGGGACTCGGTCTCATTGGGCGAGGTCATCATCGAACGAGCCACTGCGCCACCGCCGGTCTCGGCCCTGGATCTGACCGCGCACGATGACGTGGCCCTCACGGGCGTCCGCCTGGTGGGCCATAGCGCCTACCTGGCGGGCCACGGCCATGCCCCGGACACGCCACTCCGCCCGGGAGATGATCTGGAGCTGGTGGTCTATTGGCAGCGCACCGAGGGCGCCGCCCCCATCCATGAGGCGCTCTTTGAGCTGCGCGACACCCGCCGTCATCGCCAACGGTTCACGCTCCCGCTGGGCGGGTCGATCTATTCTACCGAGGAATGGGCCACCGAGGAGATCGTGCGGGCCGTTCACCGTGTTCAGATAGGCCCCGAGATGGAGCCAGGGCGGCTGCACCTGTGGATCGAGGATGCTGACGGTCGCTGGCAGCGGATCGACCGACTCAACCTCGTCGGCCGCTAGGGCAGGACGCGCTCGGGGTGGCTGTAGACTCGGGCCTCGCCATCTTTGAGGTAGCCGACCAACGTGATGCCGCAGCGCTCGGCGGTCTCGACTCCAAGGCTTGAGGGCGCAGAGAACGACACCAGCATGGGTAGCTGGACCCGCGCAGCCTTGGCGACCATCTCATAGCTAAGCCGACCCGAACAGAGGCCGAACGCCCAGGCGTCATCTAGGCCGCGCCCCAGGCACCACCCCACCGCCTTGTCCATGGCGTTATGTCGACCAATGTCCTCACAGACAACCAGCCGCTCACCATCGGCGCGGTACATCCCAAAGGCGTGCACCCCGCCGGCCAGCTGGCGCAGGGTCTGCCCTGCTCGCAGGTCGTTCCCAGCCGTAGCTAGCGCTCCCAGGGCCGCCTGCACCTCGCTACTCACCGCTGGCAGCGGCCGTTCACCGTGCCGACTCGCATCGCCGGCCACCGCCCAGACCAGGCGCGGCCGCTCGTCCATGGCAGGCGGCCGAGCCTCCACCGTCAGCCGTACCTCGGCCCTATCCATAGCCGCGCCGCACTCGAGCGCGGGCTGCAGCAGCACCGCGTCAATCTGTCCATACGAGGCGACCAAGCCCTCGACCACCAGGTAGCCCACGACGAGCTCGACGTCCATTCCCGGCGTACGCATCATCACCACCGCCGGCCTCTCCTGGATAGTGACCCGTAGCGGCGCCTCGCGCACTAGGTAGATCCTCTCCTGGCCGGATGTCCGAGCGCTCAGCCGCCAAGCTTGGGCCGGAACTATCCGCGGATCCAAGTCCTCGGCAGGCTTGGTCATGGGGAATCACCGTAGCTGGTGTGGGCATCCAGCAACGCCATCAGCCGGTCCACGGCTGGCTCCACCAGCGCTTGGGCCTGCGACGAGAGCTCACCGCCAAAGTCAAAGTCGGTGCCCAGGACGGAGAGCACATAGGTGGTAGGCGTCCGCTGGTAGAGCGCCTGGCACAGGGCCAGCACGCTCTGAGGCTTGAGCTGATGGGTCACCATGCTAGGGCGTAGCTCGCCCTCGATCGCTTCCCAGTGGACGTCATCCCAACCCGCTCCGGGCACATGCGCGTCGATAAAGACCACCACGTCGGCCTCGGCCAGATCCTGGGCTAGCTCGGGCGCCAACTGATGCAGCCCCATGATGGTGAGGCCGTCGCCCACATCATAGGTCGGGACCTCCTCCGGGTCACGCACCTCCAGCCCGAGCCGCTCCAGGAGACGGCGCGCGATGTGAAAGGCCACCCCATCGTCTCGACGGCTAGGGTTGCCAAAAGGAATAAAGAGAAAAGAGGCCATGGCCACTCTCCTACCGTAACGAACGACGAGGCCCCTGCTAATGCAGAGACCTCGTCGATGCGAGCACTTTGCAAGAACAACGTGACTAGTCGCGAGTGTGGGTAGCTAGCACCTGGCCCGAGCTATCCTCCACGCGCACGATGAGCGGCATCTGTCCCAAGGCATGCGTTGAGCAGGAAAGACACGGGTCGTAGCAGCGAATAGCCGCCTCGACGCGGTTCAGCATCCCCTCGGTGAGGTTGGCGGGATCGACAAACGTCTTGGCCACCATATCGACAGACTTGTTCATCGCCCAGTTGTTGTTGCCGGTCGCGACGATCAGGTTCACCTTGGTGATCACGCCGTTTTCATCGGTCCAGTAGTGATGCCACAAGGTACCACGGGGCGCCTCGATGCATCCCACGCCCTCGCCAGTCACCTCAAAGCTCGTCTCGCGGATATCATGCGAGAGGATATCGGGATCCTCACACAGCTCGACAGCACGCTCGAGAGCGTACAGATCCTCGATGAGCCGCGCATAGTGATAGTAAAGCGAGGGCTCCACCGGCCCGTCAGCCAGCGCCTTCCATTCCTTGAGCTCTTTGTTCGCCAGCGGCGTCTCGATGCGCTCGGCCACGTTGAGGCGCCCCAACGGCGCAACTCGGTACACCCCATCCGGCCAGCCCCAAGCCTTATAGTACGGGAATTTCAGGTAGGACCAGTCCTCGACCCTCTCGGAGATATAATCGAGATAGTTGCACGCGTCGAACTCGACCACGAAGTCGCCCTTGCTATCTATCATGCGCACCGGCCCATCGTACAGCTCGAGGGCGCCGTCACGGTTCAATCCGAGATAGTTGGACTTGAAGTTAGCAAAGGCTTGCACCGTATCCTGGTTGGCCGCCAGCCAGTTCTTGGCTACGGTGATGCCATCCTGGATATAGCCCTTCATCTCGTCGGCCTGCCCAAGGATCCAGTCGCGCTCCTCCGGCGCCAAAGGCGCGCTCACGCCACCGGGCACGGCCCAGTGCATGTGAATGCGCCGGCCCGAGAGCCGACGGATGATCTCTTGGCCATACTTGCGCAACTTGACAGCCTTGACCGCCAGCGCCGGATCAGCCTCGATGAGGCCAACGACGTTGCGGATGGCCGGGTCCGCGTCAAAGCCCAAGAGCAGGTCTGGCGACGCCAGATGGAAAAAGTGCAGCGAATGCGACTGGATGATCTGGCCCATGTGCAAGAGCTCGCGCAGCAAATGCGCCGGGCGTGGCGGCACCACGCCGGCCACGCGGTCAGCCGCCTTGGCCGAGGCCAGATGGTGGCTCACCGGGCAGATGCCGCAGATGCGGGGCGTAATCACCGGCATCTCATAGTACATGCGGCCTTCCGAGAACTTTTCAAAGCCCCGGAACTGGTCCACATGCATATAGGCCTGCTCGACCTGGCCGTCATCATCGACGCGGATGGTCACCCGAGCATGGCCCTCAATGCGCGTTACTGGATCAATGGTTAGCTTTTGGCCCATCTCACAACTCCTCTATGCCGAACAAGGTGGTCGTCTTGGCCCCCAAGGCACTAGTCATACGTCAACAAGTCATCGGTCAATACGGGCGTACGACCGGCCAAAAGCTCGGTGATCGCATACCACAGCGCGTCCGCTGGCGGCGGGCAGCCAGGGATATACAGATCCACCTTGACCACCTGGTCCACCGCCTTGACCTGCGGGTACAGCTTGGCGATCTCTTCTGAACGTGGGACTTGGCCTTTGTCGGTGCTCTCGGTCTCGACATAGCCACGCGAGAGCACGTCCTCGACATCGAAAAAGTTGCGCATGGTGCAGATGCCGCCCGTCACCGCGCAGTCGCCCACCGCGATGAGCACTTTGCAGCGCTCCCGCATTCTACGCGCAACCTCTTCCTGATGGTCGTTGCTGATCGCACCAGTCAGGATACCTACATCGCAACCCTCCTCGGGCGGATGCTTCAGATCCGTAATCGGCATCGACAGCAACTGCACGTGCTTTACCAGCTCGATGATGCGTTCGTCGATATCCAAAAGAGACATGTGACAACCGGAACATACATCCAGCCAATCGGAACAGAGCGTAACCTTGCCCATGACGGCTCCTCGCTTCCCGCTCAGGTTCGACCCGTTCTACGACAGAAGGGCGCCCAGGCGTTCTATGGTTTTGACATCTGAAAGGCCATCAAACGTGACAGCGCTGTGAACGTGACGCTCCACGCCATCGGCGCTGATGACCGTGCCATTCTTTTCCCACATGGTCGGCATCGGGAGGATCACGTCAGCCACTTGAGCCCAGGGCTCGGCGTAGCTGGTCTGGACGGCCACAAAGTCGGCCTCTTCCAGGGCGGCCATGACGCTGGCTTCAGCGCCGGTTGCCTCGCCAGCGACCACCAGATAGGCCTTGGCACCGTTGTTGGCGAATGCCTCGGCCACGCCGGCGGCCGCCAGCCCCTTGGTGTTGGCGCCGTCGGTAAACGCCACCGTTTTGGCGGCAGGAACGGCATCGGCCACAGCCTTGGCCACGGACGCTGCCTTGGCATCATAGACGACGACCGGCTGTTCGGCACCCTTGACGATCTCCAGTACGCTCGCGGCCTCCTTGAGGCCCACCTGCTTGAACGCCCAAGGTGCGAGTCCATTCTCGCCATCGCACACGAGCACCAAACGAGCACCGCGGTGACGCACCCCGCGCTTGACGGCAAAGCTGGCTACCTGATGGTTCACGGTCAGGTCCGTTCCAACCACCACAAACAGATCGGCCTCGTCCATAGCAGCCAGGCCGCCGCTGTCGTCCAGCAAGACCGCGCCCAACTGCTGCTTGGCCCCAGGCAACTGTGCGGCGATCGCAGCGCCCAACTCATTGGTGGCCGTCCCCGCCACTAGCGTGCAGATGTCGCTACCGCCTGCCGCGAGACCCTTGGCCGCCGCCGCTAGCGCGTCATCCCAGCTCGCCTCGACCCAGGCGTCATCCCGGCGCACCTGCGGCCTGCGCGCCCGACGGCGCTTGTCATGCTGCAACCCAAACCGACCGATCTCGCAGAGCAGGCCTTTGCTAGGAGGCGCGTCCCAATCGCCTTCAACGCGGATCACGCGGCCCTCGCGAACCACCAGCTCGACGCCACAGCCCACGCTACAACCCGTGCAGGTGGACTTGACGCGGGTGATCTCGTCTGTAGCTCCCATATACGCGCTGGCACGATCGCCCAGCGCTCCCGTTGGACAGACCTGTAGACAGGTTCCGCACGAAACACAACTCGACTGGCCAAAGGGGACGTCCATATCGGCGATGATCATGGTCTCGGCGCCACGATGCTTGACGCCCAGAGTGGCGTTGCCCACCAGCTCATCACAAACACGCACGCACCGTCGACAGAGGATGCAGCGGTTATGGTCCATCACAAAGAACTCGCGCGATGCGTCCACGCCCAAGCGTGGGAACGCCCGGTCGAACTCCCAGTGATCGAGCCCATATTCATAGGCCAGATCCTGCAGCTCACAGCTGCCGCTCATCTGGCAGAACATACAAAAGTGGTTCCGCTCGGAAAAGAGCAACTGAAGGACAAAACGCCTCGCATCGACCACGCGATCGGAGCGGGTATGCACCACCATACCGTCAGAGACAGGGAATGTGCAGGCCGGCTGCAACGCGCGCTGCTTTTCAATCTCCACGAGGCAGATTCGGCAAGCCCCGATCGGTGCAATCGCCGGATGAGCGCATAGCGTGGGCACCTCAATACCCAGCATGCGACACGCTTCAAGAACAGTGATCCCGGCCGGGACGCTGCCTTCCGTCCCGTCGATCGTCACTCTGACGTCGGGCATGACTCCTCCTCATCGAATGCGCTATGCTGCACCAAGCTAGCTATTGAGCCCCTCTGCGGTCCGCTCGAACCGCCCGTGAGGCCAGCGTCCCGATCGCAGCGATCCGTAACAGCCGATTCCGTCACCCGCATACCTATTCGAGATCGCAACGGAGACACCGCTTACATTCCTCACGGCAAGCCGACTCTGAGAATCCAAGCTCGACCTCTTGCCAGTTGGTCCGTCTCACGATGGGATCCTGCACTGGCATCTTGGCGCGCTTGGCGTCACCATAGTCTTCCATGGTCCAGCTAACCGGCAGATCATCGTACTCCTTGAGAGCCGCTGCTGCCCCGATCTCACCCTCTCGGAGGTAGGCATCCACCGTCTCAGCCACCTGGTTGCCCTGAGCGACCGCCTCCACGACGGTTGCGGGGCCGAGGACCAGGTCGCCCGCTGCAAAGACGCCTTCGCGCGTGGTGGCCAGGAGGCGATCAACCTGCACCGTGGTGTTGCGGTTAAAGGTGACGCCGCACTCGCCGACGCAATCGACCTCGCTGCTCTGGCCGATGGCCGCGATGACCACATCCACATCCAGCGTGAACTCGGACCCCTCGATGGGCGACGGCCGTCGCCGCGCACTATCATCGAATTCACCCAGCTGCTGGCGAACCAGCTCGAGCTGTTCCACGTGACCATTCCCGAGAATGGCCGTGGGGTTCACCAGGGTATGCAGCACCAAGCCCTCTTCCAGCGCCTCCTCGATCTCGAGGTCGGCCGCCGGCATCTCTTCACGGGTACGGCGGTAGACGATGCTAACCTGGTCAGCCCCCAAGCGCATCGAAGTGCGGGCAGCGTCGATGGCGGTGTTCCCACCACCCACCACCGCCACGCGCTTGCCGGTGAGATCGGGAGCATTGCCCAAGGCGACTTCTTTGAGGAACTCGGTGCCGCCCCAGACGCCCTCCTTGTCCTCACCTGGCAAACGCAGGGTACGGCTGGTCTGGGCGCCGATGGCCAGCACCACAGCCGAATACCCGTCACCATCCAACAAGCCGTCAATGGTGATATCGCGCCCGAGAGCGGTTTCTAGCTTGATCTCCACACCTGCGCGCTTGATCGCCTCGATCTCCTCGTTCAGGATCTCACGGGGCAAGCGATACTCGGGGATACCCACGGCCATCATGCCACCAGCCACGGGCAGCGCCTCAAAGACGGTGACCGGGTACCCCCTCTGCGCCAGGCGCAGGGCGGCGGTCAGGCCAGCGGGGCCAGACCCGATGATGGCAATCTTTTCGGCCTTGTCATCTTCGAGTTTCTCAGGAGTCCACGGATGCTCGAGTTCCTGATCAGCCATAAACCGCTTGGCCTGGCGGATGGCGACCGGCTCGTCCAGCTCGCCGCGACGGCAACGCCGCTCGCAATAGGCGGGACAAACGCGACCGCAGACCAACGCGAACGGATTGCGCTTGCGATGAATGGCCAGTGCCCCGGCATAGTCACCCTCGCTGATCTTGGTCAGGTAGCTAGGCACATCCACACCAGCCGGACAGGCATTGACGCATGGAGCCCGCACCAGGGCCTTGCAGACGCCCGCAGGGCAGCGCTTTTCCAGGATGTGGGCCTCAAACTCGTGCCGGAAATAGCGTAACGCCGACAGCACCGGACCAGGGGTGAGCTGACCCAGCGCGCAAAGGGCGCCCTCGGTCATGCCCTCGGCGATCTCTTGCAGGAGATCGAGATCCTCCATGGTGCCCTCGCCCTCAGTGATGCGCGTTAGGATCTCGAGCATCCGGCGCCCACCGACGCGGCAGGGAACGCACTTGCCGCAGGACTCGGCCGTGGCAAAGGTGAGAAAGAACTTGCTGAACTCGACCATGCAAGTGGTCTCGTCGACGACGATCATGCCGCCCGAGCCCATCACGGCGCCGGCCTGCCGCAGAGAGTCAAAATCCACATTGAGGTTGAGGCCTGACGCGGGCAAGCAGCCGCCCAGCGGGCCACCCGTCTGCACAGCCTTGAACTGCTTGCCATTGGGGACGCCGCCGCCGATATCAAAGACGATCTCGCCCATGGTGATGCCCATGGGAACCTCAACCAGGCCCGTATTCCGCACCTTGCCCGTCAGCGCAAAGATCGCCGTGCCAGGGCTGCGCTGGGGACCGATGCCCGCGAACCAATCCGCGCCCTTGGCGATGATCTGTGGGATATAGGCATAGCTCTTGACGTTGTTGTTGTTGGTCGGCTTGGCCCACAGGCCCGAGACCGCCGGGAATGGCGGCCGTGGACGCGGCTCGCCCCGCTTGCCTTCGATAGAGGCGATCAGCGCCGTTTCCTCACCGCACACAAAGGCGCCGGCGCCTTCCTTGATCTTGAGATCAAAGGAAAAGTCGGTGCCCATGATATTCTCGCCCATGAGCCCATACTCTTTGGCCTGGGCAATGGCGATTTTGAGCCGCTTGATCGCCAGCGGGTACTCGGCACGGCAGTAGACATAGCCCTCCCGCGCGCCGATGGCATAGGCCGCAATCGTCATGCCCTCTACCACCGAAAGCGGGTCGCCCTCCAGAATCGAGCGATCCATGAACGCGCCGGGGTCACCTTCATCGGCGTTACAGACGACATACTTGGTATCGCCCGGGGCCTTTTGGGTGAACTCCCACTTGAGACCCGTCAAAAAGCCAGCGCCACCACGCCCTCGCAGGCCCGACTTTTTGACCTCGTCAATCACCTGCTCGGGAGTCATGCTGGTAAGCGCGGTTGCCAAACCATCATACCCACCGCGGGCGATGTACTCTTCAATCTTTTCAGGGTCGATGATGCCGCAGTTGCGCAGGATGATGCGCTGCTGCTTGTGATAAAACGGAATATCCTCGTAGAAAGGAACCGAGGCTTGCTCGTCGCTAGTCTTGTAGGTGAGGCGCTCGACGACCCGCCCCTTGACCAGCGTCTCTTCCACGATCTCTTTGACATCCTCAGGCTTGACCTGACAGTAAAAGATGCCCTCGGGATAGATCACCATCACCGGGCCCATCGAGCAGAGTCCTCGACAGCCCGTGCGCAACACCTGCACCTCACCATCAAGGCCGCGCCGCGCGACCTCTTCTACGAACGTCTCATAGACGCCTTTGGAACCCGATGCTTGACAACTCGTGCCAGCGCACACCATCACGTTGGCACGGTACAATGCCTCTGACATGCCTGTCTCCTTGCGCAGCTACGACTCTTCCGGGGTTGGGACAGCGACGCCTTCATCGGACACTCGACCGAACACCCATTCCTGGACCACACGGCCATTCACAAGATGCTCCTCGATCAAGCGCGGCACCATCGGCGGGTGTACGTTGGCATAGGTCACCCGTGGCTTGCCTGCTTGCTCGATATCCACCAAGGGTTCCTTGGAACACATGCCGATACAACCCACGGTGGTAACGTTGGCCTCAATCTCGCGGCGATCTAGCTCTTTGAGGATCGCCTGCATCGTCTCGCGCGCACCCGCAGCGATGCCGCAGGTACCCATCCCCACCGTGATCTTGGTGCCCGTGCTCCGCCGGATCATGAGATCCCGCTGCGCACTCTCGCGTATCTTTTTCAAGTCGTCGAGAGATCCGATCTTGGGCATGATTGCTCCTTTAGCTCCTGCTCACACCGAGCCAGATACTCGCTCAACCAACGGCGCACTGTCGTGTCTCCCAACGAAACATCCCCTAGGAGATCGCGCAGCTCGCGCGTATCGAAAGTAAATTCCCAATCATCCACGCGGTGCTCGTAGGTCAGCTCTAGGCCCACGTCCGAGCCTCGCAACAAGATTGCCATCAACGCGCCGGCCACATCCCCCAACGGGGCCCGATCGATATGGCTGTGCTGGAACCGAGCCACCACCGTCGTGCCGACGCCCGGCTCGGAACTGATCTCCAGGCCGCCTCCGCACCGCTCTGCGGCCGCTGCCAGGAACGGAATGCCCAACCCCACATCGCGTGTGGTGCGCGTGGTGTAAAAAGGCGTCCGAACCTTGGCCAGCGTCTCTGCGTCCATCCCGCAGCCGTCATCCTGGACGGTTATCACCAGGCTATCGGTGGCAAGGGACTCGATGATGCTAATGTGCAAATGGCGGGCGCCCGCCGCAATGGCGTTCTCGGCAATGTCGAGCAGATGCAATGAAAGCTCGCGCATCGCCGCCAAAACCCTAACTCAAGTTGCGGACCAGATCCAGGATCTTTTCCGGTACAAGGTGGCCCACTACCTCGCCGTCGACCACGGCCACCGGCGCCAGGCCACACGAACCGAGGCAGTATACCACCTCGAGCGTGAACTTGTAGTCCGGCGTTGTCTCGCCAGCCGAGATGCCGAGCTCCTTTTCGAGCGCGGTGATGAGCCGAGGCGCTCCCTTGACATGACAGGCCGTGCCATCACAGACGCGGATGACGTGCTCACCACGACGCGTCAAAAAGAACTGGGCATAGAACGTTGCCACGCCATAAACCTGGCTGACGGGTACGTTCATCCGCTGGGCGATGCGGGTCAGCACGTCTGCGGGCAGGTAGCCATAGATCTCCTGGGCCTGCTGCAACACAGCAATCAGAGACCCTTGGGTCTCTGCATAGGTCTCGAAAACCGGCTCGAGCAGCGAGAGGTCGATCTGCTCTTCTGTGATGGTCTGCGTCTCTTCGGCCACTGTGCTCTCCTTGCATCATCTGATCGTCTTGTCGGGTCGCGCATCTGGGTAAACGACACGGCCTATACTAGTAGCTCAATCGCACGTCCCGCCTCACCTCGCAGAGCGAGCTCGAACTCGGCGATGGTCGGCCGCTCCACCATCAGGCGCAAACACGCGCGCATCTGCGCCAGTGTATGCGCATCGCTGGCTCGAACCAAAGGCCAGCGTGTGACCTGTGGCAGCCGTGAACCGATCTCCCCCAGAGGCGTCGCTTGCGATACCTCCAGGGCTGCCAGGTCCAGCTCCTCCGGAACAAAGCCCAAGCTGGCCAGCAAGCTAAAGCTGGGGCGATCGACATGAGCAGCGATGGCGACGCCACCACGCTCCCTCACCAGGCTCACGACGCGCTCCACGGGGAGGTCACAAGCCACCTGGCGCAACCGCATGTCCTTGCGCAGGAACTCGCCCTGGGCATCCACCACCAGCTGCACCCCAAAGAACGCTTCGGGGTTCTCCTCGCGAGGAAGGTGCTCCTCGATCATGGCTGCCAGTGTCTCGGCCTGCTCAGGGCTATCGAAAAGGCAGGTGATGTGCGCCTCTTCGCGCGTCTGCACCTCGATGCCTGGCCAGACCACCAAACCCGACCCGTGGGCGGCCTCACAGACGGCAGCTACGTTGACTGCGCTATTGTGATCGGTGATGGCGATCAGATCCAGGCCGAGCTGACGAGCTCGCTCCACAATGAGCGGCGGCAGCATCTCGATCTCGGCACAAGCAGATGCTACGGTGTGAATGTGCAGGTCGGCCCGAAAGCCTCGCAGCGATCTCACGCGCTGCCCGAAACGCCCATGCCGGCCAACTGAGCCACGGTCGCAAAGCTACCTTGATCGGTGCTCAGCACCACCACGCCGCGCTGATCGGCGCGAGCCAGCGCCTCGTCATCCAGGGATGCCCCCTCGGTGATGATGACACAGGCCAACTCGAGCAGCGCCGCCACCGCGATGACGTTCATGTGCGCCTGGAGCGTGACCCAGACGTTGCCCTTTTGCGCGCCAGCCATGACGCAGCTGAGCAGGTCCGAGGCATAGCCGCCGGTGACCTCATTGTCCAAATGATCGGCCCCCGCGGCCACTCGTACCGGCAGTGCTGCCACGATGTCGGATACTTGCACCGTTCCCTCCGAACCTACCGCAGCCTGAATGACAGGACCAGCCGCGTGCCCACCCCCAGGTCGGAGGTGATCGTCATCTCGTCAGCCGACGCCTTGATATTCGAGAGCCCCATCCCCGCCCCAAAGCCGAGCTCGCGGATCCAATCGGGGCAAGTCGAGTAGCCGGGCTTCATAGCCTGTTGGATGTCGGCGATGCCGGGCCCCGAGTCCTCAGCCGTTAGCACCAGGCTATCGGGATGCACTTCGGCGCGCATCTCGCCGCCCTCGGTGTGGATCATCAGGTTGGTCTCCGCCTCGTAGGCCGCCACGGCGATGCGTCGCACGACGCGGCTATCAGCCCCCAGGCGGGTGAGCGCCTTTTTGATCTTGCTGGATGCCTCACCGCCCCGCACGAAATCCCGAGGGGCGATGTGGTAGCGGAGGATCAGCGAGGTGGCGTCGGACTCGATATCCTGAAAGACGTGGCTGGCACGATAGCGCTCGACCTCTTCGGCGTGGTAACGGCTCTCGAGCTGCTTGACCAGCGCCCGCATGATATCGCCCTTGGTAATGATCCCCACGAGCTTGCCGTCGTGGTCCACCACTGGAAAGCGCCCATAGCCCGTCCGATCAAACTGGTTCACCGCCATGATGAGAGTCTCATCAGCCCGCATCACGCAGGGCTCGTCGGTCATATGGTCACGAACCAAGGCGTTCTTTTCGCAGGCTTCGAGAGAACGGATGACCCGCTCGATGCTGACCACCCCCACGAGCTCGTCGCCCTCGACCACCGGGACGCCCGAGATGCGCTTGGCGCGGAGGAGCTCCTTGAGATCATCCATCGTCTTGTCAGGCGTGATGGTGATGACGTCGCGTGTCATCACCTGCTCGATTGTTAACTCATAGATCAGCTCTTGGACGATGCTGAACTCGATCGATGCGCCGCCCAACGATCCCCCTTGCTGCGTCCCTGAGCCTAGGCCTCCTGGCCCGGCTCGTCGCCAAAGGCTTCGCGCCAACTGGACATGGCCAGATCAAAGACGCCACACCCAGGCAGACCAGCGGCATAGAGGCGTCCGCAGGTCTCATACATGGTGTAGCGAGATGCTAGCAGGGGAACGCCCTTTTCCTGGGCCAGGGCGATGGTCTCCGGCGGCGGGTACTTGCCGCGTACAAACACCACAGCCACGATGCCGGCCATCTCGGCTGTGCGCACCACCTGGGGGTTGGTCAAGCCAGTCATGAGCAGCGTGCCATCGTGCGTAAACACCAGCACGTCACTCATCAGATCGGCTCCACAAGCCATGGCTACCTCGGCCGAGAGATCCACCTCGCTCGAGATGACCTTGCCATCGACGATAGCCAAGACGCTTGCCAAATCCATCCTAGTCCGCACCATCCCTTGCTGCTCACCCGCGAGCCACGCACCGGGGCGAGTATATCACGCTACGAAACATTGTCCAAGTTTTCACAAAGCTGCTGGCCGCACACCACATGGTATGGTATTGATTGGGAGCCATCCAATGCGGGGGAGTTGGCCAGCGGTTAGTAGCTGCCCTCGCGGGCCCAGTCATCACCCAGAACCACCACAATGTCAGCATCAAAGTCGTCCGAATACTGACGATAGATGTTCTCTTCGGTGACTCCCAGCTGGGCAGCCAGGGCCGAGACCGTCATCTCCACGTCCGAATAGACGATAAGACGGCTCTGGGCATAGCTCTGCCCATCCGCCGCCGAATAGCGCACCACGTTAAAGCCCTGCTCCCTCAAGTAGGTGGCCGTCCGTTCGCCAAGATCGGGCGTTACCGTGCCGTTCTGCAGGTGGATGCGGGCCGCTTCACTGGCGATCTGGGCTCGCTCTATACTAGGCGTCGCCTCGGCCAAAGGCACCGGCGAGGGGAATAGCTCGTCGACCAACTGCCGAACGCGATCCCAGTCAGCCACCTCGACCATCCATCCCTTGTCGGTTACCTGGGTGGTCGTGTACGAGTCATCGATGACTGCCCGCCGCCACGAGTCGGTCCTGATCCGCTTGACGATCTCACCCAGCGCGATCATCTCGTCCAGGGTCAGGTCAGTCTGGATCGAGTCACCGGCGATAGTGAGAAACTGCGGGATGCTAGAGAGAGGGATATCCAGGCTGATGGCCTTGTCGCGGGCCGCCTCGATCACTTGCTGCTGCCGATCCATGCGGTCAAAGTCGCCAGTGCCATGCCGCGAGCGTGCAAACTGAAGCACCGTCTCGCCATCCATGGACTGCACGCCAGCGGGGATGTCGACCACGATGGTGCCATAGTTGCCATCGGGGTACTCGGGATCATAGATGGGGTTCTTCACGTCGATCGTGAGGCCGCCCACCGCATCAATGAGCCGCACAAAGCCGAAAAAGTCAATGCGCACATAGTAATGCACAGGCACGCCCAGCGCGTTCTGCACCGTCTTCTTGGCCAAAGCTACCCCGCCGCCGGGATAGCCGTATTGATCACCGAGCATGTGCGCGGTATTGATGCGGTTCTGGCCATAGACGGGGATGGTCACCCAGAGGTCGCGAGGGATCGATAGCATCGAGAGCGAATTGGTGGCAGGATCGATCGAGACCAAGATCATCGCATCAGTGCGGGTGGGGCCGGTCTCGTGCTCGCGGCGATCGATCCCCAGCAAGAGGATATTGACCCGTTCCTTCTTGTCGACCAGGTCAGGCAGATCCTTTTCGGGAGCGCGACCGGGGATGCTTTCGCGGCTGGTGACATTCTCCACGAACGGGAGCTGGGTCTGAGCTACCACGCGGCGCAGCGTCACAAAAAAGAACCCACCCGACAGGAGCGCCCCGCCCACGATAACGACCACCAGGAACGCCAAAAGGGCACGTCGCAGCGGTGACGCGCTGGTAGGGATCTTTCGGCTAGGGGTTGAGCCGGTGAACTCTGCCATCTCGAGGAGCGATTATAGCACGGAGGTCCAGGCGCTACAAGGCGAGCCGAGCAAATGCGACCCCGCGGCTAGCCGCCTCGTTTGACAGTTCCGGCGAATGCTCCTAGACTGCGCCCATGATGATGAAAGGGATGTCGTCAACCCAGTGCGGCCCCGCCATCAGGAGGAGCTCCAGGCCATATCCGGACGTGACGTCTGGCTAGTTGCGCTTGGGGTGTTATGAGTAGCGGATCACCCACCAGCTCTCCAGACGGAGGGCTGGTTTTTTCTTTGGAGGCATAGGCAGGGATCATGGGCAAGAGGGTAGGGATTCTGGGCGTCACGGGCTTTGCGGGCCGCGAGTTGCTGAGCATCATCGGCAGACATCCAGGCTTGGAGCTCAAGTTCGGAGCCTCTGAGAGCTATGCCGGCAAGCCGTTCAGCCAGGTGTACCCCGATCCGGTGGATCTGACGATGGTGGCGCCCGACGAGGCCCCCCTGGCGGATGCTGACCTGGTCTTTTTGTGCACGCCCCACGGAGCATCGGCGCAATGGGCGGTCAAGGCGCTGGACGCCGGTTGCCAGGTAGTGGATCTATCCGCCGACTTTCGCCTCCGCGATCTGCCTACCTATGAACGGTGGTACGCGCCACACCCGGCCCCGCACCTGCTGCCAGAAGCGGTCTACGGCCTGACAGAGCTCGCACGCGATGCCGTTCGCGGGGCGCGTCTGGTGGCCAATCCCGGCTGCTATCCGACCTCGGTGCTGATCCCGCTCCAGCCGCTCTTGAGCGACGGGGCCTTGGAGGGAGCGGGCATCATCGTCGATAGCAAGTCCGGCACCTCGGGGGCCGGGGCCAGCCCCACCACCAAGACCCATTTCATGTCGGTTCACGACAACTTTTCGGCATACGCCCTGGGCCACGCCCATCGCCACGTGCCCGAGATGGAACAAGAGCTGAGCGCCTATGCCGGCACGCCGGTGCACGTCACGTTTTCGCCCCACCTCTTGCCAGTCGCCCGAGGTATCCTGTCCACGATCTATCTCCAGCTGGCAGAAGGCTGGACGGCAGAGCGCGTCACGGCGCTCTGGCGAGACGCCTACCAGGGCGAGCCCTTTGTCCGGATCATGCCGCCCGCCGAACCGCCGTCCTTGGCCCATGCCGTCCGCAGCAACCGCATCGCCATGTCTGCCGCCGAGACCGGTATCCCTGGGCAGCTCGTGATCGTGTCGGTGCTCGACAACCTGGTCAAGGGGGCATCGGGCCAGGCCGTGCAGAACGCCAACCTCATGCTGGGATTCGCCGAGACCGACGGGTTGCTCTAAGGGGAGGCCATGAACCACAGCTTGCGGATCATCAAGGTCGGAGGAGCCGAGCTAGCCGAGGGTCCTGTGTTGCAACGGCTGATCGCACGGCTGGCATCCTTGCACGCTACGGGGCCGGTGGCCCTGGTGCATGGGGGTGGCCCCGAGATCGCGGCCCTGCAGCGGAGATTGGGCCTGGAGCCATGCTATGTGGAGGGGCTACGAGTCACCGACGATGCCTGCATGGACGTGGCCGAGATGGTGCTCTCTGGGACGGTGAACAAACGCGTGGTCGCGCATCTCGTGAGCACGGGGGTCGCCGCCATCGGCCTATGCGGCGTGGATGCTGGCCTGTTTCGCGCTACGCCGCTCAAGCACGGCGACGTTGACCTGGGCCGCGTGGGAGCGATCCAGGAGGTGAACACCCACCTGCTCGATCTGCTTCTCAGCGACGGGCTGCTTCCGGTGATCTCGCCCATCTCTCTTGGCAACGACGGCCGTGCACTCAACGTGAACGCCGATCACGCCGCCATGGCGCTGGCCCGCGCCACGCAAGCCAAAGAACTGGTTTTCGTAACGGACACGCCCGGCGTTCTGCAGGATGGGCGGGTCATCCCCGCCATCGACCACGATCTAGCAGAGCGCCTGATTCTGGATGGCGTCATCACCGGCGGCATGGTGCCCAAGATCCGCTCGGCGCTGGACGCGCTGTGCGCCGGCGTCAGGCGCGTTCGCATCACCAACCTAGACGGACTGGAGCGAGACGGGGGCACCTGCATTGGGATGGCCCAGCAACAGCAAGGAGAACTGGCATGAGCGCGCAAGAGATGACGGTCCAGGAGATGGAGCAGGCCTATGTGGTTCACACCTACAGCCGAGCGCCGTTTGTGCTTAGCCATGGCCAGGGCGCCTACCTCTATGATAGCGATGGCAAGCGCTACCTCGATCTGGTCAGCGGCATCGCCGTCAACGCCCTGGGGTACGGCGACCCGGAGTTGGTGGGCGCGATCACCACGCAAGCGGCGCGGCTGATCCACACGTCAAACCTGTACCACACAGAGCCCCAGGCCAAGCTGGCTCGCATGTTGGTGGAGCGCTCCTTTGCTGACCGAGTGTTCTTTTGCAACTCGGGTACTGAGTCCATCGAGGCCGCCATCAAGTTCGCCCGCAAGTGGGCGCGGCGACAGGACGCCGCCAAGACTCGCATCGTGGCCTTTGAGGGCGCCTTTCATGGGCGGACCATGGGCGCTCTCGCCATCACGCCACGCGAGCACTACCAGGCGCCATTTCGCCCGCTGATGCCCGGCGCCAGCTTTGCCACCTTTAACGATCTAGAGTCGGCCGCCGAGGTCATGGGGGATGACGTCTGTGCGTGCATCGTCGAGCCGGTGCAGGGCGAAGGCGGCGTCAACCTGGCCGACCCCGCGTTCCTGGCGGGCCTGCGCCAGCTCTGCGACCGCCACCAGGCCCTGCTGATCTTTGACGAGGTCCAGTGTGGCCTTGGGCGCACCGGCAACCTCTGGGCCCACGAGCTGGCCGCTGTCGCGCCGGACCTCATGACGCTGGCCAAGCCACTAGGCGGCGGGCTGCCCATGGGCGCCGTTCTCATGACCGAGGATGTCGCCAACGTGATCGAGCCGGGCGATCACGGCAGCACCTTTGCCGCCAACCCCGTTGTGTGTGCCGCCGCTCAGGTGGTGCTGCGGCGCGTCTCTGATCCTGGCTTTCTCGGGCATGTGCGCGCCATGGGGACGCTCTTTCGCACAGGGCTAGAGGCGATGGCCGCTCGCTACGAGCTGGTCGAGGGCGTGCGCGGCCTGGGGCTGATCTGGGGGATCCCCCTACAGGTCGATGCGGGTCCGTTGATCGACGCCGGCTACCAGCGGGGGATCATCACCTGCCGGGCCGGAGCCAACGTGTTGCGCCTATTGCCGCCCCTGATCATTGACGAGACGCAGGTGGCGTTCGCCTTGGAGGCCCTCGATGACATCTTTGCTCAAGCTAGCTGATATGGCATCCACCCAAGCATCTGGGCAGGGCGAGATCGTGATCCGCCCCGCGACCGTGCGCGACGCTCCCGAGATCGCGCGCATCGTCAACAGCTATGCCGAATGTGGCAAGATGCTGCCACGCCCCCTAGCGGCGATCTACCAGTTCCTGCGCGAGTTCGTCGTAGCCGAACTCGACGGCCAAGTGGTCGGTTGCGCTGCCCTCAGCATCTTTTGGGGAGATCTCGCCGAGGTGCGCTCGCTGGCGGTGAGCAACGCCTACCGCGGGCGTGGGATTGGGAGCCGGCTTGTACGACATGTCCTGCGCGACGCGCGGGCGTTGGGCATTCCGCGTGTATTTGCACTAACATACGAGGTAGCGTTTTTTGAGAGGCTCGGGTTCCAGCGGATTCAGCGCGACGAGCTTCCGCGCAAGATCTGGCG
Organism: Anaerolineae bacterium; assembly: GCA_040767425.1. Classification (GTDB taxonomy): domain Bacteria; phylum Chloroflexota; class Anaerolineae; order UBA1429; family UBA1429; genus DAIRUQ01. The sequence goes on along the minus strand of JAXGON010000008.1, from coordinate 48,268 downwards.
CGACTGCATCAACTGCGCCAAGTTCGCCGAGTGTGATGAGATCGCTCTGATCATCGAGACCGCTTCAATTGAGGAGTCAGCATCATGAAAGACCACGTAGAAAAGTGCGTACTGGCCTACTCGGGGGGGCTGGACACCTCCGTCATCGTGCCGTGGCTACGAGAGAACTATGGCTGCGAGGTCATCTGCATGTGCGCCGATCTAGGCCAGGCCGAAGAGCTTGACGGGCTGGAGGCCAAGGCCCTCCAGAGCGGCGCCAGCAAGATCTATATCGAGGATCTGCGTGGCGAGTTCGTGAGCGACTATATCCTGCCAACGCTCATGGCTGGTGCGGTGTACGAGCGCATGTATCTGCTGGGCACCTCTTTTGCGCGGCCCTTGATCGCCAAGCGTATGGTCGAGATCGCCGAGAGCGAGGGCGCCGATGCCGTGGCCCATGGTTGCACCGGCAAGGGCAACGACCAAGTCCGTTTTGAGCTCACCTTCAAGGCGCTCAACCCGAAACTCCGGGTCATCGCTCCTTGGCGCGAGTGGGAGATCCGCTCCCGCGAGGACGCCCTGGCCTATGCCGAGGCCCACCACGTGCCGGTGAGCCAGAGCCGCCGGTCCATCTATAGCCGTGATCGCAACCTCTGGCACATCAGCCACGAGGGCGGCGTCTTGGAGGATCCGTGGCAAGAGCCACTGTCTGACATGTACGTCCTCACGGTGGACCCCGAAAACGCCCCGAACAAGCCCGAGTATGTCGAGATCGACTTTCGCGAGGGCGTGCCGGTCCGCCTGAATGGCACGAGCATGGGTGGCGTGGAGCTGATTGAGGCGCTGAACGAGCTGGGCGGCAAGCACGGCGTCGGCCGCGTCGACATGGTCGAGAACCGCTTGGTGGGGATGAAATCGCGCGGCGTCTACGAGACGCCCGGTGGGACCATCCTGCACGTGGCGCATCAGGCGCTAGAGAGCCTCTGTTTGGACGGCGAGACGCTGCACTATAAGGACGTCATCGCCCTGCGCTATGCCGAGCTGGTCTACAACGGGCGCTGGTTCACGCCGCTGCGCGAATCGCTGGATGCCATGATCCGCAAGACCCAGGAACGCGTCACCGGTCGGGTTCGCATCAAGCTCTACAAGGGCAACTGCATCGTCGCCGGACGCAAGTCGCCCTACAGCCTCTACCGGGAAGACTATGCCACGTTTGGCGCCGATGACGTGTACGACCAGGCTGACGCCGAAGGGTTCATCAACCTGTACGGCCTCTCCCTCAAGGTCCGCGCCCTGGTGGACGCAGAGGGAGTCCGCAGCGAGTACGATCAGCCGGACTATACCGAGTTCAAGCGAGACTAGCACCATGACCAGGCTGTGGGGCGGCCGCTACGCCGGACCAACCGATGAGCTCATGTGGGAGTTCAACCGCTCCCTGGATGTCGATCGTCGCCTGGCCCAGGTGGACGTCCGTGGCAGCGTCGCCTATGCCCGTGCCCTGGGCCGCGTAGGCGTTCTGACCGAGGCCGAGGTCAGCGATATCGTCCGAGGTCTCGACCAGATCGCCTCGGAGCTGGTCGAGGGATCCTTTTGCTTTCTGGAGAGCGATGAGGACATCCACACGGCGGTCGAGCGTCGGCTGGGCGAGCTGATCGGCAACCTGGCCGGCAAGCTGCATACAGGTCGAAGCCGCAACGACCAGGTGGCCACCGATGTGCGTCTCTACTTGCTAGGGGCACTGGATGATCTCCGCCACCAGATCGCGCACACGCAGGCGGCCATCGTTGAGCAGGCTGAGCGCCATCTAGACCTGCTCATGCCCGGCTATACCCATCTCCAGCCCGCCCAGCCGGTGCGCTTTAGCCACTGGCTGATGTCTTTCTTTTGGATGCTCCAGCGCGATCGTGACCGGCTGGACGAGGTTCGCGCGCGGGCCGCGTCCTGCCCGCTGGGTGCCGGCGCGTTGGCCGGCAACGCTTACGGCATCGACCGCGAAGCGTTGGCCAAGGAACTCGGATTCGACCGGGCCTCGGAGAACAGCATGGATGCTGTGTCCGATCGCGACATGATGCTGGACACACTCTACTGGGGCGCAGCCCTCGGCGTCCATCTCAGCCGCCTGGCCGAGGATCTGATCATCTATGCCAGCGCTGCCTATGGCTTTGTCCGGCTAGACGAGCGCTATACCACCGGCTCGAGCATCATGCCACAAAAGCGCAATCCGGATAGCTTGGAGCTGGTGCGGGGGAAAGCCGGCCGTCTGACGGGAAATCTGATGCGCCTGCTCACGGTGGTCAAGGGCATTCCCTCCACCTATGACAAAGATCTGCAAGAGGACAAAGAGCCGCTCTTTGACACCCTGGACACCCTCGCCATGCTGTTGCCCATCGTGGCGGGAGTGATCGCAACGTTGGAGGTGCGTCCGGAAGCCATGCGGGCGGCCTTGGAGGACGGCCTCTTGGCCACCGATCTGGCCGACTATATGGTCAAGCGGGGAATCCCCTTCAGGCAGGCTCACGCGCTAGTGGGCCGGGCCGTACGGGCCGCCGAGGAGGCCGAGGTGGGGCTGAGGGAACTCTCGCTGTCTCGTTACCAGGAGATCTCGCCGGTCTTTGCCGAGGATCTCTACGACGCCCTGGACATGGAGGCCTCCGTCGAAGCCCGCGACGTCACGGGTGGCACGGCACGACGTGCCGTAGAGGCACAGATCGCCCAAGCGCGCCGTCTGCTCTAGGCGAACGCCGCCAGTTCATTGGAGACAGCCGCGCTCTGGGCTGGTCCTTACCGGGCTATCTACACTAGAGCCCGACGCCGGCGATGACGGCTCCGCATGCAGCACATTTGCCGTCACGCAGGTTCATTGACACGATGGAAAAGCCCGATCGACGGATCACCGCCTCGCCGCAGTGGGGGCAGTAGGTAGTCTCGCCCTCATCGCCGGGCAGGTTCCCCACATAGACATAGTGCAACCCACTCTCAAGCCCGATAGCCCGCGCCCGTCGGAGCGTAGCGGCGGGCGTGGACGGCTTGTCTAGCAGACGATAGGTGGGATGAAAGCGGCTCACATGCCACGGCGTCTCGGGCCCCAGCTCTGACGCGATGAACTCGGCAATCTGCCGCAGCTCTTCATCCGAATCATTCAGCGTGGGGATGACCAACGTCGTCACTTCCAGCCAGACCCCACGCTCCTTGAAATGCACCAAGCTCTCGAGCACTGGCCGCAAGCGCGCCCCGCACTGCTTCCGGTAGAACTCGTCGGTGAACGCCTTCAAGTCCACATTAGCGGCATCTAGCAGCCGTTCCCCGTCGCGCGGAGCCAACAGGTCTAGTGCCTCCTCAGTCATATAGCCGTTAGAGACATACACGTTAAGGATGCCGGCCTCGTGGGCCAATTTGGCGATATCATAGGTGTACTCGAAAAATATCGTCGGTTCGGTATACGTGTATGCGATGGACCGACAGCGATAGTGCTGCGCTGTCTGCACCACCTCCTCCGGACGCACACTGGTTCCCTCAATGACGTGGTGATCGCGGGGAAGCTGTGAGATGCTGCTGTTCTGACAGAACGTACAGCGAAAGTTGCAGCCCACCGTAGCGACGGAAAGCGCATCGGTTCCCGGATGGAAATGGAACAGCGGCTTTTTCTCAATGGGATCGATGGCTTGAGAGATGAGTCGACCATACACCAGGCTATAGAGGACGCCTCCTTGATTCTCACGCACCTGACAGATACCACGAGCGCCATCTGGAATGATGCAGCGGTGAGCACATAGATTGCAGCGGACGCGACGATTCTCCAGTTTCTCGTACAGCATCGCCTCGCGCATACCAACCTCCCTGCGCCACTCAAGCGCTAGGCATCAGCCCATGGGATCACGCAAATGAAACGCAACAGCCCATCCCCATCGTTTGCAAAGCAGTGCGACTCGCCCGGCTCTGTAAAGACACAGGTGCCTGGCAGCAGTGTCTCCTGGTGCTCGCCCGCTCGCACATAGCCGCGACCCTCCAGCACATAGACCTCGTGCTCCCAGGGATGCTCGTGGTAGGCGGTAGCACAGCCAGCATCCACCTCGACGATCCGCATGGCAAAGTTGGGCGCCCCCACATTCCTCCCGATGATCCAGGCAAGCCGTACGCCCGGCAGTCCCTCGGCAGGCTCGGCCGGCACGGTATCACTCGCAAAGGCTCGCATCGCTCACGGCTCCTTTACCTACACAGATGGACACTCATCATCGTTGCGCGGATCACCGCTCTCGTCATCAAGGAGGCCCCGGAGCACCGCCAGGTTCCGGATATCCTCGAGCATATCCTCGCCCTTGGGCGTCTCCAGAATCATGGGCACGTGCTGCAGCGCAGAGTCGTTCACGAGATGGCGAAAGGCCTCCAGCCCCACATGCCCCTCCCCGATGTGGGTATGCCGATCGACCCGGCTCCCCTCCGGGCACAAGCTGTCGTTAAAGTGTAGGCAACCAACCGCTTGGATCCCGAACAGCCGATCGACCGTAGCCCAGAAACGGGCATACTCCTCGCTCTCCGCCAGGTGGTACCCCGCTGCCACGGCATGCGTCGTATCGATGCAGACACCAACCCGTCCGCCATCGTCGACGACGTCCAGCACCTCGGCCAGCTGTTCCAGCCGATGCCCCAGGGTCGTCCCCTGGCCGGCAGTGTTCTCCAATAGCAGGCGCACCCCAGCATCTGTCTCTGCCAGCGCTGCCTGGATAGCCTCAGCCACCTTGGCCAATCCCGCTGTCTCGCCCGCACCGGTGTGCGCGCCTGGATGCAGCACGTAGCGATCGATGCCAAGCCGCTGGCACCGCTTCAAGTCATCCACGAGGGTACTCAATGAACGGCGCCATAGACTCGTCTTGGGCGACGCCAGATTGATCAGATACGAACCGTGTACGACGATAGGGTCGATCCCAGTCGCCTCACGTGCAGCCTGGAACGCATCCACCTGGCTATCGGTCAATGGTGGTGCCTGCCAACGGGTGGGTGCGCGCAGGAATAACTGAATGGTGTCACAACCGATGCTGTTCCCGCGAAAGAGAGCCTGCTCCAATCCCCCCGCAACGGACATATGGGCGCCGAAACGCGGCATAGTCGCCCCTTCCTCTGGCTGCAATTCTAGGGGCGCCAGTGGGCCGTGTCAAAGCCAGATTGCTCGTTCGAGCCTTCCCCGTTCGATTGACCCGTTGACCTGGCTGCGCTAGAATCGCAGAGATAGTAGCCATCCGTTTGCATAGAGGGGGGCCATGTCTTCCGCCCGGAAGCATCTCTGGTTGCTCGTCATCAGCCTGCTAACGTGCCTGACGCTGGGCTTTGGGCCGCCCACGCTCACCGACGGCGACATCCCCACGCGCACCCTGACCCCACACCAGCTCCGCGCCATGCGCGTGTCGGCTCCACCCACCATTTCGGCCGAATCGGCGCTCCTGGTCAACGTCAGCAGCCGCGAGATCCTCTATGAAAAGAACGCCCGCGAGCGCCGAGCACCCGCGAGCCTCACCAAGCTGGCCACGGCGTTGGTGACCCTGCAACGAGGCAACTTGGACGCCGAGTACCCCGTCTGGCCGGTGGATCTGGCCGCCACATCCTCGGCCGGCCTGCGCAATGGCGAGTACGTGACCGTCTGGCAGCTCCTGCATTTCCTGCTAATTCCCTCCGATAACGCGGCGGCCGCCTGCCTGGCCCGCAACCTGGGGGGAGACGTCGGGACCTTTGTGGGCTGGATGAACGATCTTGCTGCCAGCCTAGGGCTGCAAGATACCCATTTTGCTAACCCGCACGGGCTGGACGATCCGGAGCTCTATTCCACAGCCTATGACATGGCGATCTTGGCGCTACACGCCATGCAGGACCAGCGCATTGCCGGCATCGTCAGGCTGCCGGAAGCCGTCGTCGCCAAGCACTGGCTGATCAACACGAACCAGTTACTGAGCTCCTATCCCGGCACCATCGGCGTCAAGACCGGCACAGAGGAAAAGGCGGGCGAATGCCTCATCGCCATGGTCAAGCGGCCTCAAGGCACCGTGATGAGCGTCGTGATGGGCTCTACCGACCGGTACCTGGATTCGGTCCTGCTCCTGGACCACTATTTCGCCAACTATGCCGAGGTGACCATCGCAACGCCCGACATCCCGCTGAACCGCTATCAGGATGACGACGGCGTCTGGCGCAGCGTCAGGATCGAGGAGCCTATCGCGCTGCTGGTGCACCCGTGGCAAACGGGCACCCTATCGGTCTACCGTCGCATCGATGACACCCGCGGTGGGCTGGCATCGGGGACGACGGTGGGCGCCCTCGAGATCAGCGTAGCGGGCCAGCTAGTCCGTAGCGAGCCGCTGTATGTCCGCTGATCAGCACGACCAGCGCGGCGAACGCCTGCAAAAAGTGCTTGCCCATGCTGGCATCGCCTCACGCCGTCGCTGTGAAGAGATCATCGCGGCCGGGCGCGTGCGTGTGAACGGCAAGGTCGTCACCACCTTGGGGACTCGGGTCGACCCCGATCGCGACCAGATCGAGATGGACGGCCAGGCCATCGAGCTCGCTCCCAAGCTCTACTATGTTCTCTACAAGCCCACCGGCGTCATCTCGACCGTGCACGATCCCCATGGGCGTCCCACCGTCCGGTCTCTGGTGCCCACCGACGAGCGCATCTATCCGGTCGGCCGCTTGGACCGCGACAGCGAGGGGCTCTTGCTCCTGACCAATGATGGAGCCCTGGCGCAACGCCTGATGCATCCGCGCTACGAGCACGAAAAGCACTATTATGCGCTGGTCGGGGGCAACCCCACACAGGAAGCCCTCCGCTCGCTGCGCCGGGGCCTGGTTCTGCCCGGCGAGAGCCGCCCCCTCAAGGCAGAGGTCCAGCGCCTTTCTCCCAGTTGGCACTGGCGCGGCCACCGCGCGCCCCTAGGGGGACGCTGGCTCAGCATCGTCCTCCGCGAGGGACACAAGCACCAGATTCGCCGCCTGCTCCAGGCGACCGGCCACGAGGTACAGCGCCTGATCCGCGTGCGCATGGGCACGCTCCACCTGGGAGACTTGGAGCCCGGCCAGGGCCGATGGCTCACCACCCAGGAGCGGGACGACCTGAGAGCGGCGGCCGGCTTGGCCGCACGAGAGGCAGAGCATTGAGACAGATCACCATCGCCATTGACGGCCCTGCAGCCTCTGGAAAGAGCACCGTAGGCGCGCGCCTGGCCCACCAGCTCGGTTACCTCTACTTTGACACCGGAGTCATGTACCGAGCGGTCACATGGGCAGCCTTGGATCGAGGCATCGCCATCGACGACGAGGATGCTATCACCCGGCTAGCGGAGGAGCTAGAGATTCAGGTGCTGCGCCCGACCCTCGATGACGGCCGTCAGTACACCATACTGGCCGACGGCACGGATATCACCTGGGCCATTCGTTCGCCCGAGGTCAACCAGGGCGTTAGCCCGGTCTCGGCGTATCCCGGCGTGCGCCGCGCCTTGACCGCTCGCCAGCGGGCCATCGGCGCCGATGGTGGCGTGGTCATGGTGGGCAGAGATATCGGGACGGTGGTTCTCCCCGAGGCCGAGATCAAGGTCTATCTCGATGCCTCCCTTCACGAGCGCGCCCGCCGACGGCACCTCGAGAATCTTGGCCGCGGCAAGGCCAGCGACATGGCGGAGGTGATTCGTGATCTGCGCCGGCGCGACCGGATCGACAGCACCCGGGCCGCCGCCCCTCTGCGCCCAGCCGATGATGCCATCATCCTCGATAGCACCAACCTGACGGCCGATCAGGTGGTTGAGCGCATCCTGGCGCTGGTCAGCGCCCGCGACAACGCATCATGAACCCTGGCGGCCTCGTATCCGAGGTGAGCGCCGGCAGCCTGGCTGATGAGATCGGCTTGGAGCCCGGCGACCGGATACTTTCGGCCAATGGCCGGCCCCTGCGCGACGTGATTGATTTCCAGTTCTATGCCAGCGACGAGTTGGTCGTGCTCGAGGTTCTCCGTGACGGCATCGTCCATAGGCTCGAGATTGAGCGCGACCTGGACGAGTCTTGGGGCATCTCGTTCGCCGCGCCCACCTTTGACGGCATGCGCCAGTGCTCCAACCACTGCCCCTTTTGCTTTGTTCAGCAGATGCCTCCTGGACTGCGCCCGTCGCTCTATCTCAAGGATGACGACTATCGCTATTCCTTTCTCTATGGCAACTATGTGACGCTCACCAACTTGGACGAATCCGACTGGGAGCGTCTGGCCGAACAGCGCCTCTCGCCCCTGTACGTCTCGATCCATGCCACCGTTCCCTCGGTCCGTCGCCGGATGCTGGGCAACCGACGAGCGCCCGATGTGCGCCAGCAGATCAGGCGGCTGGGTGAGATGGGCATCCAAGTCCACGCCCAGATAGTCGTCTGCCCAGGCATGAACGACGGCGACGTCTTGGCGGAGACGATCCACGAGACGGCCGCGCTGCACCCGGTCGTCCGGAGCCTCGCCATCGTTCCCGTGGGCCTGACGCGATTCCATCGCTCCAGCATCCGCCCCCTCACCTCGGCCGACGCTCAGGCGGTCCTTGATCTGGCTGACCAGTTCTGGGCCCACCCGCCTGCCGGCATCGAGGACACCTGGCTCTATCCCTCGGACGAGATCTATCTGCTCGCGCAGCGTCCCATCCCTCCCGCCTCGTTCTACCAGGAAGAGGCCCAATACGAGAACGGCGTCGGGATGGTGCGTTCGCTGCTGGATGACCGGGCCACCCTGGCGCGCAAGGGCCTGCCCGCAGGTACACCATGCCGTGAGATGCTATGGGTCTGCGGGACGCTCATCGCTCCGATCCTCATCGAGACCGCCGAGGCGTTCGCGTCGCTGACAGGCTGCCGCGTTCAGGTGCTGCCGGTCGTCAACCGCGCCCTAGGCGAGACGGTTACGGTATCCGGTCTGCTGTTCGGGCGAGACGTGCTGGCCGCTCTGCAGCAGACGCTCCCGGCCGATCTGGTCGTTCTGCCGCGTAGTATGTTCGAGCAGACCGGCACCCGGACGCTGGATGACATGACCGTTGAGCAGCTCTCTAGCGCCTGCGGCCGCCCCATCATCCTCGCCGATGCCCCGTCTGATCTGGTCGCCCAGATTCCGAGATGAGGGCGCCAAACCTGTCGGCCTCGGCCGTACCATCGCTATGGACAGGGGCAGCGCCGAGTCTATAATGAACCTGCTTCGCAAGAGTCCAAGGGAGGACAGGGATGGCAGAGATCCGGCTAGAGAACGTGACGGTCACCTTTGATCCCCAACGAGGACCCAAGTTCCTCTCGTCCAAGGGTGTCCGCAACTATATGAACGAGTTTGCGGATCAGGATTTTGTGGCGCGGGTGCGCGAGGCCGAGCGTGAGCACGACACGCTGCGAGGAGATGGCACGGTCGTCGCCCTGGACGGCATCGATCTCACCGTCCCCGATGGCAAGACAGTCTCGGTGGTGGGGCCGTCCGGCTGTGGCAAGAGCACCCTCCTGCGGGTCGTCGCGGGCCTGCACGAGCCCGACGAGGGCACTGTCTACTTTGACGGCCAAGACATGGCAGACATCAAGCCCAAGGACCGCGGCATCGGCATGGTGTTTCAGAGCTATGCCCTCTACCCCCACATGAAAGGCGAGGGGAACCTAGGGTTCTTTTTCAAAGTACGTAACCGGCCCGACGAGGAGATGCGCGAGCGGATCCGCATCACGTCCGAGATCATGGGCATCGGCTTTGAGCAACTGCTCTCGCGCAAGCCAGGAACTCTTTCCGGCGGGCAGCAGCAACGTGTAGCCATCGGCCGCTGCATCGTCCGTGATCCCAGCATCTTTTTGTTCGACGAGCCTCTCTCCAACCTGGACGCCAAGCTCCGGGCCAGCACCCGGGTGGAGATTCGCCGACTCTTGCAGCGCTTTGCCATCACGGCCATCTATGTGACCCACGACCAGGTCGAGGCGATCACTTTGGCCGACACGATCGTGGTAATGAAGGACGGCAAGATCCAGCAGCAAGGCACCTATGACGAGATCACCCGGGCGCCCAACACGGCCTTTGTGGCCAGCTTTCTCGGCATGCCGCCCATGAACCTGATGCGAGATTGGGTCGTGACGCCCGAGGGCACCTTGCAGAGCGCCTACGGCACCATCCCAGTACCGTCAGCCTACCGTGGCCAGGTCCAACCCGGCCAGAAGGTGATCCTCGGCTTTCACGCCGACGACGCCAGCCTTGTGCCCCAGGGCGAGGCGGGCGACTGGACCGGCCCCAAGCTGGACGCCGAGGTCCTCAACACCGAGCCCAACTTTGCCCGGAACTATCAGATCGTGAACGTCCAGGCCGCCGATCTGATCTTTGGCGTCCAGGCACCGATGGATCTCCGGGCAAACACGGGCTGGCTGGTCGAGGTGCTGATCCCCGAGGACACCGCCTACTTGTTCGATCAGGAGTCCGACCAGAGGATCACGCCGGCCTAGCCGCGGGGTTGCGCGCTTGAGAACGGAACGGGGAGGCGACCGATCGCCTCCCCGTCGTCCTTACCGGTTCCGTCCGCTCACGCCGCGGCCAACGTGGCCGCATCCTCGGCCGCCGCGACCGCCATGCCATGTTGATCATCCACACGTGAAAGCAGATACCCACCGACGGCGAACAGCGTGACCAACGCGAGGATGGCATAGCGGCTGGAGCCCATGGCTGCCCCCACGAGGCCAAACACCGACGGCCCGATGATGGCCGAGAACTTGCTGCTGATGTCGTAAAAGCCATAGAACTCGGCCGAGCGGCTCTTGGGGCTCATGGCGCCAAAGAGCGAGCGGCTGAGGGCTTGGCTGCCACCCTGCACCGTAGCTACCAGGAACGCCAATACCCAGAACTGCCACGTGTTCGTCATAAAGTAACCCATGACCGCGATAGCGCCATAGATGGCCAGTGCCAGCAGGATGGAGCGCTTGGTACCCAGGTTTTTGGCCAGCCAGCCAAAGAGAAAAGCAAAAGGCGCTGCCACAAACTGGACCATCAGGATGGAGCCAATCAGATGCTCGCTAGGGATGCCCAGCTCGGCGCCATAGATGGCCGCCATCGTGATGATGGTGCCGACGCCGTCGTTATAGAGCCAGTAGGCGACGAGGAACTTGAGCAGCTCGCGGTACTGACGGATGTGCGCAAAGGTATGCTTGAGCCGCTCAAAGGCGGCCCGCAGATAGCGCTGCGACTCATGGGCCTGCCTCGACGCCGGCGGCTCGGGCACGTGGCGGAACAGCGGGATCGAAAAGAGCGCCCACCAGACCGCCACGCTGACGAACGCGATGCGGGAGGCCATCTCTGTATTCGCCATGCCAAAGGTGGTGGGGAACAGGATCCAGGCCAGGTTCACCGCCAGCAGTATCCCACCCCCGATATACCCCCAGGCATAGCCGGCGGACGACACCTGGTCGATCTCTTCCGGCTTGGCCACATGCGGCAGGAGCGCATCGTAGAATACGTTAGCCCCAGCGAACCCGATCCGCCCAAACACATAGAGGACCGAGGCCAGCAGCCAGTCACCAGTGCTCACCAGGTACAGCAGCGCCGTCGCCAGCACGCCCACCGATGCAAAGGCGCCCAGCATCCGCTTCTTGCTGCCGGCGTGGTCAGCGATGGCCCCCAAGACGGGCGCGGCAAAGGCCACCAGCGCCATGGCTATGCTGTTGGTATAGCCCCAGTAGCTGGTGGCCCGGGCTGGCGGCAGCCCCGCTCCCGCCACACTGCTGTAAAAGGTCGGCAACACCACCGCCATGATGGTGGTGGCAAAGGCCGAGTTGGCCCAGTCATAGAGGCACCAGGCCCGCACGACGCGCCGGTACGCACGCTCCACGATGTCGGTCATCGGTTGACTCCTCGAACGTGTCCGATTACGCCACCAACGCGACCAGGCTCACGATACACAGCCTCGCGCTAGACTGCCCGCCCTCTACTTGAAGGGCACGTGGAGCGGTCGTCCCATGGCCGCCAAGGCGGCCTCGTGGAGCACTTCGCCAAGTGTCGGGTGCGGATGGATGGTGCTCTCGATCTCCTCGAGGGTCGCCTCCAAGGACATGGCCATGGTGCCCTCGAGTATCAGGTCGCTGGCATGGGGACCGACGATATGCACACCCAGGATGGCCCCGGTCTCCTCATCGGCCACGATCTTGGCCCCACCATCCTTGTCGCCGATGGCGGCCGCTTTGCCGTTTGCTCGGAACCCAAACGAGCCGGTGACAACCTGGTAGCCCGCCTCGCGAGCTTCCGCCTCGGTCATGCCGACGCTGGCTGCCTCGGGCGCGGAGAAAATGCAGGAAGGCACGGCGCGATAGTCCATGGCGGCCGTATGACCGAGGGCATCCTCTGCGGCCACCACGCCTTGATGCATGGCCACGTGGGCCAGCATCGCGCCGTCGGCAGCCACGTCTCCGATGGCATAGACGTGGGGCACTGCCGTCCGCATGCGCGTATCGACCGCGATACCCTTCCGGGTAGCTTTGAGGCCCAGCACCTCCAGGCCGACCTCTTCCACGTTGGGCGCGCGCCCGATGGCCGACAGCACCAGCTCGGCCTCCACCTGCTCCTCGCCGTCGCCATCTTGCAGCGTCACCACGCAACCGTCATCGCTGTGCTCCACGCGAGCCACGCGCGTTCCCGTACGCACGTCGACGCCTCGTCGCTTGAGGCTACGGGCCAGCTCGTCGCCGATGAACTCGTCCATCAGCGGCGCCAGACGCGGCAACATCTCCACGATCGTCACCTGCACACCAAAACTCTGGAACAACGATCCGTACTCGACGCCGATGGCACCGCCGCCGATGACGCACATGCTGGCTGGCAGCTTGGGCAAGGTCATGGCGCCCCAGTGGTCGATGACCCCCGGGCCATCGAGCCCCGGGATGGGCACCTGCATGTTGCGCGAGCCCGTAGCAATGATGACGTTCTTGGCGATGACGGTCTCTTCGCCGTCCTCCAGCTTCACACGCAACGTATTCGGCCGTAAGAACCGGGCCGAGCCCATGATCACCTGAACACCGGCCCGATCCAGAAGCATCGAGACGCCCTTGGTCATCTGGCGCACAACGGCGTTCTTGTGTGACATGACGCCATCCCAATCCAGCGCCGCGTCGCTGATCTGGACCCCGAACCGCTTGGCGTTCTTGGCGAGATCATAGACCTCGGCACTGTGCAACATGGCTTTGGTAGGGATACAGCCCTCGTTCAGGCAGACACCACCGACCGCCTTTTTCTCGATACAAACCACCTTGGCACCAAGTTGCGCCGCACGAAGCGCCGCCACATAGCCGCCAGGGCCGCTTCCGATGATGGCCAGATCACACTGTACGCTCATGTTACCTTACCCCCCATGATGCTCGAATAGATCCTGGCCACAGCGCATGCTCCCTGCTGCTGCCAGGGTCTCCATAACGGACGCCACATCGACAATCCACGGACCGTCCTGTCGCAGGGTGAAAGATGCCTTCTGCCCCGCAGCGAGGACGATCTCTCGCTCGCCATCGAGGGCGAGCACGAGCGGTCGCTCGGCATGAGCCTCGATAGTCTCTCCCAACGAGAGCAGTCGCCCTTCCGCAATATCCACGCTTTCGATCAGCCCAGGAGCCACGGCAGCCTGCACCCGGCAAGCCCCCGGCCCCAGCGTCAGCTCCAACCCAGCCGGATCATCGCGCCCGATGGGGCGAACCGCGGCCGCGATGGCTGAGATGCCGATGCTCAAGGCATCGGCCCGGGTCACCACGAGCTGTCGCAGATCGACGACGCTCCAGATGGCCCGCGCCCCCACGAACTGCCCGGCCAACGCCGCCACATCCACCAGCGCCCGGTCGCGCGGCTCGCCATCCACTCGGATCTCGATCCACTTGTGCTGATAGACCGCCCGCTCGCGGGCGACCTTGCCAGCGGCGATGGCGCCGGCGGCCAAGCCGGCCACCGTGCCTTCCACAAAGACCGGCAGCACGTTATTGGTGCCGGTAGAGATGGGCAGCAGCGGCACGTCACCAGAGCCTGCCGACACGACTCGCGAGGTACCGTCTCCGCCCAAGACGATGATGCAAGCGCAGCCGGCCTCGCGCATCAGCCTGGCAGCGCGAGTCGAGTCGCTGCTCTGGTCTGTGACGGCCATATCCAGCAGCTCGATCTCGAGACGGTCGGCGCCCATGCGTCCCAGGCCGACTTGGGCGCGCTCGGCCATATGGTAGGTATCGGGCATGGCCAGCACGCGCCGCACACCCATGGCCGCCAAGCCAGCCATGGCCCGCCGAACGATGCCCACCTTGCCCTGGTTGTCGACGGTGGTGGCGTGGGCCACGAGCCGCCTTACGTCCTTGCCCGAGGCCGGGTTAGCGATTAGGCCGACCGGCACAGCCAGCGGACTAGACACCGTCGCCCTCCATGAAACGCATCACCTGCTCGTGCGTGGGAAGCGATGGCTGCGCGCCCATGACCGTCGTGGCCAGCGTGCCGGCTGCCACCGCATAGCGCAGTGCGGTACGAGAGTCCTCACCTCTGGTGATAGCGCTCGTCCAGGCGCCCACAAAGGCATCGCCCGCAGCCGTTGTGTCCACCACGGTGACCTCGCGCGTCGGGCAGAGCCAGGGGCCACCGTCATCCATCAAGAGCGCCCCTTGAGCGCCCAAGGTCACGATGACGCAGCTCGGCCCCAAGGCACGAAGCGATGCCGCCGCTTGGCGCGCCGCTTCGACATCACCAACCTCCACGCCAGATAGCATGCCCGCCTCGGTCTCGTTCACAATGAGGTCGTCCACCTGGGCCAGCAGATCCTTCGGCAAGGCGCGTCCGGGAGCAGCGTTAAGCACCACGCGCCCTCCGGCCTGGCGCACCATGGCCGCGGCGCGCTGAACCGGCACCAGTGGCACCTCAAGCTGAGCAACCATGCAGGTCGCTGCGCCGAGCAACGCGGCGGAGCGCGCCATATCGGCCTCGTTGACGCGACCATTGGCGCCAGGCACAACTATGATAGCGTTCTCGCCGCTGGCGTCCACCACAATGAGCGCCGTTCCGGTCGGGGCGTCCTCGTCAACCCGTACCTCCGACGTGTCGACTCCGGCCTGCTCCAGCCCGGCCCGCAGCCGCTCGCCGAAGCCATCCTGCCCCACCCGCCCGATCATGGCCGTGCGGGCCCCCAGACGGGCGCAGGCGACGGCTTGGTTGGCGCCCTTTCCGCCCGGGTAGGTGGCAAAGTCGTCGCCCGCAAGCGTCTCGCCCGGCCGCGGGAATCGCGGCGCTCGCACCACCAGGTCCATGTTCAGGCTACCGACGACCACCACACCCGTCATCACCACCACACCTTTCAAGCTAGGACAGCCAGATCACCAACGTGATGGCCAGGCTCACAGCCGCCAGAATTGTCAAGACAGGCCAAAACCGCCAGTCTAGCCTCTGGCGAAGGCCCTCTGTATAGGCTCGCCGCAGCCACAGCACCGCTGCCGTCCCTACCACCACTAACATCAACTGCCGTGGCCAGCTCGCGGTCGACGCGAACTGGGTCACCACCAGTGCACTGGCCGCGATCCACCAGGCGTACCTGGCCGTCTCTAGCAGAGCCAGCGAGCCGCCGGCATGCAAGAGCTGGAAATGCCAGCCGGCTTGCCTGTTGCTTTCCCCCGCCGCCAAGGGATCCACGGACACAGCCAGGGACCCCACCACCAACGCCAGCGGCTGGTACAGGACCAGCCAGCCAGCGATGGGGGCCGGATTCTGCCGAGACAGAACCGCCGGGCCGGTTAGCGCCAGAGCCAGCGCCACGCCGGCGCCCAGCCCATCCAGCCACAACCTGTTGCGAGAAGGCCCGCCAGGCAGTCGTTCCGGGGCCGCGCCAGCCAAGACCAGCCTCGCTCCAACCAACAAGGCCAACGGCCAGACCGGCTCTATCGCGGGCACGCCGAGCGCCAAGCCACCGGCCACCACCAAGGCGATGCCCCCCACCAGCGCGAGAGCGCGTGATCCGCCCACGGGGCAGACAGAGGGCTTGGCCAGGGCACGCAACCAGGAGGTAAGCGGCCACAAATACCGACGCCGCTGAGGACCGCGCAACGAAAGCCGCCCCAGCAGCGTGAGGTCGAACCTCATGGCATAGGGCAACAGCAGCAGAATCATTACCGAGTTGGTTGCGATCCGAAAAAGAGTCGCCGCCATGTCTGAGGGCCCGCCCTTTTCGCGGTGTCGTTTGGCCAGCGCACGCTGCATCTTAGGGTCACGGACGCCGGGTGTCAACCGGCGAGGTTGTCAGCTCTCCCTGCGCATGCTAGACTCGCCCCAGTAGAATGGTCACCCACAAGAATGCTGGAGGTAGCTATGGACACCGTCTTTGGCCCGTTCCTCGGGTTGGGCAACATCCCGATGCTCTCCTCGGCCCAGACGCGCTCGATCTCGGCCGAGAATCCCGATGGCTCGGTGGCAGGGGGCGCCCACGAGACGCCAGAACAGAACCACCCCGCGTCACGCCTGGGCAAGGGCTGGAAGGTGCGCCCTTGCATCACCCTGGAGCCCGGCGTCACCACGACGCTGGCCGACATCGCGGGGCCAGGCATCATCCAGCATATCTGGATCACCGTCGACCCCAAGGCCTACCGCTCCTGTGTCCTGCGCGTGTATTGGGATGACGAGGACACGCCCTCCATCGAGGTCCCTTTGGGCGATTTCTTTGCCAACGTCATGGGCCTGCGCTTTAACGTCACCTCGCTGCCCATCGCGGTGAATCCCACTGGCGGGTTCAACAGCTATTGGCCCATGCCGTTCCGCAAGCGCGCCCGGATCACCATCGAGAACGGGTACTGGGATGCCATCGGCGGATTTTTCTACCAGATCACCTATGCCTTGCAGGAGGTTCCCGCCCAGGCCGCCTACCTGCATGCCCAGTGGCGCCGCGCCATGACCACCCGCGAGTATCCCGAGCACGTCATCCTCGATGGCATCGTCGGGCAGGGGCATTATGTGGGGACGGTCCTAGGCTGGAACCAGTTCTCCGATGGTTGGTGGGGCGAGGGCGAGATCAAATTCTACATCGATGGCGACGGTGAGTACCCAACCATCTGTGGCACGGGCACGGAGGACTATTTCGGGGGTGCCTGGGGCTTTGGGGACACGTTCTCCACCGCGTTCCTCGGCTATCCCCTTTGGAAGCGCGATGAAGGCGGCGTGCCCAAGCACGGGCTCTATCGCTGGCACATCATGGATCCCATTCGCTTCCAGAAGGACCTCCGCGTGACCATCCAGGCCTTGGGATGGTGGCTGAACGGCAAGTTTGAGCCGCTTACCGACGATATCAGCTCGGTGGGATACTGGTATCAGAGCGAGCCCCATGCGTCCTTCCCAACCATGCCCGATCTAGCAGGCCGCTGGCCCCGCGACTAGGGCAGACGTTCCACAACAAAAGAGCGGGCCTCCGCCGTTGGGGGCCCGCTCTTGATGTTCGTGATCGCTAAGGCTTCGAGAGCGCCAGGTCGGTCAACTGCGGTAGGAGGTCGGTCATGTCAAAGCTGGCCCAGGGGCCGTCGGGGTCGCCGACGTTGAACACGGCAAAGCCCACGACGTAGGGATCGCGCCGCACCTCATCATCGTACCAGTCGAGCTGCTCCAGATAGCTGGCCGCCGCCCGCGAGAGCGACTCGTCGGGGACAGCCATGTCCATCAAGGCGCGCCAGCCATCGCCCTCGGCCGGAGCCTCTGCCATCACCCCCCCGTCGATCCCCGCCTCGGTGATCACCAGGGGAATCACGAGATCATTGGGCTGCAAAAAGTGGTCGTACCAGTAGCGGTAGCGTAGCGTCAAAGCGCCGGCGCCGTCGACCATATCGGCGCCGGGGATCCCCGCACCCACCCCCGCGCGCATCGAGGGCGCGCCGTACTCGTGCACCGATAGGATGCCACCATGCTCCATGGCCGTCCGCACTGCCGGCAGGAATCCGCCAAACACGTCGGCCTCGGGCGTTCCTACGGAAAAGTTGCCAATGGCCGCCTTGAACCCATGCTCGGCCATGGCGATCACCCGCTCAGACTCGAAGGTTGCGTACCAGTCCATCGCCTCACGGCTCTGGATGACGGGCTCATTCCAGCCCAGCCAGTAATCCACCCCAGGGTTCAAGTGGTAGCGCTCTAAATGATCGGCGACAAACTGCCGCGCCCGCGCCACCGGATCGCCTTCGATGTTCTGATCAGGCTCGGCATAGCGGCCGATGGTGATCGTCTCGGGCGAGACGCTCTTGGCCTCGGTGAGCCAACCCACATCACCCAGCCCCACCAGCACCTTGGGCCGGGTGGTACGCACAAACTCCATGATATCGGGCGAGCTGTTGCGGGTAACGTGGAGGCCCAGCTTGCTGGGACCATCGGGCGCATCCATGGTAAGAGGAGGCTCCATCAGGAACGCCGTGATCTCGCCATTGAGGGGCAACTGGAACACGGTGGTGCTGTTGGGCTGGCTGCAGTCCATCACGATAGAGCCGAGACCGTCCGCGATCTGGATCTCGAGCTGGTGGCAGCCATCCGGCAACGCCTGGTCGTACTCAAAGGTGTGCGACGTGCTCTCGCCAGGCGCCATCTGAGGCGGAAACCACTCCTCGGTCAGCTCGGGCGCCTCGGGGTCAGCCGGGAAATAGCGGTTCAGCACCCGTAGGCTACGGAGGTCGTGCTCGGTAAAGTTGCCCAAAGTCACCACATAGCGATAGGGCGCGCCCCCCCACGAGGTAACCTGCAGCAGGATATGCTGATCGGTGTCGATCATGCCGAGGTCGCCGGTCAGCAAGAGAGAGGACTCGATCAAGCGCGGCGCGCGCGAATCAGCCGCGGCCAGCGCGGGGCAAACCAAGCCGATCAGCATCACGATGGCAATAACCAGCGAAAGACGACGCATCTACCTGCCTCGAGGGCCATGCCCATCGCTATGGCGCAGCCGTTTCCGGGAATACGGCCCCATTATAGATGCTAGCGCATAGCCGCACAAGCACCTGACGTGAATAGTGGGTAAAAAGCGCGCTGCCCGTGGAGGCCTCCTTGACGCTCACCACACCCCCTCCCTATAATGCCGTCTGCCTCAATCATCACCCGAGACGCCTCACAGGGCACGGAGACGATGGATGGAGTATCTCAGCTTTGACCTTCGCCTAGGCGAGTTTGACCCCACCACCGGCAGCTTGGTGGCAGAGGTCCTGCATTCGCCGGTTGGCGAGAGCGAGCGCTACCGCGTCCAGATCACGCCCGATCTCTTGGCCAGCGGGGGCCGCATCGAGCGTACTCCGGAAAGCGTGGTCATGCTGGGAAAGCGGCTGCTGCGCAGCGTCTTTACCCGTGACAGCCTGATGCTCTGGTACGAAAGCTGCCAGGTGGCGCGGGAACGCAACCGGGGCCTGAGGCTGCGCCTCCATATCGACTCGCTGGAGCTGATCAAGCTCCCCTGGGAACTGATGTACGACCCGCAAAAGGGCGAGTTCCTGGTCTTTGATCCCATGATCTCGCTGGTGCGCTACCTGCGCCTCCATGCACCGCCTCCCCCGCTGCGTGAACGAGGGTCGGTCAAGCTGCTGGTGGTGGTGGCAGCCCCCGAGGACCAACCCGCCCTCAACTGGCGCCACGAGTTGACCATGCTGGCGGAGGCATTGGAGGAGCTGATCGACGTCGGCAAGGTCCAGCTGATTCCGTGCCTGCACGCTACCCACGAGATGCTACACATGGCGCTGCTCGAGCACAGCCCGGACGTGGTCCATTTCATCGGGCACGGCCACTATGACCACGCCCACAAGCGCGGCTGGCTCTCGTTGGAGAACAAGCGCTCCAAGTCGGCGCCCATCGAGGCGCTGGATCTCGCGCGCATGTTCCGCCGATATGGCGGGAACCTAGTGGTCCTCAACGCCTGTGACACCGCCAACGGGACCTGGGCAGGCCTGGCGCCGGCGCTGGTCCGCGCCGAGGTTCCCGCCGTAGTGGCCATGCAGTGGCCGGTTGAGGATCGCGCCGCCATTCGGTTTTCGCGGCTCTTTTACCGCGCCTTGGCCATGGGTCGCACCGTGGACGAATGCGTCGCCGAGGGGCGCATCGGCGCCAGCGCCGCCAGTGCCGACCCCAACGACTGGGCTGCGCCGGTCCTGTTCCTGCGCTCCAACAGTGGCCGGCTGTGGCGTGAGGACGTGCTCCAGGCCAGAGCGGACCAACCCTCCTCGTCAGCGGGCGTAACCCTACGCGGCGGGCCGCCGCCCCCCGAGCGCGGCCGTGACGACGGTTTTCTCTTTCCTACGCGCGGCCCCCTCCTGCCCGAGGAAGAGGGCCGCCTGCTGATCGACCGTCCCGAGCTGCGTCGCGTGCGGCGGCTGGCGCTCCAGCCCTCTGTTTCCCAGTACATCGCCCTGCTCAGCGCCCGGCAGACGGGCAAGACGACGATCATTTTGAATCTCTGGCGCGACCTGGCTGGACGCTATGCCTGTGTATTCATCGACCTCTCGGTCCTGCGCGCCCAGAATGGTCAGGCCTGCTTCCAGTTCCTGGCTTTTCATCTCGTCAACACGTTGGCAGAACAGATGGGGGCACCCATTGAGGCGCCTCGCGCCCAGGACGTGACCGACGGCGCCAGCTTTGTCCGCTTCTTGCGCGAGCTAGCGGGCAAGCTCGAGGTCCCGCGGGTGCTGGTCATGCTGGACGAGGTCGGCGCCCTGCGCCCAACCGCCTCCGATGCCGTGTTCAATGCTCTGCGTGCCGTCTTTACCCAGGGGCGTGGCGGCGACGAGGCTTTGGCGCGTTTCCTGTTCGTCTTTAGCGGCGCGGTCGACCTCTACGCCCTGACGGCAGGCGCCAACTCGCCGCTCAACATCTGCGAAAAGGTCTATCTGCGCGATTTTGGCCGTCCTGAGGTGGAGCGGCTACTGCGAGAGTTCGAGCGGCTGGAGATCGCCGTCCCCGATACAGCCGTGGACCACGTCTACACGCTAACCAACGGGCACCCGTACCTGACCATGCGCCTGTGCGCTCTCCTGGAGCGGGCCAACGTGACCGAGCTCAGCGCTCGCAACATTGAGGCCGCGGCCGAGGAGATGCTCGTCGATGATGACAACATCCACCATGTGATCCACCAGCTCGATCAGCGGCCGGCCGAGCGCGCCCGCCTCCGCAGCATCGTGATCGACGGGCGCGAGGTTCCCTTTACCCGCAACGATCCAGTCCTGGCATCGCTAGAGATGATCGGCGCTGTGCAACCGTCACAGCCTTGCCGCGTCCGGAATCAGCTCTACGAGCGGGCGCTGCAACCCTACCTGGCCACCCACGGCGCCGACATCCCGGCGGCTCAGCATCCTCCCAGGCGGCCCGGCGCCGAGGATCCCGACGCGGCCTTTGTGGGGGTAGAGACGTTACGCGCCCGCGCCCTCAATCGCAAGGGACTGTTTCAGCGCGGAGCCGCTTGGGAAGCCTACGCCGCCGCCCTCTTTTCGCTGGTGCCCTGCCTGACGCTCTACCCGGACGCGAGAGCGCGCCAGGGGCATATGGGGATACCCTTTGCCATCGCCCAAGACGCCCACGACGCGCTCTGGCGCGCTCACGGCCCCGCCTTGCTGGTTCGGCAAGCCGACCTGAACGAGCGATCAGCCAACGAGGCCCTCGCCGAGGCCGTCCGTCAGGCCCGTGAGATGGGCCTGCGGCTGGCGATCCTCCTCACGGCTGGCCCAGGCGTGCCCTCACCCAAGCATCGCGCCTCGCTTCGGGCGTCTATGACGGCGTCACCGTCCTCGTGCTGGATGACACTGTCCTGGCGCCGATCCTAGAGACGCACGGCGACCTGGAGGGCTATCTCCTGCACCGCATGGCCACCGCGCAGCGCAATCAGATCCGCCTCTCGCACACATAGCAAGACGGCCGAGCGTCGACGCTCGGCCGCCTCTGCGAACGTCGGCTAGCTAGTTGTCAAAAGCCGCGTCAAAGGCGATCGCCGACGGCGGAAAGTCCACATTCTTGACAAAGTCCGCCGCCTCGTCCGCGCCGAACTCGCGGTCCATGCCGTTGTCCTCCCACTCGACCGAGAGCGGGCCGTCATAGCCGATGTTGTTCAGCTCGCGGATGATCTCCTCAAAGTTCACATCCCCGTGCCCCAGCGAGCGAAAGTTCCAGCCGCGACGCGGCTCACCCAGGTTCAGATGCGAGCCCAGGATCCCCGTATAGCCATCCAGCGTGACCGCCGCATCCTTCATGTGCACATGATAGATGCGATCGGGGAACTCTTGGATGAAGCGATGCGGCGTGATCCCCTGCCAGACCAGGTGGCTGGGATCAAAGTTGAACCCGAACTCGGGACGGCAGCCCACCGCCTCCAGCGCGCGCTTGGCCGTGATGATATCAAAGGCGATCTCGGTCGGGTGTACCTCGAGGGCGAACCGCACCCCCACCTCACCGAACACGTCCAGGATCGGGTTCCACTTGGCGGCAAAGAACTGGAACCCTTCCTCGATGACGCTCATATCAAAGGGCGGGAAGGTATAGAGCAGATGCCAGATGGATGATCCCGTAAAGCCGTTCACCACCTCGACGCCCAGCTTGGCCGCCGCGCGGGCTGTCTTTTTCATCGTCTCGATGGCCCACTGACGCTTGGCCTCGGCCTGGCCCGCCAGCTCCTCGGGGGCAAAGCCGTCGGTCCGAAAGTCGTTGGGGTCGCAGACCAGCTGGCCCGCCAGGTGGTTGCTGATCGCCCACACGCCCAAGTCGTACTTGGCCAGCAGCTCGCGCCGCTCGTCGCAATACCCATCGTCCGTGAGCGCCTTTTCCACGTCAAAGTGACCGCCCCAGCAGGCCAGCTCGAGCCCATCGTAGCCCCACTGCTGCGCCTTGGCCGCCAGCTCCTCCAGCGGCAGATCGGCCCACTGACCCGTGAACAACGTGACTGGTCGCTTGCCCATGATAGGTTCTCCTTTTCTTGCGTGGGCGACGTCGCCCCGCTCCGTCAGCTCTATGCCAGGTTGAACTCGGCGGGCGTCCACTTGGCCGTGCTAGCGCTGCTGGCCACCGCCTTGTTGATAAAGTGCACGCCCCGAGCGCCGTCCTCGACCTTGGGATAGTCGTCAGCGATGGCATCAGGTGCCTCGCCCATCAGCTTGGCCCGCAAGGCGTTGCAGAAATTGTGATAGATGTTGCCAAAGGCCTCGATGAACGCCTCAGGGTGGCCCGCAGGGATGCGGCCCGCGGCCTGGGCCGCCTCGCACAGGTACCCGTTGCCCCGCTTGTAGATCTGTTCGGGGCCGTCGTTGGTCTGCACATAGAGATAGTTGGGGTCCTCTTGCCGCCAGAGCAGGCCCGCCTTGGTGCCCCACACACGAATGCTCAGGTTGTTCTCCTGCCCTGGGCAGATCTGCGAGGCCGTGAGGATGCCCTTGGCGCCGCCCTGGAAGCGCAGCAGGATGTTGCCGTCGTCATCCAGTCGGCGCCCTGGCGCAAAGATCGTCAGGTCCGCGCAGATGGCTTCCAGCTTCAGGCCCGTCACGTAGGACACCAGGTTCTCACAGTGGGAGCCGATATCGCCGATGCAGCCCGACACGCCCGAGCGCGACGGGTCGGTCCGCCATGCCGCCTGTTTGGAGCCCTCCTCCTCGATGCGGTCCAGCAACCAGCCCTGTGGGTACTCGACCATCACCTTCTGGATCTTGCCCAGCTGCCCCGTCGCGACCATGTGGCGCGCCTGCTTGACCATGGGATAGCCCGTGTAGTTGTAGCTGACGGCAAAGAGCACGTCATTGGCCTTGACGGCGTTGACCAGGTCCATGGCCTGCTCAACGGTGTGCACCATCGGCTTGTCGCAGACCACGTGGAACCCCGCCTCCACAAAGGCCTTGGCCACGGGATAGTGCATATGGTTGGGCGTGACGATACTGACAAAGTCGATGCGATCGCCGACGGGTCGGGCGCTCTCTTTTTCTAGCATCTCCTCCCAGCTACCATAGCTGCGATCCTCGGGGAGGTAAAGGTCTTTGGCCGAGGCCAGTGCCTTTTCGGGGGTCGACGAGAGCGCGCCAGCCACAAAATCGACATCGCCCTCCAGCATCGCCGCGCGGCGGTGCACGGCCCCGATAAAGGCATCGCGCCCGCCACCCACCATGCCAAAGGTCAGCTTGCGGGGGAACCGCGCCTCACTGCTTGTTCCACTAACCATCTTGCCTCCTCGCAAAAAGAACTGTCCGTTGCCAACTACCTAGGGCCATTCTGTACGGCCGCTCGCCCCCTGTCAAGAGTGGCTGGCTCCAACCGCCCTTAGGCTCGTACCGTATAGTCGCCCTCGACCACCCACTTGTACGTGGTCAGCTCGCGCAGCCCCATGGGGCCGCGGGCGTGCAGTTTTTGGGTAGAGATAGCCACCTCGGCGCCCAGGCCGAACTGCCCGCCATCGGTAAAGCGGGTGCTGGCGTTGACGTACACCGCCGCCGAGTTCACCTCGTTCAAAAAGCGGATGGCCTGGGCATAGTCGTTGGTCAGGATGCCGTCCGAGTGACCCGTGCCGTACTGCGCGATATGAGCCAGCGCCTCGTCCAAGCCACCCACAACCTTGACCGAGAGCACCAGAGATAGGAACTCGCGCCCAAAGTCCCCTGCATCGGCCTGCCCCACCAGCTCGTGCTCGGCCAGGCCCGCCCGCTCCAGCACAGCCCAAGATGCCTCGTCGGCCAGCACCCGCACGCCGCTCTCGACTAGGTTCCGCGCCATCATCGGTACGAACACCTCGGCGACCTCGCCATGGACCAGCACCGTGTCCAGCGCATTGCACACCGAGGGAGCCTGGGTCTTGGCGTTGTTTATGACGGGCAGGCTGCGATCCAGATCGGCGGTGCGGTCCACATACAGGTGGCACACGCCGATGCCGCCGTACACCACCGGCATGGTAGCGTGTTCCTTTACCAGCGCTTGAAGACCAGGGCCGCCCCGCGGCACCACCAGATCGATCACATCATCCATGGCCAGGAGCTGCGGCACCAACGCCCGATCGGTTGACTCGATCAACTGGACGGCGTCGATCGGCGCGCCCGCCTCGCCACAAGCGTCGTGGATCAGCCGCGCCAGCTCCTGGTTTGAGCGCAAGCTCTCTTTACCGCCACGCAGAATGGCGCCGTTGCCCGTCTTGATACAAAGGGCGCTGATATCGATGGTGACGTTGGGTCGCGACTCGTAGATCACGCCCAGCACACCCAAGGGCACCCGTCGGCGAGCCAACCGCATGCCGTTGGGCAATCGCCGCACATCGAACTCTTCGCCCAGGGGGTCGGGCAAAGCCGCCACGTCACGGCAGCCAGCCGCCATGCCCGCCAGGCGCTTGGGCGTCAGCGCCAGCCGATCAAGCAGCGCGGGTGCGAGCCCGTCAGCACGCGCCTGGGCCAGGTCAGCCTCGTTCGCCTCCGCCAGCGCGGGCGCCTCACTCTCTAGCCGACGTGCGATGCCTTCCAACACCGCGTTACGCGCCTCGGTCGGCATCAGGCCCAGCTTCTGGCCAGCCGCTACGGCCCTCCGCCCCATCACCCGCAGGTCGATCCCCATGCTCCGCCCCCTATCGTCGCTACACGCCATGCTCAAGAACCACCAGCTTGTCGCGGTGAACAAAGGCGTTCCCATAGTGATAGCCCAGGATATCGGTGACCTCGCTGGACTGCTTGCCGGCGATCCTGGCGAGATCGTCGGCGTCATAGGCGGCCAGCCCGCGAGCGATCTCGTGATCGGCAGTATCGCGGATCGAGATGGCCTCTCCTCGCCGGAAATCGCCCTCCCAGCGGACGATGCCCACTGGCAGCAGACTGCGGCCCTCATGGATCAGGGCGCGCTTGGCGCCCGCGTCCACCACCACGCTGCCGGCGGTGGCCGTCTGAGCCAGCAGCCAGCGCTTGCGCCCCTCGGCGGGCGTGATCTGGCTGCAGAACCACGTGCACGGCACCGCCCCCGCCAGCACCCCCTCGACTATGTCCTCGCGGTTGCCGTTGGCCACCACCACATGGGTGCCCGATCGTGTGGCCATATCGGCGGCCAGGATCTTGGTATACATGCCCCCCGTGCCCACCCCAGAATGGCTGCCCTTGGCCATAGCATACAGGCTGGCATCGATGCTCTCCACGCGCGGGATCAGGCGCGCTTCGGCAGAGAGATCGGGGTCGGCTGTATACACGCCATCGCGGTCGGTAAGCAGGATCAGCAGATCAGCCTCGATGGCGTTGGCCACCATGGCGGCCAAGCTATCGTTCTCGCCCACCTTGATCTCGTCGGTGGCCACCGCGTCGTTCTCGTTGACGATGGGCACGATGCCTCGTTGCAGCAGGCTTTCGAACGTATCTCGCAAGTTTAGGTAGCGCCGCCGGTCCTCTACATCCTCGCGGGTCATCAGCACCTGGGCCACGACGAGATCATAGATGTCAAAGTATTGCTCCCAAAGGTGCATCAGCCGTCCCTGGCCCACAGCCGCCAGCATCTGTTTGAACGGGATGCTCTTGCTCTCTTCGGGATAGCCCAAGCGCTCGCGGCCAGCCTGCTGCGCACCCGAGCTAACCAGCACGACGCTGTGGCCAGCTAGATGCAGCCGGGCAAGCTGCCGCACCAAGCTGACCATCCGAGGCGGGCTCAGCCGCCGCGTGCCAGCCGTCAGGGTGCTGGTGCCGACCTTGACGACGACGCGTTGCCAACGCTGGGGGGTTACCTGCTCTTTCAAGACACACTCCTCGGTGACGATTGGGGCGATTATAGCACGCCGCAGGCTGTTGCGAAACCAGCTCGCATCCCTTCGGTAGGCCGCTTCGGATGAGTTGCCTCCATGGCGCTCAGGGGGAACCGGTCGCGCGACCTAATCGCTTTGACACCCATCATCGCCCTTTGTATAGTCGCCTATGCATGGTTGTGGGAGGGGGATGCGGATTGGGCGAGCTAGGCGAGCGGCTGCGCCAGGCGCGGGAGGAACAGGGGCTCTCGCTAGCGGATGTGGAAAAGCGCACGCACATCCGTACTGACCTCTTGGACGCGCTCGAGCATGAGGATTATGCGCAGCTTCCAGAGCTCGTGTATGTCCGCGGTTTCGTGCGCGGCTATGCCGGGGTTCTCGGGCTCGACGCGGCCCCGCTGCTCGTGTTGCTCCCCGCCCAGCCTCAAGAGCCTCCGATCAACCCGCAGCAGATCCTCGATGAGCCGCTGCGTCACCCGCCGGCCAAGTCACGTGTCTGGATGCGCGTTCTCTTGGGCCTGGTGGCAGCCTTGGTGATCGCTGCTCTCGTTTGGTGGCTGGTGAGCACCTACTATCTGCGCATGGACCCGCTGACGCCTTTTCGCATGACCTTGGCGTCGCCGACGCCCAGCCCCACCGCGTCGCCCACCGTGTCCACACCGGCGCCCGAGCTCATCGAGCCGACCGACATGCCCTCGGCCATCGTCGAACCCGAGCCCGAGGCGACAGCCACAGAAGAACCAACACCTTTGGCCACCATTCGCATTCCGGCCACCCTGGCGCCCAGCAGAACGGCCACCGCCACGCCCACCGTCGCCGCCCCTCAGAACGAGCCCGTGGAGGTGGCGCTGCGCGTGGACGCCCGCACCTGGGTCCAGGTAACGGTGGACGGCGAGATCGTGCTGGCCGACCTGCTGGAGGTCGGTGACGAGCAGGCCTGGTCGGGCCAGGAATCGATCGAACTGATCGTCGGCAACGCCGGAGGCGCCTACCTGACCGTCAACGGCGAGGAACTGGGCTACCTCGGCGATGAGGGCGAGGTGGTGACCGCCGTGTACGGGCCCGCCGAACTTCCCTAGGCCTTTCGCTCTTTCCGTTCTGACCACTGCCCACCCCCAGCCTTTGCGAGGAGCTATCCATGCGTTTCTACATAGAGACTCTGGGCTGCCCCAAGAACCAGGTGGATTCTGAGATGATGGCCACGCTCCTGGAGAGCGAGGGGCACAGCCAGGCGGAAGAGCCCGATCAAGCCGATGTTGTCATCGTCAACACCTGCGGGTTCATCGGCCCCGCCAGGGCCGAGTCGACGCAGGTCCTACAGGAGCTGGCCCAGTCCAAAGGCGAGGGGCAGCTCTTGGTGGCAGCTGGCTGCATGCCCCAGCGCTACCACGACGAGATCCTCGCGAGCGTACCCGGCGTTGACGCCCTAATCGGCACCCAGAACTGGCCCGAGATCGTCGACCTGATCCGGCAGCTCGAGCACAGAGCCAAGCCCTACGAGCGTCCCACCCATCTGGAGGAGGCCGGCAGGATCGTCACGTCGTTGCCCAGGCAGGCTACCATGGGCGCCACCGCCTATCTCAAGATCGCCGACGGCTGCGATGCGGCCTGCGGTTATTGCACCATCCCGTTGATCAAGGGGCCGCAGCGCAGCAAGCCCCCTCAAGATATCGTCCGAGAGGCCCGTGAGCTGGATGAGCAAGGCGTGCTCGAGCTGGTGCTCATCGCGCAGGACACCACCGCTTACGGCCGTGACCTGGGCCAGCGGGACGGCTTGCCTAACCTCTTGCGCCGCGTGGCCAAGGCCGTACCGGATATGCCCTGGATGCGCATCATGTACGCGTACCCGCAGCATATCACGTCGCGGCTAATCAGCACGATGGCCTCGCTAACACCGATGTGCCACTATCTGGATATGCCTCTACAGCACGGACATCCCGACGTGCTGCGACGCATGCGCCGCCCCCATGACCTGGACCAAGTTCGCGACACCATCGCCGCCCTGCGCGAGGCCATGCCCGACATCTCGCTCCGTTCCACCTTTATCGTGGGCTATCCGGGCGAGACGGAGGCCGAGTTCGAGGCACTGCTGGCGTTCATGAAAGAGATCGCCCTGGACAAGGTGGGGGTGTTTGCGTTCTCTCTGGAGCCGGACACCTATGCCGCCACGTTGCCCGATCAAGTCCCCCCGGAGGTGATCGCGCAGCGGTATGATCGCGCCATGCGCCTCCAGCAAGAGATATCGCTGGCGTGCAACCAGGAGCAGATCGGCTGGCAGATGGCCGTGCTGATCGAGGGGGTGGGAGACGGCATCTCTGTAGGACGCTCTTACCGAGATGCACCCGAGGTCGATGGCCTGGTGCTCATCGAGGGAGAACTGACCGTCGGCCGCTTTTACCAGGTCGAGATCATCGCCGCCGAGGAGTATGATCTGGTGGGTCGCCCGGTCTAGTTGACCTCGGCCCAAAAGCGCGCGCTAAAGAGCGTGCTGGCAAGCAGCCGGTGGGTCTGGGGATCGAGCACATGGAGCCGGCGCTCGTCGTGTAGGTAGAGCCACAGACACTTGACAAAATAGTCGCCGGGCGATGTGGCCCCCAGCTCCTGGTGACCGTACCCCAGCGCCTCGGCCCGCACGTAGCGTCGAGCCGCCTCGGCCAGAGGAGGACGCGCGCCGTGTCCTTCCGAGAAACGCCCCCCATCGAGCGCAGCGCCACTTCCGAGCAGATGGTCGTAGAACGCTGCCAGCACAAGAAACGCGGCCTGGCCATCCTCCAGCAGATCCCCCACGCGCAGATAGCAGACCGCTTCCCATGTCCGGACGCCCCACCGCCGCACGCCCGGCACATAACGCGAAGGCTCATGGGTAAAGACCACGTGTCCCCGCGGGACGCTGAGCCAGAACGCGATCAAGCCCGGCGGCAGCGGCGCCAACTGCGTCAGCAAGAGGCGACCTGGATCCCACACCGTCTCCATCTGGTCACGCACAGCCCTGGGAGAGAGCTCCACGCAAGTAGGCTCGGCGTGAAACCGCTCGCGCCACAAGGCCTGGCGCAGATTGATATTCTCAGCGCTGTCCACAATTCACCTCTATGCGCGCCGCGCAAACCCGTTGACGCCACGGCAGGCGGCTCCTATAATGTGTCCGAGTTTGTACTCTGGCAACCAGAACATTGCACACGGTGGAGCACCGCATGGGATCCGTCCTCGTTCTCAACGCCACCTATGAGCCCCTCAACGTGATCAGCGTCCGTCGCGCGCTCGTGCTCCTGCTCAAGGACAAGGCAGAGCTGCTGGAGGCTACCGAGCAACGCATCCGGTCGGCGCGCATGTCGTTGCCAGCGCCCTCGGTCATCCGCCTGGTTTACTATGTGCAGATCCCGCGGCCGATTCGGATTCCCCTCAGCCGTCACACCATCATGCTGCGGGATGGCTTTGCCTGCCAGTACTGCGGCGCCACCCCGCCGCGGTCGCAGCTCACCATCGACCACGTGGTCCCCAAGATACGCGGCGGCGGCAGTTCGTGGGAAAATCTAGTCTGCGCTTGCAGCCGCTGTAACCAAACCAAGGGCGCCCGCACACCCCGCGAGGCCGGCATGGCGCTGCGAGCCGAGCCCCACGAGCCGCGCTACCTGGCCATGGTAATGCTCGATCAGGCAGCCCGAAGCGAGGCCTGGCGCCCATACATCCTGCGCCAGCGAGCCCCGCTACCGCCTGACTCGCACCGTCACAGGGAGTAACACTCGGTCCCCTATTGCCACACCCTCAGCATCGGTCACGGGCAGCCGCTCCCCCGTGCTCGGGTTGTACATCCCCACCTGGAGCTGATAGATCCCCTCGGGCGCGTCCGCATCAACCTCGATCAGGTGGCGATCTAGAATAAAGTCGCCCGCCCGCCAGTCGGTGGTCGGCGAAGCATACCCCGAGGGGCCGCTGTCATGCTGGCCCCACACGGGCCCCTGGGTGCGGGGATTATGCGCCTCTCCCAATAGCTGGGTGAACACGGTGTAAGCCGTCTCGCCCTGGCCCGCGGCGGCCCAGTACAAGTCCAGCGCCACCGTGGCCCCAGCCCTCACCGTTATCTCGCCCCGCGGGGCTCGATTCCATCGCGAGGGGTGCATCGTGTAGCCGCATAGCTGCGCCAAGCCAAGTGACGCCTCGATCCTGTCGCCTGGCTCGGCCTGCAGCCGTGGCTGCCGATCGCCAACCACCGCCACATCGCGCAGATGGCAGGTCTGGCCATCTGGGAGCTCGAGGAGCAGGCCATACGTCTCCCGCGGGGTCTCGTTCGGGATCGCCAACTCGATCTGCTGCCGCCAGGCGCGAGGTATGTCCTCGCTCTGGAGCGATCGCGCCGCCACGATCTGCCCGCTGGCGTGGCGCAGGAGCAGCCGGGCCTCAGCGGGCGCCCGATCCCAAAGCAGCCCCACGTGCAGCCGACCACCCGCCGGTACCTTGCTGACGGGAAGATCCACACCGCGCAACGCATAGCCAGGTCCCTCGCACGCCACAGGGTGCTCGGGCGCATAGCCCGGCACGAGACTGGGCAGCCCCCCTTTGGCATCGTACAGGCGCAGCGTGTTCGGCCCAAAACCCAGCGCCTGAACCTGAGTATAGTGCTGGTTGAGCCATGACTCCACCACCCGCTCAGGATCGGTCAGGCCGATATCCACCTCTGCCATCCAGACCCTGGCCGCATCGCCGACGGCGCACGAAAGCTCGGTGGCAACGCGCTCTCGGGTAATCACGCGGCTGTCCGAGCCGACCAGAACCACCTCAGGCTTGTAGCCTGGCCACGCCAGTCCGTCGTAATAGTAGCTCCAGATGGGGTAGCGAGTCCCCGAGTTCAGCAGGACCAGATCGCCATCTTGTGTCTGACTGGCGATGGTCCGAACCATCGACTGCAGCTCGTCGGTGAGATAGCGCGTGGTATAGTGACCTGGCAGCACCATCAGCCAGACGGCGGCCACCGCGGCGACACAGGCCCAGCCCACGGCGCGCCAGCGCTCCACCAGTGCATCCAGCGCCCACGCCAGCAGCAGCCAAAAGGCTGGCGCAAAGGCGACCAGGTAGCGCGCCTCCAGCATGGGCGTGTAAAAGAGGGCGCGGGGCAGGGTAGCCAGGTATACCAGCAGCGGCGGCACAAGGGCCGCTAGAGCCAACGTAAGCAGGTCCCACGCTTCGGCCTGGGGACGGCCCCGTTCGCGCCAGCGGCGCCATCCGACCCAGGCGCCCGCCGCCAGAATCACCAACGGCAGCGCGACCTGCCAGGTATACCGTTCGATCTGGACCGAGATGCCAGTGGTGAGCAGGGTGGCATACAAGCGTGCGGCCCGTATCCACCCAAAGGGCTGGGCCACCGACCAGGTCGACATGGCGCCCCAACTGTACACGAGCCAGACCGCCAGCCCCAGCCCCACGGCGCCCTGAGCGATGGCCCATCGCCCCAAGGTCCGCCACCGCGTGCGGACGCCGCCCCACAGCAGATAGGCCACGGCCACCACGTTTTCAACAAGTACCACGCCAGCCATGATCAGCACGGTATAGAGGGAACCCAGGGCGGCCAGGGCGGCGCCGCCCAGATGCCACCACCCCGCTCGATCGAGCGCGCGCGCCGCACCTTCACGGCGAAGCCAGCCGAGAAAGTGATAGAGCGATAGCATCCCCAAAAGCCCCGCCAGCACGTACATGCGCAGCTCTTGCGACCACCAGACGTGAAAGCGGGCCAGTCCCGTCAACCAGCCCGCCAAGAGACCCAGCCGCTCCCCACCCAGCCGCCGACCCAGACGGTACACAACCAGGACCGTGAGGACGCCAAAGACGACGGATAGGAGCCGAGAGGCCAGCTCGCTCTCGCCAAAGAGCTGCACCCAGCCCCATAACGACCAAAAGTAGAGTGGGGGATGCACGTCAGCGGCGGTCCAGGCTGTCACGCCCGCCAGGCCTTTGCGCACCGCCCAGATGGCCAGCGCTTCATCCCACCAGAGATTGGCATCGCCCAGGCGATACACGCGGACAGCCGCGGAGGCCAGCACCATCAGCGCGGCTGGCCAGCGCGAGCCGCCAGGTCTCTGCTCAGGCATCGGCCTGTACGACGGCGTCGAGCGTGCGGCGCAGTTCCTTTTGCGACGCCGTGGGCAACGTGGGCAGCTCCTTTAGCCCCTCGCGCAGGAACGCGGGGAGGTCGGCCACTTTGACCGCGGGCACGGGCGAATCCCCAGGGAACAGCGTCACAGCGGGATCGGTAAAGACGATCACCGCCGAGATGGGCACCTCCAGCTCGGGCAGAGCCTTCTGAACCCACTCCTCCACCCACTTGGCCTCTTGTTGCGCATCGAGGTCGGGGCGTCCCAGCGCGGGCTCACCAAAAAGCTGCTTCAGCTTGCGCGCACCCGCCTTGTGGCGCCACTTGCCTTTTTCGTAGGCGACCTCGCCCTTTTGAGCGCGGGGCATCAGCACCGTCAGCCCGTGGTGCGACGCCACCACGTGGTGGCTGGGCAAATAGTAGCAGTAGAGCGAAAAGCGTTTGTCCATGCCAGAGAGGGCCTCGGCCAACACCGCATCGGAGCGGGGCTCGCGGACATAGGCAGCAGTGAGCTGCGAGCCAACCGTTGCTCCCAGCATGCCCACCAGTAGCAGCGCGTAAGAGACGACGATCTGCCGAGTAGACATGACCAGACCCAAGATCAGGGCTCCGATGGCCACATAGGTCGACCAGGAGGCCAGCTTGCGTCGCTTCTTGAGAAAGGCCTCATTGATGAAAACTTCCAGCTTCTCCGTTCTAGTCGGCGCTAGCGGTCGCCGCCGATATGCTGGCGAATCGTCGCTACCACGTCACGCTCGGCCGCCTCGACAGCAACGCGGACGGCGTTCTCCATGGCCAACGCGTCCGAGCGGCCATGGGCGATGATCACCACGCCATCCACGCCCAAGAGCGGCCCCCGCCATACTCGCGATAGTCCAGCGTGCTGGCGGCGACCTTGAAGGCGGGCTTGGCCAAGGCGCTCCCAGGCTGGCGCAGAGGACGCGCCTTGATCTCGCGTTTGAGGATGGTGAGAATCATCGACGCCGTGCCCTCGGCCGTCTTGATAGCCACATTCCCCGCAAAGCCATCAGATACGATCACGTCCGCCTTGCCCTCGGTGATATCTTTTGCCCTCGACGTTGCCGCAAAGTTCAGATCGGTCACCTCGCAGCAGGGCATGGGCCTCCTGGACCACGGCGTTTCCCTTGGTGTCCTCCTCACCATTGGAGAGCAAGCCGACCCGCGAGGTTGGTGATGCCCAGCACGCGCTCGGCATAGATCGCCCCATGATGCCGAACTGCACCAACCACTCGGGTTTGGCATCAGCATTGGCGCCGATATCCAGCATGAACGAATGCCCGTGCAGGTGCGGCAACACCGTCGAGATGGCAGGCCGCTGGATGCCCTTGATGCGGCCGATCCGCCCGCTCCCACCAGTGCGCTGGCTAACACCCCGCCCGAGTTGCCCGCCGAGACAAAGGCATCGCCCTCGCCATCGCGCAAGAGGCGCATACCCACGACCACCGACGCATCGTCCTTTTGGCAAACCGCCTGGGCGGGATGCTCGTGCATCTCGACGACGTCGGCGGCGTGGACCAGCTCCACCAAAAGCCCCGAGATATCGTGCTTGGCCAACTCTGCCCGCACAGGATCCTCGCGCCCGACCAAGACCACCCTGCAGCCAAAGCGACGGGCCGCGCGGATCGCGCCCTCGACGTCGGGCCCTGGCGCATTGTCGCTGCCCATGGCATCCACGATGACCCGCATCCCCGCCTCCTTGTTCGCTAGACGACACGCAGCCATTCTAGTGTACCCAGGGGTAGGTTGACAAACCCGCCTCCTGTGGCTAGAATGTCCTCGTCTGCCCCCGTGGTGGAATTGGCATACACAGCAGGTTGAGGGCCTGTGTCCGTATGGACGTGCTGGTTCGAGTCCAGTCGGGGGCACTAGAGAGAGGCGACTCGCCCAGCGGGTCGCCTCTTGGCGTTCCCTAACACATCGCTGGCCCTTGCCCTCCGCGCGGCTCCCTGTTACCATGCTGCCGTCTCCAAGCGGCCACGGCCCAGAGACACCGTTGCATCCCGTCCCACGCCATGTGATTGAGCAGCAAGGTGATTCTGATGGCGCATCGTGACCGTTCGCACCGCCGCTGGACGATCATCATCATATGCCTGGGCCTGCTGTCGGGTTGTGCCCCCGTCGCCCCCCGAGCCGATCCAGCTAACACAGCCGTCGCCGCTGCCCACCCAGACCCCCGCCACTCTGTGTGCATATGGCGGGCGCCGTGCGCGAGCCAGGCGTCTACGGCCCCGCGATAGCCGATGTCATCGACGGCATCGAGGCCGCTGGCGGCGCACCTGACGCCGACACCGATGGCATCAACCTGGCCGACCGCTGCCAGGATGGCGCCCGTGTCTATATCCCCTTCCGTGGCACGCCAGCTCCGCCAGAGCCGACCGCCATATCGGGCGCTTTGCGCTTTGCTGGATCCCTGGGGATGGTCAACATCAACACGGCCACCCCCGCTGAACTGGAGACACTTCCCGGAATCGGACCTGCCCTGGCGGCCCGCATCGTAGCGCATCGCGAGACGCATGGCCCCTTTGCAGCGCCAGAGGAGATCATCCAGGTATCAGGTATTGGGGATGCCATCTATGCCAATATCAAGGACCGCATCGTGACAGAGTAGCGCACCGACCTCACGCCAACAGGAAAGGAACCCGATGAAACTCGACTACAAGAGGACGCTCATTCTCGGCTTTGGTTTCTTTGGCATCTCGCTTATCTGGTCGGTCTATAACAGCTTTGTGCCAGTGTTCCTCCGGCAGTACGCCCTCCCATGGTGGTTGGTCGGCTTTGTGATGACCTTTGACAACATCCTGGGCATCACCATGCTGCCCTATATCGGGCAGCTCAGCGACAACACCTGGACGCGGTTGGGACGCAGGCGGCCCTTTATCCTGATCGGCGCTCCCGTCGCGGCAGCGCTGTTCGTGGTCATCCCTGCCATTCACCTGAACATGGCGCACGTCGCGAGCACCTTGGGGCTGCTTACGGGCGTCATCATCGTCATGAACATCGCCATGGCGCTTTTCCGCACACCCACGGTCGCTCTGATGCCCGACATCACCCCGCCTGCCCTCCGCAGCAAGGCGAATGGCATCATCAACCTGATGGGAGGGATCGGTACTACCATCGCCTTTTTGATCGGCGGAAGGCTCTTTGCCGTCGGCCAGAGCTATCCCTTTATCCTAGCCGCGGTACTCCTGATAATCGCTGAGGCGATCGTAATCCTGCGCGTGCAAGAGCCACCCCCTGCCGACCGCGTCCAGACGGAGCAGACACGTCGCCCCAGCGCCCTGGCCTCGCTCCGCGATACCATCCACAACGTATGGGCGGTCGCCAAGAACCCCGACAAGAGCGCGTTCTTTACCTGCCTGGCCATCTTTTGCTGGTTCATGGGGTACAACGCCATCGAGACCTTTTGGACCTCGTACGGGCGTGAGGTGCTATTCGCGCCCCAGATCGCGGCCGGCACGCTGACCGCCGACCAGGCCGTCGCCCGCGCCGCTAGCATGCTCACTTATCTCTCCGGGGCGTTCCTGGTCTTTGCGTTGCCGGCGGGCTTTATCGCTACGCGCTTTGGCCGCAAGCCCACTATCCTTACCGGCCTGGGCATCCTGGTGCTCGTCTGGACGGGGTTTCTACTCACCAGGAACAGCGTGTACGTGACCTTTACCCTGATCGTGTCGGGCATCGCCTGGGCGCTGATCAACATCAACTCGTTGCCCATCATGGCAGACCTGGCGCCTCCAGGCCAGATCGGCGCCTTTACCGGGCTCTACTATTTCTTTTCCATGCTCGCGGCTTCCACGTCGCCCACGTTTGTGGGTTGGCTCATGGACCGCACCAGCATTCGGGTGATGTTTGTCTTTGCGGCGGCGTTCATGGCGCTGGCGTTCCTGTGCGTCCTCGCCATCCACCGCGCCGAGCCCGAACAGGCAACCGGCGTCGCCAATCCCGCCTGATGCCGACACAGTGAACCGGGGCTGCCCGATGGGTAGCCCCGGCTGTCTTCCCAGAGTTCGCCCCTATTCGGGCGGTTGATCCTCTTGGGCGAGCTGGGCGATGGGCGTACCGCCCTCCCCTGCCTTGGGCCCCGATCCCCACGGCGTCCCGGGCACATAGACCATGGCCGGTCGCTTGAGCTTGTGGCGCACTAGCAGGAGCGTGCCGAACATGATGAACCCAAAGATCGATACCCACTGCGCCATGGGCATACCGAGCGGCATCCAGTTCTCCATCATCCAGGCGTCTGGGCGCTGGAACTCGATAAAGAAGCGGATCACCGAGTAGATGACAAAGTAGAGAGAGAACAGGTCGCCATAGAGACGCTTGCGATGCCACTTGAGCGCCAACGTGAACAGGATGGCAAAACCGATGAGGTTGAGCAGCGATTCATAGAAAAAGGTCGGGTGAAAGTACTCGTAGGTGGCAAACTCGGCTAGACGATTCTCAGGCGCGATATAGATGCCCCATGGCAAGTCGGTGGGGTAGCCGTAGAGCTCCTGGTTGAAAAAGTTGCCCAGTCGGCCGATGGCCTGTGCCAGGATCAGGCCGGGCGCGATATAGTCAGCCCACTCTAAAAAGCATAGCTTTTTCACGCGGCAGTAGACCCACAGGCCCAGCGCTCCGCCGGCCACCCCGCCAAAGATACCAAACCCACTCATCTGTAGGCTAAAGATGCGCTCAGGATAGTGGCGGTAATAGTCCCACGCTGAGGCCACGTGGTAGAGGCGAGCGCCAATGATGCCCGTCAGAAGCAGCACGATCAGCATATTCCAGGCGATCTCTGGATCGTGCCCGTTACGGCTGGAGAGATAGCTGGCTATCTGAGCCGCCAGCATCGCACCGGTGACGATCAGCACGCCGTACCAGTAGATAGAGATGGGACCGATCTTTAGGAATATGGGATTGGGTTGCAACGTTCCTCCTCCAGACAAACAGGCCCCGAGCCCGGCTAGCCTGTTGCGTCCTCTGAGCCAATGGCATTATACTCCGTTCAGATCCAGGGCCAAGGCGAGCACCGGCCTCTCAAGGCCGTCTCGTCCCAGAAGAACAGGAGGTTAGCTATGGATGACAACACCAAGCGCATCGTGTTGATAGCACTTCTGGTGCTGGCCGCCCTATTCGAGTGCGTGCTGGCACTGGTGTGCGGTAGCCTCGGAGGCTATGTGGGCGCCAAGGTCGCCCTAAACAGATCTGCGGCCGCCCCCGCAAGGTCGGGCGTCGAGATCGCCCCCTGGCAACGCGGCACGCCGCGCGGTCCGCTCGCTGAGGAGCCGGAAGCGTGGGCGGCGCTGGTGATCGAGGTCGAGCCCGGCTCGCCGGCTGACGAGGCTGGCATCACCCCCGGCGACATGATCGTGGCCGTCAACACCGTCCCTCTCACCGAGGAGCGGACGCTGGCCCAGCTCGTGCAGGAGCACCGCCCCGGCGCTCGGATCACGCTAACCATCTCCCGCGGGATGCGCACGTGGGACGCTCGCGTCACGTTGGGTAGCTCCCCCGATGGGCCGGAAGACACTCCCTGGCTGGGCATCCGTTTCCAGATGATTCCACGCATCGTTGAGGGGGATCGGTGAAGCAAGTGGCAGCAAGAGCCCTGGCGACGGGCATCGTGGTGACGCCCTGGGGACCATGGGGCGTGGTCGCGTCGGATCGGGGCATCGTAAAGGTTGCCCTAGCCAGCCTCCCACCGGACGAGGACGAAACGCCGAGGCCGCTGACGGCGAGGGCCCATCTGGCCGAGGCCCAGAAGCAGCTACGAGCCTACCTGGCGGGCGAGCGGCGTCAGTTCGATCTGCCATTAGACGCTCCCCCGGCCACCGATTTTCAGCGGCTGGTTTGGGATGCCTGTGCCCAGGTGCCTTACGGGGCCACGGCCAGCTATGCCGGCCTCGCCTGCGCTGTCAGCTCACCCCGAGCCGCACGGGCCGTAGGGCAGGCTCTGGGCGCGAACCCTCTGCCCATTCTGATCCCGTGCCACCGCATCTTGGCCAGCGACGGCAGCCTGGGCGGCTATAGCGGCGGGCTCCCCATGAAGCGGGGGCTGCTGGCCCTCGAAGGCATCAGCCTGGAGGGCCCTTTGGCCGCGGCCCCCTAGGATCTCGGTCTGGCTCGTAGCCACACCAGCACGCCAACAGCCGCCACGGCCGCCACGCCATAGGCGATCAGCCCACCCGCCTCACTGCTGATCGCCGAACTGGCCGTGGGCGCGGCGGTAGGTTGTGTCGCGGCAGTAGGCGCCGCGACAGTAGCCGTGCTGGTAGGAGTGGCCGTGGGATCCGGCGTCTCGGTTGGGGGCATCTCGGTGGGCGTCGGCGTGTCGGTGGCCGTGGCTGTCGGCTCGGGCGTAGCGGTCGGCGGCACCACAGTTGACGTCTCGGTGGCTGTCGGCTCTGGCGTATCGGTAGGAACGGCCGTAGGTGCGGGGGTGTCGGTCGGCCGCGGCGTCACCGTCGGAGCCGACTCTACCACCAAGCAGGCGTCATCCCAGAACGAGTTATTGTGTTTGACGGGAAACTCGGGGCTACCCTTGGTAAACACCGTCACCCATTCGCCCTGAGCGACAG
Source organism: Anaerolineae bacterium (assembly GCA_040767425.1). Classification (GTDB taxonomy): domain Bacteria; phylum Chloroflexota; class Anaerolineae; order UBA1429; family UBA1429; genus DAIRUQ01. The sequence goes on along the minus strand of JAXGON010000008.1, from coordinate 8,963 downwards.
TGGAAACGGTCAGCTGCACCCAGGCATCGATCTGGCTGCCGTTGTCACCGATCACCCGCGTCTCGCGGTCCAGCACCGGCTCGGACCAGACGATTGTATCCGGCGGGGGAGCGCCAAACCCTGGCGCCCCCCCGTAGGGATCGATGCCCGCCCACACGCGATAGTTCCCCGGCCCGCGCTTGTCGCCTTCCTTCTGCGGCCACTCTAGGTCGGAATAGGGATGCCCATCGGACATGAGCTCCCGTTCTCCGGTATAGATCTGCACCCAGATGGAGAACGTGACCCGGCTGCCAGCCGGCACTTGCACCCGCTGGTAAAAGCCACCGGTGTGGGTGCCATAGTTGGTGAAAAAGGCCTGGCAATAGCGCCCGCTGTGAATGTTGTAGCTCGTGCCCAAGGCAACGGCATCGGGGAGCTTGTACTCGACCTCGCGGTTGTTGGTAGCATCACCGAGGATCGACCAGGGAGACCAACCGTTGGCCAGCCACGAAGAAAGGCTCGTGCCAACGCTCTCGGTCTTGTAGGCGCCCTCCTCAAAGCCGGGGTTCGCCAGCCGGTTGCCTGGGCAATCCGCCCGCGCCGGCAGAGCCAAGGTTAGCAGCCATGTGAGCACCAACGTGGCCGTGAGAGAACGTCGCATGCAGAACCTCCCACAATCCTCGCTACTCGTTCGGCAGGGACAGTGTGCGATTGTAGCAAAAGGCGCGCGCCCTGCCAAGCGGCGAGGCGCATCGCAGCGCTGCAGAGAGGGCCAGAGACTATGGTGGCGAGCCGACGAGTGGCTAGGCCTCCGCCTTCCAGAGCCGCTGGTTGTCGCGCGCGTCATCGATGGCCTTGGCGCCACTGAGGAACGCTTCCACAGGCATGGCGCCGAGGTCCTCGCCGCTACGGAGTCGCACCGAGACCGCCCCGTCCTCGACTTCGCGGTCGCCGATCACCAGCATATAGGGCACCTTGTTGAGCTGCGCGGCCCTGATCTTGGCGTTCATGCGATCGTTGGAGGCATCCAGCTCTGCGCGTAGGCCAGCCGCCCGCAGCTTGCTCTCCACCTCGCGGCCAAAGGCCACATGCCGATCGGTGATGGGGATGATGACCGCCTGCACGGGGGCCATCCACACCGGGAACGCCCCCCCATAGTGCTCGATCAGCAACCCAAAGAACCGCTCGATGGAGCCCAAGAGCGCCCGATGGACCATGTAGGGCCGATGCTCCTGGCCATCGTCGCCCACATAGACCATATCAAACCGCTCAGGCTCGTTAAAGTCGAACTGGATCGTGGTCATTTGCCACTCGCGGCCCAGGGCATCTCGGATCTTGAGGTCGATCTTGGGCCCATAGAAGGCCCCGCCCCTCATCCACCTCATATCAGCCCTTCGGTCTCCAGGGCGCGTCGCAGTGACTGCGTCGCCTGATCCCACTGGAAGCGCTCGCCCACCGCCTTTTCGGGCCGCGTCGACAGGTAGGCGTCCACATCGGCAAAGCCCATGGCTCGCCACATGGCCAGGAAAGCGCAGCACTCCCAGGATCTCGTCCTCGATCTGCTCGGGCGTGCAGATGATATGGGCATCGTCCTGGGTAAAGCCGCGTACCCGCAGCAGGCCGTGCAGCACCCCGCTCCGTTCGTAGCGATAGACCGTGCCCAGCTCGGCCCACCGAAGCGGCAGGTCTCGATAGGACCGCGTTCGCGAACGGTAGATCATGATATGGAACGGGCAGTTCATCGGCTTGAGATAATAGTCCTGCCCGTCGATATCCATGGGCGCGTACATCGAGTCATGGTAGAAATCCAGATGGCCCGAAGTCTCCCAGAGCCAGGAACGCCCGATATGGGGCGAGTAGACAATGTCGTACCCCCCCTCCACATGGCGCTTGCGCCAATAGTCCTCGATGATGGTTCGGACCCGCCCGCCCTTGGGGTGCCAGTAGACCAGGCCCGCCCCCGCCTCCTCATGCAGCGAAAAGAGGTCGAGATCGCGACCCAGCCAGCGGTGATCGCGCTTGGCCAGCTCCTCCAGGCGCGCCAAATAGTCGCGCAGCTCTTGTTTGCTGTGCCAGAGGGTGCCATAGATGCGCTGGAGCATGGGGCGCTTTTCGTCGCCCCGCCAGTAGGCGCCCGCGATGCTCTGCAGCGCTATGCTATCCCAGCGCAGGTCGCCCGTGTTCTCCACATGCGGCCCGCGGCAGAGATCCACAAAGCTACCATGGCGGTAGATCGAGATGGGCACATCCTCTGGCAAGTCTCGCAGCAGCTCGAGCTTGTACGGCTGATCGGCGAACAGCCTCTCAGCCTCCTGGCGGCTGATCTCTTCCCGCTCGAAAGGCACCTTGGCCTTGATGCTCTCCTTCATCAATTCGAGGATCTTTTCCAAGTCGTCCTCGGTCAGCGATCGTGGCAGATCAAAGTCATAGTAGAAACCATCCTCGATGGCGGGGCCGATGCCCAGCTTGGCATCGGGGAACAGCCTCATCACCGCCTCGGCCATCACATGCGAGGCCGAGTGGCGCATCGTCTCAAGTTCATACTTGGGCATGAGAACCTCCAACGAGCTAGGTGACACACATGGGTCTGGGCCACATGCAAAAGCGCCCTCTCACCATGGGGCGAGAGGGCGCGCTCACGCGGTTCCACCCATATTCGACGGCCGGGCAAGAGCCCGTGCCGCTCTCTGGAGCCGATAACGGGGCTACCGGGGCGCCTTACTTGCTTCGGGCGCCCACTCTCAGGTGGTTTTCACCGCCAGCGGTGCGAGGAGGGTTCCAGTCCGTGCCCTCCACTCCCTATCGCCAGCCTAACGGCTACTCGTCCTGATCAACGTGTTGGGTATGGAGCCAGGCCATGTTGCCTGACTCGAGAGCGGGTGATGGGATTCGAACCCACGACATTCTGCTTGGGAAGCAGACGCTCTGCCAACTGAGCTACACCCGCACAGTGCAAGCATTATAGGCCTGGCATTCAGCCATGTCAACCGCCGTGGGTTGAAAAGCGAATGCCTCAATCGAGACTCGTTCTTTGGCGCTCTGGCTTACGAACGGGTGCTCCCTTCTGGTGCATTTGGGATCGATTGGGAGGGGTGTTGTGGGGCGCCCTGGTGCTCAAGATGCTGTTCCTCTCCTACCTGTACAACGTGTCGGAGCGGGCGGTGGAGGAGATGGCCGATGTGAACCTCTTGGCCAAGTGGTTCCTGGGGCTGGCGGTGGACGAGGCCCCCGACCACTCGACGCTGACCGCCTTCAAGGCTCGCCTGCTGGAGGCGAACAACTGGCATTCGTTCGACTATCCCCCAAGCGCCGGCCTGGTCCATATGTGAACAACGCCAAGGAGCGGGGGAGAATGGGCGGCGGCGACGGTGGCGGTCCCGATTCACAAGACCCGGTGACCTCGGTGCATGTAACCACTTCCCGCGACCGGGCCTATATAAGGCTTACGACGACACCCGCGTTGGGGGCTGGATCTGTTGCGGCAACCGCAACAGCTGGCTTCTTGGAAGCCGATTCAACATTTGGGGACGTAAGCGTTATCTGGGCTTAGATCGCTAGTTCTTCGCAACTGCAAAAGCTGCTCACGTGACCTTCGGCGACGATGGCGATGATCTGGACGCCTCCCGCCTGCAGGCCCGGGCCGCATAAGTCCTGCCGCCGATCCCCCTCTCCCCTTCCCACACCCTCGTGGGTAGCTGCAAAGGCCGAACGCATCATCAGCTAGGCGGATCTTGCCAAGCCGGGCATCGCGGGCCGTCTCTCCCGCTTCCCCGTCTCTTGACGCATCGCCCCCTCTGCCCTACCATCACGCTGATCGCGGGGCTCTACGCTCGAGGTGAAGCATGTCAACCTATATCGCGGCCATCGACCAGGGGACCACCGGCACACGCTGCCTCATCTTTGACCCCGCCGGTAGCGTGATTAGCCAGGCCTATCGTGAGCATGCCCAGATCATGCCACAACCCGGTTGGGTGGAACACGATCCGATCGAGATCCTGCAGAACACCAGCGAGGTCGTCGGCGCCGCGCTCTTTCGTGCCTCGTTGCCAGCCCGCGATATCCGCGCCCTGGGAATCACCAACCAGCGTGAGACCACCCTGGTCTGGAATCGCAAGACCGGGCGGCCCTACCATCACGCTATCGTCTGGCAATGCACCCGCACGCGCGGGCTCTGCGAGCAGTTCATCGCGCAGGGGCTCGAACCCCTGGTGCGCGAGCGGGCCGGCCTGGTGATCGGCACCTATTTCTCGGGGCCCAAGATCCGCTGGCTGCTAGACCACGTGCCCAACCTGCGGCGCGATGCCGAGCGAGGCGACGCGCTGTTTGGCACCATCGACTCGTGGATCATCTGGAATCTCACCGGCGGCCCGGCAGGGGGCGCCCACGTCACCGATGTGACCAACGCCTCTCGCACCATGTTAATGAACCTGGCCACCCGCGATTGGGACGATGACCTGTTGGCGGCCATGGGCGTTCCGCGGGCCATGTTACCCACCATCGTGCCCTCTGCCGTACCCGGCGGCTATGGCGCCACCCTGGCCGATGGACCCTTTGGGCGAGCGGTGCCCATCTGCGCCGCCTTGGGCGACCAACAAGCGGCTCTGGTCGGCCAGACCTGCTTTGTCGAGGGTGAGGCCAAGAATACCTACGGCACCGGCTCTTTTCTGTTGATGAATACGGGCGGAACCCCCGTACACTCGAATCGGGGGCTGCTCACGACGGTGGCCTATGACCTAGGCGCAGAGCGAGTGGCTTATGCGCTGGAGGGGTCTATCGCCATCACCGGCGCCGCCGTCCAGTGGCTGCGCGACAACCTAGGCCTGATCAAGGACGCCGCTGAGACGGAAGAGATCGCGCGCTCGGTAGAGGACTCGGGCGGCGTCTACTTTGTGCCCGCCTTTTCGGGGTTATTTGCACCCCACTGGGACATGTATGCGCGTGGGGTTATCACCGGGCTGACGCGCTATGCCACTCGCGCCCATCTGGTGCGAGCCACCTTGGAGGCGATCTGCTACCAGTCCCGCGAGGTGGTGGACGCCATGCAGGAGGACGCCGGCATCGCTCTACGCACCCTCAAGGTCGATGGGGGCGCGGCCGCCAATAGCTTTTTGCTGCAGCTGCAGGCCAATATCCTGGGAGCGGAGGTGGTGCGGCCGGTGGTCCGAGAGACGACCTCATTGGGAGCCGCCTATGCCGCCGGCCTGGCGTCGGGGGTGTGGGGCTCGCTGGATGAGCTACGCGATCAGTGGCGCATCGATGCGACCTTTACGCCTCAATGGGGAGACGAGCGTCGCCGCGAGGGCTATCGCTTCTGGCAAAAAGCGGTACAGCGATCCCGCGCATGGCTCGACGCCGAGGACGATGATCGCGAGGATACATCCGCATGATTCCCACCTATGACGTTGCCGTGATCGGCGCCGGAGTCGTGGGATGCTTGGTGGCGCGGGCCCTCTCTCGTTATCAGCTCCAAGTGCTGCTCATCGAAAAGCATGCCGACGTGGGCGAGGGCACCACCAAGGCCAACACGGCCATCGTGCATGCCGGCTATGATGCCGTTCCCAACACCCTCAAGGCCACCCTTAACGTGGCCGGCAACGCCATGTACGACCAGGTCTGCGGCGAGCTGGACGTGGACATGTCGCGCTGCGGCACCCACGTGGTTGGCGTCCAGCCTGCCGATCTCGAGGCCCTCGATGCGCTCTATGAGCGTGGTCGTCAGAATGGCGTGACGGGCCTCGAGCTGATCGACGGCGGCGAGATGCGCCGCCGCGAGCCAGCCGTGACGCCCGAGTGCGTGGGGGCTCTCTATGCCTCCACCGGTGGTATTGTCGACCCGTTCCAGCTCTGTTATGCCGCCGCCGAGAACGCTGTCGTCAACGGCGTCCGCCTCTGGCTCGACACCGAGGCGTTGGGGTTCGAGCGGCGGGGCTCGCGGGTCTGGGGCGTTCGCACAACGCGCGGCACTGTCGCCACCCGTTGGGTGGTGATCGCCGCCGGGCTCTGGGCCGACGACCTGATGCGCCAACTCGGCTACAAAGGCCTGCAGATCACCCCGCGCAAAGGGCAGTACTTTGTGCTGGACAAATGCGCCGGCGAGATGCTTCGGGGCGTCTTGTTTCCTTGCCCCACCCCCATCAGCAAGGGGATCGTGGTCACGCGCACCATCCACGGCAATCTTATGCTGGGCCCCAACGCGGAGCAGGTGCCTGACAAAGAAGACCTGGCGACGACGGCACCGGGCCTGTGCGAGGTGATGGCTGGCGCGCAAAAGCTAGTGCCAGATTTGGATGCGCGCGATGTGATCCGCACCTTTGCCGGGCTTCGCGCCAGCGGCAACACTGGCGATTTCGTCATTGAGCGGCTGTCCGAGGCGCGCAACGTGGTTGCCCTGGGAGGCATCGAATCACCCGGCCTGACAGCGGCGCCCGCCATCGCCGAGCGCGTCATCGACCTCTTACGAGAGGGAGGCCTGGCGTTGCGGGAGCGGCGTGACTATCAACCGGTGCGACATGGCATTCCGCGCTTCTCAGAGCTGTCCGACGACGAGCGCCAGGCGCTCATCGCCCAGGATCCCCGCTACGGCCACGTGGTCTGTCGGTGTGAGATGGTCACCGAGGGCGAGATCGTGGCAGCCTGCCATGCGCCGGTGCCCGTGCGCACCTATGATGCCCTCAAGCGCCGCACTCGAGTCGGCAGCGGGCGATGCCAGGGAGGATTCGACACGCCCTTGGTTCTCGAGATCATGTCACGCGAGCTGGGCTTGCCGCCGACAGAGCTGACCAAAAAAGGCGGTCGGTCACGGATGGTAGTCCGCCGAACAAAGGACGTGCCGGCATGAAGAGCCTAGACTGCGACGTCCTAATCATCGGCAGCGGGCCGGCCGGCCTGGCCGCGGCCGTCAGTGCACGGGACTCTGGCGCCGAGCGCGTGCTAGTGCTAGAGAGAAACCATGAGCTCGGAGGCATCCTGCCGCAGTGCATTCATAGCGGCTTTGGTTTGCGGGTGTTCGGCAGCGATCTGACCGGACCCGAGTACGCCCAGCGTTGGGCAGAGCGCGCCGCCAAGGCCAACGTAGAGGTGATGGCGGGAACCATGGTGCTCGAGATCGGCCCCGGTCTGGCCGTACGCGCCACGGGTGCCCGCAGCGGCCTGATCGAGGTGCGCGCCAAGGCCATCGTGCTGGCCATGGGCTGCCGCGAACGCCCACGTGGAGCCCTGGCCATTCCAGGCGCGCGGCCCGCGGGCGTCTACACCGCCGGCACCGCCCAGCGTCTGGTGAATATCGAGGGCTATGTGCCTGGCGAGAACGTGGTCATTCTCGGCTCGGGCGACATCGGCATGATCATGGCGCGGCGCATGACCCTGGAGGGGGCACGCGTAGCTGCGATGCTCGAGATCCAGCCCTATGTGAGCGGGCTGCGGCGCAACCTGGTGCAGTGTGTACAGGACTATGGCATCCCGCTGCATACAGAGACGACCGTGGTAGAGGTTCGGGGCAGCGACCGCGTAGAAGAGATCGTCGCGGCGCGGGTGGATAGCTCTTGGCAACCAACCCCTGGTAGCGAGTGGACGATCCCTTGCGACACCCTCTTGCTCTCGGTGGGGCTGATCCCCGAGAACGAGCTCTCGCGGCAAGCCGGCGTGGCGCTGGACCGCCGCACGGGTGGCCCTCTGGTCGATCAGTACTATCAGACGTCGGTGCCGGGCATTTTCGCCGCGGGAAACGTGGTCCACGTATATGACCTGGTGGATGACGTCAGCGAGGCGGCGATGCAAGCCGGCCAGGCTGCCGCCGAATGGGCGGCCGGCCGGTTGCCCGTGATGGACAGCCACCTGCCGGTCAAGGCCGGCGCCAACGTGCATCACGTGGTGCCGCAACGCCTGAGCCGGCCTTCCGACGGGGCGCCGGCCAAGCTGGCCTGCCGCGTCCAGCAACCCATCGAGGAGACGGCCCTGATCGCCGTACGCAACGGCTCAGAGACCCTGGTCCAGCGGCGGCTGCGCTACGCGCGCCCCTCGGAGATGCTGGATATCGAGGTGCCGGCAAATCTGCTCCACACACTGGATCCGTCGGCCAGCCTGGTCGTGGACGTGACCTGCCCCGAGCGAGGACGATAGCCATGGAAGAGCGCAATCTGATCTGCGTCACCTGCCCAGTCGGCTGCAATCTGACGGCCGTGCTGGACGGTGACAAGCTGGTAAAAGTACGCGGCAGCCGCTGCCGGCGGGGCGAGGCCTTTGCTCGGGAAGAGATCACCAACCCACGCCGCATGCTGGCCACCACGGTGCGCGTGGCTGGAGGCGTCGGCCCTCTGGTCGCCGTACGTTCGGCCGAGCCGTTGCCCAAGCCCCTGCTGCTACCAGCGGCCGCTCTGTTGCGGCGGGTGGTTCTCAAGGCGCCGGTAAGCCTGCATCAGGTCGTCATCGCGGACCTGCTCGATAGTGGGGTTGCCATCATCGCTAGCCAGGCGATGCCGGCAGCCCAAGGGATCCGCGACTAGTCGTACCACCAGAGAGGGCGGTTGCTCCGTCGCCCGCGCCGCCAAGGAGCATTGGCGCCGGCTCGCCTAGCAGGACCCGATGCCAAAACGGCCTGGCGCAGCACCATGGTAACCGCGCAGCCAGCCGCGAACCCGATCACTCCAGTTAGCCAGTACATCGTCTACCTCACCTGCTACGAACGTTTGTTCGCCCACATAGTAGCACATCCGTTCTCTTTGCGCAAGGGTGGCTTGGGCTGGCGGGGCAGCATGTCGCCGGCCCGCGAATTGACACCTCCCTGGCCGTGTGTTATCATCGCCGTAGCTTGGTAGGACGCCTGGAGTCAACCGCACCCTATGGTAAGCGAGACGCTCGCCAACCTTTGCCAGCATCATCACCATCGTTAGGTGAGGCGTCGTGCTGCACCGATGCAGCGCGTTCGGCTCACCGCGGGAGGCTAGTTCACACGAGCTAGCCTTTTCTGTTGTTATGCTCTGATGCCC
>JAXGON010000007.1:0-127648 GCA_040767425.1 Anaerolineae bacterium | reverse complement strand
TAGACGTCAGCCACTTGGTGGATTAGCGCAGAGAGCTCGTCCACATAGGTCTCCAGCAGCACGCTGGTCAGGCAGACGTCGCGGCCGCGGACCGTGTGGATCTGGGCGCGTTCTAGCAGGCGCGAGAGCACCTCACGCTGCTCTTGGCTGAGGGGCTGCTTGGCAAACTCGGCGACTAGCGCCAGGTCGGCACCAAGCTCGAGAAGGCGGGCGGCCGCCCGGGCATCTCGAGCGGTGGTGGTGGCATAGGTGAGGCTGCCGGTGTCCTCATAGATGCCCATCAGCATCAGGCTGGCGCCGATGCGGCTAGGGCGAACGCCGGCGGCATCCAGCTTTTCCAGGAGCAGGCTGGTGACGGCGCCGACCTCGGCCAACTCGGTCTCATAGTCGGAGGGAAGGTCGTCCGATGGCGCGTGGTGGTCGATGACGTGGACCTGCGACTTGCGCGTCAATCCGCGCAGCGTGGCCATAGTCTGGGCATCCACCAGAACGACATGGGTGATGGGCTCACGGGGCAGCTCTTCCTGGCTGACAAAGGGAAGCTCTGCTCCGAACACGGCCAATAGGTCGCGAAGATTGCGGTTCAGCTTGCGCGGGAGCACGGGGACGTACTCTGGGTAGAGCAAAGCGGCCGCGTACATGGCGGCCAAAGCGTCCATATCGGTGCGTTCGTGGGTCGTGATGATCTTCACGGCTGGCTCCATACGGCTCTCTAGGGCGATTGTAGCGTTGCGGGTGGGCATTGACAAACGCCTCGAGGAACCCCTATAATCGAGCGATCGTGCAGCTAGACGGCAAGGGTTGTTATGGCAAGCGGTGGCGGCGACAGTCTACGGTGGCGGCTCTATCTGCTGGGAGCAGGCCTGCTCTTTGGGGTCTGCCTGACCGTTGCCGTGGTCACGGCGAGCCGTGCGGTCACCGCGAGCCGCGCCGAACCTCCCAGTTACACGTCCCGCCAGGTGCCTTTCACCGACCTCAACCCCCTGGGGGCCAACTTTTTCTTGACGCAAGAGGTAGAGCGCTGGAAGCTCGAACGGACCCTGGCCATGGCGCGCGACGCCGGCATCGGCTGGGTAAAGCAGCAGTTCGCCTGGGAAGAGATCGAGCCCGAGCAAAAGGGCGTGTTCCAGACGCCCGGCGGGGGCAGTAGCTGGGCCAAGTTCGACCAGATCGTGGAGGCCTGCGAGGTCCACGGGCTCCAGATCGTAGCCCGACTCGACCGACCCCCGGCGTGGACGCGGGAGGACAACAGCAACCCGCAGCGCCCACCCGACGACTTGGCCGACTATGGCGATTATGTGTATGCCTTTGTCGAGCGGTACCGGGGCCGGATCCACTATATCCAGATTTGGAATGAGCCGAACCTGTATCAGGAGTGGGGCAACCGCCCGGTCGATCCTGAGGGCTATGTCGAGCTGCTCAAGGTAGCCTATACGCGCGCCAAGGAGGCTGATCCGAACATCCGGGTGCTCTCGGCGCCCTTGGCGATCACTCTGGGCGAGCCGCACCCCGAGCCTGGTCGCTGGTCCGCCATGAACGACCTGGACTATCTGGAGGCCATGTACGAGGCGGGCGCCCAAGACTATTTCGACATCTATTCCGTCAACGCGTTCGGGATGGATCGGCCGCCTGAGGATCCGCCCGACCCGGACGTCCTGAATTTCCAACGCGTGCTGCTCCACCGCGAGATCATGGAGCGCTATGGCGACGCGGACAAGCCGATTTGGTTCAACGAGTTTGGCTGGAACGCTGCCCCCGAGAGCATGCCCCGCGAGGCGCTGATCTGGCAACGCGTTTCCGAGGCTGAGCAAGTCGAATACACGCTGCGGGCCATGGAGATGGCCCGTGAGGACTGGCCCTGGGCAGGCGTCTTTATGATCTGGTACTTTCGCCAGGTGGGCAATATCTCGCCGGAGCGCGCCGACTATTACTTTCGGCTCGTTGATCCGGACTTTACGCCGCGACCTCTCTATCTCGCCTTGGTGTCTCGCGCTTCGGCGCCGGTAGTGCCCGGCCCGGGCCTCTATCAGGAGAGCAATCCTGCTGTCACGCTATCGGGCCGTTGGGCCGATGTCTTGGACGACAACGCCTTTGGGCGCGCCCAGGCGGTATCCAGCACACCAGGAGATCGGCTGGTGTTTCACTTTCGCGGGAGCGGCGTGAACCTGCTGACGAGGCGCTCTGAATCCGGCGGGCGGCTCTATGTGCGGCTTGATGGGGCTTCCGTCGCGGGCCTGCCGGTGGATGCGGGTGGACGGAGCTATGTCGATCTGCAAGGTCCTGCGTCGAACGTGCCGATGCGCATTAGCCTGGTGGCTAACAAGGGGGCTGGCGAGCATCGTCTGGAGCTAGAGGTCGGCACCATCGATGGCGTAGCGGGCGAGTGCGTGGTCGACGCTCTGGAGGTGCTGGCCGAAAAGCGCAGCGTGCCGGTGACAGAGCTGGTCGTCAGCATAGTGGCGACTTTGTTGTCGGGGTGGTGGTTGTGGCGTTCCTGGCGACGCCTGCGCTGGGTGATCTAGAGACGACAGCCAATCAAGAGGGGGGAGATATGCCGCTGGAGATCCGGTTTGGGCCGGAGGACTGGGACCGCATCGCCGCTGATTATGCTGCTTGGTGGGCACATGAGCTGGACCGCCCTCTGGTCCAGGTCACGGGGGTCGCCTATGAGCCGGACGTCGACTATCCCGCGGTGCCCCACTTTTTGACCAACGTAGAGGCCGAGGTCACCGCCGCAGAGCTGGCCGACCGGCTTTGGACCTTGATGACGGCGCGTCGGTTCTATGGGGACGCCTTTCCTCACCTGTTTGTGAACTATGGCCCTGGCATCGCGGCCGGGTTCATGGGCGCCCAGGTCCACTCGGTTCCCGAGACGGTCTGGTTCGAGCCCGCTCAGGAGCTGCCCATCGACCAGATCTCGCTCCAAGTCGACTGGACCAATGGGTGGTGGAAGCGCGTCAGCGAGGTGACGCGGGCGCTGGTGGCGCGAATGGGCGATCAGGTGCAGATCAGCCACACCGACCTGGGCGGCAACCTGGATATCCTGGCCTCATTCCGGACCACCCAGCTACTGCTGATGGATCTGTATGATGCTCCGGAGCATGTAGAACGGCTCATTGCCGAGATCACCGCGGCGTGGATCCAGTACTATGATGCGCTGGATGCGCTGATTCGGCCGGGCTGCCCGGGCACCGCGCCGTGGGCGCCCATCTGGGCGGATGGCACCAGCTATATGCTGCAGTGCGACTTTGCGTACATGATCTCGCCACGCATGTTCGAGCGGTTTGTGTTGCCCGATCTCGAGGCCTGCTGCCACCACCTCAGCCATGCCTTTTACCATCTAGACGGACCGGGGCAGATCCCGCACCTGGATCTGCTCTTGGGCATCGAGCGTCTGCGCGGCATCCAGTGGGTTCCTGGCGAGGGCAACCCGCCGCAGCACGAGTGGTTGGATCTGCTGGCGCGGATCGTCAACGGCAAGTTGTGCCAGATCTATCTGAGCGCTGATAGCGCGCTAGAGATCGTGCGCAATCTGGGCGGCAAGGGCTTTCTCTTTACCATCACGGACAGCATGACGGCCGACGAGGCAGAGGCATTTCTTGCGACGTTGGAGCGTGAGGATCGGGGGCGTCGCTAGTCGGCCGATAGCGGTCCATTCGCAAGGGTGAGGCAGGGGGCGCGGAGCCCCTTGACGGCGATGTCCGTGCGGATTGTGCCTCGGTCTTGCAGCCGCTCCATCAAGCGTTGCCATTCCCAGTCGTCCCATCCGAACAGCAGTCGCGCGTCATGTTCGGGCACGGCAATCACGTTGGCCAGGTGTTGCAGCAGGAGCGTCTCCATGGCCCGATCGGTGCTGATCGCACGGGCGAGGTTGGGGATCTCGGGGAACTGCCGCAGGAACAGATCGTACACATAGGCATAGCCCCAACGGTTGGCGTCCGAGATGCCGACCTTGGTGATCTTGAGCTCGGCCTGCAGCTCGGTGATGGCCCGCTCAAAGAGCCGTGCATTGTTCCCGCCGCCCGGCAACCCGGCCTCCTGCCTGAGTCGGCTGGTGGCCATGGCGCCGTGCGAGAGCAGCGCCTCGTACACGTTCTTGGCCTCGGCGCTCAGCTTGCCATCCTCGTACTGTAGGGCATAGTCATCCAGCGAGCCATAGTTGGGGCTGAGCGCATACAGGTGCGGCAGGAGCGCCAGCGACACCATGGTGGGCTTTTTGCGGAACACCTTCCCGTAAAAGACCAGCCCCTGGCTCGGCAGGGTGTCCTTCCACGTCCACACACGGCCGATGTCGGGGTCATGATGCGAGCTGGGGGGCGAGCGTCGGCTGCCGGCCACCGCCGCCCAGAGGCTGGGCATGTCGATGCGTCTGTCGCCAAAGACAAAGCAAAAGCCGACCTTGTTGACAAATGCCAGGGCCTCAGCTTCGCTCTGTACCCGGAGGGCGGGCGTGCGGCGAAATGTGCCGTCTCGTAGCCGCTCCAGTTCGTCGCGGGTGATGCTTGCCATGGTCAGGCGTCTCGTCCGCGGCGCTCCTCTATGAGACGCTCAGTGAGCGCCGGCACCACATCCCGATAGTCACCGACGATACCATAGGTGGCGATGGCAAAGATAGGTGCTTGGGGATCGGTGTTGATGGCCACGATGACACGGGCGGTGCTCATCCCGGCTTGATGCTGGATCGCCCCCGAAATGCCGCAAGCGATGTAGAGATCGGGTTTGACGGTGCGGCCGGTCTGCCCGACCTGGTGGGCATAGTCGATCCAGCCGGCATCCACGGCGGCGCGTGAGGCCCCCACAGCCCCGCCGACGACATCGGCGAGCTCGCGCAGCAGGGTAAAGCCCTCGGGGCCACCGAGACCGCGGCCCCCGGCCACGATGATGCTCGCGTCCGCCAGGTTCACGTCGCTGGCATAGCGCACTGCCTCCAGCACCTGCGTCGGCATATCGGCCTCGGTGAGCTTGACGGGCACGCGTTCGATCTCGCCCGTGCGGGAGGCATCGCGCGGGGGGACGTCGAACACGCGATGGCGGACCGTCGCCATCTGCGGGCGGTGGTTCGGCGTCATAATGGTTGCCATGATGTTGCCGCCAAAGGCCGGTCGCGTCTGCTGCAGGCAGCCGCTCTCGGCGTCGATCTCGAGGGCGGTACAATCGGCGGTGAGGCCCGTGTGTAGGGCGGTGGCCAGGGCGCCAGCCAGGTCGCGGCCGCGCGAAGAGGCGCCAAAGAGAAGGATGTCGGGCCGTCCTTGCCGCACCATCTCGGCCATGATGCGGGCATAGGGCTCGGTGCGAAAGCGGCCCAGCTCGGGCGCATCGGCCAGGAGAACCCGGTCGGCCCCGTAGGCGATCGCCTCTTGGGCGATGGGCATCGCCTGGTGTCCGAGCACGCAAGCCGTCAACGTCGTGCCGAGGCGATCGGCCAGCTCCCGGCCCTTGCCGAGCATCTCCCAAGAGATCGGCTGGGCGGCGCCATCGAGCTGCTCCACAAAGGTCCAGACGCCGGCGTGCCCTGGGGGCAGTTCGCGGGACACGGCCTCCTCGGCGATGCTGATCGCGCCCTCGGGGCATTCGTTTACACAGGCGCCGCAGAGGGTGCAGGCGTCGTTGACGACGGCCAAGCCTTTCTCAAGGGTGAGGGCCCCAAAGGGACACACATCCACACAGATGCCGCATCCTATACACACATCGGAATCGATGATCAAGCGTGCCATGCTGTCTCCTAGACCAGGCGTTCTGCCAAAAGCCGCTCGGCCAGGGCGGCCGCTGCGTCCTGAGGGGTGTCTCCGTCGAACCATTCGAGCTTGCGATCGGGTCGCGGAGGCGCGAACACGCGCACCACGCGGGTGGGCGAACCCTCCAGCCCCAGGAGCTCGGGCTCGATGCCAGGCAGATCGTCAGGGGTCCAGGTGGGGATCTCCAGCCTAGCTGCGCGGCGAATGCGACGGAACGTCGGGAACCGCGGCGTATTGATGTCCTTGAGCACGGTGATCAGGGCGGGGAGATGGGTGGCTACGAGCTCATGTCCCTCTTCCAGCAGTCGGCGAACGACCAGTCGCCGCTCGTCGGGCTCCAAGGAGACGATTCTGGAGACATAGGTGACCTGGGGAATGCCCAGTTGACCCGCGATGCCCGGTCCGACCTGGCCCGTGTCGCCATCGCTGGCCTGCTTGCCGCACAGGATGATGTCATAGGCACCGATCTTTTGGATGGCGCGAGCGAGAGTGTAGGCCGTCGCCCATGTATCCGAGCCGGCAAACGCGGGCGAGCAGAGGAACACCCCATCATCGCAGCCCATGGCGATGGCGTCGCGAAGCTCCTTTTCGGCCTGTGGCGGCCCCATGGTGAGGACGGTGACCCGACCCCCATGGCGCTCGCGTAGCCGCAGCGCTTCCTCGATGGCGTACATGTCAAAGGGGTTGATGATCGAGCCTACCTCGGAACGCATCAGCGTGTTGGTCTCTGGGTTGATGCGCACCTCGGTGGTCTCGGGGACTGACTTGATGCAGACGATGGCGTGCAAGCTGGCATCCTCCTGCCCACGAGCGGTGTTCCTGCGGCGAGAGTATACACCAGCGGGCGAGAGGAGGCCAAGGTTCGTCTGGGTGGTATGGGGCCTTGCCTCTTGGCCAGAGGACCGGTAGAATTGGGCCGTAACGTCGATGGCAGAGAAAGGGGGAGCCATGTTGGAGGGCATTACGTGGCTAGGGCATGCCAGCGTTCGCATCGAGGGTGCCATCACCATCTATATCGATCCGTGGAAGGTTCAGGATGCGGTGCCGGCCGATCTGATCCTGGTGACGCATGAGCACCATGATCATCTCTCGGTCGATGACATCGCCAAGCTGAGTGGCCCCAACACGGTGATCGTCGCGCCCAAGGTGGCGGCTGCCAAGCTCAAGGGCGATGTGCGTACTGTGGCGCCGGGGCAACGTCTCGAGATCGGGGGAGTTTCCATCGAGGCGGTGCCGGCCTATAACACCAATAAACCGAATCACCAAAAGTCCGCCGGGCACGTGGGCTATGTGGTAGAGCTGGCGGGCCGGCGGATCTATCACGCCGGCGACACCGACCTGATCCCCGAGATGGCCGACATCCGCTGTGATGTGGCGTTCCTGCCGGTAGGGGGTACCTACACCATGAACGCCGAGGAGGCCGCCGAGGCGCTGGCCAGGATTCGTCCCCAGGTGGCCATCCCGATACACTGGGGCGAGCTGGTCGGCTCCGAGCGCGACGCCAAGCGCTTCCAGGAGCTGGCCCCGGAGGGCGTGCAGGTCGAGATATTGGAGCGCGCGTGACGGCTAGTGATAGCGGGTCACCCGGAACCGGTACATGCGATAGGGCTCGTCAGGCGCGATCCAGGCCTTGCGCAAGGCAATGTTGACCTGCTGTTCCGGCGTGTCGATGCCGTCGAGATCCGGTAATAACAGGCCCCGGCGCCGGCCACGCTCCACGATCACCCCATAGGTGGCGGGATCTAGCTCGTCCAGCGAGCTGACCGGCTCGGGCGGCTCAAGCACGTCCACCGAGATATCGAGATCGTCGAGCTCATCGGGTGTAAGTGGCGCAAAGCGCGGATCACGGCTGGCTGCGCTGATGGCGTTCGCGATCACTTCGTGAGCCAGCGTCGGCTGCGTCGGCTCGATGGTGCCGATGCAGCCACGCAGCGCTCCGCCCTTGTGCAGCGACACAAAGGCCCCCGCCCTGGTTTGCATGAATGGAGTGAGGTCGTCGGGCGGCTCGATCTTTTGGTTGCGCGTCACAAAGGCCGTGATGGCGCGGCGGGCCAGCTGCACCAAAGGATGCTCTGTCTTGGCATTGTTCATGAGGTCATTCCCTCCTTCACAAGTTGCTCCAGAACGGCTCGTAGGCGGGCGGGGTGGTTGGTGATGATGCCGTCTACGCCCAGCCGGCAGAGGCGGCGCATCTCGTCGGGCTCATCGACGGTCCAGACGTTGACGGCGCGACCTTTGGCGTGAGCTCGCTCGACATAATCAGCGTCCACCTGTGAGTGGTGGGGGTGTAGGGCGTGGGCCCGGACTAGGCCCGCGGGCCAACCGGTACCTAGCAGGAACGGCAGCTTGGGCGCGGTGAGCAGGGCGCGGTCGAGCTCTGGAGCGCGGCGGCGCATGCGCCACAGCGCAATGGGGCTGAACGAAGAGATCAGCACGCGATCCTCCATGCGACGCTGGCGCACCAGCGCGATGACCCCATCCTCGATGCCTTTGTCCTTGTGGGTGGATGTCTTGATCTCGATGTTGACCATCATTGTCTGGCCGATCAGGTCCAGCACGTCGCCCAGCGTCGGGATGAACTGCCCCTCGTAGCTGGCATCGAACCAGCGACCGGCATCAAACATGCGGAGCGTCTCTAGCGACATATCGCGGACGCGGCCCGAGCCGTTGGTGGTGCGGTCGATGGTGTCATCGTGGATGACCACCACGTCCCCAGAGGCGCACATGGTGACATCGAGCTCGACGCCATCGGCGCCGGCGCGAGCGGCGGCGTCAAAGGCGGCCAGCGTGTTCTCGGGCGCCTCAGCCGAAAAGCCACGGTGGGCTATGATGAGGGGTCTCGCTGGTGAACTGGTCTGCGCCATGGTGAACCTCCAGACGTCGATCTCGAAGCGCTACCAAGTGCCGGTGATCTCCAGCCATTCCACCGGATCGACAGGGATGCCAAGCACTCGCATCTCCCAATGTAGGTGTGCCCCGGTGGAGAGCCCCGTGCTCCCGACCAGGCCTAGCAGATCCCCAGTGTCGAGTGATTGGCCGGGCTCCACCAGCATCTCGCTGAGGTGAAAGTAGCCCGAGACAACGCCGGCGCCGTGGTCTACAAAGATGGCGTTGCCGCGCACCTGCAGCTCCTCGGCGGCGATCACGACGCCTGGCGCGGGGGCTCGCACCTCTGTGCCGGCCAGCGCGCCGAGATCCAGGCCGGCATGGTACCCCGCCACCTGACCGCCGTAACTGCGCCGCGTGCCAAAGTGTGACGTGATCCGGGGATCCAGCGGCCACTGGAAGGCGTCGTCCCAGAGGATGTGCGGCGAATAGGTGGCAAAGATCTCCTCGACGATCTCCAGCTCGGGCCGCGCGATCTCGGGATCGAGCAACTGGGCCGTCTGCGGCGATAGCGAGATGTGCTCTTCTCCGTATTGGCCCGATAGCACCTCGATGCTGACATTCAGCGCTACCTCACGGCCGTCTTGGGTCTGAATAGTGACCGTTACGGGCTGGCGGACGAGTTCGGCCAGCGCGCTGATCCCCAGAATAGCTCGATGGCTCAGGCCGTCCTCGGACACAAAGCCAAAGGTTCGATCCGCATGGCTGCCAACCACGCTCGCTGGCAGATTGGTGTGCACGACGAGGCGCGAGGTGCGCCCCTGCCGAACCGCCAACGGATCCAGCGACACGTTCACCTGGAGCGGGATGGGCGGGGGCGATGGGGTGGGGGTGGGCGTGCTGGTGGGGGTCGCGGTAGGTGTTAGCGTCGGTGTAGCCGTGGCGGTGGCTGTCGCGGTGGCCGTGGGCTCTGGGGTGGCGGTGGCGGCGGGCGCCAGCCACGAAGCGGTGACCGAACACCCGGCGAGCGATAGGGCCAAGAGCAGGCAGGCTGCGAAAGCTCCCCGAAGCACCCAACCTGGGGTTGCGGTGGTCCTCTGGGCGCTGAGATCGGGTTGGGGGTGAGCAGGTTTGCTGCGTAGCATTATGGCGTGCTCCTAACGGCCTCGGCCCAGTTCGCCCAAGCCGTGGCTATCTCGGTGGGCAACGGTGATGGCGACGTGAACAGATCTAGATCGGTGGTGGCGACCGCCAACGTGGGCAAGTCTGGGGGCGAATCGTCGCACACCCAGAGTGAGCCCGTGACCTGCTGGTAGAGCAGCGGGCGCTTTGCGCTGAGGAGCTCGGACATGTCCGTCTGGCTCCACTGTCGCACGGCGCGCAGCGATACGCGCCGGCCGAGGATTGAGACCTCGGGCTCGCCCTCGAGCAGCCAGGCCTGCCAGTTGCCCAGGCTGGCGTCCAAGTAACGGTCGGTGGCGGCGCGGTCCCAGCCGTGGTAGCTGGCCAACGCCTGGGTTGCCTGGCAGCGGGCGAGCTCCACTAGGCCAGCAGACGGGCTGTAGGGTGCCACGATGCCGCCGGCAAAGGGCGTGTCGTCGTCGGCCAGGGCCCAGGCGGCAACGTACGCGCCCTCGCCCACGCCCGCCACAAAGATGGCGTTGGGCACGATCCTAGCATCGCGGGCCGCCCAGGCGCCGACGGCTTGGGCGTCTTGGGCCAGCGTGAGCAGCTCGCCCGGCGCAGGCTGTCCGTCGCTCTCGCCGAGGCCGCGTGGGTCATAGCACAACGTGGCATATCCCAGGCCCGCCAACGCATCACCCGTCTGCCAACGGTCGTGAGCGCCTCCCAACGTGACCACGATGCAAGGGAACGGCCCCTGCCCGGCCGGCAGCATCAGCGAACCAGCCAGGGTCTCGCCATCGTCCGCTGGGATGGCCACGGCCTCGGAGGGGGCGTTCGCGGAGGCGGAAGTGGCGGCCGCCTCATCGGGGACCTGGCGCACGCGACGGATGGTGACGGCTTGCGGCTCGCCCAGCTCTGGCCGCTCACGCGCCGCCCAGAGGTCCCAGCGGGTGGCCGGGATGGCGACGTTGTAGAGGATCCGTTGGTTGGGGTCGAACCAAAGGGTAAAGGCCTCTTGCTCGCCAAAGGAGCCTTGCAGCGCCTCGGTGCCGATTACCGCACTCTCTGCCTCGGGCGCCCCCGCCAGGTCGAGTGGACGGCTTTCGGGGAGATCGTTCAGGATGTCCATGGCCTGCAGCCGCAAGACGGCCTCTTGCGGATCTAACTCGAGCGCTGCGAATCGCAGCGCCATCAGCACATAGGGCAGGGCCGATGGGGTGGTCTCCAACATGATCTCTGGCGAGGGGCTGAGCCCCGTGTGAACGACCGGCCCGTACCAGTCAAGGATGCTGGCCAGGCATGAGGCGCCCTGTTCAGTGCGCATCGCCAGCCAATAGGAGCGTCCTCCCTGGCCCACGCGCTCGATGGTGTATTGGAGCGGGTTCAAGGCTGCCGAGAGCACCACGGTGCGGCGCTCCACGCCGGGCATGCCGACCCGTTGGATCTCGCTCAGCACCACCAGGCCCTGCTCGCTCATCTCGGCGTGGATCGTCTCCACGCCGTAGAGCTGCTCGTCGATCTGGATCAGGTAGGTGTGGCCATCCAACGCGTTCAGTGGCGAGGGGGTGGCGGTCGCCGGCGGAGGCGCCGTTGGCTCTGGGGTGGGGGTGACGGCGGTGGCGCAGCCAGAGACAAGCAGCGCGCCGAGCAGACCGGCCGCTGCCAGCAACCCTAGCGTCATGCGTTGGTGCCGACGGTTGGTCATGCCGAATTCCATGCGATGGAGGACTGAACGGCTATCATTATAGCGTTGGGCGACGGTGGTCTCAAGGTGAAAGCAAAAGAGGGCGCCCCATGCGTAGGGCGCCCTCTCGGCTAACGGGGTCGCTAGGCTGGATCCTTGTCCGGATGCAGCGCCTTGAACTTGGCCAGGAGCTGCTCGTGGGTCTCCTGGTGATTAGGATCGGGCACCGGCGCCTCGACGGGGCAGACGTCATAGCACTGCTGCGAATCGTAAAAGCCGACGCACTCGGTGCACTTGTCGGGGTCGATGACAAAGATGTCCTCGCCCTCGGTGATCGCCTCGTTGGGGCACTCGGCCTCACAAGCGCCACAAGCGATGCACTCGTCCGTGATGATAAAGGCCATGTCTTTGTACCTCCATGCTGTTTTTTCGGGTAGCTAACCGTATCGGGGCTTGCCCGTGCTGAACCTGGCCCGAGTATATCGCCGCGATAGGGCGTGTCAAGTGATCTCGGCGCATCGGCTCGCCCCGGTTTCATCGGTGCGCGTGACCATGCGCCTCCGGTCTGCTGTCGCCCCAATAGGCCGATGACACTGGCGCGCTACCTGGTGCGACGAGCCGGCCCGCCTTGCCACATATCGGGATTGGGCCCCAGCCGCTGCTTGAGCGGCTCGGTGGCCTCGTCCAGGGCGGCGATGGTCTCTGGCGCAAGCGCGGTGGCCACGGCGGCCACGTTGGCCTCGATCTGCCACGGCTGCCGTGCGCCTGCAATCACGGAGGCCACCCCCTCGCGCGCTGCCGCCCAGCCAAGAGCTAGCTGGGCCATGGGGACGCCCAGATCCGCCGCGATGGCGCGAATCTTGGCGATGGCGGCGAACGTCTCGTCCTCTGCGCCAGGCTCGCCGTGGCGGACCTGATCCCGCTCGCTGGAAAAGTGGCGCGTGCGCGCTCGAAAGGGCGGGATTTCGTCGGCGGTGTGGTAGCGCCCAGCCAAGAGCCCTTGCATCAACGGCATGTAGGGCAGGACGCTGATACCATGCTGCCGACAGAGCGGCAAGACCTCGAACTCGATGGCGCGAAAGAGCAGATTGTAGGCCAACTGGTTGGAGACGATGGGAGTGTTCTCGGCCAGGACGGTCGCCATCTGGCTAACGCCATGGTTGCTGATGCCGATGGCTCGTATCTTGCCCTCGCGCTGCAGATCCGCTAGGGTGGCCAGTGCCTCGGGGACGCGCTCGTCGGGCAGGGGCCAGTGGATCTGGTACAGGTCGATCCAGTCGGTCTGGAGCCGCTCCAGGCTCGCCTCGCAGTGGGCGCGCAGCGTGTCAGGTTCGGTGTGGTTGGGAGAGATCTTGGTCGCGATGATCGCTTCATCGCGGCGCCCCACCAGGGCACGGCCTAGCACTCGTTCGCTGTTCCCCTCGTTGTATCCCTCCGCGGTATCGAAAAAGTTGATCCCGTGGTCCAGTGCAGCATGGATGGTGGCAATCGCCTTGCTCTCGGCCAGATCACCCCAGCCCTCGCCGCCGCCCAGAGGCCAGCAGCCGAGGGCAATCACGCTCACCTGGATGCCACTATTGCCCAGCTCACGCTTCTGCAAGACGCACCTCCCGTCGGTTCGCTGCCGTTTCGATGGCATCTTAGCGGACCAGCGACGTACGTCAAGGCTCCACAGAGCGGTCGTCGCCGTTTGGCGCGCGCATATCGGTATGGTATCCTTTCCTAGTTGTCGCTCGATAGCGCCTGATCCCCAGCATTCCTACGAGAGGTTGGTCGCCTTGCTCAAGCAGCTTGTGCATAACGGCATTGTGATCCCCGAGCCGCCCGCGCCCACGGGGCTGGTCCTTACCATTCGTGGCGAGGACCGTGTGCTCACGCCCAAGCAAGAAGAGATGATCATGGCTTGGGCGAAAAAGAAGGATACCGACTATGTGCAGGATCCCGTCTTTGTGGCCAACTTTTTCGAGGATTGGTCCCAAGCCCTGGGGCTGGATGAGTGCCTGAAGCCTGATGAGGTGGATCTATCCGAGTGCTATGCTCGGGTGGATGCCGAACGTGCCGCCAGAGAGGCCATGTCCACCGAGGAGCGCAAGGCGGCCGCCGCGGAGCGCAAGGTTCAGCGCGAGGCGCTCAAGGCGCGATTCGGGTATGCCATCGTCAACGGCGAAAAGATCGAACTGGGCAACTATATGGCCGAGCCCTCGGGCATCTTTATGGGGCGCGGCGAGCATCCGCTCAGGGGACGCTGGAAAGAGGGTGCCAAGGCATCCGACGTCACCCTGAATCTGAGCCCTGACGCCCCGCGCCCGGAGGGCGACTGGGGCGAGATCGTCTGGGAGCCCGAGACGCTCTGGGTGGCCCGCTGGGAGGACAAGCTCTCTGGTAAGCTGAAATACGTCTGGTTGAGCGACGCGGCGCCCATGAAGCAGGATCGCGAAGCCGAAAAGTTCGATCAGGCCCACGAGCTCGAGGCCAGGATCGAGGAGGTGCGGGCGCATATCCAGGGCGGCCTGGCTTCCGACGACCCCAAGACGCGCATGTTGGCCACGGCCTGCTTTCTCATCGATGAACTCACCCTGCGCGTGGGCGATGAAAAGGATTCCGACGAGGCCGACACCGTCGGCGCCACGACGCTGCGTCCCGAGCATGTCCGTTTGCTGGAGGACGGCGAGGTCGAGTTCAAGTTCCTGGGCAAGGACTCGGTTCCCTGGCACAAGCGCGTCAAGATGCCGCCCTTGGTGGTCGAGAACCTGCGCGAGTTGATCGCGAACGCGCGGCCATCCAGCGGTTCGACGAACGGGGACGGCGACGGCAAGCCCCAGCTCTTTCCCGATATCACCAGCGGGCATGTCAACGACTATCTCTCCGAGGTGTTACCTGGGCTCTCGGCCAAGGTGTTTCGTACCCACCATGCGACCATGGCCGTCAAAGAGAGCCTCTACGGATCGGGGGTCAAGCGCTCGGATCCCGACCACCTCAAGTGGAAAGCGCTTTCGATGGCCAACATCGAGGCCGCTACTCTTTGTAACCACACCAAAAAGGCCCCGCCCAGCTTTGAGCGCTCGCAGGAGCGGTATGCCGAGCGCATCGCCCAAGCTGAGGAGCGCGTGGCGCGCTACCGCGAGCGGGTCAAAGAGTATCGTCTGAAATTGCGTCGAACCAGGGCGCAGGCTCGCAAGCGGATCGACGCGGCCAAAACCGACGAGAGCCGGGCCAAGACGCGCGAGGTGCAGGAGCGCAAGATCGAGCGGGCCAAAGAAAGACTGGAGCGCGCCAAGGAGCTTCAGGAGCGGGCGCGCATCAGCCTGGACAAGATCCGCGCACAGAAGACCATCGCCAGGAAAAAGCGGACCCTGAACCTGAGCACCAGTCTCAAGTCCTATATCGATCCGCGCGTGCCACATCGCTGGGGCAAGCGGGTGGGCTATGACGTGCTCGGGTGCTATTATCCTACCGCGCTGGAACGCAAGTTCGCCTGGGTGCGACTGGACGATGCCGATCTGGATGATGGCCCCGATGCCGCACGTGGTCGCATCTGCATGCGCGACGACCTGGCGGGCGTGGCCGAGCTGTTCGCCGCGGTGAATGCCGCTCATCCCGAGGCGGCCCTGCCCGAGGATCCTGACGACATTGCCGAAGAGTACCTCCCTTGGTTGGAGCGACCTTGGCGCGATGCCATGGTGACCGTGCTGCCCCAGCAGGGGGTGATCGGTTTCGCGGTGCTTGGGCCCGTGCGCGAGCGGCCCGTGGAGGGCCGACGGAAGCCTGAGCTGCTGCTGGACCTCTTTGCCGTGGTGCATCCCGACCAGGCCGATGGCGCGGGAGCCAAAGCGCTGGCTCACCAGATCAAGGTGCGGTACCTGGCCTTTTCGGCGCGTCACCCCAAGGAGAGCTATCGCATCGCGCCCCTCGAGGGTACCCGCTGGCGAGCCTGGTCCCCCACGCTCTGGAAGTCGCTTGATCTCGCGGACGAGGATCAGGACGAGCAGGGCGACGAGGGCTGATCCAGGCCGCCTACGCCGCGCTCCAGCAGGCGTAGCAGCGTCTCAGCCTCGGCCAGATCGGGCACCACCACGTGGGCGCCCGCGCGGATCAGCCGCTCGCGCTTCCATGGGTCCACCTGGCCGCCGTTGACCTCATCGGTCGCTACGGCGACGGCGATGCCGCCCGCATCGACAGTGTTCTCGATCTCTACGTAGCCATCGCCAAAGGTGACCAACGCTTGGGCATCAGCGCGATGCTGAGACAGGATCTCCTCGATCACCATGGCCTTGGAGTAGCTCTTCCAGTCGTCCAGGGCGCCGTAGATCCCCCCGCCAAAGTAGCCAGCAACCCCTAGCGCCTCCGCCTCGGCGATAACGGCTTCGCGGTCAGTGCCGCTGGCCAGGTAACAGGTCACGCCTCGCTCCTGAAGCAGCCTCAGCATCTCTAGCGAACCACGCACGAGCAGCTGGTCGCGGGCGATCTCGCCTGCGCGGAGCCCTTCCACGCGGGCGCGAATATGCTCCCACAGGCGGTCGAGGTAGATCCGCTTGTATGCCAGTGGCTCCAGTGGCTCGCCGCCGCGCTCGCGGACCTGGTCGGCCAGTGCCATCATCTGAAAGATGGTCTGCTGCCCTGTGGTGCGGTCGATGGTCTCTTTGACCAAGGACTCGATGGCATCCTGCCCCTCGTGCTGGGGCGTCTCCAGCAACACCTCGACCATCAGCGGGGCCATCACCTGCTGCCAGCCCTGACGGATCAGCGAGATGGTGCCATCAAAGTCGAACAGCGCATAGCGGAGCGTGATCGGCCGCAGTTCGGTCCTCACGATCTCGATGCTGGTGCCTGGAAGCATGGGCATGATCTGAACCTCTCTCGATAGCGTCGGTATCTGCGGCAGCGTAATCGCCCCACGGCGCAACGTCAAGCTTGACACAGAGGTGTGATCTGGCTATACTATGTGCGTAATGCATATAGGACACTCTGGGATAGTTAGGAGAGCGGATGCCACCAGGAGCTGGCAGAGGTTGGGGCGGCGGGCGAGGCGCCCATGGTCGTGGGCGCGGTCCGCAGCCGCGACGTATCCGTCGTCTTCTGGAGCCAGCTTTGCTGCACCTGCTACGTGCAGGTCCGCTCCACGGATACGCGTTGGTGGGGGCGTTGGAGGATCTGGGGCTCGAGGCCTATCCGACCGATCTCAGCGGGATCTATCGGGTGCTGCGGGATTTGGAAGAGATGGGCATGGTGGTCTCATCGTGGGACGAGGCCTCCAGCGGCGGCCCACCGCGGCGTGTATACGAGCTGACGCCTGTGGGTCGCCAGTACCTGTCTGATTGGGTGTACGATCTTCGAGCCACGGCGGACATGCTCGATCGGTTCCTGCATTCCTATGACCAGGGTGGACTAGAGGAAGAGTCGGACTAGCATTGTGTATGTTTTAGGAGGGTTACGATGCCCAGGGGAGACCGTACGGGACCGGCTGGAATGGGACCAATGACTGGTCGTGGCGCTGGCTATTGCGCCGGCTTTGATCGGCCGGGCTATGCCAATCCTGCAGTCGGCGGTTTTGGAGGACGAGGTTTCTGGGGTGGCGGTGGCGGCGGCCGTGGATGGCGCAATATGTATTATGCCACGGGGCTGCCCGGTTGGGCCCGCGCCGGCTATCCGCCTGTGGCGCCGTTAGGCTATGGCTATCCTGCCCCCGCGCCCATCGATGAGGCCGAGGCTCTCAAGGCCCAGGCCGATGCGCTGGCGAATCAGCTCGAGGCTATCAAGGCTCGGCTTGCCGATTTGGAAGAGAAGGACTAGACGAGCCATCGGAGAACGATGGGAACGACAGTGATTGTTATTGCTGAGGAGCGTTGCACAGGCTGTGGAGCTTGTGTGGAGGTATGCCCGCGTGGCGCTCTTTACCTTGAAGACGACATCGCCCACGTGCGGACCGAGCGCTGCACCGGATGCGAGGCGTGTGTCGATGCGTGCCCTGTGCATGCCATCTATGTGGTGAGCGAGCCGGACGTGCCGGCGCCAGCGGAACAGCGCGTTCCCAACGTCGCCCGAGGGACCGCCGCCCTGCCCGCGCGACCGGCCTGGGTGCTCGGGCTGGGGGCGGTAGTATCGGCGGCCGGGCGTCTATTGCCGGCCATCGTCGACGTGGCAGGTGCCTTGCTGGCCCAGCGTTCCGGAGACCAGAGCGTTAGCGGCGCTGATCGGCAGAGCGGGGCTCCCATTTCCCAGCCTGGGCGCGGCCCTCATCGTCACCGGCATGGCCGGGGTTAGCGAGTGTCTCAGCAGATCAAGGAGGTGCCTGAATGGGCGCTGGTGGCGGATTCGGTACTGGCCGGGGCGGCGGACGGGGGCGCATGGGCGGCCCTCGCGCGGCCGGCCCTGGTGGCGTATGCGTGTGCCCGCAGTGCGGGGAAAAGGTACCGCACAAGGTGGGGACTCCATGCTTTGAGATGACCTGTCCCAAGTGTGGCGCGCGCCTCACCCGCGCGAACTGACCGACCAGAACGGCGTCCCCACTCCTTCGAGCGGGGACGCCGCTTTCATGGCCAGCAAAGGCCATGGCTGGATCGGGAAGCCAGGGGTGGCGGCTGGCATGGTGATGAAGGGAAAGCGCCAAGTGGCAGCAGAAACGATGGTGGAACAGGCGGTCTCGTTGCACGGACACCTTTGCCCGGCCTTGGCCCTGGGCGTCCGCCTCTGTAGAGCCGTGATCGAGATCCCCGGCGGCGTTGGCCATGGCGGGTGTCCGCGCGTCGTCGTCGGGGGCGCGTCGCCGCTGGTAGATGCTGCTCAGGCGGCCCTGGGGGCCACGCTCGGCAACGGGAGATTGGGCCTTGCGCCTGCTCTAGGGCCTAGCAGGGTGGTCTTCTCAAGTGGTGAGACAGCGCTAGAGGCACGGCTCAGCGCCGAGGGATGCCAGCTGCTAGACGCCTGTCCCGACCTTGGCGCCGGTGCAACCGATGGCGCTGTGTGTGAGCGGATCCTGCAAGGTGATCCCGCTGACCTGTTCACTCTGGAGCCGACCTGCGGGGAGGCGCCCTGGGAGCGGTTGGATGCATGGTCTGGTCGCGATGCGGTGGTGATGCGGCCCATCGGCACCGTGCATAGCCCCTTGCGGGCAGGGGAGGCCCCTCCGCGAGCGCGGGCTGACAAAGCCGTGTTAGAGCTGCACCCCGAGCTGGCTGACGCGTTGGTCGGCCTGGAGCTTGGTAGCCGCTTGCAGGTGCTCTTTCAGTTCCACCGCGCGACGTCTCTGGCTCCGCTGCAACAATACCCGCAAGGCGACTATGCGAGGGCGCTGAGGGGCGTCTGGGCTCTGCGGAGTCCCCATCGTCCCAACGGGATCGGCCTTACCACGGTGCGCCTGCTCAGGATAGAGGGCCACTCCCTTCATGTGGCTGGCCTGGACGCCTGGGATGGCAGCCCGGTGTTGGATATCAAGCCGTATGCTCCCAGCCTCGATGCCCTCGAACCCGCCGCGGATGCTTGAGTCTGCCTGCCTAGCGACTATACTGGGCCTGTGTCAGTGTGAGCGGACGCCAGATCACAAATGGAGTGAGCCATGACTAGCAAGATTCGCGTCACGGTGTGGAACGAGTATCGCCACGAAAAGATTCACGAGGCCGTTAGCAGCGTCTATCCCGAGGGCATCCACAAGCAAATCGCCGCCTTTTTGGAGCCCGAGGCCGACCTGACGGTTCGGTGTGCCACCCTGGACGAGCCCCAGAATGGCCTGCCGGATGAGGTGTTGGCCGAGACCGATGTGTTGCTCTGGTGGGGCCACATGGCTCACCAGGACGTCGCCGACGACACCGTGGACCGGGTGCAACAGTGGATCCTGGCCGGTGGCGGCCTGATCGTGCTCCACTCGGGGCACATGTCCAAGATCTTTCGTCGGATGATGGGCACCAACTGCACCTTGCGCTGGCGCGAGGTGGGCGAACGTGAGCGCCTGTGGGTGGTGGATCCCGCGCACCCAATCGCCGAAGGCTTGGAGCCATCCTTTGTGATTCCCCACGTCGAGATGTACGGCGAGCTCTTTGACATCCCCCAACCCGACGAGCTGGTGTTCATCAGTTGGTTCCAGGGCGGCGAGGTGTTCCGCAGCGGCTGTGCCTATCATCGCGGCAAGGGCAAGGTGTTCTACTTCCGACCTGGCCACGAGACGTTGCCGATCTACTACCAGGCTGAGGTGCAACGGGTGATCCTCAACGCGGTGCGATGGGCTGCCCCGGTCAAGGGCCCGTACCTAACACCGTGGCCTGCCCCAACACGCAGCCGCTGGAAGAGTTCGAGGTCGAGGACTAGGCACCTGCCGGTCAGCAAAGCGCCCGAAGGCCTGGCTCTCGGGCGCTGCTTTTTCTGGTTGCGGACAACTAATGCATGCGAAGAGGAACTGAGGGCATCGTCCGAGCGGTCAGGAACCATCTGGAGCGAGACACGGAGGCTCTTTGTCCCCTGAGGTGAACCACTTTTGGCCGCCAGGTCGGCTGGGCTCCACAGTTGTGGAAGACCTATGACCCAGCCAAAGCCGAGCGCTTGCGGTGGCGGTTGGGCGATGTGCGTGGATCCGGCGCATGGGTGAGGCCATTCGCTCCGCCGGGCAGAGACGGCCGTCACCATGGGCTATCTTTAGTTCACTTTCCCCTTTATGCCTCTTATGGTGAGGCTTGTCCCCTATTATGCCCGTCCCAGCGCGAGCGACAAGGGGTTTGACACGTCATGGGGCGGCGATATACTCCATCTGCCCCTGGGATTCCCGGACCGAACAGTCGATAGGATGCCAGAGTGAAGGATCGGAGCGACATCCAGCGCTGGAGAGGCTGTATGGCGCCACGGGTGGTGGATCGCCGTTCTGGCGCTGATGGCAGCCGCCCTGGCCGCCCTGGTGGGCGCGTTGACGCCCAAGACCTATACCTCGTCGGCGCTGGTAGGCATCATCGATCGGTCCAACGTCGTAGCCTTTGATCCCCGCTTTTTGCCTCTCGAGCGTGATCTGCCCACCTTTGAGCCATACCCGCTCTGGCCACGTCTGAGGCCGTGATGCGAGACCTGCTGGCGCGCCTCGGCGACGATGCGCCGGGGGATGGGTCGATCGAGGCGCTGCGCGGGCGCCTGTCAGCGGCTCTGGCGGCGGACAAGGTGCTGCTCCGCCTGAGCGCGTCGGCCGATTCGCCCGAAGAGGCGTGCCGGTTGGCGGACGCGTGGGCCCAGGTTGTGGTGGCGCACGCCTCGCAGCTATATGAGACCATGGACGCCGCCCTGGTGGCCTGGTACGAGGAGCAGCTCGCCGAGGCCAGGGCCGATCTGGCCAGCGCTCGAAACGAGCTTGTTCGGCATGACCTCGCAGCGGCCGAACAGGACCTGGGCGCGGAGCTGCTGACGCTTGAGGCCGAGATCGATCGGCTTGCGGCTGAGCTGTCCGCTCTAGAATCCATCGAGCGTGACGCCCAAGCGGCCCGCCAAGCGGCCTTGGCGCCCGGTCACGATAGTCAGGCTCTGGCGGTGGGCGTGGCGATGCTCCAGCAGCGGGTGTTGCAGCCGCTAACGGAGGTCCAGCCGGCTGGGGAATCGCTGACGGAGGATCCGCTGGCGGCGCTGGACCGGGTCGAGGTGGCTGCGAGGGGCGTGTGCAAGAGGTCGAAACGCTCTTGGCTGACGCGAGAACTCGACAGCAGCAGATCCAGAGCGCGGTGATTGCCCAAGACGCTGCGCGCCGTGACTTGGGCTGGGCAGTGCGCGAGGCCGAGGAACGGGTGTTGTTGCTTGCGGGCGAGCTGGAGCGGGCGCGCTTGGCGGCAGAGGATAGCCGCATCAAGGTGCAGTTGACTAGTGCCGCGTCTCGGCCCGCTCAGCGGCCTCGGGCGGGGTGCAACCCGGGCCGTGGGGGCCGCGGGGGTGTCCGGGCTGCTTCTGGGGAGCGTGCTAGCGATCTTGCTGGCCGAACGGCGAACGCCAAGAGACACAGCCTCGGCGGAGCGCTGATGGAGGCTGCCCAAGGCTTGGGGTTGGGTACCCGCCGCGAGCGCGTGTGGCTGGCGCTCTTGGTTGCGATCCACATCGCTCTAGGGATCTACTGGGGCGCGGTGATTCCCCTCTTTGAGGCCCATGACGAGGTGGGCCACTATTACCACGTTCGGTACATCGCGCGCCATGGCCGACTGGTACCCCCGGGTGAGCAGGTGGTGGATCTGTATGACGAGTCGCGTCAGCCGCCCGCCTATTACGTGCTAGCCGCGTTGCCCGTCAGCCTCATCAACACGGACGATGGTCCTCCTTATACGCCCAACCCCTACGCCGGATGGGATCGGGGGATGGGTGGCCTGAACACTTTTTTGCACGACTGGGGCGCTGAGGCCTTCCCCTGGCGGGGGGGCGTGTTGGCGGTGCATGTCGCGCGAGCCGTCTCCACTCTGCTGGGGGCCTTGACGCTGCTGGCTACCTATGCGGCGGGAAACAAGCTGGCACCCGCTCGCTGGCAGGTGCGCTGGGGGGCAACGCTTGGGCTGGCCCTGTGGCCCCAGTTTCGCTTTGGCAGTAGCGTCATCAACAATGATAGCTTGGTGACCCTGGCCGGTGCGCTGATGCTCTTTTCGCTCATCGGGCTGGTCAGGTGCCCGCGGCGCGGCAGGTGGCCCTGGATCCTGGCCGCTGGGGCCAGTGCTGCTCTCGCTGCTGTCTCCAAGAACAACGGCCTCCAGGTGGCGGCGGTTGGCGTCTTGGTGGTCTTGTGGACGGCCTTGTTTGCCTCGGGGCGCCATGGCTGGCGGTTCTGGGTGGCGGTGGCGGCCGTGTCCTTGGCAGGCTTGGCGGCGGTGGGCTGGTGGTACGCTCGCAACCTGTCTGGAGGACAGGGGGCGTTGGCCCTGCCCTTTATGGATGTCTGGATCTACCAGTTCCGCCAGTTGTTCACCGGCGAAAGTATCGGCTTGGCGCAGTTTGCCAGGAGGCTGGGCACGACGGGGCGCTTTGCCTGGCGATCGTTTTGGGCGGCGTTCGGTTGGGGTAATGTGGGCTATCCCGGGTTCTTTTACTGGTTGGCTGGGGCCTGGTGTCTGGGCTGTGTAGGACTCTTGCTCCCGCGGCGTCCCGATCGTGCGAGCTCGGGCGGGGCGGTGTACGTCGCGCTTTTGATGATCGCCGCTGTGCTGCTGCCCACCTGGCTGCTCTATGTCGCTACTGGAATCCCACACTTGCAGGGGCGCTACCTTCTCCCTGCATTGCCGGCCCTGGTCTTGCTGGTCTCACTGGGGTGGGATCGGCTGCTGCCGCCGCGCGTTGTGCCTGCCTTCTGGGGCGGATGTGCCGCCTGTGGCCTGGCGTTGGCCCTGGCGACGCCAGTAGCGGTCATCCAGCCTGCGTATGCGCCCCCCGAGCCAATGGAGGCGGAGCGACTGGCCGAGTTGACGCCCACGCTGGCGGTTTTCGGCGAGGTCGCGGAGCTGGTGGGATACCAGGTCGATCCCGTCCTGTTGGACGCCGGAGAGCTGCTGGACGTCCGGCTGGCTCTGCGGAGCCAGCAGCGTAGCCAAGAGCCACTCACCTTGGCGGTCAAGGCCTATGACCAAGCGGGCCGTCTGGTGGGCGGGGTTCACCGGTATCCGGGGCGTGGGTCGCTGGACACGACCCGCTGGGACGTCGACGTGCTGTTTGAGGAGCACATGACGCTAGAGATAGCGCCAGCGGCCGTTAGCGGGGTGGGTAGGCTGGAGATAAGCTTCTACCAGGCCGACACGCCCACATCTCCGCTGGTAGTGCGCGATGCGGCGGGCACCAAGCTGGGGCGAAGCCTAGCTCTGCTGGACGCCTTTCGTATCGGCGATGGGGCGCCTCCTCCCGAAGAGGTCAGCATCGCCGTGCGCTTTGGTGAGGCATTGGCGAGTACCGACCCGAGCTGGACTCTGGCCTGCACCGACGGTGGGCTGAGTGTACGCGTGGCGTGGGCTTGGCAGGCGCTGGCCGAGATGGAGGCGGATTATCGTTTCTCGTTGCAGGTGCGCTCGCCTGATGAGGCGATTGTCGCGCAGGCCGACGGGCTCTTGGGTGACGCGGGTGTGCCTACACTCCTCTGGGCCCAAGACGAGGTCATGCCGCAGCAGGTCGCGCTGCCCCTGCCAACGCGATCGGTGCGCACCCCTCTGAAGCTCTATCTCGTGGTGTATGATCCGGTGGCTGGGACGCGGCTGCCTGTTCGTGTGGGCGATGACGATGGGGCCAGTGGCGATGAGCTATTGCTGGGCGCTATCGGCGATGAGGATCTCGCGGCGGCGTGCGCAGCCGACTAGCTA
This sequence comes from Anaerolineae bacterium, assembly GCA_040767425.1. GTDB lineage: Bacteria > Chloroflexota > Anaerolineae > UBA1429 > UBA1429 > DAIRUQ01. The sequence continues at coordinate 104,000 of JAXGON010000007.1, read as the reverse complement.
GTGGGATGGTGCTGTGATGCGGGTGTTATCCGTCTTGGGGACCAGGCCAGAGGCCATCAAACTGGCGCCAGTAGTGCGCGAGTTGGCACGTCGGCCCGAGATTCAGTCGCGGGTTTGCGTGACCGGCCAACACCGTGAGATGCTCGTCCCGGTGCTCGATCTGTTCAACATGGAGCCGGACGTCGATCTCCAGGTGATGCGGCCGGGCCAGACGCCGACGCAGGTGGCGGCGGCCGTGCTGGCCGGGATCGAGCCCGTGCTGGCGTCCGAGCGCCCCGACTGGGTGCTTGTGCAGGGCGATACTACCACCGTAGCGGCGGCGGCCTGGGCTGCCTACTATGCGCGGATTCGGGTGGGCCATGTGGAGGCGGGACTGCGCACGGGCGACAAGTGGCAGCCGTTCCCGGAAGAGGTGAACCGCCGCATGGCCAGCGTCGTCGCGGACTTGCACCTGGCCCCGACAGAGCAGGCGCGGGCCAATCTGGTTCGTGAGGGCATCGCTCCGGAGGCCATCGTGGTCACTGGCAACCCGATCATCGACGCCATGCGCTGGGCTGCCGAGCTGCCCTGCGACCTGTCCCAGGGGCCCCTGGTGGCGCTGGACTGGAGCAAGCGCATCGTGGTGGTTACCGCCCACCGCCGCGAGAACCATGGTGAGCCGTTGCGCCAGATCTGCCTGGCGCTGCGAGACATTGCCCAACATAACCCGGATGTGGCGGTGGTGTACCCCGTGCATCCCAACCCCAACGTGCGGGGCCCGGTGGAGGCGCTGCTCGGCGAGGTGGCAGGAGTGCACCTGCTCGCCCCGCTCGACTATTTGGCGTTCGTGCATCTGCTCAAGCGTAGCTACTTGGTGCTGACCGATTCGGGCGGGATCCAGGAGGAAGCGCCAGGCCTGGGCAAGCCCGTCCTGGTACTGCGCAACGTCACCGAGCGACCCGAGGCGCTGGCCGCGGGGACGGCTCGCTTGGTGGGCACAGAACGGTCGCGGGTGGTGCGCGAGGTGACGCGTTTGCTCGACGATGAGGGCGCGTACCTGGCCATGGCACGGGCGGCCAATCCCTATGGCGACGGACACGCCGCCGAGCGGATCGTGGATGCTCTGCTCGGGTATCGCGATCCGGATGCGGTCAGCACGGCGTGACGCGACGCGCTGCCGCCTCTCTACTGTCGGAGCCATAGCCGAGGTTTGATGATGAACGGCAAGCGACGGGGCCGGCTGGATATTCTCTACTTTGGGATGACGACGTGGGATGGCATCACTGGTCGCGCCAAGCAGTTGGCGACGCGCTTGGGCTCTGCGGGCAGGGTCTGCTTTGTCGACCCGATCACGCCCTCGCTGCCCGGCAACCTGCTGCGCCTGGCCAGGGGGCAGAGTACGCGCCCATGGCGGACCCACCTCGAGCGCGTGAGTGACGGGCTATGGGTGCTGACACCCCACCCCGCGCTGCCATGGGGCTATGATCTGGACGTTTTGAACCGGGCCAACCAGGCGCTGGTCTCCCGTATAGTGCGCCGCACGGCTCGACAAGTGGGGCTGGAGGAGCCGATTCTGTGGATCGAGCATCCTCAGCTAGAGCGGTATGCGGATCCGATCTACGCTGTGGCTGCATCAGGTGTCCTGCCATGATGCTAAGGCTTTCTTCTGTTTGGCTAAAGCAAGAGCCTGTAGTGGCCAGCAGGGCGTCCAGGGAAGGATGACCATGAGCGATGCTCGCGAGTGGAGAGCATGGTGGCAGCAGCACTGGATGCTGGCAGTCCTGTTGGGGGTGGCGGCTGCACTTCGCTTCACCGGCCTCGGGCACGAGTCATTCTGGGTCGATGAGATAGCAACTTGGCGCTGTGTCACGCTGCCCACCATTGCTGATATCCTGCGGTACTGTGCTCGAGATGTCCAAGCCCCAGGCTATATGCTCATCCTGCGGGTTCTTCTACCGATACTAGGTACATCGGAAGCTGGGCTTCGTTTCCCATCGGCAGTGGCTGGTGTCGCTGGGGTGTGGCTGATCTACCGTTTGGGGCGCGAGCTCTACGGGCCCAGGCATGGTATCGTTGCCGCTTTGCTGACGACCGTGTTCTGGCTTCCCATACGATACAGTCAAGAGGCCCGAACGTACGCAATTCTCTTTGCAGTGATCAATGCTACTAGCCTGCTTTGGATCAAGATCGCTCGGGATGCTGCTCAGGGCCGCACTCTATCAAGGACGCAAGTCGTCACCTACGCCGCTTTGAGCCTACTGCAGGCATATCTGCACTACTATGGGCTCTATGTTGTCCTGATCCAGGGGATGGCGGCTCTCGCCTTGGCGATGATCCTCAGAGAGAAGGTTGGGAAGGTGGCGCTGTGTTACGCAGCAATAGCCTTGGGCTACATGCCGTGGCTTCCTGCGGCTCTGGGCCAGTTCGAGCGGAGCGGTGGGCACTGGATCGTGCGTCCAGGCCTGATTACGCTGTGGGAGCTCGCCCTGCTCCTCTTTAACGAGAATGTGTGGATCGCCGTGCTTGGCTTGTGCACCGTCGGCTTGGCGGTGGGCAGATGGGCGGCGACTACAAACTGGAGTGGGCGGAGAACCCTGCGCGATTGGGCCACTACGCTGCTGCTGGAGCCCGTTCCGGTATTGGTGCTGTGGGTTGTGTCTATCGGCGTTCCTATCACCTTATTCTCTCGATTTTTCATTCCGCTTATGATTCCGCGTTATTTGTTATTCCTGTATATCCCTATCTATCTTTTGCTAGCAGATGGGCTGCTTTCGTTTGGAGGCAAGACATCGGCTACCTTGGTGGCGCTCATGGTTGTTCTGTTGTTGGTCGACCTGTTCTGGCGCCAGGAGTACTATACGAGACCACACAACATGCAGTTTCGAGAGGCGACGGCCTACATCGCCGAGCGCGAACAGCACTATCCGAACTCTGCGATCGTGGCGTACTCGTGGAATAACGCCGATCTGGATCTTTACCTAGAACGTCATGGGGCTTTGCTTCGGACCAGCGGGCTCGTTGGCACGCTCGATGACCTAGAACGGACATTGCGCCTTGTTGACGATGGCGATGTGCAGTTCTTGTGGTACATTAGTGCTTGGCGCGAGCCTGAGCCCGAGTTCGTTGAGGCACTCGCCGAGCACTTGCAGCTACGCGACACGAAAGAGTTTGTGAGTGTAAGGGTATGGCTCTTTGAGGTTCCTTAGCTTGCGAGCGACTTTTGGGGAGCGGTTCATCTTGTTAAGAGTCGCGCCAGGGGGTGTTTGATGCTTATGCGCCCGATGGGAGCCTAGGCATGACATGGCTGGCAGGAGCTTGGCGTACCATCGAAGGCGCCGCCACCGAATCGGTGCGCGCTCGGTTCTTGCGCGGCGCCGTCTGGTCGGTCATCGGCTCGGTGGTGAATCAGGGCGCCGCTTTCGTGGCGAGCCTTCTGGCTGCACGCATGCTGGGCAACCAGGGCTATGGCGAGCTGACCATGGTCCAGAGCTCGGTCACCACCTGGGCGACGGTGGCTGTGCTGGGCATGAATCTCACAGCGACGCGTTTCATGGCCGAGTATGCCGGCGATCCGCGGCGCGCGGGACGGATTCTGGGGCTGGCCTATGCCGTGGCCAGTCTGTGTGGCCTGGCGTGCGGGTTGGTGCTGCTCTTGGGCAGCGATTGGGTGAGCACGCAAGTGTTGGGCGAGGCAGCCCTCGGCCCGAGCCTCCGCGTGGGCGGGTTGCTCATGCTGGTGACAGTGCTGGACGCCGTGCAAGCGGGCGGCTTGGCCGGGCTGCAGGCCTTTCGGGCCCTGGCGTGGACGCGGCTGGCCTATGGCGTCGCCATCGTCCCGTTGACCGCACTGGGAGTCTGGTGGGCCGGCGTCCAGGGAGCGGTGGCTGCTCTCACCATCGCTGGCGTGGTGCGCACTCTGGGCAGCGGTGTGGCCCTTTTCCGGGCGTGTCGTGACCACGGCATCCGGGCGGATTGGCGGGGCGGCTTTGGCGAGGCCGATGTGATCTGGCGGGTGTCGCTGCCTTCAGCCCTGGGCGGCATCCTGGTGGGCGTGTCGACTTGGCTGTCTCAGGTGGTGTTCGCGCAGCAACCTGGCGGCTACCCCGACCTGGGCGTGTTCAACGCTGCGCTCCAGTGGCGGATCGCGATCCTGTTTCTGCCCACGGCGCTCGGAACTGTCCTTCTCCCCATGGTAGCGGAGCAGGGAGCGGGAGGGTCCAGACGTTTCCAGGTCTTTAACCAGCTCATGGCCTGGGCGCTGGTTTCGGTCACGGCCCTACCATTGATGGCCTTTCCCGAGCTGGTGCAGTGGCTGTACGGTGCCCGGTTCTCGACGGAGGGGTTTGCCCAGACCATGACCCTCACGATGCTGACAGCGGTGGTACTGGGCTATAGCGATGGACTGGGGCGCGTCTTGACCTCTCGCGATATGCTGTGGTGGGGCGCGGCCAGCAACCTCACGTGGGGCGTGGTGCTGGTGGTAGCGACGCGGCTTCTGCGACACCTCGGCCCCCAAGGGCTCGCGTGGGCGTATGTCGCCGCCTACCTTTTCGTCACGGTGCTGTTCCTGCCCCTCTACTGGGTGCGCGACCTGGTGCCCCGGGATCTGCTCTTTTCCTGGGACGCGCTGGCAACCTGGGTGTTGGCAGGGTGCGTCGCCATCCTAACATACACGGGACAGGCGCCGCTCTGGCGCGGGCTCGTCTTGGTGGTGGCGTTGGCATGGTGGGGCTGGCGGGTGTGGCGGCTGCTCGAGATTCAGCAGCTATTGCCCAGGACGGTGCGAGCATGAGCCAGTTCCAGTCGCGCGGGCTGCCGGATATCATCTACTTGGCGATGAACCCTTGGGATACGATCCGACAGCGCCCCCAACACCTGGCCACCGGCCTGAGTCGGCATGCTCGCGTGCTGTTTGTGGATCCGATCACGCCATCAGTGGCTGGCGCCATCAGACGGGCGCTGCGAGGCGAACCCAGCCGGCCGCTGGTCTCCTCCTTGCGGCAGCTCGATGAGCGCTTGCACGCGCTTTCGCCGCCGCCTGGCGTTCCCTTTGGCTTTGATCTGCACCTCTGCAATGCGCTGAATCAGCGGTTCCAGACTACGCTGGTGCGGCGAGCGGCCCGTCGGCTGGGTTTCGTGCAGCCGATTCTCTGGATCGACCATCCTCTGGAGGCCGACCAGATCGGACGACATGGCGAACGCTTGGTCGTCTACAACTGCATGGACAACTATCCGTCCTTTTGGTCTGGCACGCCTCGCCGGCAGCGGCTCGTGGATGCGCTGGAGCGCCGTGTGATCGCTCGCGCCGACGTCGTGGTGGCGTCTTCGCGAGGGCTGGTACGTCGGTGTGCGTCTGCGCGGGACGTGCGCCTCTTGCCCAACGCGTGCGATGCTGAGCTCTTTGCAGGCGGGCTGGGCCAAGACGTGCCTGAGCCCTTGCGAGGGTTCCGACGGCCTCTGCTGGGCTATGTCGGGACGATCTCGCACTGGATGGACCTGGAGTTGGTCGCCGAGTTGGCGGAACGTCATGCGGAGGCAGACATCGTCCTGGTCGGCCCCATCGAGAACGTGGATACCCGGCCGTATGCGAGGATTCGCAATCTCTACTTCTTGGGGGCTGTGCCCTATGAGCAGGTGCCGGGCTATATCAACGCCTTTGATCTGTGCCTGATTCCCTTTGTGAGCAACGAGCTGACAGAGGACGTGGATCCTGTCAAGGCGTACGAGTATCTGGCGCTGGGCAAGCCGGTCGTAGCGGTGGGGTTGCCCGAGTTGACACAGTATGGCGATCTGATCTACCTGGCGAGAAAGCGTGAAGACACAACCGTGATGCTCGATCAAGCCCTGGCGGAGGTTGCCGAGGGGGCCGGTTCGGCCCTGGTGGCTGCGCGCCAACGGGTCGCCCAAGAGAACACCTGGTCCAGCCGGGTGGACTTGCTGGTGACCATGATCGCAGAGGGGTTGGACGGACGAGCCTCTGAGGAGCATCCAGGATGATGGCGGTGGTGCGTGAGCTGGGCGCCTGGCTGGTGCCGTTGACCCTGCTGGCCGCCACAGCGGCGTTGGTCTGGGTGTGGCTGACAGGACGTCCGCGGCTGGCCTTGTTGCTTTTTCTGGGGGGCCTGCCGCTGCACACCGTGGTCTTTCAGGTCGCCTCTGCCTATCTGCCGGGTTGGCTGGTGAGCGGGTTGCGACTGTGGCGCGAGGCGCTCCTGCTGGCTCTCTGTGCGGGCATTGTGCGCCAATGGCCAGTCGTGTGGCCTGCGGTCCGGCGCCACTGGCCGGTTGGGCTGGCCCTGGCGCTGTACGTGGCCACGCTTCTGGTGGGCGTCTGGCGCGCGGCGAGCGTAACGGTGGCGCTCTCGGCGCTGCGTCTGGCGGCGGTGCCGCTGCTCGTATTCGCCTGTGCCCTCGCCTTGCCGTATGGCGTGCGGGACCTGGAGAGGGCCATCCCGTGGCTGTTGGGCGTGGGGGTCATCGTTTGCGGCTTTGCTCTGTATCAGGGTTATGTGTTGGGCCCGGGTTTTCTGTGGGCCTACTATGCGGAGGGCGGCCGCTTGGCGCACTCGTACGAGGTGGGAGGCAGTCCCGTCCAACGCCTTATGGGAACCTTTTCCAGTCCGAACCAGCTCTCCCTCTACCTGGTCTTTTTGTCCATGCTCGCCGCGAGCCTGTTCATGATAGGTCGACGGCCGCGGCTGGCCTATGGGGGGCTCGGGGTGCTGTACGTCCTGGTCCTGGTGCTGACGGTGTCGCGCAGCGGCTGGGCTGCTCTGGCGGTGGGCGGTGCGCTATTGCTGTTGTTGTGGTGGCATCGCTGGGAGATCTGGGCAGGATTGGCCGGGCTGGGCGCAGTGGGATTTGTGGCGCTGGCCCAACGGGGGCTGCTGGCTCGGCTGCGGGACCTAGTCAGCCTCCAAGAAGTGTCGGCTGCTTACCATGTGTCTATGGCCTGGAGTAACCTGCAGACGATCGGCAGCAACCCGTGGGGGTCTGGCCTCGGATCAGCCGGCGCGCTAGCGAAAGCGGCAGAGGCAGCGGGCTTGATCCAGACTCGCCATGCCACCGAATCGTACCTCTTGCAGATCGGTCTGCAGCAGGGTTGGCCTGGGTTGGCGGCCTTTGGGTTACTAGTCGGCCTTGTGGCCGTTGGCCTGCTCAGGGGTCTGCGCGCTGCAGAGACGCCATTCGGCCGTGCAGTGACCTTGGCAGCATTGGCGAGCCTGGCCGGTGCCATGGTCCATGCCGTCATGAACGTTGACCTGCAGGACATTGGTGTGCAGAGCTATCTCTGGTTCCTGGTAGCGATGGGGTTGCGCATGCCCGGGTTGGAGCGCAGCCTACCGGAGAGGGGTACGCATGCCTGACCTGGCCGTGGTGATCGTGACCTGGAACGCCATGGAGGTGATCAGCGCCTGCCTCGCATCGCTCTATGCGGACGACGCAGGGATGGCGTTGCAGGTATGGGTGGTGGACAATGCCTCATCCGACGGCACGGCCGACTGGGTAGCGGACCAATACCCGGAGGTGCAACTCATCCGGAACCAGGATAACCGCGGCTTTGCCGCTGCCAACAACCAAGCTCTTGCCCGGGCTCAGGCTCCTTATCTGCTGTTGCTGAACCCCGATACGGTGGTGCGCCCCGGAGCCCTGAGCGCGCTCTGCCGCTACCTGGATGGACACCCCTCGGTCGCCGCCGTAGGACCCAAGGTCGTGCATCCCGCCATGCGGCTGCAGGTGCTTTCTTGCGGATACCAGCCCTCGGTGCGTACAGTGGCGAGCCAGTACCTGGGGCTGTCGCGGCTGCTGCCGCGGTCTCGCGCCTTTCGCGGCGTGAACCTGCTGATGGGCGTCCACGACGATGCGCCGCGTGAGGTCGAGTGGCTCAGCGGCGTGTGTCTGATGGTGCGGCGCTCTGTGGTAGAGTCGGTGGGGCTCTTGAGCGAGCGCTGGTTCATGTACGCCGAGGACATGGAGTGGTCGCACCGGATGACACAGGCGGGCTGGCAGCTCTGCCACGTGCCGGATGCGGTCATCGAGCATCACCTCGGGCACAGCGCCGCCAAGAACGCACGGGTCAGCACCATGTGGGTCACCAGCCAGCGGAGCTTTTACCGCGAGCGCGAGCGTGCGAACTGGTGGCAGCGTACCGCCTTTGATGCAGCTTTGGCCGGGGGATTGGCATTGCGGGCCGGCTGGTACGGGGCGCGAGGCTTGTTGGGTGGCGATTCTGCGGCCATGTGGCGACGTGAGAGCCGACGCTTCTGGGCTTATGCGCGGGCGGCTCTGGCCCCGCTGCGGGAGGCTTCATGAACCGCGTGCGTGAGGCCGTGGATCGGTTGGCTCGTCGGCTCACGGGCGCTTCAGACGACGCGCCCGCCCTGGGCGACCGCTCGCTCCGCGTCCTCGTGCAGACCCTGGCCAAGGTGGCTCCTATGTTCGTGAGGGGCCTTTGGCATCGCCTCTGGCTGCGCCGTGCGGGGGGGATGCTTCTGGTGGGGCGTGGCGTAGCGCTACGCAACCCGCAGTGCATCCGCGTAGGCCGATCGGTGGTGCTGGAGGACCATTGTGAGGTCCAGGGACTCTCGCGGCAGGGGATCACGCTGGGTGACCATGTCACCGTGGGTCGTATGGCCATGATCCGTCCGTCGGGTTACTATCGGCGGGCCATCGGCGAGGGGCTGGTGGTGGGCGACCACTCCAATATCGGCCCTGGCTGCTTTATCGGCTGCTCGGGAGAGGTGCGCATCGGCAGCCACGTGCTCATGGCGGCGGGGGTCTCGATGCACGCCGAGAACCACAACATCGAGCGCGTCGACGTGCCTATCGATGCTCAGGGCGTGACCCGAGAGGGTATCGTCATCGAGGACGATTGCTGGCTGGGCAGTGGTTGCATCATCTTGGCTGGGGTGCGGATCGGCCGCGGGGCAGTGGTCGCGGCTGGCTCGGTGGTGACGCGCGACGTGCCTCCCTATGCCGTGGTGGCGGGCGTGCCGGCGCGAGTCGTGCGTATGCGCGGGGAGACAGCCAGCGGGGCGGGAGATGATATCCCATGAGAGTCCTGATGGATGCGCATATGCTAGGCGCGCACGAGACGGGCAACGAGACCTATGTGCGCAATCTCTTGCAAGCGCTGGGCAAGCGGGATGATGTTGAGGTTTTCGCCGCCGTGCTTCCGGACCAGGTTGGCCTGGCGCGATCCTTGGGCGTGACGCCGGCGCCGCTTGCCGACACGTCCGACATCAGGCGCCTAGTCCGGGGCCTCAACGGCCTCGCCCGTGAGCATCGCGTCGATCTGATGCACGTCACCTATGTGGGGCCGCTGAGGCCCGCTTGTCCCACGGTGGTCACGGTCCACGACGTCTCGTTTCGCCGATTCCCGGACTATTTTTCGCCGCGCGTGCGGCTGCTCTTGGCCACGTTGCTGCCCTGGACGCTGCGTCGAGCCGCCGGGGTCATCACCGTATCCGAGCATGCGCGCCAGGAGATCCTGCACTTTTACCCCTTTCTGGGTGATCGGGTGGGGGTGACGCTGGAGGCGGCCGATCCGCAGTATCATCGGCTCGACAAAGCCGAGGTGGCCGAGACGCTGCGGCGGCTTGGCGTGGCGCAACCCTATCTGTTGGCAGTGGGCAACCTGCAACCGCGCAAGAACCTGGTTAGGCTGGTCCAGGCTTATGTGGAAGCGGATCTGTCCCCGCGTGCGAGCCTGGTGATCGTCGGGCAGGCCCAGTGGCAGGCCTCTGACGTGGTGGCCGCCATCGACGCGGCCGGCCTCGGCGACTCGGTCAAGCTGACCGGTTATGTGAGCGACGATGACCTGGTGGCGCTGTACAGCGGGGCGTCGGTGTTCTGCTATCCCTCGCTCTACGAGGGCTTTGGGTTGCCGGTCCTCGAGGCGATGGCCTGTGGCGCGCCCGTGGTCGCCTCGGAGACGACGAGCATGCCCGAGGTGGCGGGTGGCGCGGCGCTGCTGGTCGATCCATACCAGGTTGCCGATCTAGCGCGGGCGATGCGAGCGATACTGGACGACGAGGGGCTGGCCGACTCGTTGCGCCAGCGCGGGCTGGCCCGGGCGGCAGCCTTGACCTGGGAGCGAACGGCGGAGCAGACGGTGGCGTGTTACCGAGCCGCGCTGACGCACGCACAGAAGGATGGCTCAGCATGAAAATCGCTCTGCTGGGCACCCGCGGCATTCCTGCCAGCTACAGTGGGTTCGAGACCTGTGTGGAACAGCTCGGACAGCGGCTGGTGGAGCGCGGCCACGATGTGACAGTCTATTGCCGTTCGCACCATATCACCTACCCCGACGACACCTACAAGGGTATGCGCCTAGTCAAGCTCGGCACGCTCCGGAACAAGTATCTGGACACGATAGTGCACTCGTTCATCTCATCGCTCCATGCGCTGGGCCAGCGCTATGACATCGCTCTCTACTTTATCGCGGGGAACAGCCCGGCGACGTTCATCCCGCGGCTGGTGGGGACGCGCACGATCCTTAACGTGGACGGCCTCGACTGGAAGCGCGAAAAGTGGCCGGCTCCTGCCAAGGCCTATATCAAGTTCGCCGAATACCTTGCGACCAAGCTGCCCAACGCCTACCTCACCGATTCTGAGACGGTGCAGGCCTACTATCGGGATCGGTTTGGCCAGGCGCCTCCCGTGATCGTGTACGGCTCTGAGGTGGAGCCGGCGCCGCCCGGCGACACCCTGGCCCGGTTTGGGCTGGAGCCGGATCGGTATGTGTTGTTCGTGGGGCGCCTGGTGCCGGAGAACGGGGCGCACCATCTGGTGGAGGCGTTTCGCGACATCGATACCGACCTCAAGTGCGTGATCGTCGGCGACGCGCCGTACGCAAAAGAGTACATTCGAGGCCTGCGGCGCCTAGCCGAGGGCGATCCTCGCATCGTGTTCACGGGCTATGTCTTTGGGCGGGGCTATGCCGAGCTGGGCTCCAACGCGCGCATCTTTGTGGAGACGTCGGGGGTTGGTGGCACCCATCCCGCTCTGGTGGAAGCCATGGCCTTTGGCAATTGCATTGTGGTCAACGACCATGCCGAGAACGTCGAGACCATCGGCGAGGCGGGGCTCGCTTACGAGGGGCAGGTGGGCGCCGCCAGCCTGCGCCCGATCCTGGAAAAGCTGCTGGGTGACCCAGACGAGGTGGCGCGCCTGCGCCGATTGGCGCGAGAGCGGGCTCAGGCTCGATATACCTGGGAGGCCGTCACCGATGCCTATGAGCGCTTGTTCTATCAGGTGCTCAAACAGCCCGTGCCGGCCAGGTTGTCACAGGATGGGTCGCTCTAGGGCGTCTCGACGGGATCCAGCCGTACCGACCGAAACGCGACGGCCAGCTTGCGAGAAGGGCTGGTGAGATCGCCCCCATAGAAGTGGGCATACCGAAAGCTGATGGTGTCCACGCCATCGGTGATCCAGTCGGCCGGCACGATGCCAGACCAGACGGCCGGCGGCAGCCTGCCCCCCTCGCACTGGGGAAAGACCATTTCACCGAGTTGGTGGTCATTGTACCAGACTTCCATGGATTGCTGATAGCTGCTCATGTCTGCTAGGTCGCAATAGGCCATGGCGTCCACGGTCAGGCGCTGGTCTTGTCGGTCGGGCAGATGCACGAGCAAGAAGGCGCGGTTGCGCGTGTTCACCCCTGGCCCGATAGTGGCGATTTGGAAGCCCGAATCGAAGCTGGCCCACACGCCCCACTTTTCCGTCCAACTCCAGCCCGCGCCCAGGTGCTGACGCTCCTCCCGGACGTTGGTCTCGCCGCGGGGAATCAGCTCGCCTTGCACCGTATAGGTCTCCACAGGAGCTAATGACGCGCGCCGGTTAACGCCATAATGGTCAAAGATGATGCTGGTAGGCTGCGCAGTGGCCTCGCGCCAGCAGTAGGCCAGCAGGCTCTCGTCCAAGGGGATGGCGGCGATGCGGCGCTCGTCGGTGATCACGGTCATCAGCCACTGTTGATCGGTGTAAAAGGCTACCAAGCCGTTCAGCCCGATCGAGATGGCGGCCAGGCCGCCCAGCGACCACCGCAGCGCTCGGTGCCACCGCGAGGTTAGCAGCACAGGAATAAGCCCCATGACGGCATAGGGGAGGCCGTCCAGGGCGTAGCGATTGGTCCACGACCAACCACCACGCCAGGAGCGATACGAGGCGTACAGCGCTACAAACCCCAATGCGGCTACAGCCAAGGCCCCGAGGGCCAGCGGATAGCGCGGGGGTTCGCCCCGCTTGGCAGAGCCAACGCGGTCCCGCACCAGCAGCGCGGCGCCCAGCATAAAGAGCACCAGGAAGGGCGAATAGGTCAGGATGCCGTTGCTCCAATCGAATAGCTGCCGCCCAAACGAAAAGACCAGATACTCCCAATCCAGGGTAAAGATGGCCTGGATGCCCCGCTGCATCAGGCTCCGATAGAATGGTCCCACAAACCCCAACTGGAGAGCGGCCTCGGCAACCAAGCCGATCAGCCCGAGCCCCGCGATGATGATCGCCCAGCGGCGATAGCAGATCAGGGTATAGATCGCCAACACGGCGACCATCACGACATAGGTGGGACGGCTCTCCAAGCTCCAGATCAGTGGCAGCCAGGCGACCAACGCCCAAACGGGACGCTTGAGCGATCGCAGAAGGCACCAAATGATCAGGACTCCGCCCAGTTGGGCACTGGTCAGAGTCCAGAGGTCTTGGCTGGCCACGGGCCACATGGAGGTCCCAAGCGCGTAGGCCACAGCGAGGAGCACGAGCCGCCAACCCCTGAGAAAGTGGGCCAGATTGAGGGTCATGACCAGGACGCAGAGGCTGGAGATGATGGCAGCGCTCAGCTTGGCGAGAGCATCATAGTCATGCGCGGTGGTGGGCCCCTGGCCGAGGAGCTCTGCGATGCCATAGATGGGCACGGCCATGTAGGCTGGCCCCTTGGGGAGCAGCGAGTAATAGTGGCCGTCGCGCTCGCCGACTCGCAAGGTGGCGAGCTCGATGAGCACAGGGTAATCGTCTACCCGCTCGTTGCCCTGCCGCACGATGCTGGCGGGCACATAGCGCGATGGCCAGTTGTCTCCCTGGCCCATGATACGCCCGTTGGCCATGTAGGCGGCCAAGCTTAGCAGCGCGATGGCGAGCGCCATCCCGAGGGCTCGCGAAGGCTCCAGCAGGGGCATCGCGTGCCGATCGCCCGTGTTACGGAGCCGAAATGTCAGCTTTGCGACCATGCGCGTCTCCCGCAAATCCCGCTTGCCACGTCGGGCAAGTATAGCATGGGGCGGTGGGATGGCCTAGTCGCCTCGCCGATGCTCGCTTTTGGTCGGGCGGAGCGTTTGGTAGTATGGTAAACGAGCTATCTGCTGTGGGAGGAGGAGCCAATGACCGAGATCTATCCGCTGCAATTCGCGCCCGTCTTTCAGGACTATATCTGGGGGGGGCGGCGACTGGCGACCTTGTTTGGGCGCCAGCTGCCTGACGGGATCATTGCCGAAAGCTGGGAGATCTCGGGCCACGCCAAAGCCGCCACCAAGGTGGTCGGCGGCGTCTGGGATGGCAAGTCTCTGCCTGAGGTGCTGCGGGCCCTTGGCGAGGATCTGGTCGGCCGCAGCGCGCGCCAATACTTGGCGCGAGGACGATTCCCGCTGCTGGTCAAGCTCCTGGATGCGCACCGCGACCTCTCAGTGCAGGTGCATCCCGACGATGTCTATGCCGCGGCCCACGAGAACGGCGAGCTGGGCAAGACCGAGATGTGGTACGTGCTGCATGCCGACGCGGGCAGCGAACTCATCTATGGCCTGGCGCCAGGCGTGACCCGAGCGAGCTTTGAGGCTGCGTTGCGGCGGAACGAGGTCGAGACCCAACTATATCGCCTGCCCATCTCGGCTGGCGATGTGTTCTACATCCCAGCGGGCACCGTTCACGCGCTGCTGGCGGGCGTTGTGGTCGTCGAGATTCAGCAGAACTCGGACGCGACCTACCGTCTATATGACTGGGGCCGCGTGGGCGACGATGGACGACCGCGTCCGTTGCATATCGACAAGGCCCTGGATGTGATCGACTGGGACATGGTGGCCCCGACGCCGACAGCGCCAACGTTGCTGGAGCAAGGCGCGGGCTTTCGACGATGGATGCTGACCACCGATCCGCGTGTCACCGTCGAAAAGCTCGAGCTGGATCCAGGTAGCACCTGGGAGGGCGTCTGCGACGGATCCACCTTTCAGATCATCGGGTGTATCCAGGGGGAGGCGCGCCTGGAGTGGGCGGGGGATCCCCAGGCGCTGCCGACCATCTCGTGGCGGCTGCTGCCCGCCGTGCTGGGCGAGTACACCTTGCGGGCGCAGGGGCCCAGCGTGCTCCTACGAGCCTATGTGCAGGACTGCGACGCCTAACGCTAATCTAGACGATCATGGTCACGTGACGGCCGACAGGCTCCCATAGAGTTGCAGCGCGTTGTCATGCAGCACGGCTGCGGCCAGCGTCTCTAGCTCATCCGCCGAGGCCCCGGTCCACGCTTGGACCTGCTCTAGCGCCGCGGCCAGCAACTGCCGCAAGGTAGCCGCGGCCCCGGCCGCCATCTCCACCGACGTGGCGTCGTGCGACACCATGAGTTTGTGGCTGGGCACATAGGTGAGCCACGTGCGCAGGGCACGCTCCAGATGGGCGGGGCTGAGGATGGGCAGCCAGCAGCCGTCGAGGTAGACATTGGGCTGGTACTTGGCCAGCCAGGCCGCCTCATCGACAAAAGGCCAGCAGTGCAAGAGCACCAGGTGCATGCGAGGATAGCGGCGGGCGAGCGCCTCGAGCGGCAAAGGGTTCGACCCGTTCAGATTCGCGGTACCTACGTGGATCTGATGAGGCCATCCACGCTCGTCCGCCAGGGCGCAGCAGGCGTGCACCACCCAGTCTTGAAAGGCGCGCGCCTGGTCGGGCGATAGATCGCCTCGAAAGCGGACTTCGGCGTCGCTGCGCGGGGCAAAGGCGAGGTCGCGGGTATAGGCCTGGAGCTGCTTGATGCCTACGGCACCGCCCGCGGCGGCGGCATCGAACAGCGCCACCAAAAAGGCACGCCAGCTCGCAGCGTCCACCGGATCGATCCCGACCCAGTCCACGAGACGCGCGCGGCGCGGGCAACTCTCCTGCCAGAACCCCAACAGCGGATCGATGCGCAGGACGGTCCGTAGGTAACGTCGCTCGCGCTCCGCTGCGGGCGCTTGGTCCCAGTAGAACTCGGGTTGCACCGGCCGGATCAGGTCGGTGAATCCGGCCATCGTCATGGCGCGGGGATGCCAGGCGTGCAGGTCCGCATAGGCGGCCGCGATGCTGGCATCCAGCGCCTGCCAGGTATGCGGTCGCTGGAGGTCGAGCGTGGTGCCATGGAGCATCTGGCAGCCGCGCACGATGCAGGCATAGGTTCCCGTGAACCGCTGCCCTTGCAGAGCGGGGCGAGCCAGTTGCATGGCGGCGGTCAGATCGACGGCGGCGAGCTCGTGCATGCCGACGCCATGCGACTGGCGGGCGCGCTGGTCGGGCGCGTCTCCCGCCGCTCCGATGTGACCGCCGAGGTACGGATCGAGCAGCACGTCGAGCAGACCGGTTCGGCGGGTGGGTTCGGCTCCGGCCTGCATGTCGCCTCGGAACCAGCCGTGCAGCATGCCGATGGAGGCCAGGCTGCCCCAGTGCTCATGGGCGCAGTAGGACGGCGCGGCTGTCAGATCCAACATGCTTGGCCTCCTGTAGGTGGCGACGGCGATGCGCTAGGCGGTTCCTTGACTGGCGGCGGCGACCGGATTCCGCAGCACGCCGATGCCGTCGATCTCGACCTCGACCATGTCTCCAGGCCGCAGGAACACTTGTGGATCGCGGGCGAATCCGACGCCAGGTGGCGTGCCGGTGAGAATGACGGTGCCTGGGAGAAGCGTCAAGCTGTGCGAGAGATGCGAGACCAGCTCGCTCACCGAAAAGATGAGGTCATCGGTGTTGCCGTCCTGCATCACGGTGCCGTTCAGCCGGGTGCGAATGCCGACGTGGTCGGGATCGAGTTCGGTCTCGATCCAGGGGCCCAGCGGGCAAAAGGTGTCGAACGACTTGGCCCGAGCCCACTGGACGTCCAGGCGGCGCTGGCAATCTCGCGCGCTGACGTCATTGGCGCAGGTATACCCCAAGACATAGTCCAGCGCCTGCTCCACCGACACCTGGCGAGCGCGCCGCCCGATGATCACCGCCAACTCGCACTCATAGTCCACCTCATCGGGGGCAACGGCGGGCAACACGATGGGGTCGCCCGGGTTGCACAGCGCGGTCGTGGCCTTGATAAACAGGGCCGGATGGTCGGGCAGCTCGTGGCCGCTCTCCATGGCGTGCAGGCGATAGTTCAGCCCGATGGCCAGGATGTTGGGCGGGGCCACCGGTGCCAGCAGCTGGACCTCGTCCAGCGCAAAGGTCTGCGCGGTGAGCTCCCACGAACCAAACAGATCGCCAGCGATGGCTCGGATGGAGTCGCCACCTTCTAGCAGGCCGTGGGCAACCAAACCCTCTCGTGTGCGAAAGCGTGCGATGCGTGCCATGGTGTACTCCTCTCGTTGGCTAGATGCGCAAGACGACTTTGGTGGCTTGGCGGTCGGCCAGCAGGCGGAACCCCTCTTCTACCTCCTCGATGGGCAGCACGTGGCTGATCCAGTCGGCCAGGACGAGCTTGCCGGAACGCACCAGCTCCAGCACCTCGGTGTGCTCATCCTGCTCCCGCACCGGCAGCGTCACGATGGTCTCGTCAGCGTACGCTCGCTGCACGGGCGTGGGCATGACGTCATCGTCGGGGGCGACGCCATAGTTGCCGACGCGGCCGCCAGGCGCTACCAGCTCCAGGGCGCGTTGGAGCGCGTCCGAGCTGCCTACGGCCTCGATGACGCGGTCGTAGCCGTCAGGGAGATGCGGCGCGCCAGCGGGCCAGACGCGGTCGCCAGCCAGATAGGCGTCCACGCCCAGCCGCATGAACGCATCCGCCCAGCGCGCTCGGCGCCCATAGACGGCGACCACTGGCGCGCCCAGATAGCGGGCCCAGAGCGCAAACGACTGGGCTACGGGGCCAGTGCCTACGATAGCGCAGGTGGTATCCGGTCCGATGCCCGCCGCTCGCGAGGCCGAGAGAGTCTCTTTCAGGGTGATGATCGCGGTGGCCTCGGTCGACGGAATCTCGGGCGGCACGATCTGCTGGGCTGCCCACTGGCCGTGAGGACGCTCGTCGGGGTGATCCTCCTGCCATGCCGCCAAGTCGGTGACCAGGCCGTACTCGGCCATGCCGCCCCAGGCCGAGGCGATGCCGATCTCGGGCGGATAGGACGCGCCAGGGCGTAGCACCTTTTGCCCCAGGGCATAGCTGCGCACCTTATTTCCCAGGGCCACGACGGTGCCGACGCTCTCGTGCCCCAGCACCAAGGGGAGGGGTATCTGGGAGACGAAATGCCGTTCCAGGATCTTGCGGTCGGTAGAGTTGCAAATGCTGCAGGCCTCGATGCGGACCAGGGCCTGGTAGGGGTTCGGCTCGGGTCTTGGCAGGTCGGTGACGACTGCCAGCCTGTTGGGTTCTTGGACCAGTACGGCCTTCATGGCACCTCCTCCATTTGTCTATGCGCATCCTAGCATCACGGCCTGATGGGGTCAATCGTGTGGATGCCGCGACTGTAACCCGACCGTAACCTCAGCCCGTATCCGTCGGACTATACTGTGCGTGGTGAGGCAGGTGTGCTCTACTCACCATGCCACAAGAGACCAGTGCTAACCGAGCTGAGACCTTTGTGGCAACCACAACGCAGGAGCGTGCCAAGGGGCACGCCCGAGATGGTCCGGGGGAGGTTTGCATGTTTGGGAGAACTCGTACGAGTCGACGGGGCGGTATGCCCCAGGGGAGTGTCAGGGCGCGGAGTGTGGTGTTGTTGGCAATCGCCTTGCTTCTGGGGGTGATGGCTACAGCGGGTCCGGCGCTGGCTGAACCCACCCTCACGCTCTGTTTTGACAGCACGGGCGCGGGCCGCAATGTGCGCGGTTGGCTGCCCGGCCAGACGGCAGCTCAGACCTATTGGGCTGGGGTGCTGAATGTGAGAGCCGACGGGATCAGCAGGCGGGCGTTCTGCACCGATATCCACAACGGCATCTCGCAAGGAAGCTGTTACGCTAGCAGTACCTTTGGCGTGACGGGCGGTTGGGTAGCGCAGACGATCTCTGATTATCCTCCCGCGCTTGGCCTCACCGATACCGAGGCCGCCGCACGCCAGGCGGCCGTCTGGTATTTCTCTGACGGCCTTGTCCTGGATCCTAGCTACAACGCTTCTCTCTATGAACGCACCCAGCAGATCATCGCGAGCATCGAGGCCAAGTGCTCATCGGGCGCATGTGATCCTTTGCTGCCCCCGGTACTGGGCCTCGATCCAGCGAGTGAGGTCAACTGGCTCGCGCCTGACGGCGCGGGCGGGTTCGAGGCAAGCGAGCATCTCTTCACAGTGTCCGTGATGCGCGGCTTGGAGCCGGTGGTGGGCGCCGAGGTGATCGTCTCGACGACGTTGGGAGAGCTCGCCTGGGAGGAAGAGGCCGGCAGCAGCATCACGGTAGAGACCGATGCGGATGGCACTGCCATCGTCTCTCTGACTCACGATGCGGTCGGCACCGCCGTCATCACCGCCAAACACATGGCGGCATTCCCTGCTGGGACCATCATCAACCCCGGTAGCACTGTCCAAAAGATCGTCATGGGCACGGGCTTTGAACTTGATCTCACCGCCTCAGCGACCAAGCAGTGGGAGGAAGGCGAGCGCATCGTCATCCAAAAGTTCTACGATGCCAATGGCAACGGCGTGCAGGATGACGGCGAGCAACTGATCGATTGGACCGTCTCCTACCGCGAGCACGGCGCTGGTGGCGCCTGGACCAATGTCCAGCTCGGGGCGGATGGGACGTTTGTGCTCGGTGTGGAGCCGGACACAAGCTGGGATATCCGCGAGACATCCCGCACCGGCTGGTTGGCAACGACCCCCTCCCTGGTGGAGGGCGTTACGGCGCCGGCCGTGGTAAAGTTCGGCAACTTGGAACTTTCGACTATCGTTGTGGAGAAATTCCACGATCTGGACGGTGATGGCTTGCGTGGGCAAGATGAGCCGGGGCTTTCGGGCTGGGGCTACGCGCTCTACCGCAATACCTCGGCTGGCTGGTCATCCACGGGGTTCGCCTCCACAGGCGCCACCGGTCTGGCCGGGTTCAACGACCTCGCCTCCAACACCTACCGTGTTGTCGAGCTGGTAGTGTCGGGGTGGTATACCTCGACCGCGCATATTGTGGATGTCCCCATTGGCAGCGGGGCGGTCTACACAGCTACATTTGGGAACCTGCAGCCTGGTTCCATAGCTTTCAGCAAGACGTGGCTGTGGGATGGAGAGCCTACCGATGCACCCGATGAGCCGGCCACCTTGTGTGTGCGGCGGACTGGCCCCGGTACGCCATCGCAACCGCTTGCTCCTTTGGACGGCGAGGGCGATCCCCTGACGGCTGATGCCGAGGGCTGGTATTGCCAACTGCTCATTGACGAGGTGACTTTTGATCGGCTATGGCCCGGCATCTACGAGGTATCGGAGCAATCTCCCACTGGTTGGGAAGCGGACGCTGTGGACGATGTCACCGTGCTCAGCGGCCAGACCGAGAGCCGAACCATCGAGAACAATCTGCTGCCCGGCAGCCTGACGGTGAGCAAGGTGGTCGAGTGGGGGAACGTGACGCCCGACCAGGGGCAGGCGTTCACCATCACGGTCACGGGGCCGTCGTATCCGAGCGGCGACAGCAAGACGGTAGGGTACAACGGTGGGACGGCGAGCTGGACGGGCCTGGAGCCGGGGACGTACACGGTGAGCGAGTCCGATCCTGGCGCGGCCTGGGCGGTCGTAGGCGATGGCGTAGAGGTGGAGGTAGCGGGTGGCGCGGGTGCCACGGCGACCATCACGAACACGCTCCGTGTCGGAAGCATCGCTGGCGTCAAGTACAACGATCTCGACGGTAGTGGCGCACGCAATGATGGCGAGCCGGGTGTGGCCGGCTGGGTGATCGAGCTTTCCGGCCCGACCGGAAGCTACACCACGACGACCGGTGCGGATGGCAGCTACAGCTTTGGTGATCTGCCTGCAGGCACCTACACCCTGTGCGAAGGCGAAGGGCCTTGGCCGACGGGCAGCTACGACCAGACCGAGCCGACTGGCGGCGCGTGCCACACGGTGGTCCTGGGCGACGCAACCCTCTGGCAGGTTACGGACGTCAACTTTGGTAACCGGCTCGTGCCGACGTTCCAGTGTTTGACGGTGTTTGGCCACAAGTGGAACGACCTGAACGGCAACGGCGTGTGGGATGATGGCGAGCCGGGAATCGCGGGCTGGGTCATCAACCTCAGCGACGGCGGTACCGTGGTCACCACCACGACCAACGCCGAAGGCTACTATAGCTTTGATGTCTGCGAGACGGGTTCGTACACAGTATCTGAGCAGATGCAGGACGGCTGGGTCGCTAGCACGCCCACGTCGGTGACCTTTGAGGCCGAGAGTGGCGAGGATGTTGGGCCCATCGACTTTGGGAACTATCAGCCGTTCGAGTGCGTGACCATCCATGGGTTCAAGTGGAACGACCTGGACGGCAACGGCGTGTGGGATGATGGCGAGCCGGGAATCGCGGGCTGGGTCATCAGCCTGAGCGACGGGGCGACCGTGGTCACCACAACCACCGACGCCCAGGGCTACTATAGCTTTGAGATCTGCGAGCCGGGCGCCTACACGGTGGCCGAGCAGATGCAGTCGGGTTGGTTGCCGACGACGCCGACCGAGGTCGTGGTGACCATCGAAGACGCGTCCGTTCGCGTCGACTTTGGCAACCGCACCGAGCCGCAGCAAGAGTGTGGCGTGGTGCATGGGTACAAGTGGAACGACCTGAACGGCGACGGTGTGTGGCAACGAGGCGAGCCGGCCCTCCGTGGCTGGCAGATCGTGTTGGAGCTTGTTGCGGCAGCCCCATCGGAGGGCGAGCTGGCGGGCACGGTCCAGTGGGTCGCCTACACCGATGCCAACGGCTACTATCGCTTTGAGGATATCTGCGAGCCTGGCCTGTATCAGGTCTACGAGGTCCAACAGGACGGGTGGGTGGCAACGACCCCGATGCTTGTCACGCTGGACGAGGCCTGGCAGGGGACGACTCGGGTGGACTTTGGCAACCGGACGCAGCTCGAGCTGCCCACACCTGAGCCACCTTGTGTCCGCGCCGATGTATCGGTGATCATCTATGGTGGATGGAACGACATCGCTATCACGGCCTGGGTGGGCGGGACCGAGCAGGAGACGCTCTATACCAAGCTGAACAGCTTTGGCGAGCCGCAGGTGATGTGGACCCTCTACCCGCCCGAGACGGGTCGCTGGGACGTCAGTGTGCAGCCGCAGCTTCCCGCCGGGCTGGATCCGGCCGAGTGGGAGCTCAAGCTGGTCCGTATCGAGTCTCCCACCGAGGGATGGGTGAACGAAAGCCCGAGCGGTGGGTCGGTCAGCATCCAGCGGTGTGATGAGTATGTGATCTACTACCAACTGGTGCACGCAGGTGCGCAGACTCCTACTCCTATGCCCACGCCGTGGGAATTGCCGCAGACTGGTAGCGCGGCAGAATCCCCGACCGGGCTGAGCAGAGGGGGCCTGTATGCCTTGGCGGGACTGAACCTTGTGAGTGGAGCTTATCTGATCCTTCGCAAAAAGCGGCGACTCGGCGCCAAGTAGCGTCGGCCCCCTCCAGAAGATGAGGCCCCGAAGCGGCACTGCCGCCTCGGGGCCTCATCACATGCTGCCTGGCCCGGCTATGGTTCGGTATCGTTGTCCATTTGCTTGCTCGATGTCGCCCCCAACTCACCGCCCCGCAAAAAAGCCTGGTGGCGAACCCACGCCACTAGCACATCTAGCCCTCTCGGGGAGGGGTACAGCCCATTGTAGACCAGATCGGCGTGCCACCGAGACGGCTCCACATATTCCTGATGGCGCCAACGGACGCTATCGAGATAGTAAGCGGCGATCTCCTCAAAGTCGCCGCCATGAGCCATGTTGCGGCGCAGGCGGCGGACGATGCGCTCATCGGGCGGCGCGTCCACAAAGATGCGTAGGTCCAGCTTTTCACGGAGGACGTCATCGTGTAACGTCATCAGCCCCTCGACGATGACCAGATCGACGGGATCGGCCGAAGCGCTTATCGCGTCAAGGTCGCGTTGCAGAGAGGCCAGGTCAAAGGACGCGGGCTGGTTGTAGTCGTCCCACTCGGTTCCTGTAAAGGGGGCCCTGGTGCGCGGCTTGACCGGCCAAAAGTAGGTATCCATGTGCACCACGTGCACCCGCAATCCGTCCAGCGCTTCCTCCAGGGCCTGGCAGAGGGTGGTCTTTCCGCTGGCGGTGCCCCCGGCGATGCCTATCAGCAAGGGTGGCTTGGTCATGGGCGTCCTCTTACCTTGTTGTTGAGACTGGCGCAGTGTAGGGGGGCGGAGGAGAGCTGTCAACGTGGTTGACCGCGACGGAGCCAGGCCTAGAATGCCCACGCGACGGTAGACACTCGAGAGGGGGATAGCGATGGCATCCTATCGCGTCGGGATCATCGGATGCGGGCGCAAGCCGGAAAAGCCCGGCCCCATGGGGTATGGCATGGGGCACGCCCACGCCCTTGGTTACCAGGCTTCACCAGATGCCGCCATTGTGGCGCTGGCGGACATTGTGCTGGAGAACGCCCGTGCTTTTCAGGAGCTGCACGGTGGCGAGGCCATCTACCAGGACTATCACGAGATGTTGGCGCAGGAGCGCCTCGATATCGTGAGCATCTCCACCTGGCCACATCTGCATGCCGAGATGGTGATCGCCGCGGCCGAGGCGGGGGTCAAGGCCATCCACTGCGAAAAGCCCATGGCCCCCACCTATGGTGAGGCCAGGCGCATGGTGGCGGCTTGCGAGGCTAATGGCGTGCAGCTCACGTTCAACCATCAGCGTCGCTTTGCGCCCGTCTTTCAGGCCGCTCGCCGCCTGGTGGACGAGGGCGCCATCGGCCAGGTGCAGCAGATTCACGGCGTCTGCGACAACCTGTTCGACTGGGGCACCCACTGGTTCGACATGATCAACTACCTGAACGACGAGTGCGACATCGCGTGGGTGCTGGGGCAGGTGGACCTGCGCGGCAGCCATCGGATCTTTGGCGCCGCCGTCGAGGGTCAGGGTCTGTCCTACTATGCCTACAAGAACGGCGTCTATGGCATGCTTACCACGGGGTACGGCATGCCTGCCGGGGGCTGGATCGAGCTGACGGGGAGCGACGGCCGCATCGAGATCGGCCGCGACGGCGAGAACCCCCTCAGGATCTGGGCCAAGGGCGACGCTGACTGGCGCGCGGCGCCGGTCGAGGGCGGGTTGCACGGGCAGGACTTTATCGTGGCTGCGATCCTGGACCTGATCGACGCGCTCAAGACGGGGCGCGAGCCCATGCTCTCGGGGCGCCGCGCTTTGCGGGCCACCGAGCTGATCTTTGCCACATACGAATCCAGCCGCCGCCGCGGTCGGGTGGATCTTCCACTCGACATCGAGGACTCACCGCTGCTGGCGATGATGGCGGAACAGGGCATCGAACCGGCCTAGACGTCGTCCAGCCGAAAGGCGATGGCCGCCTCATGGGCGCCGCCCCGGCTCGAGGATGGTCAAATGTGCCGCTGCAGTTAGCCCGCGGGCGTACAGGTTGTGCGCATCGGTGGAGCACGACTGGTTCTCCACGCAAAAGTAGGGCGCCTCGGGAGGCGTGTACACGACGGCGTGGGTGAACCAGTCGTCCGCTTCCAGCGTCACCCGCTTGCCCAAGGACGTGTAGGTGATGGTGGCCGGATGATCGCCCCGCATCCCCAGAACACGTCATCCAGGTCGAGGCCCTCCAGCGAGACGGGCTTGGGTGGGGTCGGCCGAGCAGGCACCCGGCGGCAAAAGGCGCCCGGTGGGCAGCAGCGATTCCGCCTCCATGCAGCGTTTCGCGGGGATGTGCAGCGTCACATCCTCGGCTGGCCGTGGATGGCGGAAATAAGGGTGGATCGCCAGGCCAAAGGGCAGGCGGTGCTCGGTCGTCATTGTGCACCGTAAAGGCCAGCTCTAGGCGGCCGAGAGCGACGAGCAGGCGCAGCGTGAGGGTGTTGCTGATGGGAAAGAGCTCATAGAGCGGTGTGCCGGGCGCCATGGCCACCCGCGCCGTCAGCGACACCCCGTCTACGGTCGCTTCAGGCTCGTCCAGCTCCCAGAGCACGTCACGCACCAACCCGGGGGTAAAGTTGGGGCCATTGTTGGGGGCGAAACGGAACTCGCGGCCGTCAAACGAGAAGACGCCGTCGCGCACGCGGTTGGGCATGGGGTAAAGGATGGGAGTGCCTAGGATGCGACCGTCCGGTTCGGAGGCCACCAGGTACTCGGTGCCATCGACCTCCCACCCGATGATGTTGCAGCCCATGGCGGGCACAAGGCGCACCGTGGTGTTCCGCTCGTCATCCTGTACCCGCAGCCACCGCACCCGCCATCCGCCCACGCGATGGGTCTCCCAGCCGCTGTCCCAGCGTAACATGCTCTCACCTCCCGCGCTCTCATCCTTGCTCTGGCCAGTGGGAGCATTATACTCGGTAGCGGCTGTGGCGAGAACCAACCAGGCAGTGAGGGGGATGGCATGAGCGAAACGGTGCGCATCACCGATGTACAGACGATCCTGACGGCTCCCGATGGCATCCGTCTGGTGGTGGTCAAGGTGCTGACCGATCAACCCGGCCTGTACGGGCTGGGTTGCGCCACCTTTACCCAGCGAGCCTATGCGGTGGCTGAGGCCATCGACAAGTATCTGCGCCCCTTTGCCATCGGCCGGGATGTGGATCGGATCGAGGACCTGTACCAGGCCGCCTATGTCAGCTCCTACTGGCGCAGCGGGCCGGTGCTGAACAATGCGCTCAGCGGCTTGGACCAGGCCTTGTGGGACATCAAGGGCAAGCGGGCCGGCATGCCGGTGTATCAGCTTCTAGGCGGCAAATGCCGTGAGGCCGTGCCGCTCTATACCCATGCCTCAGGGCAGGATGTGGGCGAGCTGGTGGAGGCGGCGCAGGCCATCATGGCCGACGGCTTTCGCTACGTACGGGTGCAGATGGCAGTGCCCGGGCTGAGCACCTACGGCGGGCGGCAGGCCACGGTGAGCTCGGCGTTGGATCCGGTGCAACGCCGCACCTGGGAGCCGACGCCCTATGTGCGGATGGTCCCCGGGATGTTGGAAAAGCTGCGCGTCGAGCTGGGCGAGGAGGTCGAGCTGCTGCATGACGTGCACGAGCGCATCCCGCCCATCCAGGGCGTCTGGCTGGCCAAGGCGGTCGAGCCCTACCGTCTCTTTTTTCTAGAGGATCTGCTGGCGCCAGAGGATCTGGGCTACTTCAGGATGGTGCGCGAGCAGACGTCGACGCCACTGGCCATGGGCGAGCTGTTCGTGAACCAGGCCGAGTACGTGCCCTTGATCCAGGAGCGGCTGATCGATTTCATCCGGGTGCACATCTCGGACATTGGCGGGCTGAGCATGGCGCGCAAGCTGGCGGCATTCGGCGAGTTCATGGGGGTGCGGACGGCCTGGCACGGCCCCGGCGACGTATCGCCGGTGGGCCACGCGGCCAACATGCATCTCGACCTGGCGATCTCGAACTTTGGCATCCAGGAGCTGTCTCGCTTTGGCGAGGCCACGCAGGAGGTCTTCCCGGGGTGCCCCGAGGTGCGCGACGGCTGCATGTGGGCCAACGATCGCCCCGGCTTGGGCATCGATATCGACGAGGCCAAGGCGGCGCGGTACCCCTTCCCGGAAGACACGATCAATGGCGCCTGGCCCGAGATTCGGCGTTGGGATGGCACCGTCGTCCGCCCGTAAGCGACCATGATAGGGAACGGAGCTGCGTCGTGAGCCAACTGCCAAGCTACCTGCTCAAGTTCGAAGAGGCCGTCGATCCTGACCGCTACGACGCGATTGAGCAGGCCTATCGCGATCTGTTTGCCTGGCAAGAGATGGACCCTCTGCCCTATATCTGGTCGAGGCTGCCGCCGGTGGCGGACGATGACTGGCCGGCTCCCGCCTATAACGACACTGTCGCCGACCGGGAGCTGATGCTGCTCGATCAGCTCCGCCCCTGTTTCCTACACCATCAGGTGGGTGACCATTTCCCGCTCTGCATTCGCGCCAACTATGGCACAGTAATCCTGCCTAGCATCCTGGGCGCCGAATGGCAACTGACGGAAAACTCGATGCCGTGGGCGCATCACCTGCCCAGCCGCGATGCCATCCGTGCCGTGGTGGATCGCGGGGTTCCCGACCTGCGGACGGGCTTGGGAGGCACCTGTCTCGATACAGCGAGCTACTATCGTGAGGCGCTGGCGCCCTACCCCAAGCTCACCCGCTATTGCCGGATCTATCACCCCGACCTGCAGGGCCCCTTTGATGTGGCGCATCTCTTGTGGGGGCCGGACATCTTTTTCTGCCTGTATGATGATCCTGACTTGGTGCACCGTCTGCTGGACCTGGTGACCGAGACCTATATCGCCTACCTCCGGGCCTGGCGGGCGCATGTGGGCGAGGATGAGCCCTGGACGGCACACTGGACGTTCCTCATGCGCGGTGCGGCCATGCTGCGCGACGATACGCCGGTGATGCTGCGGACGGCTCAGTATGAAGAGTTTGTCAAGCCGTACGATCAGCGCATCCTGGACGAGTTCGGGGGATGCATCCACTATTGCGGGTGCGGCGACCAGTTCATCGAATCGATGAGCACGAGCCGCAACCTCTATGGGATCAACATCTCACAGCCCGACTGGAACGACATGGAGCGGTTCTGGCGGGCGGTGACGGCCCACCGACTGGTGGTATTAGGGATCGACGAGGCGTACGTGCCCGCTGGCACGCGACGAGGCGTCGTGCTGCAGCGGGCGTACCAGGGCTAGAGTCGCGCTAGAACACGGGCAAGCCCGGGTTTCGGGTTCGCAGGGTATAGAGGCCCGTGCGCGCGGTGATATACAGGGTGCGCAGATCGGCGTCTCCGAAAGCCAGGTTGGCTGGACGTTCGGGGCCTGCCGCAATCCCTACGAGGGCGCCGGACGGCTCATAGATCCAGATGCCACCGGGGCCAGCGCAGTAGACACTGCCGGCAACGTCCAGCTTTATCCCGTCGGGACTGCCCTCCTCGGGCGATTCCAGGGTGGCGAACAGACGATCGCTGGTGAGCTCGCCCTGGGCGTTGACGCTGAACACGCGGATCTCGCGGCGAGGCGAGTCATCCACATAGAGGAGCGACTCGTCGGGCGAAAAGGCCAGGCCGTTAGGTCGGCCAAAGTCGGTCTCTAGCAGGTGCAACGCGCCGTCGGGCGCGATCCGGTACAGGCCGTTGTGTGGCAGCTCTCGTTCGTCCTCTTGGATTCCATAGGGCGGATCGGTAAAGTAGACGCTGCCATCGGAGCGCACCACGATGTCGTTCGGGCTGTTCAGCCGGGCTCCCTGGTAATGGGTGGCCAGGGGCGTGATGGTTCCGTCCGGCTCGGTGCGCGATACCCGCCGGTTGCCGTGCTCACACGCTAGCAGCCGTCCCGACCGGTCAAACGTGAGCCCGTTAGCATTGCCACTGGGCTGGCGCCAAGGAACGGGGGCGGCGTCGCTGCCTGGCGCATAGCGGTAGATGATGCTGGCGGGAATGTCGCTAAAGAGCAGATACCCCTCGGGATGCCACACCGGCCCTTCTGTGAACTGAAAGCCCCCGGCCACCTGGCTATAGGTAGTGGTCTCTAGCAGATCCTCAAGCCTCATGTCGCTCCTTTCTCACGCTGGTACGCTCCCAGTATAGGTGCGATCGGCCAGTGGCTCCAGCGACCGCGCTAACCCCAGCGGCAGTTTTTGGGCTGCCCTTTCTGATGGCAGTATAATAACCGATCGGTATAGTCAGACCATCGTAAGGTGGCATCAGCCTGAGGGGAACTAGCTCCCGTATATGAACGCGATTCTGCACGGAACCTGGATCCACGATCCGCAAGACAGTGCCGCGGACGGCTTTTTCGTCTGGGCCGAGCGCGCGGCCGATGCGCCGGCCGAGGCGGGTAGCCGACGCCCCCGGGTGGGGCGGCATCCCTACGCTGCCACTACTATCGAGATAGCCCAGTTGCTGGCCCATTACGTCCCCGATGTGGACTGGCGAGCGGCGCCTCGCATGACCCGGGTGGCTCTCTTGCCCAGCTATGAACATGCGCCAGTGGTGCCACGTTGGCTGGTTCCGGCTGATGAGCATGGTAACGGCGGCGAGCCGTTCATGGCATGGTGGCGCATCGAGGGCATCGGGATTCCCGTGCTCCAGATTGTCGAGGTTCTGGCGGCGTTGCCCATGCGCAACCATGCCATCGGGGCGCCGCATCGCGTGGGCGATGATCTCCGGTTCTGGGGCATCGTGGCCAAGTTCGGGCTAGAGATCCTGGCTGGCCAGCGCTATCTGCCCGGGATCGCCGCCCGGGATCAAGAGCTCTATGCGCGCTGGCAACCAGCCTTGCGGACCGAGGAGGACCTGGAGCGGGAACGCGCGCTGACCACCGGCATGCCGCCGGTCTGCCGAGCTGTCTTTCGCGAGCGCGGGGGGATGGATCAGGTGCAGCTGCCTCGCGCCGACCTGGTGCTGGATAGTTTTTTGGCCCACCTCACCGACCAGGCCGTGCGCGCCTGGAGCGAGACGTCTCCCGAATGGGTGCTGAACAGCAACAGCTCCTCCCACCACTATATGGGGTCGGTGGATCTGGGGCGCCAGTGGCTGGCCGCGCTGGTTGGCGACGATCCTGCCCTGAAGGCGAGCGGTCAACGTGGGCATGAGTTGATCCGTTTCTACCGGGGTTGGCAGGGATGGTCGCGGCAGGCCCGCCAGGCTGACGCCAGCGAGCTACGCCTCTGCTTTCGGCTGGAGCCGCCCGTGGCTGACCAGCCCGACGATGACGGCCACTGGCATCTGCGGTATCTCTTGCAGGCGGTGGACGATCCCAGCCTGATGATCCCTGCGTCCCACATTTGGCGCGAGCGCGGCGACGTGCTGAGCTACCTGAATCGCCGCTTTGACCAGCCGCAGGAGCGCTTGCTGGCGGGGCTAGGGGCCGCCCAGCAGTTCTCGCCCGCCATCCGCCGCAGCCTCAAGCGCAAGGCTCCCGAGGGCGCCAGGCTGACGCCTCAGGAGGCCTATACCTTTTTGCGAGAGACTGCGCGCCTACTCAAGCGCACGGGCTTTGGCGTGTTGGTTCCCCCTTGGTGGAGTCGCCCCGATGCCCGCCTGCGGGTTCGGGTGCGCCTCGGCGCCCAAACCGACGAGGCCACTCGTGGGTACCTGAGCATGGATCGCCTCATCTCCTACGACTGGGAGCTGGCACTGGGCGACGATGCGCTGACCCGTGAAGAGTTCGAGCGGCTGGCGGCGCTCAAGACGCCCTTGGTGCGGATGCGTGGTCAGTGGGTGTTGCTGCAGCCAGAGCAGGTGGAGGCCGCCATCGCCTTTTGGAAGCGGCAGCAGGCGCGCGATAGCATGACGCTGGGCGAGGCCCTGCGCCTCGCCTTGGGCAGCAAGGACGTGTTGGATGGCCTGCCCATCGCCGAGATCGAGCTGGACCCTTGGTTGCAGGACCTGGTGCAGGCGCTGGAGAACGGCCAGCGTTTTGAGCTGCTGCCCGAGCCCAAGAGCTTTCGGGGTGAGCTGCGCCCCTACCAGGTGCGGGGCATGGCCTGGCTCTCGTTCATGACGCAACTCGGGTTGGGCGTGTGCTTGGCCGATGACATGGGGTTGGGCAAGACGATCCAGACGATTGCGTTGCTGCTGCATGACAAGGAGCAGGGCGCGCTCGACGAACCAGCCCTGGTGATCTGTCCCACCTCGGTGGTGGGCAACTGGCGGCGCGAGGTGCAGCGGTTCGGGCCCGACTTGCGGGTAATGGTGCATCATGGCACGGGTCGCGCTGGCGGCGAGGACCTCTTGCAGGAGGCGCGCAGCCACGACCTGGTGATCAGCACCTATGGGCTGGCCTGGCGCGATCTTGAGGATCTGCGGCAGGTGCCCTGGAGCTATGTGTTCCTGGACGAGGCGCAGAACATCAAGAACCCTTCTACCAAACAAGCCCGAGCGGTGCGGCGGCTGCAGGGCTTGCGACGGGTGGCGCTGACGGGCACGCCCGTAGAGAACCGCCTCTCGGAACTCTGGTCGATCATGTCCTTTCTGAACCCTGGCTATCTCGGCGGGTTTGACCGTTTTCGGCGCAACTATGCGGTGCCCATCGAGCGTTACCAGGACGACCAGGCTCTGACAGAGCTGCGCACCTTGGTTCAGCCCTTTATCCTGCGTCGCGTCAAGAGCGATCCCATGGTGATCCAGGATCTCCCCGAAAAGCTGGACGCCAAAGTGTTCTGCAACCTGACTCGCGAGCAGGCGACGCTCTACGAGGCCATCGTGAGCGACGCCATGGCCTCTATCGAGGACAGCGATCAGGAGATGGCCCGTCGCGGGCGCGTATTGGCCATGTTAACGCGGCTCAAGCAGGTCTGTGACCATCCCGCGCTAATGCTGGGCGACGGCTCGGACATTGGCCGTCGTTCGGGCAAGGTCAACCGCCTCAGCGAAATGTTGGAGGAGGTGCTGGCCATCGGCGATCGAGCCTTGGTCTTTACCCAGTTTGCCCAAATGGGGCACCTGCTGCAGCGCTATCTCCAGGAGCTGTTCCAGCAAGAGGTGCTGTTCCTGCACGGCGGCACCCCGCAAAAGCGACGCGACGAGATGGTGATGCGCTTTCAAGAGGATCCGAATGCCCCCTCGATCTTTTTGTTGTCGCTCAAGGCAGGCGGGACGGGGCTGAACTTGATGCGCGCCAACCATGTGTTTCACTTTGATCGGTGGTGGAACCCCGCGGTGGAGGACCAGGCCACCGATCGCGCCTACCGTATCGGGCAGCGACGTGACGTGCAGGTACACAAGTTTGTCACCGTCGGCACCCTGGAGGAGAGCATCGACGCGTTGATCGAATCCAAGCGCGAGCTGGCCGAGAATGTGGTGGGCGCGGACGAGAGCTGGCTCACTGACCTGGACACCGCTGCGCTGCGTGAGCTGGTGGTGCTGCGAGAAGACAGCGCCATGGACGACTAGGGTAGGGGGCTAGCGTTGGTGGACGAGCAAATCGCGTACAGTACCGGATCCGTCGCTGGCTGGTGGGTCTCGCGGTGGCAGTCGACGGTGTCACAAGCCATGGGTCCGACGAACACCTCCGAGGGGCGGGCCTTGGTGCGCAAGGGCTTGGTCAGCGGGCTGTCCGTCGAGCTGGGATTGCTACGTGGGACGGTGGGCGGGGCCGAAGGAGCCGCTTGCCGCGTTCGCGTATCTCTGCGCACCCTGAGCGACGCCGAGTGGGATCGCTGCCTGGACGCGCTCGCCAGCCAGGCCGTCTATGCGGCCCAGCTTCTGAATGCCGAGCTCCCGCGGGGCGTCGAAGGATTGATGCGCGGCCTGGGCGTGCCGCTTTTCCCCGAGGGGCGTGGGGACATGGAGGCCGAGTGTAGCTGTGGCCATCTGCGTTCGTGTCGGCATGTGGCGGCCGTCTTGATAGCCGCGGGCGAACGCCTAGCGGACGACCCGTTCCTGCTGTTGGAGCTGCGGGGACGCGGCCGCGACGACCTGGTGGAGGCGCTGCGCGAGAGGCGCTTGGCCGTCGTGGCCAAACAGGAGGCCGCCTCCCGCGCGGTGGTTGCGGCTGGGACCTCTACCGAGGAGGCGCTGGGAGGCGTCTCCGCTGACGCTTTTTGGCGGATGGGGCCAGAGTTGCGCGGGTTGCCTCTGCGAGTGGAGCCCCCCGAGATGAGCATGGAGACGCTCAAGGTGCTAGGCGATCTGACCTTTGCCGAGGATGAGGATCTGCTCCCCATGTTGGAGCCGATCTATCGGCGGGTCACGGAGCGGGCTCTCGAGGTGGCCTACGAGGACCACCAGGATGCCGATGAGGATTGACCTTGCTCGGGCCCGTTCCTATACTCTTGGGCATCAAGGGGCGGGGCCTCTGGGAGGTTAGGTTGCATGGAGGATTCTGCAGGGCCGTATCAGGCGCTGTTCCAGGGGCTGGTGTTCAACGAGCGTGGCCAGCCCGCTGAGGTGCGCTTTGTGGGCGGCGAGCCGCACTATGTGGTGATCGACGATGGGTTTGAGCGGCACGTGGAGGCCCGTTCGGTCGATGACGCGGTGTTGGCCGAGCTGCAGCGCCAGGTGGACGAGCAGCAAGAGGAGTTGGTCGGGGCCATGTTGAACGCCTTGGGGCGCGACGATGTGCTCACCAAGGCGGCGCTGGAATCATCGCTGGCCAACCTGGGCGCGAGCCTGCGTGAGAGCGGTCCTGCGCAGTGGCTGCCTTGGCTCAAGATGCTGGGCTTTCGCATCGTCGTAGATGTGCACGGTCGGCTGGTTATGCTGACCTATGAGGGCGGCATCGATCTTCCCGAGGACGAGTAGCTCCGTTTCTAGCGCCAGAGGTGCCCATGGGCTCACGTGATTGGCTCTCGGCCGTCATCATCATCGTCTATTCGGGCCTGAGCATCATCAAGATCCACTATGAGCTGCGGGCACGCCGCCTCGGTGAGCCCACCGTCATTCGCGAGAGCCGCCCCTATGCGATCCTCCTGGCGGTGTTCATCTGCTACGAGGTGGGTACGCTGGCGATCTACCTGTTCGCGCCCGAGTGGCTGGCTTGGGCCCATATCGCCGTGGCTCCCTGGGTGCGCTGGGCGGCGGCTATCGTCTGCCTGCTTACCCTGCCGTGGTTCGCCTGGGTGCACCACGTGTTGGGCCACAACTTTTCCACCACGCTAAACATCCGCGCCAATCACACCCTGGTCACCGACGGCCCGTACCGCTGGGTGCGCCATCCCATGTACACGGCCTTTTACGTGCTGCACCTGGCGACGATTCTGGCGACGGCGAACCTGTTCCTCGGGCTGACCTGGTTGGCTGGGCTGATCGTGGTCATCACCTTGCGGGTCGACCGCGAAGAGGCCATGATGATCCGCCAGTTCGGCGATGCGTACCGAGCCTATATGACGCAGACAGGTCGGTTCCTGCCTCCCCTGCGGCGCGTCCGCTCTACCTAGACGGCCTTTGGTTCCTGGCTTTCTTGACGCGTCCCGCTTTTGCGCTACACTATTGAAAGAGTTTTTCATCAAGAGGTTGAGCCATGGATTGGGAAGATCTCTTGAGTCAGCGTGGGCACCGCATCACCGCCGCGCGGCGGGCTGTGATGACTGCGTTGGAGAGCGTGGACGTGCCCCTGGCCGCGGCCGAAGTGCTGGAGGAGGCCAGGACACGGCATCCCAGGCTGGGGTTGGTCACCGTCTATCGAACGCTGGATCTGTTCCAGGAGCTGGGCCTAGTTCGCCGTGTGCATCGAGAGGTTGGCTGCCACGCCTATACGACCGCCTCGCCTGGGCATCATCACGCCATCGTCTGCCGCCAATGTGGCCGCGCGGCCGAGTTCAGTGGCTGCCAGGAGATACACGCGCTGATCCAGCGGGCTGAGGATGAGACGGGCTTTCAGATCGACGGGCACATGCTCCAGCTCTCGGGCTTGTGCCGTGAGTGTGCGCGGGGTTCCGAGTGAACAGGGTGATCCAGCCCGCGATGGACGGTGTTGGGGGGTGTTCAGTGCCGTATCGAATCGGGCGTATGGCCATGGTCGTGGTGTGCGTTGCTCTCCTGTTGGCGGGCTGCGCGTCGTCGAGCTCCAAAGGCGAGCCGAGCGAGGCTGACCTGTGCGTAACCGTCAGCATCGTCCCGCAGGCTTACTTTGTCGAGCGCATCGGCGGCGATCATGTGGCCGTGCAGGTGATGGTTGAGCCTGGGCAGAGCCCTCACACCTACGAGCCCAAGCCAGAGCAGTTGGTCGCGTTGAGCCAGTCGGACGCCTATTTCAGCATCGGCGTCCCCTTTGAGGACGTCTGGATGGAGCGGATCGTCGCGGCTAACCCGACCATGTTGCTGGTGGACACCACCGCTGGCATTCAGCGGCGATCCATCGAGGCCCACGCGCACGGCGAGGACGAGGACCACCATGAGGGCGAGGCCGACGAGGCAGGAGAGCTATTCGATCCACATATCTGGCTCTCGCCCCGCCTCGTCAAGGTGCAGGCGCGTCACATCGCTGCGGCCCTGGCAGCCCTGGACCCCGACCATGCTTCGGAATATGAGGAGAACTTGGCCGCCTTTGAGGCCGAGATCGACGAGCTGGATGCCGAGATCAGGGCATTGCTGGCAGACGTGACCCCCGCCAAGTTCCTCGTGTTCCATCCCTCGTGGGGCTATTTCGCCGACGACTATGGCTTGGAACAGGTTGCCATCGAGGTGGAGGGGCAGGAGCCCAGCGCGGCGGAGCTATCGCAACTGATCGCCTTGGCGCAGGCCGAAGGGATTCGCGTAGTGTTCGCGCAGCCCGAGTTCAGCACCCGTACCGCCGAGGTCATCGCGAACGAGATCGGCGGCCGCGTGCTCCTGATCGACCCGCTCGCCCGCGATTGGGCCGAGAACCTGCGCAACGTGGCGCGGACCATGGCCGAGGTGCTGGGCGAGGAGTGAGGCGGCGGGGCCAGGGGCCAACCCACGGGGCCGAGGAGGGGAGATGGTGACGGGAACTGCAGAGACTGGAGCGACGCGCGAGGTTATTCGGGTTGATCACCTGTGGGCCTCCTATGACCACGAGATCGTGCTGGAGGACGTGAACCTCACCGTCTACGAGCGTGACTTTGTGGGGCTGATCGGTCCCAATGGCGGCGGCAAGACGACCCTGCTGAAGGTACTGCTGGGGCTGATGCGGCCGCTGCGCGGCGAGGTTCGGATCATGGGCGAGCGCCCACAGCGTGGCCGTCGCCACATCGGCTGGGTGCCGCAGCTGGTCGAGTTTGACCGCGATATGCCCATCCGAGTCCGCGATGTGGTCAGGATGGGGCGACTGGGGCATCGGGGCTTGTTGCGGCGATACCAGCCCGAGGATGACGAGCAGGTGGCGCGGGCCTTGGCAGCGGTTCGGCTAGAGTCGATGGCGGATCGGCCCTTGGCTGAGCTTTCGGGCGGCCAGCGGCAGCGAGTCTATGTGGCCCGTGCCCTGGTGAGCGAGCCCAGCATTCTGCTGCTGGACGAGCCGACCGCCCACATGGACGCTTCGGCTAGCTCAACCCTGTACGAGCTGCTCCACGAGCTGAACCATCGCATCACCATCTTTATGGTCTCTCATGACCTGACGGCGATCTCGTCCTATGTGAAGACGGTCGGCTGTCTCAGCCGTCGCCTGTTCTATGAGCGTGACAAGACTATCACGTCCGAGATGCTGGACGCCTCGTACCAATGCCCCGTCGACCTGCTGGCACACGGCGTGCCCCATCGGGTGCTGCCCAAACACACGGAGGTACCGCACGATGCTTGAGGCCCTTCAGTTCGGGTTCATGCGCAACGCTCTGGCGGCGGGAGTCCTGGTGAGCATCGCCTGCGGGATCATTGGCACCTATGTGGTGGTCAACCGCATCGTCTTTCTCAGCGGCGGCATCGCGCACGCGGCTTACGGGGGCATCGGCCTGGCCTATTTCCTGGGAGCCGATCCCACGTTGACGACGGTTGGGTTCAGCCTGCTGTCGGCCACGGTCATGGGGATCGTGCATCGATCCACGCGCGAGCGCGCCGACACCATTATCGGCGTGATCTGGGCGTTCGGCATGGCCCTGGGCGTCGTCTTGGTGGACCTGACGCCAGGCTACAAGGCCGATCTGATGAGCTATCTGTTCGGGAGCATCCTGGCCGTGCCCAGCCGCGACCTCTGGCTGATGCTGGGCGTCGACCTGTTGGTGTTGGTAGTGGTCAACCTGCTCTACAAGGAGATCGAGGCCGTCTCCTTTGACGAGACTTTTGCGACCGTGCGCAATGTGCCCGTGGGCCTGGTCTACTATAGCATGCTGCTGCTGACCGCCTTGACGGTGGTGATGATGATGCGGATCGTGGGCCTGATCATGGTGATCGCGCTGCTGACGATCCCCGCGGCCATCAGTGGCCAGTTTGTCAGCGGCATGCGCAAGATGATGCTTCTCTCGTCGGTGCTGGGGATCGTCTTTACGGTGGTTGGTCTGTGGCTGTCGTACAGCCTCAACCTGACCTCGGGCGCGTCGATCATTCTGGTGGCGGTGGCGGGCTATCTGGTCAGCCTGGCGATGCGCGCCCTTTTCAGATTCCGACGGCGGGCGGGTATCGTCCCCGCGGTGTAGCGAGGCGGAGGGCGAGTAGGCGGCGGCCCCGAGCACTGGCTCGGGGCCGTTGTGGGTTAAGCGCTGAGAGTCGCCTAGGTGTAGACGCAGTCGCGGGCCGCGTCGGCAAAGGCCTGGATGTTGGCGGGATCGCCAAAGAAGAAATGGTCCGACGGGCTACAGATGTAGCCGCCGTCGGGGCAGCAGCTATGGAGGTACGCGACCTGCTCACGGACCTCGGACGGCGTGCCCTGCTCAAAGCCAGCGTTCTGGTC
The DNA here is from genome assembly GCA_040767425.1 of Anaerolineae bacterium. Lineage (GTDB taxonomy): Bacteria > Chloroflexota > Anaerolineae > UBA1429 > UBA1429 > DAIRUQ01. The sequence goes on along the minus strand of JAXGON010000007.1, from coordinate 67,419 downwards.
AAAGCCGCCGATAAAGCAGAGCTTGTCACCCACGCGCCGCTGGGCCTCTGCCAGGTCGCAGTCGCCGCCCATGGTGGGGGGTGTCATCGTCTCAAGGGCATCGGCATGGCTCTCCACCACCATGTCTAGCATCTTCATGAGGCCACCGCAGAGATGGTAGACGGCCTTGAGCCCGACGGCGTGGAGGGCATCATGCTGGATGCGGTCGTATGGTAGGCAGAAACGCCGAAAGAGGCGCGGGCTGATGACCGTATTGGAGCCAGCCCCGCCGCCCGTCTCGATCAGGTCCAGAGGGATCCCCTCGAGCATCTCGATGTAGCGGAGACGCTTTTCGAGGAGGCCGTCCAGGGCGTGCTGCAACAGATCGGGCTGATCCATGGCCCAAAAGATGGCGGTCTCGGTGCCGATCAGCGTGCAGAGATCCTGCCAGGGCGACCCCTGGCCGTAACCCGTAGCCCAGCCGCGCACGATCCCATCCTGGCCGACCAAGGCCTGGGCCTCTAGGACGGGGGTGGGGTCCAGCGCCGAGGGCACCAGGGCGTAGCGGAGGAACAGCTCCAGATCGGCCTCGTTCTTGATGAGGTACTCGGTGGTCCACAAAGTAAACGCGTTGGAGGCGCCTCGCTGGGTGAGCTCTCCCTCGGGCGTGGTCACCACCTCGACGAACTCGCGCTCGCCAGAAGCGTTGGTGCCCAGGTCACGCCGCTGCACCTGCCAGTCGGCCAGAGCCTGGTCCGAGTAGATGGCCGTGGGCCCCACATAGAGCGCCACGTCCAGGCCAAAGCGCTGGTAGGCCTCGTAGGGGGTACAGCCGTCCAGATAGGTGTTCAGGTAATAGGTCATCCAGTTATGGACCTGCACGGGCAGGCGATCGGGCTTTTCATTGGCGATAGCGGTTAGAAGCCGCTCGCGGCCGTTCATAGGGACCCTCCTGCTAGCTAATCGGCCAACGGCAACGGCACGATCTCGCCTGTGGAGACGGCCCTTACTGCCCCAAAGACCATGCCCAGGCTCTTGAGATTGTCTTCCCCCGTGGTCTCGGGCGGCGCGCCCTCGGTGATGGCTAGGCGGAACGCCTCGAGCAAATAGTCCTGACGGGCCAGCGGCATGGGATCTAGGTCCACTGGCTGGGGCTCCTCGCCCGTAGGGGCGCGGTACAGCAGATCACGGCTGGCAAGGTAGACGCCTCTTTCGCACTCGATGCGCCAGTCGCCGTTCCAGGAGGTCTCGGCGCCGGTGGAGCACCAGCTTCCCGTATAGCTGGCGTGAATGTTCCCCTCAAAGGCGAACTGGAGCGCCGTGGAGGCGTCGCCGCCAAACCAGCTCCAGGACGGGTTCCAGCTACGTCCTGATACGGCAACGGGGTCGGCCCCGAGGAAATAGCGCAGCATATCAAAGTGGTGGATGGCCATGTCGACGATCAGGGGATGCTCCATCTTTTCGCGGAACCCGCCAAAGTGCGGGCCCTTGGCGAACGCGACGTGGACTTGGCCTGGGGCGCCCATCTCGCCACTGGAGACCAACCGTCGCAGCGTGGGCGCGAACGCCTGGTAGCGATAGTTCTGGGCGACCATGAGGGTCTTGTCGGCCCGCTGAGCGGTCGCCACAATGCGGCGCGCTGCTGCCATCGTGTCTGACAGAGGCTTTTCCGTGAGGACCGAAAGGCCAGCCTCCAGGGCTTGGCAGCAAACGGTCTCATGGAACTGCGGCGGGGTCACGTTGATCAGGGCGTCGGCTCGTTCATGCCGCAGCGCCGTGGTCAGGTCCGTGTAGCAATGGCTGGCGTCGAGGCCGCATCGTTGTGCCTGTGCCCGCAGCACCTCGGCATTGGTATCGACCAGCGCCACGTGCGTGACGGCCCGGGCGTTTTGCACCGTCTCGACCCAGACGCTGCCCATGCCGCCGACCCCGACCTGTATGATGCCTATCGGCTCCGTCATTCCTGCCTCCTTGGTTGTTCGTGTGTCATGCTTTGATTCTAGGCGGCGGCTGGCCGCGGCGCAAGCCTGATGGCGTTGCGGACAGGCTTCAGAGCACCTAGCATGGCGCGGCAGACGGACGGCGGGGAGGAGACACGCCATGGGTGAGACGATGCGAGGTCTGGTATTCCTGGGAGATGGTAGGGCCGAGGTGCGCGACTTTCCGAAGCCGACGCCGGGTCCGGGCGAGGTGCTGGTGCGCCTGCGCTGCGCGGCCATCTGTGGCAGCGACTTGCGTATACCGGCGCCCCCCAGCTACTTGGGCGACGCACTCTTTACACCACTTGAGACACATACGTGGGAGAACGCACTACTACCGCCCAAACTGGCTGTTTGACAGGCCTTTGGTGCCTGTCTATCATCGGCAACTGAATGCCTCTGCGCGAGGAGTGTCTTGCTTTGTGCGGGTAGCGGAATGCGCTCAACCGTGGTTGTGTGCATTTCGACCGGCTCGTTTGGGTCGCGGCCTCGTGCAGCGTCGGCACGCATCGCAGAAGCACTCGGGCAGACGTTGGGACAACACCACACAGGAGGCAGGCTATGGTCGCATGGGAGATCGTCACGCTGGTCGCCGGAGTCCTATCACTGGGGGTGGCGGCCTATTTTTATGCTTGGGTGATGCGACAACCCAACGAAAGCGCCGAGATGGCCGACTTTTCCGAGGCGATCCAGGAGGGCGCGGCCGCCTACCTAAGGCGGCTCTATCAAGCGCTCGGGATGCTGTCGCTTGGCGTAGCCGTGATCTTGCTGATCACCATCAACTGGCAGACGGCGGTGGCGTATCTGGTCGGGGCGGTGTTCTCCGCGGGCGCGGGCTATGCGGGCATGTATGTCGCTACGCGGGCCAACGCCAAGGTGGCCTGGGCGGCGCGGGCCGGCCTCCAGGAGGCGTTCCCGGTGGGATTCTTTGCTGGCGGCGTGATGGGGATGTCGGTGGTGGGCGTGGCCCTCATCGGGATGACGCTCATCTATATGATCTTTCGGAACACCGCGGTTCCGGGCGGCGCGCCCAGCGTGGTGCTTGGCTTTAGCTTTGGTGCCAGCGCCATGGCTCTGCTGGCCAAGGCCGGCGGCGGCATCTATACCAAGACCGCCGACATTGGCGCGGACCTGGTGGGCAAGGTCGAGTTCGGCCTCGCCGAGGATGATCCGCGGAACCCCGCCGTGGTGGCCGACAATGTGGGCGACAACGTCGGTGACGTAGCCGGCATGGGCTCGGACATTTTTGACTCGTATGTGGCCAGCGTCGTGGCCGTCATGATCCTGGGGTATGAGCTCTTTGGTGGCTCGGGCACCGGCGAGGTCTATGTCATGTTCCCGCTCATCCTGAGCGCCCTGGGCGTGTTCGCCTCGGTGCTCGGGATGTTCTTTGTGCGTACAGGCGGCAAGAACGACCCCGGCCGTGCCCTGAACACCGGTACGGTGGCGACCACCCTGATCCTGGCTGTCATGGTTGCCATCGTAGCGATGCTGCTCCCCTTTGAGCAGCCGTGGGGGCTGATCCTGCCGACGGTCTTTGGTCTGGGCGCGGGTGTGCTCCTGGGCTTTACCACCGACAAGTACACCGATATCGACCAGGACGCCGTGCAGACCACGGCCAAGGCGGCTCTGTCGGGCCCTGCTCTGGTCATCATCGAGGGCTTTTCCTATGGCCTGGTTAGCATCGTGCCATCAATGATCGGCATCGCGGTGGCCATGGTGGCTTCTTTCTACCTGGCCCAAGCGTTCGGCGTGCCGGGTACCTATGGCGTGTCTCTCGCCGCGGTGGGTATGCTCTCCATCACGGGCATGATCGTCTCAGCGGATGCGTATGGCCCCATCGTGGACAATGCGCGCGGCTGTGCCGAGGTTGGCCATGAGGACGAGGATACCATCGCCGTGTGCGACCGTCTCGACGCGGCTGGCAACACGGCCAAGGCGATCACCAAGGGCTTTGCCATCGGCGCTGCGGCGCTGACGGTGCTGGCGCTCTTTTCCGCCTATGCGGAGACGGTGGACCTGACGATTCTGAGCCTGACCAATCCCAAGGTGGTGGCGGGCCTATTCCTAGGCGCGATGATGCCGCCCTACTTTTCGGCGCTGCTCATGCTCTCGGTTGGCCGTAACGCCGAGCTGATGGTGGCCGAGATCCGTCGCCAGTTTGAGCAGATCCCCGGTTTGATCGAGGGCAAAGCAAAGCCTGACAGCACCCGCTGCGTCGATATCGCCACCCGAGGCGCTCTCAAGGAGCTGACGCTGCCGGCTGTGCTGTCGCTGGTTTCCCCGATCGTGATCGGCCTGGTTCTGGGTGCCGACGCGCTGGGTGGATTTCTCGGCGGCAGCATCGTCTCGGGCATCATCTTTGCGCTGTTCATGTCCAACGCGGGCGGCCTGTGGGATAACGCGAAAAAGTTCATCGAGGACGGCGCTCTGGGCGGCAAGGGCTCCGACGCGCACAAGGCGGCCGTGGTGGGCGATACGGTCGGCGATCCCTTCAAGGATACGGCCGGCCCTTCGCTGAACACGCTGATCACCGTGATGTCCCTGACGGCCACGGTGTTCGCACCGATCGTGGTCAAGATCGCGCTCTTCTAGTCTCTTTTCCGCACAAGCGAAGGGGCCGCCCTCCGAGAGGGCGGCCCTTTGCGATGCCTGCGAGCGCAGAGGCTATTTCCCGTGGTAGTAGACGTCCCAGTCCAGGTAGGTGGTAAACGCATCGTTGAGGGCATCGGCCACCAGGCTGGGGCTGATGGCCACGTGGTGCTCAAAGCCATTGGCGCAGATATAGTGCAGCAAGCCCTGAAAGTCGGGCAGTTCGATGACGCCATATCCGCCAAAGGTCTCTACCTTGTCGTCGGTGATGCGCCCTTCGCCCAGGTAGGCCCGAATGCTGCCACCAGTATCGTCCGTCGAGACGCGGCAGTAGGTCAGGTCGGTCGGCTTGATGCGGCCCACGATGGTGCCATAGGTGTTCTCCTTGCCCACCGACCCGGCAATGATCTCCTGATAGTCCATCCTGCCCTCGTCCCCGAAAAAGGTCTGGGGGAGGTTGCTGCAGTGGAATACGACGGCCTTGTTGGGATCATCGCCATAGTTGTTGTTCCAGTCGAGCAGGGCGCTGGGCTTGCCAGAAGCCAGCACCATGGCGTACATTCCGATCAGGCCGGTGATGTCGGTCTCGCAGGCCGAGGGAATCAGCTTGTTGCTGAGCATGCTCATGGCCGTGCAGGGGACCACGCCATAGTACTCTTCCATGGCCGTCCAGCATTGCACCGCGATGCCGTCCAGTTCCATCTCGCTGACGAAATCGTCCAGCACCAAAGCCAACTTGGCCATGCGCTGCAGGGCCTCGCCCGGAACGTTGACGGTCTTTTCATAGGCACGGATCTCGTCGATGCGGCCGAGGACGCGGGCGTCATCGTCGGCCAGCTTCCAGGCCTTGCCCAGAATCTCGGAGAGGTCCACGCTCTCGACGGCGATGCCAGCCTGTTCGAGCAGCTTTTCGCTGTAGCGCACGGTGGTAAAGGCCGCGGGACGCGCCCCGACCTGCCCGAAGCGTGCGCGGCGTAACCCGCGGACGACCCGGCAGGTGGCCGCAAAGCGCTGAAGGTCGCGTCGGAAAGAAGCGCTGTCGAGCGGTACGGTGTGCATCGTGGTGAGGCTGTACGGGATGCCATACTGCCAGAGGTTGTTGCAGGCCGACATCTTGCCGCAAAAGCTGTCACGACGCGTGGCGATGCCCATGGCACCCAGCTCGTCGGGGGTGGCCTGGATGAGGACCGGCACATTCAGCCCCGCTAGCCTGATGGCGTCCGCGATGCCGCGCTCCTCGCCAAAGTTCGGCAGCGTGACCAGGATGCCGTCAATCTCGTCGGCGTGACGCTTGAACAGGTCGGCGCAGATTTTAGAGTCGGCCCACGTTACGACGGAGCCATAGTCGGTGTCCTCGGGGGTCAGGCAGATGGCCTTGAGGCCCTCTTCCTCCAGCACGCGGAGGACGGTCTCGCGGCCCTCCTTGCAGAGATGCGAGGGAAAGAACCCGCGGTTGCCGACAATAACGCCCAATGTGGTCATAGCAAGGCCTCCTAGGCATGGTCGCTCGGAACGCCCGAGCGTCTTGATGATCCGAGCGCATTATGGCTGACGGGGGGTGACGTGTCCAGTCCGCGATAGAGGAGGGTGATGATGCCGGGCGACGAACGACATGAGATCGAGGTGCGCCTCGATGAGATCGAGCTGCGGCTGGCCACCGATCCGCGCATGCGCCCCTGGGCCGAGGTGGCCCCCTCCGAGCTGCTGCTCTCTCGCCATGCTTGGGTGGAGCGGGGCGAGCGGGTGCTGGTGTGGCCGTCGGGCCACGGCGCGCTGGCGATCGTGGCGGCGCAGCGCACCCAACCGGATCTGGTCACGGCATGCGACACCCACTGGGTCGCGGCCCAGGTCTGTGGGCGCAACCTGTCGCGCCATGGCCTGGATGGGGTGCTGGTGCATTGCGGGCTGCCGCCGGCGGGCCTCCGCCCGTATGACGTGGTCATGATGAGCTTGCCCAAGGGACGCGCTACCCAGCGGCTGTACGCGGCCCACGCCCACGCTGTCCTGCGGCCTGGCGGGCGGCTGTACGTGGCTGGGGCCAACGATGCCGGCGCCAAGAGCGCCCTGCGCGACCTCGAAGGGCTGTTCGAGCCGCAGGGGCTGCTCGGGTACAAGGGCGGCCATCGGGCGGCGGCGTTTCGCCGTGGGGAGGACACCGAGCTGCCGAGCGCCTATGCCGAGCCAGGTATCGCGCCGGATACCTGGCATGCCTTTTCCTGGGAGCGTGGCGACCGGGTATACCAGGCCCGCACTACGGCGGGCGTCTTTTCGTGGGAGCACCTGGACGCAGGCACCCGTATGCTGCTGGAGGTGGTCGACATCGCCCCGGACGCACGGGTGCTGGACCTGGGCTGCGGATGGGGGGCTGTCGGGGTGTACGCGGCTGATCGAGCGCGCGAGGGCTCGGTGACCCTGGTGGATGTAGATGCATTGGCGACACGGGCCGCCAGGGCAACGCTATCTGCCAACGGTTTGGACGGTGCCGCGGTGGTGCTGGGCGATGGGGCTGAAGCGGCGGGTCCGGGCCCTTACGATCTGGTTCTCAGCAATCTGCCGTTCCACCGCGGGCATGGCGTGGATCGCCAGTTGGCCGAAGGGTTGATTCGGGGCGCGGCCCGTGTGCTGGCGCCTGGCGGCCAGGTGATCATTGTCGCTAACCGGTTCCTACGATATGAGCGCGCCATGGCCGACGTGCTGACCAACGTGCGCTGCTTGGCCAGCGACAGTCGCTATCATGTATGGGCTGGTGATGCCCTTTAGGACGCGTTACCGCGATGCATTACGAATATCGTAGGTATTGCGATAGTGCTTGACGAATATCGTAGCATCTGATATGATAGTCCTTGAAGGATGGTGGGGGATAGCGATGGATGAGCTGGATCGTCAGATAGCCGAGCTGGTGCAACAGGATCCGCGCCGGAGCAATGTGGAGATGGCGCGAGCACTTGGCGTCAGCGAGGGGACGGTACGCAAACGCTTGGACCGGCTGCTGTCCGAGGGTGTGATCCGTCTGGGCGGCGTCATCGCCACGGATCGGTTGGGCCTCGATGTCCGCGTTCTGGTGCTGCTCAAGGTGGAGCTGGCGCAGATCGAAGCGGTGGGGCGCGCCCTGGCTGCCATGGCCGAGGTCGTGAGTGTCTATGTGGTGACGGGCGAGTACGACCTGGTGGCTGAGGCGGTCTTTGGCGGGAATGAAGAGCTCATGCGCTTTTTGACCGGGCAAGTCGGCAAGCTGGACGGGGTTCTGGAGAGCGTGACGGTGCACGTCCCGCTGGTCCTCAAGCACGCCATCGACTGGACGATCCCCAAGCCGCCGCCGGCTCGCATCTTGGTGGTGGATGACGACCCCGACTTTTGCGAGATCACGCGCCTGCTGCTCGAGCGCGAGGGCTGGGTGGTGGATCTGGCGGCCAGCGGCAACGAGGCGCTCCTCAAACTGGAGCGCGAGCCTGCCGATTTGGTGTTGCTCGACATCATGATGGAAGGCATCCTCGATGGCTGGGACGCAGCTCGCCGGATCCGCGAGCTGCCCGAGGGCGGTGGCATGCCGATCTTGGTCGTCAGCTCGATTACCGAGACAGACTATCTCGGCATGGTGCCGACCGACGAGGACCATCTGATCGATTACTTTATGAGCAAGCCGGTGGATCCAACCTCACTTATCGCCCAAGTGCGTCGATTGCTGAGGCGTTAGGAAGCTGCGGGAGGTCGTATGAGCAAGGTTCTGGTCGTGGATGATGATCCAGACTTTTGTGAGATCACGCGTCTGATCCTCTCCAAGAAAGGGTACGAGGTCGAGACGGCTTCCAACGGGGATATGGCGCTGCGAATGATGCGCGAGGAGCGTCCGGCGGTCGTGGTGCTGGATGTGATGATGGCCGGGGTGCTCGATGGCGTCTCGGTCGCGCACGCCATGGCCGACGAGCCTGACCTCTGCAAGGTGCCCATTGTGATGGTGTCCTCTATCGCCAGCAGCCAGAGCGCCGACATGTTTCCCACCGATGACTATATCCCCATCGATGCCTGGATCTCCAAGCCAGTGCAGCCCGACGAGCTGATCGCCACCGTGTCGCGTCTCACGCGCTAAGGCGATCGGTCCGTCGGTCGTAGGAGGGCAACGTGTCCGAGGCCACGGGCAAGACCATTCTGGTCATTGACGACGACCCTGACTTTTGCGGGTATGTCGAGATCATCCTCTCTGCCAATGGCTACCAGGTGCGGACAGCGCAGAACGCGGAGGTTGGTCTGGCGTTGGCCCGCTCTGCGGCGCCCGACCTGGTGATGGTTGACCTGATGATGTCCTACGGCCTGGGTGGCCGCACGGTGACGCGCGAGATGGCACGCGATCCTATGCTCTGCCACATTCCGGTCCTCATGGTGTCGGCAATCGTCAGCGACGGCGATGATGAGATCATCCCCACTGGCGAGGATGGCCACGTGGACGCGTTCATGACCAAGCCACTCGAGCCATCTGAACTGCTGGCGTGCGTGGCGGATCTGATGGGTGGTACGGCACGGCCAAGGAGGGAACAGTGATCAACCCAGGGCAGTTGGCAAGCACCGATGCCATGGAGCGGGCCAGGCTCTTGACGGCGCTGTACATAGCGCAGGAGCAGTATGGCTATCTCACCGATGAGGCTATCCAGCGTGTGGCTGAACGTCTCCATATGGCGCCGGGCAAAGTGTACGAGACGGCCACGTTCTATTCGATGTACCGCATGCAGCCGATGGGGCGGTACGTCATCCAGGTCTGCGAGGGGCTGTCGTGCCATCTGGCGGGCGGAGCGGAGCGGCTGCTGGATTACCTTGTGGAGAAGCTGGGCATCAGCCCGGGCGAGACCACCGAGGATGGGCTGTTCTCGCTGGTCTCGGTCCAGTGTCTGGCTGCGTGCGACGTCTCACCGGCCATGCGCGTCAACGACACCCTTTACACAGATCTGACCTTTGACAAGGTCGACGACATCCTGGATCGTCTGGGGGGGCGCTAATGTTCGAGCCAATTCTGCTCAGGAGGGTCGATCTGCCGCGATCGGAGACCATCGAGGTGTATCTGGCCAACGGCGGCTATCAGGCTCTGCGCCAGGCCCTTGCCATGTCTCCCGACGAGCTGGTGGCGATGGTCAAGCGCTCCAAGCTGCGAGGGCGCGGCGGCGCGGGGTTCCCGGCGGGCCTCAAATGGAGCTTTATGCCGCGGGATGCCAAGCACAAGTACCTGGCCGTCAACACCGATGAGGGCGAGCCTGGCACCTTCAAGGATCGCAAACTGATCGAGGAGGACCCGCATCAGGTCATCGAGGGTGCGATCATTGCCGCCTATGCTGTGGGCGCCGAGCATGCCTTTGTCTATATCCGAGGCGAGTTCTTTTTGGGGGTCAAGCGCTGGAACAAGGCCATCAACGATGCCTATGCTCACGGATTCCTTGGCCAGAACATCCTAGGGAGCGGCTTTAGCCTCGACATGACCGTGCATCGCGGCGCGGGCGCCTACATCTGCGGCGAGGAGACGGCCATGCTCAACTCGCTGGAGGGGCGACGCGGAGAGCCGCGCATCAAGCCACCCTATCCGGCGCAGGCGGGCTATCATCAAGAGCCCACCTTGGTGCACAATGTGGAAACGCTGGCCAACGTGCCTCATATCGTGCTCCACGGCGATGACTGGTACCGAAGCATCGGTACAGAGAACAGCACCGGGCCCAAGATCTTTTGCGTCAGCGGGCATGTCTATCGGCGGGGGGTGTACGAGTTGCCGCTGGGGACGCCTCTCAGCACCATCATCTATGACTATGCCGGCGGAATCCCTGGCGGCAAGCAGCTCAAGGCGGTGATCCCTGGCGGGGCCTCGACCCCCTTTGTCACCGCCGAGAACGTGGATGTCCCCATGGATTTCGAGTCGCTGGACAGGATCGGATCGGCGCTGGGGACGGGGGCCATCGTGGTGATGGATGAGGACACCTGCATGGTGGACGTGGCGCTGCGGGCTGCCCGGTTCTTTGCGCACGAATCGTGCGGCAAGTGCACGCCCTGCCGCGTAGGCGGCCGCCGCATCCTCGATCTCTTGCAGCGCATCGTCGATGGCGCCGGCGCCCCCGGCGATATCGAGCGGCTCTACAGCCTGTGCGATGGCATCGCCGGCCACACCTTTTGCCCGATGGGCGACGCGTTGGTCGCCCCCATACGGAGCAGCCTCGACCTATTTGCAGACGAGTATCATCGCCACCTGCAAGGTGGCTGCGCGGCGGCGCACTAGGCGTTGGGTGGACGGGCACGCGAGGGAGGAGGCACCGATGACCAAGATCCTGGTAGTGGATGATGACCCTGATTTCCTGGAGACGACGCGCATGGTGCTGGAGGCTGCCGGGTATGAGGTGATCACTGCCGCGGATGGCGATCAAGGTCTGGCACGCTCGCGCGCGGAGAATCCCGACCTGGTCATCCTGGATGTGATCATGTCCACGGTGCTGGACGGCCTGAGCATGAGCCAACGGATGAGCGAGGATCCCGAGCAGGCCGCCATTCCGATCCTGATGGTGACATCCATCGCCAACAGCGACTATCGGGATCTCTTTCCGACCGACGAATACGTGCACATCGATGACTTTGTGAGCAAGCCTGTCGCCCCCGAGGATCTGCTGCAGCGTGTGAGCCGCTTGCTCAAGCGGAGGGGCAGGGGGTAGACTATGGGGGGCCGCAGATCGTCCAAGATCCGCGTCGGCGGCATCATCGAGCACTCTGACCTCGCGTTGGTGGGGGTCATGTCGGCGCCTGATCGCCCCGGCTTGGCGGGGTCCGTGTTCGGCGCCCTGGGCGCTGCCGGTGTTAACGCCCAGTTCATCGTTCAGAGCATCGATCTGAACAGCCGCTCGCATATCCAGTTCTTGGTGGCGTTGGGCGACCTCGCACGGACGATCGAGGTGCTGCAGCCCGTGAGCGAGGCCTTGGCGGTAGAGCGGCTGATCCAGCGTGCGCCCGTGATGCAGCTAGCCGTCTATGGTCCCGACTTTCGTGAGCGACCGGGCATCGCGAGCGCCGTGTTCGGGGCGCTGGCATCGGTCGGTGTGAACATCCTCGCGGTGAGCACGTCGATCTCGACCGTGTCATGCGTCATCGCTCAAGATGACCGCGATGCCGCTATGGAGGCGTTGCGGGAGGTTCTCGAACTGCCGTAGGCCAGGGCGCGCATCTCTGAGGCTCTGAAGGAGGAGCGTGGGCGACCTCTTTCGCATTCCCGTCGAACGCGCGATGGGCGATCGCACACGCTGGTTGGTGCGCTTTCGTTGGCTGCTGCTGGTCGTGGCCACCCTGGCCGTGCTGCTCTTGGACCTCGCCTTTGGGCTAGGCCTACCCTATGGCCCTTTGGCGATCCTTCTGGTGGCGGTGTTGGGCTACCACGCCGTCTTTTGGTGGCTGGGCCATCATCCTCCCCAGGGGGTCCGGCCGCGTCGCTATTATACTACCCTCTTGCACACCCAGATCGTGACCGACATGGTCGCCCTAACGGCGCTGCTGCATCTAACGGGCGGCCTGGAGAATCCTCTGTTTGCGCTCTATGTCCTGCTGGTGGGGGTGGGCAGTATCCTGACGACCCCGTCGGTCAGCTATCGCTATGCGGCGGTGGCCACCGGACTGTGGGTGGCACTGACGCTCCTAGAGGCTTTTGGGGTGCTACGCCACCATAACCTGGCGGGCTTTCGCTTGCCCAGCCGCTACCGCGAATGGCCCCATCTGATCAGCGTCTGGCTGGCAGTGGGCGCTAGCAGCTTTGGCATCGCACACCTATGCTCTGGGATCATGCAATATGTCCGGCGCGGCGAACAGGAGCTTCTGGAGGCTAACGCCGCGTGCGAGGCCCGTGCTGCCGAGCTCCAGCGTCTCAACCAAAAGCTGCAAGAGCTGGACCAGAGCCGATACCTGTTTATCCGTCTGGTGACTCACGAGCTCCGCGCGCCGGTGGCCGCAATCCAGAGCTACTTGCGGCTCATCTTGGAAGGCTATGTGCCCGAGGATCGCTTGATGGAGATCATCGGCAAGGCCGAGAAGCGCGCCCATGACCAGCTAGAGCTGATCAGCGACCTGCTGGATCTCGCGCGCGTGCAAGATGTGCGCGAGCAGCACGATGTGGGTCTCTTGGATGTGGCTGCGGTGCTCCGTGACGTCCTGGACATGATGGCGGCAAGGTTTGAGGACAAGCGGCTGTCGCTTGATGTCGAGATCGCCCCGGATCTGCCGCCGGTCGAGGCCACCGAGGCGCACATCAAGCAGGTGTGGACCAACCTAGTCAGCAATGCCATCAAGTACACGCCCGAGGAAGGCGCTATCACCATCCGCCTGACCCGAGAGGGCGACTTGATCCGAGGCACGGTCAGCGACACTGGCATCGGCATCCATCCGGAGGAGATGGAGCATATCTTTGAGGAGTTTTTCCGGACCGACGCCGCCAAAGCGATGGCGAGGCACGGCACCGGCCTGGGGCTGTCCATCGTGAAAAGTGTTGTGGAGCGCTATGGCGGCGAGGTATGGGTCGAGTCGGTGGTGAATCAGGGTAGCACCTTTGGGTTCACGCTACCGGTGGCAGGTGCGCACCCCAGAACTGGCCCCGCAAAGTGAGTGTGATCCCCGCGACCCCGCGCTCCTCCCACGGTGGGGGCATCCATTCTTGTCGCATGGAGGCATTGGGCGTATTATGGGCGTCACGCTATGCCGCCGGACCGATCGAGGCGGCAACGTGGCGACAGGGCGAGCGTCGGCTTGGATCCAAGGGGAGGGTGGTGTGACGCCGGAAGCTACACCGGGGGCGTACCGCGGGGTGCGGGATATGGATGAAGGTTGCCTGGCTGCCCTGGACCGGATCGATCCAGAGATAGCCGGCCATGTGCGGGCCGAGGAGCGGCGCCAGCGCGAGACCATCGAGCTGATCGCCTCCGAGAACCTTACCAGCGCCGCAGTGCGCGCGGCCCAGGGGACGGTGTTGACGAACAAGTATGCCGAGGGTTATCCGGGAAAGCGCTACTATGGCGGATGCGCCCACGTAGACGAGGTCGAGAGGCTCGCCATCGAGCGGTGCCGGCGGCTCTTTGGCTGCGACCACGCCAACGTCCAGCCGAATTCGGGATCGCAGGCCAACGCGGCGGCCTACCTGGCGGTGCTGGATATCGGCGACACCGTGTTGGCCATGAGCCTGGCTCACGGAGGCCACCTTACCCATGGGCACCGGCTCAGCTTTTCTGGTCGCGATTACCGTTTTGTGGCCTACGGCGTGGATCGCGAGACCGAGCGCATCGACTATGATGCCCTCCAGTCGTTGGCTCGGCAAGAGCGCCCCAAGCTGATCGTCGCGGGGGCCAGCGCCTATGCGCGGGTGATCGACTTTTCGCGGTTGCGCGCCATCGCCGATGAGGTGGGCGCGCTACTGATGGTGGATATGGCCCATATTGCCGGACTGGTGGCTGCGGGGGTCCATCCTAGCCCCGTTCCGCACGCCGATCTGATCACCAGCACCACCCACAAGACGCTACGCGGGCCACGCGGAGGTCTCGCCCTCGCCCGTGAAGTGCACGCGCAGGCGCTGGACCGGGCCGTCTTTCCTGGGATCCAGGGTGGTCCGCTGATGCACGTGATTGCCGCCAAAGCCGTGGCGTTTCGGGAGGCGATGGAGCCGACCTTTGTTGGCTATCAGCGTGCGGTGGTGGCCAACGCGCAGGCGTTGGGCAGGACTTTGGCTGACGCCGGCTTTCGACTGGTCTCTGGGGGCACCGACAATCACATGGTGCTGGTGGACGTGGGCCAGCGTGGGATCACCGGGGCCGACGCCGAGACCTGGCTGGAAGAGGCTGGCATCGCCTGCAACAAGAACATGATCCCCTTTGATCCGCAGCCGCCGCGGGTTACCAGCGGCATTCGGCTGGGCACCCCGACGGTGACCACGCGCGGCATGGGCGTGGACGAGATGGCGCGCATAGGCCAATGGATCGCGCGGGTTCTCGACGCCCACGGCGATCCCGAGGTAGTGGCCGAGACCAGGGCCGCGACGCGCGCGTTGACCGAGGCGTTTCCCGTGGACTAACCCCCGGCTCGATGGGACGAGGCAAGGGGCCCAGATCCTGCAAGGATCTGGGCTCTCTTTTCCCGAACAAGGGGCGTGATCGTTACTCGGCCGGGCAGTCGACCCGAGTCAGGTCTGCGCCGCCGTCGCCCCAGGTGTAGCAATAGTTGGTGTCGCGGTGGAGGTACTTGCCAAACGAATCGCCGCCCGAGGTGATCTTGGCCCCCGTCGCCTGCGCGGTGATGGCGTCGCCCTTGTCGATGACGACGTCCTGCATGTTGTAGGTATCGATGGCCGTCTGGACGATATCCTGCTCGGTCGCCTTGGCGGTCTCGGAGGTTGTCTCGGTCAGCCCTCCGAGGCTGAGAGCCACAATGCCGACCAGAATGGCCATGATGGTGATGACGATGAGGAGCTCGATGAACGTGAATCCGTCCTGTTTCCGCATGCTCTCTCCCCTCCGGGGGCTGTAGCGCTGTTCCACTGGGCCCCGGTGCCGCCTCTTGGTTGGCTGCTCTGCCGCTCGACTATGCCGTGTGGACCTGTCGTCAGTCGTCAGCCTGTGCTTTTGGTGTCTGGGCATATGCTATCATGGAGGGCCAAGCGGAGGCTTAAGCGAGCGTAAATAGGCCGTGGGCGTTACGTAAAAGAGCCGTAAAAGCTGCTCACGCGCGGCGTCGGCCGGAGGCGCTCTCACAGCAAGACGCCCCGAGCACTGCGAGGCGTCGGGACGTCGGCGGGACAGAGCGGGCGTTACGAGCCGCGCAGGAGCAACCGCATGTGTTCGGGGTTCACAGCGCGTGACATGACCTCTTCCAAGGTTACCAGACGTCGTCGATACAGGTCGGTCAGAGCCTGGTCCATTGTCTGCATCCCCATGCGTTGGCCGGTCTCCATAACCCCAGGGATCTGGTGCGACTTGCCCTCGCGCACCAGGTTGCGGACGGCGGTGGTCGCCACCATGACCTCGACGGCCGGCACGCGACCGGCGCCGTCGGCGCGGGGGAGCAGCGTCTGTGAGAGCACCCCGACCAGGCTCTCGGCCAGTTGGATGCGAACCTGCTGTTGCTGGTGGGGCGGGAAGGCATCGATGATCCGGTCAACGGTGAGGGCGGCGCCGGCCGTGTGCAGCGTGGAGAGCACCAGGTGGCCGGTCTCCGCGGCGGTGAGGGCCGCGCCGATGGTCTCGGTGTCGGGCATCTCGCCTACCAGGATCACGTCCGGATCCTGGCGCAGGGCGTGCCTGACGGCGGCGGCAAAGCTGGTGGTATCATCGCCCAGCTCACGCTGCGTGACAAAGGCTCGGTCGTCCTCAAAGACGTACTCGATGGGATCCTCGACGGTGATAATGCGGCAGGCGTCCCGCTGGTTGCGATAGTTGATCATCGATGCCAGGGTGGTGGACTTGCCCGAGCCGGTGTTGCCGGTGACCAACAGCAGGCCCGGGGCCGCATCACCAGCTCTTGACAGATGGCCGGTAGGCCCAGGCTGTCTATGGGAGGGATAGTCTCGTCCAGGCGTCGCATGACCATGGTCACAGACTTGCGCTGCATGGCCACGTTCACGCGATAGCGCGCCACGCTCGGCAGCGCATAGGAGATGTCCAGCTCTAGCGTCTCATCGAACGTCTCTAGCTGCTCTCGATTGGCGATCTGCTCCAAGAAGCGCCGCATGTCGGCTTCGGTGAGGGCGCCATAGCTGTTGTGCGCAACTAGGCGGCCGTGCGTCCGGAGCACGGGCGGGCGGCCCGCCTTGAGGTGAAGGTCCGATGCTTGGGCCTCTGCAGTGAGCCGCAGAAGGTCGTCGATGTGGAGGCCTTCTGGCCGACCAGGCCCCGATGTGGGCGGCGCGTCGCGCTCTTGGCTGTACATGGAGGACATAGGTGCTCCCATCGCTACTCTAGGGTTGAGGCCAAACGCTTATTAGCGCAGATACCAGGCCAGAATGCTCTCGCCAAAGATCATCACGGCATAGACGCTCAGAATCATAAAAGGAGCGAAAGGGATATAATCGGTACGCTCTTTGACCCTGGCCGCGAGCAGGCCGGCCGAGACCAGGCCGCCCAACACGAATGAGCCCGCGACCGATAGCATAGCCAAAGGATAGCCGGTGAGCAACCCGCACAGAAACGAAAGGCGGACGTCACCTGCGCCCATACCCTCCAAGCCGCGGCCACGATACACCAGCGCCGCTAGGAGATGGATCAGCAAAAAGGTCAGGAACGCCACCAAGGCTCCGACGACCTGGCTGATCATGGCCAGAACGCCGGGGTTGATCTGGGGCGCGGCTCCCGGCCCTAGGCTCGCCTGCCACCAGCCAACGAGGCTGTAGGACGGTGGCTGGGTGAGGCGCAGCGGAAGCAGCAGCAATCCGATCGCAATGGTGGGAAGGATGATCACGTTGGGTACGATGCGGTGCTCGAGATCGATGACGAAAAGCACAACCAGCACCGCGGTCCACCAAGCCATCAGCACCCAATCCAGCCCCGGGCCGTACCGGGCGGCCAGCCAGCCATAGAGCGCGCCGGTAACCACCTCGACGATGAGCACGCGCCGCGGGATAGGGTGCCCACACGTGCGGCATCGCCCTCTCAACGCCAGATAGCTCGCTACGGGGATCATCTCCAGCGGCGTGAGGCGGCGGCCGCAGCTCGGACATTGCGACGGTGGGCGCAGCAACGATGCCCGCTCGGGCACGCGGTCGGCCACCACGTTCAAAAAGCTGCCGACCGCCAATCCAATTAGGACCGCAATGATGATCTCCACGCTAGACCTTTTTCTGTAAAAGACCGAGGTTGGTCATGTATTCAGCCAGGGGCATGTCGCTGGGCGCTTTGACGATGGCGGTCAGCCGCATCCGGGAGGGATCGTGCGCCAAGAGAGCGAACGAGATGGCCTCCCAGTCGTGAGCCGGCCCCATGGCGGTGGGGTGAACCGTCTGGAGCAGTGCCAGGTCATCGCGTGCCTGGCGTAGCTGGGCGGCAAGCGTCTCGACAACCGGTTGCGATGTGCGCAGACCGTCAAGCTCGATCTGCGCTGTCGCTAGGGCGACCTCGGCACGGGCCGCTCTCCGCCCGCCAACGTGGCTCGCGTAGAGCATGGGAAGCAGCAGTACCAGCAAGAGGATGGCGATGCCCCATACCCAGAGCAACGCTGGCGGCACCACCTTGGGCCGATAGCGCTCTGGCAGGATGTTCAGATCGATGGGTGCCGAGGGCTCCGATCTTGACGGCATGCTGCCTCTTGATGTCAGCGGCGGTGTACCTGCGAGTGACGCGATAGCCAGCCGGGCCCACCGCCGCTCGGCCCGCAACGCAGTTAAAAACATTCTAACATAGCGAACCTGCCATGTCATTCTCGCGAAGGGGTGCGGAGCATGGAGCGAGGCTGGGCAGGCTGTGATGTCGATGAGCTCGCAGTACCCCAGGTCCACAGAGCGCGGCGCCGATGCCTGCGGCTGCGGCGCGGCCCTCGTCCGATACCATACAGAGCAGCTTGATCGCTTTGCTGCCATGCGAGCGTCATCGTCCGCATGCTCGCGGTATCAGATGACGATGCTGGCCCAGAGTCGGGCGAGTGCCGGATCGAACTGGCTGCCGGCGCATTCCAGGATCTGGCGCCGAGCCTCCTGAGGCGTCATGGCAGCGCGGTAAGGGCGGTCGGAGACCATCGAATCGTAGCTATCGGCGATGGCCAGGATGCGGGCCCCGAGCGGGATCTCGCTCCCCCGCAGCCCGTCCGGATAGCCGCTACCGTCCCAGTGTTCGTGGTGATGCTCTACCAAAGGGATAATATGCTGAAAGGCTGGCATGTCGGCCAGGATACGAGCGCCCATGCGGGGATGGAGCCGAATCCGATCGAGCTCGGACTCGTCAAGCGCGTCAGTTTTGCGGAGGGTCGAGTCCTCGACGCCCAGCTTGCCGATGTCGTGCAAGAGGCCGGCGATCCGAATGGTCTCGCGCTCCGCTGGCGAGACGCCCGCCGCTTCGGCGAGCTGGTCCGCGATCTGTGCCACTCGTTCCGAGTGGTCGTGGATGTAGCGGTCATAGGTACCGATGGCCGCAAAGAGCGTTCGCACGGCCGAGAGGGTGATCTCGTTCAGATCCTGGAAGGCATCCAAGAGCCGCTGGCGGGTCCGAGCGTGCAGCATGGCGATCCCGATCTGGAACCCAAACACCTGCAAGAGCTGAGCGTCGGTGTTGCGATAGGGCAGATCGGTCCGCTCGCGAGCAAGCAGCAGCGTGCCCACGATCTCGTCTGGCGCCCGCAAGGGGACCAACAGACAATGGCCGCTAGCGCTACCCGCGGTCTGTTCCAAAGCTCCGTCTCCCAGGTACCAGGGCACCTCTGCGGCAGCGAGTTGGCTGGTCCACGAACGATCCGCTTGCGCCAGGGGCTTGGCGTCATCAAGCGGAGCGCCAACGGCAAAGGCAAGCTCCTCTTGCCCCTCGATGCCATAGATGGTGATCTGGGCGGTGGCGGGTCTCATCGCCCGGCGGATCAGTTCGAGGATGGCATAGGCCAAGTCATAGAGGCCGAGCTGTCCGGTCAGGAGATTGCTCAGGGCGACGAGGGGCTCGATGGTAGAACTAGTTGTGGCACGGTCGGACTCGTCTCGGTTGGCAAAAAAGGCGTCGACCTTTTCCTTGAGGCTCGCCAGCACGAGTGGCTTGGTCAGATAGTCGTCGACCCCCAGCTTGAGCGTCTCGACGGCGCTCTCGATGGTGCCAAAGCCGGTCACCACCATGATGCCCGTCAGCGGAAACTGCAATCGGCAGGCGTGCACCAAGGCTGTGCCATCCATGTTGGGCATGCGGAGGTCGGTGATCATGAGGTCGTAAGGGCGTCGTCGCAAGGCCTCGAGAGCCTCTCGCCCGTCCGATGCGGAAGTGACCTGGCAGCCTAACTGCTCGACAGCCCGCTGAAGCAAGCACCGAACCCCGTCGTCGTCATCAACAACAAGCACGCGCCGTGGGGCGCGTTGCTCGCTGGTCGCCATCTGGCCATGGCTGGGGTGGCGTCCTTGCGGTAAAGATCGCTGGTTCATGGGCGCCGCTCGCCACTCTCCTGCATCGGGTTGCGTGGGGCGCGCTGGGCGCGCGCCGCTCCCTACACCCCAGTATAGTCGAGTTGCGTCGATGGATCATGAAAGTGCTGTAAATACTCCGCGTAGGGAGGCAGAGGGCGAGCGGGGCGGTTGCCGTTAGAGGTGCTGCCTAGATGGTGTAGCCGTGCCGAGGCACGGTACGGATCAAAGAGGGGTTCTCTGGATCCTGTTCGATCTTGCGGCGGAGGTTCATGATGTGCGTTCGGACGAGGCTGGGGTCACCCACGCCGCTGGGATAGCCCCATACCTCGGTGAGCAGCGTGCGGGCTGGCACGACCTGGCCGCGGTGTTTGATCAAGAAGGATAGCAGGTCGAACTCGACCGGCGTGAGCGATACGGTCTCGCCGTTCACGCAGGCCGTGCCGCTATCAGGATACAGGGTGATCTCATCGCATGCGATCACGGGCGCGTGATAGCGCCTAGCCGCACGAAGAAGCGCCTCGATGCGCAGAGCCAGCTCGCGTGGCTCAAACGGCTTGACCATATAGTCGTCGCCGCCTGACTCAAAGCCATCGATCTTGCTCTCGATGCCGCCAGCTCCGGTCAGAAAGAGTACCGGCACGTGCGAGAGGGCGCTGCGTTCGCGGATGAGTCGGCAGAGCTCGAAACCACCCATCTTGGGCATGATCACGTCCAGCAGGATCACCTCGGGGGTGTGCTTATCCAGGATGGTCAACGCCGTTTCGGCATCCAGCGCCAGATCGACGGCATGCCCCTCAGCGGTCAGGAGCTTGCCAAGAAGCTGTAGCACCTGGATCTCGTCGTCCACAACCAGGATTCTTGCCATGGGCGATCCTTTCTAGCTGCCGCGGCGTTCATTCGCTCTCTGCAATCACGCGAGGCCGTTCATCGGGCGCCTCGAGCGTGGCCGGCACCGAGCTCGGGCCTGCGGGGGCCGTTCCCACAAAGGGGCTGGGCGGGGCCTCGATGGCGCGTTGGATCAGCATGCGCTCTTTGGGATTGCGCGTCGAGCGCGCAGCTTCTTCCAGTCGACGGCCGATATCGGCGCTGGTCTTGAGAGCAGCCAGCGCGTTGATCACGGTCTGGCGGCGGCCCGGAGGCGCTTCGCAGAGGGCCGTTAGCAGCGCGCCGGTGGACGCTATCCCCTCCTGCTGGAGCGCCAGCACGATTCCCTCGTGATGCTCGGGCTCGCTCCATAGCAGGGCCTGAGCCAGCTCTTCGCGAGCGCCCAGGCGTGCCAGCAGACTGGCGACCGGCCGCGTGATGCGAGGATCGGCGCTGTGTAGAGCGGTGAGCAGGTCCTCGCGCACCACGTGTCCCATGTCTTGCAGCAGGTCGTACGCCTTGCCAACCACGGCCGAGTTTCGATGCGCCAGGGCCGAGATCAGGGCGTCAAAGGCCTGGACGCCGATCTCGGCAAAGGCTTCTTGGGCAGCTTGGGCCACGGCGTCACTATGATCGCCGAGAGCCTCGATCAAGGGGCCATAGTCGATCAGATCGGCGATCTTGCCCAAGGCGGTGGCGGCGGCGATGCGCCGTGAGCGGTCGCGACTGTGCAAGTCAGCATAGAGGCTGGCCGTGCGCCGAAGAAAAGCCACATCGCGATAGTAGGACGTCTCTTGCTCGATGGTGTGAAAGGCGTTCACGGCCGCGGGCCAATCGCGCTTACGGTAGGCCTCGACGCCGGTGCGGTAGAGCTGACTACGACGCCAGGCGGCCGTCTCGGCGGCGCTGACGATGGCATCGATGCGCTCTACGTCCCTGTAGCTTGGTCGCTCGAGGCGGATGTCCTCGAGACAGGCGCGGGCCGCCCGCCACTGCTCCAGCCGTACATGCTCCGATAGCTGTCGGTACCGTTCTGCCAGTCTGGCCTCGCGTTCAGCCAGGCGGCTTCGCTGGAACCGCCTGAGGAGCATGCCGGTGGCCGCGATCAGCAAGGCCAGCGCCAACGCTGGCGTCAGGTAGCGGATCAGCGCCGTGGCCATCTCACGCAGGGCCCTTCGCCCAGAGCTCTCCAGGCGGATCGAGATCGCCAGCTCGGGGAGCTGGGCCTGAAGGCCTTCGTGCTGGATCACGGGCACGATTCTGATGGTGTGGGGCGCGCCCGGCCCTCCGCGGACCTGGGCGCCCTCGTGCGAGAGCCACAAGTCGTAAGGGATGGCAGCCGGATAGCCGGGCGTGATCTCGATCTCATCGGGCACGTGGTTGCCGGCCCGATCGACAAAGGCTAGCGATCGATCGGGGATGGGCAGCGCGAGGAGCAACGGCACCACCGCGTCTGGGTCCTCCGCACGCGCCCAGATGGTCATGAGACGTGGATTGTTGCGGTCGGTATCCGGGCTCAAGCGGGTGGGGTAGGTGATCTGGAGGGTGATGCCCGGTAGGCCAATGCTATCGAGGGCGACCTCATCGCTGGCGTAGCGGTCGGGCCTGGCGGCCATCTGCACCAGCGCGATGATGGTGAGAAGCCACACCAACCCGATGAGACCACTCCACACCGCCAGGCGATGTTCCTGGACCGCTCTCTGGACGCGCAACAGGAATTGACGTAGGCCCTTCATTGGCATTCTACCATCCGCCTGAGGGCGCGAGCCCCCAAGCCACCCTCTGACAACCCACTAGAGTCCCGTCGAGCCAAAGCCGCTTTTTGTCTCCGCGGCCTGGCTGGGCGCAGCATCCATCAAACGAAAAGCATCGCGGTCGATGGCTAGTGCCCACATCTGAGCGATGCGCTGCCCGTGCCGAATGATGCGGGGCCAAGGGCAGTAGATCAGCGCGCAGACCTCGTTGCCGTTGAACTCGGACTCTACCAGACCATCGTGCACCAGGATACCCCGCAGAAAGCCACCGCTCCGACCCGTAACCCGTACCACCGCATCGTCAGGCATCTGCAGGGCGATGCCCGTGGGGATCTTGGCGGTGCCCCAGACCAGTTTCCAACCGCGTTGGGGCAGGCGGGCATATAGGTCTAGCGCAGCGCCCCGGTGCCTCTCCGGTTCCTGGGCACCTTGGCCGACCAACCAGTATCCAATCAAAGCCACCTCTCTCCCACCTCTGCGCCGGCTCTATTGTGACTGGTGTCTCGCGAGGCGTCAAGGATGCCGAAACGGCGGGCGGAGGCGGATTGGGTGGGCGCCTCCGCCCGTCTGTAAAAGACCTAGCGGCTGAGCGTATCGCTATCCAGAATGATCGCCTGGTCGGCGGGCAAGAGGATGGTATTGACGTTCGGCGAAAGGCGTGTGGCCCACTCGTAGCGGATGAGCGCCTCGTTGTTCCGGAGCTGGGTCGCGATCAGGCTTAGGGCCTCTGCCTCCGCCTCGGCCTCGAGGCGTCGGGCTGCTGCGCGCCCTTCTGCCGCGATGATGGCGGCCTTTTTCTCGCCCTCGGCCAGCGCGAGCTGAATCTCTACATCGCGCTCGGCCGACTGTAGCTCGTACTGCTTCTGGAGGGCCTGTTGCTCGGCGACCTGCTTCTGTTCAATCGCCCGGTCGAACTCTTCGGAAAAGGCGACGTCGGCCAGCGAAAAGGCGTCGACGACAATGTGCCTGGGCGCGAGACGCGCGCGCATGTCGGCGACGATCTTGTCACGGATTTCGGCGCGCTGCACCAGGATGTTCTCCACCCGATACTGAGCAGTAGCGGCCTTGATGGCCTCTTGCATCGCAGGCACGATCACAATGTTCTCATAGTCGCTGCCCACCTCTTGGTACAGCCGGTTCACTCCCTGGGGGTCGACATGATAGTTCAGGATGCCGCGCACCTGGAGCAGTTGCAGGTCCATGGATGCAGCCTCGGCCGCGATCTCGATCTTTTTCGTGCGGACGTCTACCTGGATTACCTGGCGTACCACGGGGGGGAGGATGAGGTGAAAGCCTTCACCCAGCACTGTGTCCTCGACGCGGCCGAGCATCACCACCACGCCGCGGTGACCGGGATCGACGATGGTATAGCTCGAAAATACGATGACGACGAGGACGATGGCTACCAGGGCGATGACGATGGTACGCATCGTTCCAGACTTGGCTTGCATGGTATAGCTCCTCTGCTTGGTTGTCAGGCCACGGGGTCTATTATAGCATAGCCCAGCGACGGAACACATTGCCCGTTGGCGATGGGAACTGTGGCGGAGGATGGCGGCGTGATGAGCGATTCAGTCCTGAGTGGGTTCCATCCAGCGGTGCGCGGCTGGTTCCAGGAGCGCTTTGGTGAGGCGACGCCGGCGCAGCGACTGGGCTGGCCCGCCATTCAGGGCGGCGAGCACACCCTGATCCTGGCGCCGACCGGCTCTGGGAAGACGCTGGCCGCCTTTCTCTGGGGGATCAGCCAGTTGGCCGAGCAGTTGGAGCGTAACCCCGATCTGGGCGGCGTCCAGATCGTGTACGTGTCACCGCTCAAGGCACTGAACAATGACATCGAACGCAACCTGCGCGAGCCCCTTCAAAGCGACGGGATCGCGGCTTCCAGCAGCCTGGCGCGGGATCTGGCGGCGTGGCGTGAGGAGCGCGACTTGGCCGTTCGCCGCTATCCCACGCGCCGTCAGCGGCTCCATGCCTCCAACCAAGCGGCCGTGGCGCACCTGCCATCGGGACGCTGGCGGCTGATGGCCGGGTTCGGCATCATGGGCCCACGGCGCGATCCCGCCGAGCGCACCGCGGCCCGGGTGATGGCCTGGCTGAATCGGCATGGCGTGCTCTCGCGCGAGGCGCTTGCCATGGTCTGGATGCCCTGATGGGCGGCTAGGTCAGGTGGCCACGCTCCAGATAGGTGGAAAAGAGGTGTCCCCACGGCGTCTCTTGGCGCCAGCGTTCGTACACATGGCGTTCTTTGAGAGGCCATCGGAAATAGTCATGGTACGCTTCAGACACAAAGGAAGCCGGGTGCACCAGCGGCGTGTGGAATAGGAGCTTCTGGAGGCACTTGGTGGGGCCGTACCAGGAGAGCCACCCTAGCATGCGGTGAAAGTTCATCCCGATCTCAAAGCCCCAGTCCTCGCCCGAGATGTCATCGCCCACCACCTCGATCTCCTCGGGGCGGCCCACGCCCAACCCCTGCTCGTGGGCTAGCCTGATATAGCCGATCTCCATGGGATCAAAGCCCATCATCTTGGCGGCGATAGCATCGATGGCCACTTGGTCACCGCTGGCCAGGATCACGTTCTTGATCTCGGGTTTCATGATGCGAGGGCCGGTGCCGTTGCCAGCCGTGGTGCCATCCATGACGGCCAAGATCCCCGGGTGAATCTCGCGCTGGATCTTGAGCAGATCCACCAGTGTTTCGTGAATCCAGGTATGGGTATAGTGGCGATGGGTCGAGAGCAAGCCGCCAAAGGCGTTCTTCATGGCGCCCGTGGTCGTCGTATAGATGTGGCACTTGACGGTAGGCAGGTGCACGATGCTCTTGCCAAAGAAAAAGTCGGGCAGGTGGATCCCTTTGGGATAGATCCGGGGCAGCACGCTCAGTTCGGCCTTGGGCTCATAGGGCACCCAACGCATGTCGGTGGCGCGAAAGTTGTATAGCACCGGAATGTTGTGCCGCCGAAAGATCGGCACATAGTTGTTCAGGTCCTCGCCCTTGAAGGTGTCGATGACGACGGTCTTGTTCTGGACGCAGACTTGCTTGTCATAACCGCGGCTCTTGAGCGCCAGGATGGTTCCCTCGAGCTGCCAGGGCGTGGTGTTGGCCCCCGGGAAGGGATAGTGCCACGAGATGTTATCCTTGAGGATGACGGTGGTATCTTGCGGAAGGTGGGCTCGCGCATCGGCCAGGTCGAACAGCCGGTCATAATCCTGCAAGACGGTCTCGGGTTGGGTACGAAGCACCGCGACGCGTGCTCCCATAATGGTCTCCTTATCCGCGGCCAGCGAATGGATTGGCCGCCGCTGATGATCACTATCATCACTGCTACCAGTCTGTCCAGATTCTATGGCCCAATGGGGTTGGGGTCAAAGCAACGTGGTCCGTTGCGAGGCTTGGTCAGAGGTGGTAGAATCCGCCCCGTTGGCCCGAATTGCCACAGCATAGGAGGTGCACCCGTGAGAAATCAGATCACCGCAGCCAAGGGCGCCGCGCCGGCGGGCCCCTATTCACACGCCATCACCTGCAAGGGCACGTTGGTGTTCGTGTCGGGGCAGGGGCCAGCCAATCCCGAAACGGGCGAGTTGCCAGACACGTTCGAGGCCGCCGCTCGCCAAACGCTCGAGAACGTCAAGGTGATCGTCGAGGCGGCGGGCGCCAGCATGGCCGATGTGGTCAAGGTCCATGCCTACCTGCGTGATATGGCCGACTTTGCCACGTTCAACCAGGTCTACCGCGAGTTCTTCTGCGAGCCGTTCCCGGCGCGCACGACGGTGCAGTCGGATCTCTTGATCCCGATCGAGATCGATGTCATCGCGGTGCTGCCCGAGTAGCGCCGACGCTCAGGCGGATTCCTCGGGCCGGAGCTCCATCTGCAGCGTCAGGTCGCCGGGCTTGTAGCCGCTGAGGACGAACCGCTCGGCGGCGCGCTGGTCGCCCTGGGCGTAGGCGTCCACCAGGCGCGGCAGGTTCTCATCGATGATGAGCCGTCGGTCGTGGATATCGACCAGGCGGGCGGCCAGGCCCCGAAGGGCGTTGACGGTCTCTTCCAACCATTGGTCGGTGAGGCCGGCGCCGGGGAGCAGGGCCACCTGGAGGCCCTCAAAGCCCTGCCGCTGCAACGCGATCGCCGTCGCCTTGAGGTCAACTGCAAGGGAGACTGGGCGGTCCATCAGCCGCCCGAGGGTGCGAGAGATCTCGTTGCGCTGACGCCAAGCCGCGTTGTAGGGCATGTCGGTGGGTTCCACCACGTCGGCGATGCGAAAGCGGCCACCGGGAAGCAGAACCCGCCACAGCTCGACCACGGTAGCTTGCAGGTGCGTTGTAGGTACGTCCCGCAGGGTGCCGATGTAGAGGAGCAGGTCGGCCGTCTCGGAGCGCAGGGGTAGGTGCTGCATCTGCGCCTGACAGACGCCCGCCTGGGCGTGTGCCCGCAGCGCCTGCAAGCTGGTACGCTCCCAGGAGGTCACCAGCAGGGTGCCGCCGGCGTCGGCGATCTCCTGGGCCAGCGATGCCAACAGGCGACCGGAGCCAGCGCCCACGGCGACCGTCACGCCCGAGAGATCGAGGCCCTGCCAGAGGGAGCCATTGTTCTGTTGTGTCCGTTCTGTGTCAGCCATCATGGGGCCGAGTCTAGGGTTGCAGCGGGTTCGTGTCAAACGTCGTCCGCCGCGGTTCGCCAGTGAAGTTCATCGAGAGGGACCAAGCATGAAGATCAACCTTAGGTCGCACCATATCGCGCTCAAGGTCACCGACTATGCCAGGGCGCGCCGGTTCTACACCGAGGTGCTAGAGATGCCCGTCTTGGGGCAGATACCTGGCAAAGAGGTCGAGTTCCTGGGGATCGGCGGAACCACCATCGAGTTGATGGGCGGCGCGCAGCCCGAGAACCTGGCCAAGCCGCAGGCCGGCCTGACGCATCTGGCCTTTGAGGTGGAGGACGTGGACGCCACCTATCGTGAGCTGCGCGATCGGGGCGTGACCTTTACCATCGAGCCCAAGTCGGTGGGGGATCTGCGCGTCGCGTTCTTTGTGGATCCAGACGGAAACGAGCTGGAGCTGTTCTCGAGCCCCACTCTGACCTGGTCCTAGCCTCTGTCCTCAAGGGAGGGCGCTCGCAACAATGGCGCCCTCCCTTTTTGCTGGTCTAGCTAGCGGGCCAGATGCTCTCCAGGGCGCGCGCCGTCTCGGCGACGGCCTGCTCCGGATCGAGCTGCCGCAGCCGCTCCGAGAACGGTTCCACCATGACGGGGCCGGTATAGCCCATCTTGGCCAGGGCACCCATGAACGTATCCAGCGGGATCACGCCAGTCTCTCCAGGCAGCGCGCGGACCTGGTCGATTTGCTCCTCTAGCGGGATGCCGGCTGGCGCATCGTTCACATGCACCACCACCACGAGCTGGTCGGTGAGTCGACCCAGATCCTCGGCGGTGCCGCCCGACGTGTACCAGTGCCACGCATCCAGCAGCACGCCCAGGTTCTCGCGACCGACCGCCTCGATCAGCTCGAGCAGGCCCGGTAGATCGTGGATGTAGATGTTGGGTTTGCCACGGCGAAAGCTCGCCGGGCCGATGAACTCGAGCCCATAGCGCAGACCATATGGGGCGATGGCGTCACACAAGATGGCCAGGCGCTCGCGCATCAGGGCGAAATGCTCGTCATAGCTGAGGGTCTCGTGAAAAGGCGGGAACCAGGTGGATGCCCGGGTGCAGCCGAGGTCCGCCAGGGCTTGGACCACCGGCGGCAGGGCGGCCATATCGCTCTCAAAGGTCGCCTGATCGTCGCGGAAGCGCACCGGCAGGCCGGTAATGGCCGGGCGGATCGCGTGCTGATCCAAGATCCGGCGGACCTCGTCGAGCCCCATGCGCTCGATGAGGCCATAGTCCACCGTGATGCCCTCAAACCCGTGACGGGCGGCCAGCGCTACCGCCTCGGGAAAGGGCACCTGTACACCGATAGCGCCAGGCGCTAGTGTGCGGTACAAAGGTCACCTCCTACTGTCGCGTCGATGGCGGGGCTGCCAGTTCGGGCTCTTGAGCCAGTACCCTAGGGCCAGAGCTTGCCCGTGGACCACAGGATGCCCTCGAGCAGGGTGTGCTTGAACCCCGGCTCCATCCAGGCGCGCTCATCGTGCCCAGAGACATAGCAAAAGACCCGCGCGTTGCCCAGCGTGCGGGTCCAGGCGAGGGCTCGCATGCTCTTGGGATGGTCCGTGGTCAGGAGCACCTGAGACGCCTCATCGGGCTCGGGCGTCTGGTAGGTCTCATCCACCATGTGCCACGCTGTCAGCCCCTCGGTGATGGGATGGTCGGGCTCGGCGATCTGCGTCTCGATGGTCTGGTTCGGCGCGTACTTGAAGTCGCCACGGCGAGGCAGGCCCGTCACATCGGTCCACAGATCCCAATCAGGCCAGCTAAGCAGCGCATGGTGGAGCACCACCACGCCCTTGTCCGACAGGCCCAGGCCTTCCAGGGCGGTGCGGGTGGCATCATCGGGCGTCTCGCGGTACATGTGGTAAAAGACGACTGCGTCATACAGGCTGCGGATGCGGGCAGCATCGGCGACCCAATCCTCCATATGCTGGATGTAGGCCTCGATCCGCGTCATGCCCTGGAACAGGTCACGGAACGCGGGCACGTCAAAGGGGTGGCCTCCCGTGACGACGGCGATCTTGGGTTTGGGTCCACTGTCAAAGCTGCTCATGCTGATACTCCTTTGGATGGTCGGTGTCGATACGAAAACGGGTCGAGATTGCCTTGCCAGCTAGCCGTTCTGCGGCACCAGTTGATCCCACGATAGCTGGCTGCTCTTGCGGGCCCAGTAGGCGCTGCTGCGGAACAGGCTGTCAAAGGTGCCCGCATCGGACCAGAAGCCGTCAAGTTCGGCCCAGCGCAGCTTGCCAGCCTGGACGTAGCGGTTGTTCACGTCGGTGATCTCTAGCTCGCCTCTCCGCGACGGCTCGATGCTGCGGATGAACTCGAACACGCGGGCGTCATAGAGATATAGGCCCGTCACGGCATAGGGGCTCTTGGGTTGCGCGGGCTTTTCCTCGATGGCCACGATCTTGGTGGGGTCGGCGTCGTCAAAGACGGGCACGCCAAAGCGTTCGGGATCGGCGACACGCCGCAGAAACACGGTGGCCCCATTGGTGAAAGACTTGACGGGGGCGCTGATGTCGGCGTCGGTGGTGTTATCGCCCAGGATCACGGCCAGGCTGCCCCCATCGGCGAAATCCTCGCACAGCGATAGGGCGTGGGCGATGCCGCCCTCGTTCTCCTGGTAGGCATACTCCAGATGGCGCAGCCCCAGATCCTTGCCGTTCTTGAGCACCCGCAAAAAGTCGCCAGCAAAAGGCCCGCCCGTGACGACGATCACCTCGGTGATCCCCGCCTGCACCAAGGTCTGGATGGGGTAATAGATCATGGGGCGGTCATAGACTGGAAGCAGGTGCTTGTTGGTGGCATAGGTGAGGGGATAGAGACGACTCCCCAGCCCGCCTGCCAGGACGACACCCTTCATGCGATACCTCCTCTTTTGGTCACAGGCCAAGCTGGGTGGTTAGCGTTGTGCCTCATCCAGCATTGTCAAATAGTTCTCCAGCGGCACATAGCTGGGGATCGAGTTCCCTGAGCCGACGGCATAGCGACCGCGGGGATGGCAGATGTCGATGACGCGCCGCACCTCTCGCCGCACCACGTCGGCGGGAAAGCGGCTCAGGATGTCCACATCGATGCCGCCCAAGACGCCGATGCGGTCACTGTAGCGAGCCTGGAACTCTTCCACCGGTAGGATGGCGTTCTCGTAGGAATGCTTGGCGTCGATCCCCACGTCCTCGATCAAGTCTTCCATGATGCTCATGATGTTGCCACAGGAATGCAAAAAGTAGGGCAGGCCACGCTTATGGGCCAGCTCGGCATAGCGCTGGTGCCAAGGCAGCGTATAGCGCCGCAGGGCGTCAGGGGGCAGTAGGGTGCTGGTGCGAAAGCCCATGTCGTCCCCAGGAAAGATCGCTACCACCCGATCCAGCTCGACCAACTGGCGGTACACGTCGTACGCCAGCTCGCCGATGCGCTGCGCCACTGCCTCCACCAGGTCGGGCGCATCATAGAGCGCCAGGCAGAGCCCTTCGTACGAAAAGATTGCGGCGAGATGCTCATACGGCCCGCCCGCGTGGCAGCAGAGCAGGCCCATTCCCTCGGGGAGATGGTCGTTGAGATAGGCATAGTTGGCCAGCGTCTCGTCGGTCACCTGGGGCCAAGGGTAGGCCTCGAAATCCTCCCAGCTGGCGATGGCGCCCTTGTGCTGATCGCGCCAGGTGCGGGTGCCATGGATCGAGGTGTGATCGGCTCCGACCAGGTTGGTCTCGACAAAGGGCAGCGACTCTTCATAGCGCACAATGTCATAGCCGAGCCCGCGCCACACCGCGATCTGGTTGTCGAGATAGCGCTCAACGCTAGGTCGGTCGCTCGGCTGCGGGTCGACCCACGTGCGCTCCAGCAAGTCCTCCACGATGG
Organism: Anaerolineae bacterium; assembly: GCA_040767425.1. Taxonomy (GTDB): domain Bacteria; phylum Chloroflexota; class Anaerolineae; order UBA1429; family UBA1429; genus DAIRUQ01. The sequence continues at coordinate 36,676 of JAXGON010000007.1, read as the reverse complement.
GCTGGAGCAGCGTTACGTCGATCAGGTATTCGATCATCGGAGGTCGCTCGGTGGTTGTGCGGCCCATCATCACATCGATAAAGCGCTGGGCGTCGGGCTGTGCGCGGTCCAGCGGCAGGTTTGGGAAGGGGTGGGACATGGTTGGCGCCTCCTAGTGGCTGGTGTAGCCGCCGTCGACCAGCAGCGTGTGCCCGTTGATCAGGCTGGCGGCTGGCGAGAGCAGGAACTGCACGGCTCCCAACACGTCTCGAGGGGTGCCAAAGCGCCCCGACGGGATCTTGGGCAGGTTCTCCTGGATAAAGCTGGGGTCCGTGAACATGCTGGTGGTCAACGGTGTGGAGACGAATGTCGGGCCGACGGCATTGACGGCCACGCCGTGGGGGCCCAGCTCCAGCGCCAAGGCGCGGGTGAGCTGGGCCACGCCCGCCTTGGTGATGGCATAGATGGAGCGCTCGGCCATGGCCACCTGAGCGAGCTGGGAGGCGATGTTCACGATGCGGCCGTTGCTCTGGCGCACCATCTGGCGTCCGACAGCCTGGCAACAGAAGAACACGCCCTTGAGGTTCACGGCGGCGATGCGGTCCCATTCCTCCTCGGCATAGTCGAGGACGGGCTTGCGGATGTTGATGCCCGCGTTGTTGACCAGGAAATCGATCCTACCGTGGGTGTCGACCGTTTGTTCGACCAGCCGCTGAATGCTGGCCAGGCTGGTGACGTCCAGTTGCGCGACAGTGGCGGCCCCGCCACGCTCCGCGATGCCGTCTGCCACGGCCTGGGCTTGGCCCTGCTGGCTGGCGAGATCCGCCACGATGACCGTCGCGCCTGCGGCCGCCAGCCCCTCGCATAGGGCGCGGCCGATGCCATTGGCGCCCCCCGTGATGATCCCCACCTGGCCGTCGACGCTGAAAGAGATCTGCTCGTACTTGTCGCCCAACACAGCCCCCATACCCTGCAACTGTCCAACGAGCCTATATTAGTCCACCCCGTGGAGGCTGTCGAGTGCCTCAAGATGGGCTACAGAGGTTGGGGGGCTGGCGGCGATCGCTTATACTCGCGCTATCGTGGGTCTGCGGGGATAGTGATAGGGGGACTATGGCAGCTCAAACGAGCCAGATTCGATACGTGGACTGCAACGTGATGGTCGGATTCCCGCCAAGCGGGGTGCGGGTGGCCTGCCCAGACGCCGAGGATCTGCTGCGCGAGATGGACTGGATGGGCGTCGAGGAGGCGCTGGTCTACCATGCCGTCATGGCGCACGGGTCGCCCATCCAGGGTAACCAGCTTGTGCTCGATGCTGTCGCCCAGAGGCCGAGGCTCCATCCCACCTGGGCCTTGTTGCCGCCGTGCACGGGCGAGTTGGGCCGCACCGACGAGCTGCTGCAGGCGATGAGCGACCATGGCGTCCGTGCGCTGTGGGCGTTTCCGCGAGAGCACCACTATGTCCTGAATCGCCTTACCATGGGCCCGCTGCTGGACGAGGTCGCGGCGCGACGGATCCCGCTGCTGGTGCCGCGAGGCCAGGGTTGGAACACTATCGCCGAGGTCTTGGCGGATTATCCCGAGCTGACCTTGGTGGCGGTGGGGCATGGCCCCTGGGGCGAGGATCGGTTCTTTCGCCCCTTGCTGGAGCACTACCCGCGGCTGCATCTGGATATCTCGCGTTATGAGCTGCTGGGCGGACTGGCCGAGCTGGTTGATGGCTATGGCGCTGAGCGGTGGCTGTACGGGAGCGGCTATCCCTATTGGGCCATGGGTGGTCCGCGCATGATGCTGGCGCGGGCGCCCATCGACGAGACGGCGCGCGCCCTCATCGCTGGCGGCAATCTGAAGCGCTTGCTGGAGGAGGCCGAGCTGTGAACCCATCCAAGATCGTGCAAGAGTTCCTGGAAGAGGGCCGATGCGAGGCCTGCCCTGTGGTGGACATGCATGCCCACTATGGGCCCTACCAAGGCATCTATATGCCTGCGCACACGCCCGAGGCGATGATGGCCGCCGCCGAGCGCTGCGGCGTGGAGGCGATGGTCTCCAGCGGGCACCTGGCGTTGGTGGACATGGGGCTGGGCAACGCCGAGATGGCGACGGTGACGGAGGCGTATCCTGGCCGCTGGTACGGCTATGCGGTGATCAACCCGAACTATTCTCAAGAGGCGAGGCGCGAGCTGTCGCTGTACGATGAGCGCCCAACCTTTGTGGGGCTCAAGTTCCACCCTAGCATCCACCAGTACCCGCTCACGGGCGAGGGCTATGAGGCCGCGCTCGCCTTTGCCTCCGAGCGCAAGTTGCTGGTGCTGACCCACACGTGGGGGCACTCGGCCTATGACAGTCCGTCACACCTGGAAGAGGTGGCGGGGCGCTATCCCGACGTCACGTTTCTGGCGGGGCATGCGGGCTATGGCGAGTTTGACGCCTGCATGCAGGTGGCCCAAAGCCACGAGAACGTGTACCTGGAACTGACGGCCGCCTATGCCGTGGCGGGGCTCTTGGAGGAGATGGTCGAGAGGGTGGGGGCTGAGAGAATCGTGCTGGGCTATGACCTGCCGTGGTTTGACCCGTACTATGCCATCGGATGCGTGCTCATGGCCCACCTGGACGATGCGGCGCGGCGAGCCATCCTGTTCGAGAATGGGCGTCGCCTGCTGAGTGGTCGCCGACGGGTCTAGCAAAGACAAACGGCGGCAGCTAAGAACCTTGCGGTTCCGGGCTGCCGCCCCTCCGGAATACTGGTCACTCACGGCGCGCGGGTTGTTGTTTGCGTTGGTGTTGCGGGCGGCCGCGCGAGCGCTTGCGGGCTAGGGTGAGTCTGCGTTGGAACCCGCCTCGTCGCGTGAGACGAAATTGGGATGGCATAGACGAACGACGTGCTATCGTGCGGCTGGACCGGCCTGCGCTCCGCTGGCAAAGATGGGCTGCTCCCGAGGGAGCAGCCAGAGTGCGATGATGCGAAACGTAGGGCGTGGCCCACGCAAGAGACCATTTCCCGGATTGGCTCGCGCTAGGGGATTGTCAAGACGAAGCGAGGGCGCCCCAGCCACAAGCCACGTTGGACCATACGCCTGAGAGCAAGCCTTGTCAAATGTCGCTTTCGGGTGTGGGTAGAGAGGCTGACGGCGGCGGGGCGGTGTCGGCTGCGCCATGGATTTCTTGGAACACGTCAAACCATTCTGTCAGCTCACTGCGCTGGCGGATGGCCTCCCGCTCGCGCTGCGCCTCGCGGTACGCCTCGATGCGCCGAAAGATCTCGCGCTGGACCTCGCGAGGGCGCCCCACATGGCGAAAGGCAAACTGCCCCGGGCCAGCCGTCTCGACGATCACGTCGCCAAAGTTGAGCAGGTTGGCCACCAGATGCGGAATGCGCAGCGAAACGTGCTGGATCATGCCGAGGCTGGCCTCGCGCCTGGATTCGGCAAAGAGCATCGGGCGCCGTTCCACGTGAATGATCCGGTCGGCAGTGACCACATAGACGTCGTTGGCCCAGTCCAGCAGCGCCCAAACAAGCCAGCCCAAGGCAACAACAAAGAGAATGACCGTGGCGACGCGCAGGTCGCTGCTAAGGGTGCCCGGAAGCAGTTGGCCGCGGATGGTTGGCATCTGAAGCAGCCCCAACGCCAACAGCATGGCCGAGGGCAAGAGAGCTGCGCCGACGGCCGCCAGCCAGTGCTTGCGCCAGACGGCGGCGTCCTCGGCCGCCAAGGTTTCTGGGGTGATGCCGGGGCCCAGCAAGCGGCCGAGCCAGCGGCGCCAGGTGCGGGTGTTGGGCCGACCGCCGGACGGCTGCTGCTGGCCCAAGGAGGGCTCCTGGACCAGGGCGTCCTCGTCGGGAGGCGGGTTGTCGGGCGACAGCTTGATAGCTAGGCTATGCTTGATCAGGCGGCGTTCGGCAGCGCGGCGCGCGGCCACAAACCGTCCCTGCTCCTGAAAGATTAGGTCACGCAGCGATTCGGGGTCGGGGGCCGAGCTGAACTGCAGATATCCGCTGCGTGCGGCGGTCTCGATGGTGATGTCGCCAAAGCCGATGGTGCTGCCCCAGAAGCCACGGCTGACCTGGAGGTTCTGGACACGATCCAGGATCACCTCGTCACGCGACTCGTATAGCAGGGCGATGCGCTCTTGGTGCACCACGCGACGGTTCGTCACGGCCAGATAGTCGTTGGTCCAGTCGATATAGACCCAGCCCAAGCTAAGCAGGTAGAGCCCCACGGCCGGCAACACAAAGAGGGCCCACGGAGTGAGGACGGCGCCCTGACCAGACAGGACCATGAGCAGCGCGCTATAGGCCACGAGGGCAAAGGTGGGCAGCAGGCAAGTGGTGAGCGGCACCCAGGGGTGGCGCCGCGTCTTGGCGACGACGATCTCTCCCGGCTCTAGCCAATCCTGCTGGGAATCCGCCAGCCGCTGCAGCACGTCGTCCGGGAGCCTCAAGTCCTCCCAGATGTCGGGCCTCTTGTCCAACAGCGCGTCTAGGTCGTGGCGCTCAAGAATCCACACCTGCATCGGCGTCGTGGCCGTCACGGTCACGTCACGGGGCTCGCCCAGGAAAAGCGAAGCGATCCCGTAAGAGTCGCCGGGCCCCAGCATGCCCACCGGCCGCTGCTTGCCCTGCTCGTCGATGCGATGCGTGACCGCCTCGCCGCTCTCGATGAGCACAAAGGTGCTTCCCAAGTCGCCCTGACGCGTCAGCACCGCGCCCGCCTCGGCCTGCTTGGCCGAACACAGCGGCGCCACCTGGGCCAGCTGCTCATCCGTCAGCGGCCCAAAGAGCGATGTGCGTCTCAAGAGATCGACGACCTGCATCCTCAGCCCTCCCTCGCTGCGGCCATTGTAGGGCGTTCACGGGTTCAGCGCAAGGCTAGTGGTGTTGGTCAAAGGAGCGCTTCGCTCTATAATCGCGCCCGGGAGGCAGGATGACGGTCTATGTCGATGTCAGCAGCGCGGTCCACCAAAAGGCGGGGCTAAAGCGCTATACCGAGTGCTTGGTGAGCGCGCTGGTGCCGCTGATGGGCGAGCGCCTGGCTCTGTTTCACAACGGCTCCCGCCAAGCCGAGGTGCCTGCGGCGTGGAAGCATCTGCCGCGTGTTTCGGTGGCTGCCGGCTACAAGCCGTGGCGCGCGGCCGTCGTTGCCCGGCAGCTCTTGCGGCTTGGGATGGATTCGCTCTTGCCGGGTGCGCAGCTCTTTCACGCCACCGAACACCTGCTATTGCCGCTCTCGAGCATCGCGACGGTCATGACGGTACATGACCTGGTTTTCGAGCGGTATCCCCAGTATCACAAGGTGCTCAACTATCGCTTTCTCAAGGCCAGCATGCCGCTCTTTTGCCGGCGCGCCCAGGCGATCATTGCGGTGTCCGAGTCCACCAAGCGTGATCTGGTGGCGCTGTACGGCGTTCCCGCTGCCAAGGTGACGGTGATCCCCGAGGCGGCGGCGCCACGGTTCGCGCCGCAAGAGCCGCAGCGCGTGGAGAGCGTGCGGCGGGCGTTGGGGTTGCCCCCGCGCTATGTGCTCAGCGTGGGCACCATCGAGCCGCGCAAGAACCTGAGCCGGCTGCTGGGCGCGATGGGTCCTCTGTTTCAGGATGATCTCGTCGACGGCCTGGTGCTGGTGGGCCGGCGGGGCTGGCTCTATGAGGGGTTCTTTGCCGAGCTGGAGGCCTCTCCGTGGCGCGACCGGGTGATTTTGCCGGGGTTTGTGGATGACGAGGATTTGCCGGCGGTCTATGCCGGCGCGGCGCTGACGGCGTGTCCGTCGCTCTACGAGGGGTTCGGCCTGCCCGTGCTAGAGGCGATGGCTTGCGGATCGCCGGTATGCGCCAGCGACGCCTCCAGCTTGCCCGAGGTGGGTGGCGAGGCGGCGGCCTACTTTGCGCCCGAGGACGTGGATGCCATGTCGGCATGCTTGCGGGCTGTGCTAGAGGATGATGCTCTGCGCGCCCAGATGGCCCAGGCGGGTTTGGCGCGCGCTGCCCAGTTCTCGTGGGCGCGTGTCGCCCGCGAGACGGCTGACCTCTATGATACAGTGATCGCCGCGCGCGGCCGGTGATCGGCGCGAGGCTTGGATTTCCGCGTACAGCTCTTGTGCAGAGATACGGGTTGAGAGTATCATGGTCGTGGTGTGATCTCACATAGGGAAGGCCCGCGGGAGGAAGGAGATCGGGCGCAGCCTGGCAAGCTGCCGGATCCCGCAATAGGTTTGGCATGTGTATAGAGGAGGAGATCGATCCATGAAACGCAGATTCCTGACGACGGTGCTCGTTCTGGTGTTGGTTCTGGCGGTGGTGACGACGGCGGGCTGCAAGCCCCAAAAGGCCGCTCTGGGGACGGCCGATAACCCGATCAAGCTCTACTTTGTGCCTTCGGTCGAGGTGTCGGTCATCGTCGAGAGCGGCAATGCCATGACCCAGTGGATTGAGGAGCAGACCGGACTCAAGTTTGAGGTCCGCGTGCCGACAACCTATGCGGCCGTGGTGGAAGAAATGGGTGCCGCCGAGGGCGATGCCATGGCCTTTATCCCCGCCATGGGCTACGTGCTGGCGGCCGACCGCTACGGGATGGAAGTTTCGCTGGCCACCGAGCGGTATGGCTGGGGATACTACTGGACCGAGTACGTGGTCCGGCGTGACAGCGGCATCACCAGCCTGGAGGATCTCGAGGGCAAGAGCTGGGCCTACCCCAGCGTAACGTCCACCTCTGGCTACCTGGTTCCCGCTTCGTACTTTGCCAAGCACGGCATCGAGATCGGCGAAGAGTTCGACGCGGGCGGACATCCGCAAGCTGTGGCTGCCGTCTATGAGGGCCAGGCCGATTTCGCCACGGTCTATTTCTCCGCCCCGGGTGACGACTGGCAGATGGGCGATCCCCCGGAGCCCGAAGGCGAATGGACCTATCAAGAGGTCGAGGGAAGCCTGCAGGCCTTCAAGGGTGGGCAGCGCATCCGCGATGCGCGCGTAGCGATGCTGGACACCTACAACGACGTATGCGAAGTGGTTGGTATCCTGGCCCTGTCGGACCCAATCCCCAACGATACTGTCAGCTTTAGCAAGGATTTCCCTGAGGACATCCGTGCCCAGGTGGTGCAAGCGCTGCTGGACTATGCGCAGACGGAAGAGGGCCAAGCAGTGCTGGCCAATGACAAGTTCTATGATATCACCGGATTCACGCCCGTGGAGGATTCGGCGTTCGATCCGATTCGCGACATGATCAAGGGATTGGGCCTTGCTGAAGAGGACATTCTCGAATAGGACGGGCTGTCGGGTGTTGCAGGGCTGGGGGCAACTCCAGCCCTGTGGTATTGTAGGGTGATGGGCGCCTTCCAGAGAATGGGGAGGGGCGGTGCTAGAGATCCGAAACCTCACAAAAGTGTACGAAGGTGGCGTGCTGGCGCTGGACGATGTGTCGCTCACGGTCCGCGACGGTGAGTTCCTGGTCATCATCGGATTGAGTGGGTCGGGCAAATCCACATTGATGCGCTGCATCAACCGCTTAGTCGAGCCGACCAGCGGACAGGTGCTGTACAACGGCTATGATATCACGGCGGCGTCCCCCGAAGAGCTGCGCCGTATTCGCCGCAAAATCGGCATGGTGTTCCAGCACTTTAACCTCGTGACTCGCTCCACCGTGCTCACCAACGTCCTGTCGGGGCGGTTGGGCTATGTCGGTAACTGGGCGGGCGTAATGCATCGCTTCAGCCCCGATGACCTAGCCCTGGCGACGCGCAACCTGGAGAGGGTGGGAATCGCCGAAAAGGCCTATGCTCGCGCCAACGAGCTCTCCGGAGGGCAACAGCAGCGCGTTGGGATCGCGCGCGCACTGATGCAGGAGCCCGAGCTGATTCTGGCGGACGAGCCTGTATCAGCGTTGGATCCTGCCACCTCTCATTCCGTTCTCCGCTACCTGGAGCTCGTGAATCGCGAGGACGGCATCACCGTGATGTGCAACCTTCACTTTTTGGATCTTGCTCGTCGCTATGCCACCCGCATCGTCGCCCTCAGGGCGGGCCGGCTCATCTTTGACGGGCAGCCAAGCGAGATTGATCGGGATCGCTTCCGAGAGATCTATGGCCAAGAGGCCGAGGAAGTGGGCGTTGACTAGCGCGAGGGGGCACCATGGCAGCAAAGAACAATAGCGCCCGGCAGCGGCGACAGGCCTTTATGCTCGACTGGCTCATCTGGGCCTATGCCGTGGCGGGAGGGCTGTACTATTTCCGCAAAGCCCTCACTGCTGCGGGCGTGCCGGGCTCGATCTACCTCATCGCCATCCCGATTGGCGCGCTGGTGGCATGGTTGCTAGAGCGGGGCGGCACAAGCATCGGCGAACGCGTCGTCATAGAGGCGGGCGACGAATCGCTGGCGGACCGGGCATCTCAGCGGCGGACGCCCTGGTACCGGACGCAGGTGGGCATTACGGGGCTCTTTATCGGTGTGCTGACCTTTGTCCTGGGGTGGCAGATCACTGAGATCAACCTCTACTATGTGTTCACCCGAGCCGACCGCATGCAGAACATGACCGAGCGGCTCTTGCGCCCCTATTGGCCGGTCATCGGCTCGCTGGTCGAAAAGATGATCGAGACCATCTTTTTGGCGCTCATGTCCACGGTCATTTCTATACCTTTGGCGGCGCTGGTGAGCTTTGCGGCTGCGCGCAATATCATGTATCGAATCACCGCGCGCTGGGGCCGCTCGTTGGGAGGCGTCGTCCTCGGGGCGGCCGGCGCTGTGGCCGGGTATTGGGTGGTGTCGCAGCTGTTGGGCAGCATCGAGAGCGAGGTGCTCGACATTGCACTCATCCGGGGGCTGGCCATGCCCATCCTTACGCTGGCCGGGCTGGCGGGGGGCGTCTCCCTCGGCACACGGGTGGCGCGTCTGGCCGAAGTGAACGTGAGCGGCCCGGCGAGCAAGGCCATCATGGCCGTGTTTGGCGCGGGGTTGGGGGTGCTGGCAACTAGGTTGGTGGCGTCAGTCGTGGCGATGGTCCTCTTTGGCGCATCGTGGAGCATCTTTAGGCGGGACATGGCGCCATGGCATTTGGTGGTGCTGGCGGCAGGCGCCGTGGCGGGGGTAGCCTATGCCCTGCGCCGCCAGCCTGAGGAGCAGTACCCCATCGGACGGCTGATCTATGGCGTGGTGCGATTCGTCCTGAACGCCACGCGCTCCATTGAGCCGTTCGTGTGGGCGCTCATCTTTGTGACCTGGTTCCGTCTTGGCCCCTTCCCTGGCATGGTGGCGCTGATGGTGCACTCGGTAGCCGCGCTGGGCAAGCTCTATTCGGAGCAGATCGAGTCGATCGATCCCGGTCCACTGGAGGCAGTCCGGGCCAGTGGGGCCACCGAGCTGCAGACGATAGCCTATGCCGTGGTTCCGCAGATCATCCCGCCATTCATTTCGTTCACCATCTATCGCTGGGATATCAATGTGCGGATGAGCACCATCATCGGCTTGGTGGGTGGTGGCGGCATCGGGCAGATGCTCTTTCAGTATCAAAATCTGGGCCAGTGGCGTCAGGTGAGCGTGGCGGTGATCTTGATCGTTGCCGTGGTGATGGCGCTGGACAGTGTCAGCGCCAAGATTCGGGAGCGCTTGGTCTAGCGGGGGGAGAGGTCCATCGCCGCTGGCAGGCCTTGCCGTCACGAGAACGGGGGCGCGTACATGGCGTACGCGCCCCCGTGTGGTTTCTGGTGATGCTACAGCGATTGCGCCTCGCCCAGCTTGATGGCCTCGAACATCTTGATGCTCTGCAGCGGGCGGACCATGCCGAGGATCACGATGGCCAAGGCGACGCCTACGATCCCCCACACCCGCCAGACGCCTTCCCAGGCGATCTGCACAATCAGCGGCGGCAGGGGCAACGTCTCCGCATAGCTGACCTGTAGGAATGGCAGGAACAGGTAGCTCATCCAGATCCCGACCGCCGCTCCCGCCAGGAGGCCCAACGCGACGATGATGGTCTGCTCCAAGATCACCAGGAACCACAGCTGCGTCTGGGTCAGCCCGATGGCTCGCAACACGCCGAACTGGATCGTCCATTGTCGCAAGGATAGGAACGCATAGAGCATCAGGCCGAGCATGCTGAGGAACGAGATGATCATAAAGCCGATGGAGAGGAACCCGAACAGCCCCACCCGCTCCAGGCGGCTTTGCTCGGTGTTGATGCGGTCCAGCGCGCTGGTGATATTGTGGATTCGGAACCCAGCCTCCTCTAGCCCTTCCGCTAGCATCTCCGTGTCCACGGTGCGGTCCACGTCCAGCCAGAGTTTGCCCGTGAGGGGGTAGCCTAGCTGCATCTCGAGATAGCTGATGTTTGCCAGGATGATCAACGGGGTACCCGTCTGATCCTCAGGCGGGTAGATCGTTGGGAACATCTCGATAGTCCCAGCGACGCGCAGCTCCAGGCGGGTCCCCTCGGCGTTGTTGACGCGCACATTGAGCGAGTCGCCGATGGTCAATCCCTTGGATGCGAGAAAGTCGCGATTGACGATGCAGGCGCGCTGATCATAGGCCAGCTCGTTCATGAGGGCGCCGAGTGAGCGCTGCGCAAAGTCCTGACGGAAAAACGCCACCGATGGGAGCGTCGTCCGTTCCACGCCGATGACGGTGCCGCGGTCGCCAGTGTCGGCTCTCACGCCCAGGGTGGCGACGCGGCTGGCGGCGCGCACCCCTTCTACCTTTTCCGCCTCGCTAGACGGCATGGTGTAGATGACGATGTCGGTGTCTTCGCCTTCCCCCTCAGCCCCCTCGGCCTCCTCAGACGAGGGATCTAGGCTGCCGAACATGCCCGCGCTTTCCCCGCTGCCCTCCAGCCAAGCCGCCTCGTCCACCGCCACCTCGGCGCCCACGGCGTAGAGGGCTCGCTCGGTGACGTTATGGTCCAGCGTCTTGGCTAACGAAGCCGTGTAGACGGAGAGGCCCACGGTAACCACTAGCAGGAGCAGTACGCCATAGTAGGTGGCCGAACGCGACAGGCGGCCGAAAGAGATCAACGGCACGGTGCCAGGCAACAGCCGACTGAGCCAATGCAGCAGGTTCATAACCAGCGGAAAGACGCGGATGAACAATAGCCCGATGGAGATGACAAACAGCGTCGGCGCGATCAACAGCAAGGGGTTCTGTAGCGGGTCGCCTTGGCCGCCCAGGAGAAAGGTGATCGCGCCCTCTTGCTTGAGCATATAGAGGCCATAGAGCGATGCGCCAAAGAGGATAATGTCCAAAAAGTAGCGCTGCCACCATGGCTGTTCCATGGAACGTGCCAGGAACTGTTTGAAGGTGATGATGGTCAACCGCGCCCACTTGAAGGCTGGCAACAGGCAGGACACGGTTCCTACGATGATGCCCAAGACCCCGAGCTGGATGCTGGTGGTGGTGGCACGGACCGTAAGTGGCTCTGTGCGTGAGAACTGCAGGAAACCTTGCGTCTGTCCGATCAGTTGGGCCATGAGCTTCCCCAAGGCCAAGCCGGCTGCCAGGCTGATGGCGCCGAGCGCCAGGCTCTGCACCAAGTACAACTGCAGCACCTGCGGCGTGCTGGTGCCACGGCTCTTGAGCAAGGCGATCTCGAGTCGCTGCTGGGTCACCGAAAGGGTCGAGACAAAGATCACATAGCCCAGCGACAGCAAGATGATGGGGATGCTAAAGGTGAGCAGGACCTTGTTCTGCAAAGCCACCGAGCGCTGATAGCGCTCCAGGGCCCAGGCTGGCGAGATCGGAAAGTTGACGTCAGGCAGCAGGTTCGACATCTGGGCGCGAATACGCCCAATGGCGCCGATGACGCGGTGGACATTGCTGGCCTCGACGCTGCCCCCATCATAGATCTGGTGCCATCCAGCGTAGGTCAGGCTGTACGGTTGCTCAGTGACCACGATCCGATTCAGGTACGTGGCTTCCTGCATGATGAGCAGGTTGTCAAAGCTGGATGGCTGGAGGAACCAATACAGATCCTGAGGATCGGTGGCGACCCAGATGCCCACCAGGCGGATCTGGTCCTCAAAGCGCCGCGCTTGCATCAAGTCGGTGTTCTCTTCGCGGCGGTAGATGATAAACTCGTCGCCAACCTGAACGCCCAGCTCGTTGGCCTTGTTCTGCGTCATGATGACGGGAATCGGCTCGCCGGGGCTGGCGGTGCCAGGGAAAGAACCCTCAACCAACGTGATGTGATCCTGGATATCGCGCACGAACCCGGTCTGCAGGCGAGTGAGGGAGCGGCGTCCTGCGTCTCCGGCATAGAGGTCGGTTCCCTGGGGAAAGAGAGAAAAGAGATCAGAGTGCACGTACAGCGTTGACTGCGTGAGAGGTAACCCCATGGTGGCGGGTGCCGTGGATGTCAGGTATCGATCGGCGGCGGCGATCTCTTCCCAGCGAACGTCGCGTCCCGGAAGCCGGCTGTAGAGGTACATGAACGAAAAGGCCGGGCGGTCCCCGCGCTCTATCGATCCTAGCTCGTCGGCCAGAATGCGGTTGTTGGCCGCCTCTACATACATCGGAATCGAAGAACTGAGGGTGACCACTGTGATCAGGCCAACCAGCATGCCGACGGTTAGTTCGGGGGCGCTGCGGAGTCGGCGGAACGCGAACCAGAGGACGCCAAAGAAGCGGCTAATGGCTGTCGAGATGCTCTTCATAAAGCCTTTCCGTTATCTCCAGACACTACATGCAGCAACGCCTCTGCCCCATCTGCCGGCGCCCGGCATCCGAGACAGAGGCGATCAGAAACGGGCGCCTAGACCTTGAGGGCGCCGGACGTGAGACCCTGGATGAACAGCTTGCTCGTGAAAGCAAACATGATCAAGAGGGGAATGGCGCTGATGGCGTAGGCGGCGTTCAGCGGGCCCCAGCTCGTATAGTACTGGCCCTGGAAACCCCACAGGCCAAACACAATGGTCTTGTACCTGTTGCTAGAGATGGTGACCGACGGCCAGATCACGGCGTTCCAGGTGCTGGTGACGTTCATGATCGCCAGAGTTCCCAAGATGGGAGCGGAAAGAGGCAGCACGATCTTGCGAAGGACGCCAAACTCATTGGCGCCATCCAGCCGGGCCGACTCGAACAGTTCCCCGGGCAAGCCCTCGAAAAAGGTGCGCAACAACAAGATGCCGAACGGCTGCCCTCCCGCGATCCAGGGGAGAATCAGCACCCAGTAACTATCCAGGAGCTTGAGATCACGCACCAAGATGAACGAGGGAACCAGCGTCAGCACGCCGGGGATCATCATCAGGGCGATGATCATAATGTACAGGAACTCCTTGCCGGGAAAGTCGAACCGTGCGAACACATAGGCACTCAAGGAGCAAAAGGTCACCACGCCGACCGCCGACACGCCGCTGGTAAAGATCGAGTTCCACACATAACGGCCGACGGCTTGCCAGGCGTAGCGATAGTTCACGAAATGCATCGGGAGCGTTGGAACCCATCGGGCGTGGATAAATTGCGAGTTATCCTTGACGCTCATAAAGAGCATGGCCACAAAGGGATAAAAGGTAAGAAGCACGAGTATCCAGAGCACGATATGCAGGAGCGGCTGACGCTTCTTGAACTGCGCCCACCAAGTGGTTTGCGTTTGGAAGTGTTCCATCGTTTGGTTTCTCTCCGTCGAGTTGGGCCGCGCGTTGGCGGGCTAGCCTAGCCAGTGATGTCGCTGGCGGACTTGACGTAGCGCATGTTGATGTAGGTGGCACCTAGAATCAGGATAAACGTTACCAGGCCAATCGCGCTGGCATAGCCGATGCGGTTGTAGGAAAGGCCCTCCGATACATGACCAATCCCGGCATCATGCTCGAATAGCCTGGCCCACCGTTGGTGAGAATGAGCTGTGACTGGTAGCCCTGCAAGCCACCGATGATTCCGAGGATCAGCAGCAGCTTGACCTGGCCCATGACCAGCGGGAGGTCCACCTGAAAAAGCGGTTGACGCCCTCGGCGCCATCGATTCGGCTGGCATCAAAGATCTCCTGGGGAATGCTCTGCAAGCCCGCAAGATAGATGAGCACGTTCACGCCGTTGACCCAGGGAAAGCCCATGATCATAAAGGCTGAGCACCGTCTTTGGGGCCGCTCAACCATGGCTGTCGCCAGCTCTCGCCGCCGATGGCCTCCAGAATGATGTTAAGGATCCCCACGTTGGGGTCCAGAATGAACCGCCACAGCAGCGTGCCGACCAGACCGGGCACGACCATGGGGATGATGAATAGCAGGCGGTAGATGTAGCGCCATCGGTCGTGGGCGACGTTGAATATCATCTCGGCTACGATCAGCGGGAACCGAGATTCCGATCAGCAGGTTAAAGCCTAGTAGGGATGAACAGGTTTTTCCAGGAGGCTAGGAACACCTTGTCGGTGAAGAGCTCCCGAAAGTTCTGTAACCCGATAAAGACGCGCTTGCTGAATCCATCCCACTGGAAGAACGAGTTATAGATAGCAGAGATGGGGGGATAGTAACTAAAGATGAGCAAAAGGGTAAAGGTTGGTATCAGAAACAGATAGAGATGCTTGCTGTGCCAAAGACGTTTCCAAAACCGACATAGCCCTTCTCCTTGCGTGTTTGATGCGGCGCTGCTCCTGCCAGGGCCGGCCCACTGGACGAACTCGCCGAGACCAAGGACATGGTGAGCCCCGATAGCGCCATCGCGGGGCACCGTGGCGTCCACGCTACGTGGATGCACGGTGCCCTGCCGCGCACAGCCGATCAAGCGTCGTCACGGGCGCTACGCACTCCCTTCTGGGCCATTGAGGTATCGTCTAGCGTACCGCCGTCCCTACGAAACGCATCGCACGTCGGCGCTCTCGCCTAGAGACTGAGCCAGTATATCCCACTACGAGAGCGGTGTCAAAGGTTTTCTGGTTCGGATTGCCGGGCTCGTCCAGAATGCGCCAGTGGCGACCCAGATAGAACAGCGCCGCTCTGACGGCGGCATTGTCGCGTGGACTGGGCCAGCGAGCCGGTCGCTCCGCAGGCATGACCATGCCCAGCTCGGCCAGGTGGATAACCGGGTACTCTTGGTTGGCGATCCGCAGCCTGCGCGGGGTGCCATCGAGGAGCTCCTCGCGCGCTGCTTGGCTGGACACGCCCTGGAGGATGCCAGCTACGTCAGCTCCGAGCGTCAGGATCAGGCGTGGCTTGGCTAGGGTGACCTCGCGTGTCAGCCAGTCCAGGCTCTGGCGCGCCAGCACCTCAAAGCGGCTGCGGGTCTCGTACTCGGGCCAGATAGTGCCCAGCCGACGATAGGCGTCGATCTGATCGCGTGTGAGCAGGAACACATGGACCAGGTGCGTCAGCCAGCACTGGCGTCGCTGGAGATCCAGCGGGAGTAGCAAGGCTTCCTCCAGTTGGGCCCCGCTGCTGTGCGAGCGCGGACGATACCCGTCAAAGTAGAGCTCGTTGGGATAGGGCTGCGGGACATCGGCCACAGGCACATCGCGCTCGTCGCCAATGTGGGCATAGAACGTCTCCGGATGGCGCCCGATGATCATGACGGCGCCCGTGGCCGTGTCGATCGGCACCACTGGGCGGATGGGGTTGCCATACAGGTACTTGAACGTGTCAGGCAGCTCTAGATCGGCTGCATACTCGTGATAGAGCTTGCGCTGGAAAGCTCGGATCGGATCGAGTAGATCAGTCATGATGGCGCCTCGTGGAGTAATTGGTGTGTGGGAACTAGGCTCCGCCGGTGCCCAGGACCATGAGCAGGCCGAGCAGGATCTGTGCGGCCATCAGCCAGGCTGGCGCGCCCCAGCCACCGTGCACGGCGCGAACGGTGCGGCGCTGGGCCGCGGAGAACCGGGTCTGCAGCAGCAGGCCATCGTCGTGGACCCACCCAAAGAGCATGTCTGCACCCTGCATGCGCCCCTCGGGCTCAAGGCCCACCGACACCCAGCCGGTGGTCTTGGCTTCCATGGCCAGGTATAGCCGATCGCCCATAGTGCGCCAGTGCAGAACAAAGCTCCCACCGGCATAGGTGGCCGAGCCACTGTACTCGCCCTCGTGGATCACGCCATCGATGCTGATCGGCGACTGGGCCTGAATCGGTAAAGCGACCAGTAACAGCAGCGCCGTTGCCAGCAGACCTGCCAGGATTCGCGGGGATCTCATCGGCACTCCTCTGGGTCTCTCGGGGTGGACATGAACGCACACCGATACTATAACATAGGCGGCGCCGCGGTAGCAACAGCGCTGGCGCAAGCGATGTGCCGAGTGAAGGAGGAGCACGATGGAGCTAAACCTGCTATCGACCATCAAAGGATCGATGATGGATGGTTTCCTGCCACAGGGCTGGGATCTGGCCAAGATGGACCGCTGCTGCGAGCTGACCGCGGAGCAGATGCTACAGCCCGCGGAGCACTGGCACGCGTCCTTTCAGCCAGTGGGCTGCGGCAGCCTGTCGGACCTTGAGGTCAAGATGGGGCATGACATTGCTCGGGAGATCCTAATGGCGCGGGACGCCGGGCAACCGCTGGCGCTGATCCTGCCAGTGGGCCCCATGGGCATGTACCGCTGGCTGGTCTACTTTTGCCAGATGTGGGAGCTAGATTGCCAGCATGTGCATGGCTTTAACATGGACGAGTGGAGCGACGCCGAGGGGAACACCTTGCCGCCCGAGGCTCCGGGGGCGTTCCAGGGGGCCATGGAGCAGGCGCTCTACGGACCGCTGGGGTCGTTGACGGTGCCCGAGGCGCAGCGGCACTTTGGCACGCGTGAGAGCTTGCCGCGCTATGCCGAGCAGATCGCTGCGCTGCGGGCTCGTGGCGCCCGCCTGGTCACCGTGTACGGCATCGGGCGGGTGTGCCACATTGCCTTCTGGGAGCCGCACTTTGCGGCCGAGTACGAGAACGTCGAGGCATGGAAGCAGCCCACGCACCGTCTCGGCGCGAGGTTGCACCCCCTGACTATCGAGCAGAACGCGATTACCTCGTTCAAGAGCCGCACGACCGCCATCCCCTGCTATGCCAACACCATCGGCCCGGGCCTGTTCCTGCAGTCGGACCGCTGCATCGGTGGGGCCGACGGGGCGTTGGGGCGTGGCATGACCTGGCAGGCCATGTCGCTCCGAGTAACGTTGCAGTATGGGCCTGACATCTGGGTGCCGTCGAGCTGGATGCCGACGCTGCCCGGCACGCTGTACTATTTGGATGAGCTTGCCCAGCCGTTGGTGGCTGAGGCCAACTAGGGAGAGATGCAATCGTGACGGAGCACAAGATTGGCGTCATCATGCCGTTGGCCGAGTTTGTCGACGACGGCCCCTCACAGCTGGAGGCTTTGGGCTTGCGCTGGGTGCAGCTCAACTGCTGGGACCCAGCGCTCTATACGGCCGATAACCTGCGCCGGACGCGAGAGGCGCTCGAGCGTGGGATCGAGGTCTCGAGCCTGTGGGCGGGCTGGGGCCGGCCAGCGGTGTGGGATTTCGTCGAGGGCCCGCTGACGCTGGGCATCGTGCCCGAGGCGTATCGAGCCGCGCGGATCGACATGCTCAAGCGTGGCGCGGACTTTGCAGCCGAGCTGGGCTTGACCGACCTCACCACCCATATGGGGTTCATCCCCGAGAATCCGGCCACCACCGAGTATTGCGGCGTCGTGGCGGCGGTGCGCGAGCTGGCGACCTACTGCCGGCAGCGCAGTCTGTACCTCAATTTTGAGACCGGCCAGGAGACGCCCACCACGCTGATGCGGATCATCGCCGACGTGGGCACGGGCAACCTCGGCGTCAACCTGGATCCGGCCAATTTGCTGCTCTATGGCAAGGCCAACCCGGTCGATGCGGTGGATATCCTGGTTGATCCGGCCTCGCAACGCACGCTGGTGCGGGGCGTACACGTCAAGGACGGCGAGTATCCCACCGACCCGCAGCGTTTGGGCGAGGAAAAGCCAGTCGGCCAGGGACGGGTGCACTTTGAGCAACTCGTGCCCAAGCTGCTGCGCTATGGCTATGAAGGAGCCTGGATCATCGAGCGCGAAATCAGCGGCCCCCAGCAGAAGGAGGACATCCGCTTGGCGCGGGCCCTGATGGAATCGATCCTCGCTGGTGGCGCGTAGGAGAGTGGGGAGGTAGTGTGACGGAAGGGTTCCGCTTTTACGACCTGCGCGCCGGCCGAGGCTCGCGCGACATCGATCTGCTCTTTCCCGGGTGGTCGCCCGGCGACGAACGGGTGCTGGCTGTGAGCCCCCACGACGATGACGCCCTGCTGGGGGCCGGCTATGCCCTGGTGGCGGCCCAGGAAAGCGGAGGCGTGGCGCATGTGGTCATCTGCTGCGACGGGAGCGCCGGGTATAGCCGCATCCAGGATCGCGACACCATCGTGGAGCGGCGCCGGCGCGAGTCGATGGCCGCCTATAGCGCTATGGATATCCCCGCTGAGCGGGTGCACTATTTGGGTTTCCCCGACTTTTCGCTGGTAGGCCATCTGGGGTGGAAGCTGGCTACCGGCCAACTGGGCACGCTGCAGCCGTTCGTCACCCTACTGCGGCGGCTCGGCATCACGCGGCTGCTGATCCCCAACGGATATCGCGAGCATCTGGATCACACGGCGGCCTACGACCTCGGTCGTTACGACGGCCCCCAGGCGGGCGACGCCGTCGGCGTGGACTGGGGCGCCCCGTCGGCCATCCGCAGCACGCTCCAGTACGCGGTCTGGGCGGATCTGAGCCCGGAGGACGCCTTGGTGCACGGCGCGCCCACCGAGATCCGGGCGAACCGAGCCCTGGTGGCGCCCTATGCGCTGGAGCAGCGGATCGCCGAGGCGCTGGCGGCCTGGGAGTCGCAGCAGCAGATCATCGCCGGGCTCCTGGAGCAGCGGCGGGAGCGCGACTGCGGCATGGGCCTGATGGAGCTGTATGTGGCGCTGGATCCCCGGCCCAAGCTGGACTATGCCCCGTATGTGCGGCTGCTCAACAGCCTCCCGCCAGTTGGCTAGCGCTTGACCAACGGCAGCCAGGTGCGGTAGGGCGTGCCCGCCGCGCCTGCGCTGGCGAAATCGCACAACACCAGGCGTCTCCCATCGGTCGTACGCGCCTCGAAGGCGACCCAAGGCTGAGCCACGGGTCGCGAAACCTCTGTGGATGCTAGGGTGAGCTCCTCGATGGCGATGGGTGGCACATCATCCGGATCGAAAGCGTTCAGCCAGCGGTCATACGCCAGGAGTAGGGGGCCGCGGTAGAGCGATACCTTGCCTGTGACCTCTCGCTCGCCGACCGAGAACCTCGGGTTCATGTCCAGGTCTAGGGTGACGCGGTTGCCCGTGTGCCATGGCCCATCGAGCCAGACGTAAGAGCCTGGTGTTGGCGAGGGCAGTCGCGATCCGTTGCGCGAAATCGTGGTGTGGCGAGACCAGGCCGGCACCCGGAGGCCTACCGTCAAGTCGCGCGCTACCCCCTCGGCGTCGACCGCGATCTCGATCTTTCCGCTGCGCGGATAGTCGGTCGTTTGGCGCAGGGTCATCTGCCCGGCCTCATAGGGTATGGTGATCGTGCTCGCCCCATAATAGTTCAGCGCGAGACGATTTCCACTCCGCATCACGGCCCACTGCGCAAGCATCCCTAGGCTTCGGGGTCCGTTCACTGAGCAGCAGTTGAGTTCGGGGGTGCCCTCACGCGCCTGGAAAACAATGTCATGGGCCGACGCGCGGCGGACCCCATCCATGGGCGTGTTATAGGTCCACCAGCGCCCCGAGGGCGATTGTGCGCCCAAGGTCGCGTTCAAGGTAGAGATCTCTAGCTCATCAGCCACGTCCGGATCGCCGGTGAGTCGCAGCATATCGACGCAGAGAGCCATCCACGCGACGGTACAGCAGGTCTCGATGGGGCGCGGGTCGTACGGATTGCCAGTGGCTGTTTCCTGATGAAAAGCCACCCGTGTTGTGACGATCGCCCTCGTGAATGCTGTGCCAGATCGCCTCGAACGCCTCGCCGTTAACGCTCCTCTCCATGGATCTCGTAAAGGCTGAGAATGGCCTGGACCGAGTGGAGACTCTCCCAACGCGGTTTGCGCATCCGCCAGAATGGGGTTCCGGCCAGCGCGGCCCGCACATAGTCGCCCGAAGTTGGTGCTTCCCAGTCACGTTCTACCTCGTGCGCCATCACGAGGTAGCGCTCTACCCCCGTGGCTTGATAAAGCAGGCAGAGGCCATGGCTGATGGCCTGGTTCATCTCCTCATCGCCGGCCTCGAGAACCCGGCGCCCGGTTCCTAGGAAGGTGTCGCAGACCAGATCGCCGATGCGGGTGGCCGCGCGCAGGGCGGGCTCCTGACCCGATTCGGCGTGCCATAGGAGCAAGCCCACGATGGCGTGATAGTGTCCCCAGAGATCCCAGGTGCGCCCGTGCCCGTCCACGATCGTGCCCGAAAGGCGTTCGGGGCGGGGGAAGGGGCCTAGATAGCCGTCGGCATCCTGCGCCCCGACCATCGCGGCGACGGTGTCCTCGATCAGACCTCGTAGCCGCGCATCGTGGGTGAGGCGGTAGCAGAGGACGGCAGAGGTCAGGTACTTGCCGGCGAACTCGCCCGCCCAGGGGACCAGGTCACGTCGGGGGAGACGGTCGCGATCATAGAACATGGCTAACATGCCAGGGTTGGCCTGGGGCGCCGTTAGCAGCCAGTTCTCTTGGTTCGCTTGGACGCGCTGGCCTATCCAGCCGCCGAGCTCAAAGCGTGTGTCTGGTAGAATTTCCATCGCGCAACGTGGTTGGCTCACGGCACGTCTTCCCGCATCGTATGGGTGCGGCACCAATCGGCCACGCGGCGCATGCGCTCCAGCCCCTCAACCCCACAGCCTTCGGGCAGCTCGTCCGAGATGCCCAGTATCAGCCGCGGCGCAAAGAGCTCGACGACCCGCTCCACCGTGGCCATCAGTTCTTCCTCGGGGTAGGTGGACATGAACAGCACCGCGGGGATGCCATCCAGCAGCACCTTGTCGCCGATATGTTCGGCCATCTGCTCCAGCGTGACGTCGCCCTGCGGCTCGGGCGTCAGGGCCTCATAGCCGTCAAAGGGAAGGTCCTTGAGAAACGGCAGCAACGACGCAAAGTAGCCGTCGATATGCACATGCGAATAGATTCCCGCTTGGTGTAGCTGCCCGACACGCTTTTCATAGAACGGCCAAAAGTAGCGCTCAAAATAGCGGGGTGAGATCAGCGAGTCGTGGATATTCTCCCCAAAGTTGATGATCTTGACCACGCCGGCAGCGCATAGCTGCTCGTAGAGCGGGTCATAGGCGGCGTCGATGGCGGCGAACGTCGCCTCTACCTCGTCGGCTGCATCTACCAGCAGGTAGACCAGGTCTTGAAGCTTCATCCAGATTTGGGCCAGGGCCTGATAGGGGCTCTTGGGAACCCAGAACTGGGGCTCACCGCGTGGCCCGACGTAAGCGCTCCCCTGAGCAAAGTTCTCGGCCGAAAAGCCATACTCGGTGCGCTCCAGCAGCCAGCGCAAGGCACGGAGATCCTCCACCGTCTTGACGGGGAACCCGACCTCGCGCCAGGTCCGGTCCACCGTCAACTGGTAGCGTTCCACCAGCTCGCCGTAGGGCGTCTTGAGCGTGCGGACCAGGCGATCTTCCGTGCGATCCTCCTCCACGCGGACGTCGTTGCGGTAGCGATGGGTGACGGGATCGGGCATGCCCGTGTAATAGTGCAGGTAGCGCATAGAGACGCCCAGGTCGTCAAAGGTGCCCTGGAGGCCCAACGCAGCGTAGCGCTCGGGCAGCTTGCCAAAGAGTCGATGCCATTCGTACCACGGCTCGAAACGGGGCTGGAACAGCACATGCGGGATCGGTTGCCCCTGAAACACGCGCAGGTTCATCTCACGAAAGGTCATCGGGTGGGCTGTTGGGGGCATGGCTCGCTCCTTTTTTCGTCTGTGGGACAAGCGTACGCGTGGGGATGGCGCTGTCAACCCTGCGACGAGACGGAGCGCGTGGCCTTGCCAGACGCCATGGCTCGGTCCAGAATGGGGGCGTGGTAATGTGACCAGACAGGCAGGAGGGAACCATGCCATCAGCGATTGGCTGGCTCGAGCCAGTATCTCGTCGCGTGTATCCGCGATCGACGCCGCGCGGCGGCGCGACGTTGCGGCTGGTCTGTGCTCGCGGTGAAAAGCTGGCCGTCCAGGCCTGCCTGCGGCAGCTCGGGCCTCAAGCCGTCCGCGCGCAGCTCTCAGCGGCTCTGCCTGCGGGGTGGGAGTGCTCCATTCGGCGCGTCGGCTGGGTGCCCTTGCCGCACCTCAGCACCGAGACCGAGCCGCAGGATCTAGAGGGAGTGGAGCACCTGCCTGGGCTGGCGCCCGATCCGCTCTTTCCTGAGCAAGAGGCCGTGGTGGGGCCTTATGAGACGCAACCGTTCTGGGTGACCGTGCAGGTGCCCGAGGACGCCGAGCCTGGCCGAGCGGAGCTCTCGTTTCGCTTTGTGATGGGCGATGACGATCAAGAGATGTCGCCTCTGACCGTCCAGTTGGAGGTGGCGCCAGTGACTCTGGGAAAGCGCCAGACGTTGCCCGTCACCCACTGGTTCTATGCCGACGCGCTGTGCGACTGGTACGGGGTGGACCCCTGGGAGGAGCGCTTCTGGGCGATCGTCGAGCCGTATATGCGCGATCTCGTTGCCCACGGCGTCAACTGCCAGTATGTGCCGCTGTTCACGCCGCCGACGGACGGCATCAAGCGTCCCACCCAGCTCTTGCGGGTGACGACGCCGGCGCCGGGGCAGTATGCCTTTGACTGGGCCGACGTGGACCGTTGGGTGGACCTAGCCCGGGCCGCCGGCGCCGAGTGGTTCGAGTGGACGCACCTGTTCACCCAGTGGGGCGTGCAGAACGCGTTGCGCATCTACCGCGACAATGCCGACGAGAGCTCGCTGCTGTGGTCGCCAGAGACGGCCGCTACCTCGGACACCTACCAGAGTTTCTTGGGGCAGTTCCTGCCGGCGTTCCGTCGCTATCTGGTCGCCAAGGGCCTGCTCGATCGTTCGATCTTTCACCTCTCGGATGAGCCCCACGGCGAGGAGCACAAGAAGGCGTATGGAGCCGCGCGAGCCATGCTGCGCGACTTGGCGCCCTGGATGCGGGTGGCCGACGCCCTCTCCGAGATCGACTTTGCTCGCGAGGGCCTGACCGATATTCCCATCCCCAGCATCAAGACCGCCAAGCAGTTCCAGGATGAGGGCTTTGACCAGTCTTGGGCCTACTTTTGCTGTGGTCCCCGGGGCCCCTATGTGAACCGCCTGATGGATACGCCCCTGACCAAGATCCGTCTGATCGGGTGGCTCCTCTACCGACTCTCGGCCAAGGGGTTCTTGCACTGGGGCTACAACTACTGGTACCGCTCGCAGTCTCGCCAGTTGATCGATCCCTACCAAGAGGTGGCGGCCTGCAACTGGCCTGGCTGGGCTGGCGGTGATCCCTTTGTCGTCTATCCCGGCGCAGATGGCCCCGTAGACTCGGTGCGGTGGGAGCTGTTCGGGCTGGGGCTGCAGGACTATGCCCTGCTGGAGACGCTGGACGTTGCCCGCGACGATGCCGCCCTAGCCGAGCTGTACGACTATCACCGGTTCCCGAGGGAAGAGAGCTGGATCGAGCAGGCGCGCGGCGCCCTCTTGCGGCGCGCCGGGGCGTAACCGGCGGGCGCAGTACCAGCAGGCAGTTCAGAAATCGTGAGACCAAGCAGGAAGGATTCTAGATGTCAGTGGAGCAAGGTTACCCCAGCGCGACCATACCCGGCTATGTGAACGAGACGCCAGGTATCCAGATCGGCACGCAGATGCGCCCCGATGCCAGCGAGGAAGAGATGACCTTTGCGCGGCAACTGGGCGTTCAGTGGGTGATGACGGGTTTCAGCCGCGACGAGGACCACAGTCTGGAGAACTATATCGCGCTCAAAAAGCGATTTGAGGATCACGGGCTCAAGATCTATCGCCTTCACCACCATGGCTGCCACAACATGGAGGAGGTGACGCTGGGCCTGCCGGGCCGTGAGGAAAAGATCGCCACCTATCTCCAGTACATCCGCAACTTGGGCGCGGCGGGCATCCACTATGCGACCTATGCCCATATGGCCAACGGCATCTGGAGCACCGGTCGCGAAAAGGTACGCGGGGGCGCCGAGGGGCGAGCCTTTCACCTGGAGGATGCCCAGGAGGGCTGGTGGATCGACAAGCGCTGGTATATGCCGTTGACCCACGGCCGGCGCTATAGCGAGCAAGAGCTCTGGGATCACTATGCCTATTTTATGGAGCGGGTGGTGCCCGTGGCTGAGGATGCCGGCGTATACATTGGCATCCATCCCGATGATCCGCCGGTCTATGACCTGGGCGGCATCCCCCGCTGCCTCTTTGGCAGCTTTGAGGGCTACCGCCGCGCGCTCGAAATGGCCGACAGCCCCCATATCGGCATGTGCCTCTGTGTGGGCTGCTGGCTGGAGGGCGGCCCCGCCATGGGTAAGGACGCCGTCGAGACCATCCGCTACTTTGGCTCCCGCAAAAAGCTCTTCAAGGTCCACTTTCGCAACGTGACCGCCCCCATGCCCGAGGGGTTCGTGGAGACGTTCCTCGACGACGGCTATGGCGATATGGTGGCCATCATGTATGCCCTGCGCGAGGTCGGGTTCGACGGCGCGGTGATCTCGGACCATCTGCAATCCATGGCGGGGGGGCGTTTCGCGGCCGAGGGCTATGCCATCGGCTATATGCGCGGCTTGCTGCAGGCGGCCAACCGGGCCTTTGATCAGGGCCACTCAGGCGCTCGCTCCGAGTTCTGCTACAGTTGGTTGGGACCGAGCGCGGGTTGGCTGTTGCCCGCTCGGTCCTGGCCTCTCTTGCCACGTAAAGGGAACGCGGTGGTGTGCAGATGCGTCTGTGATAAATAAGGCCGCAGCTTCACACAGGATGACTCGATGTCTAGGCCCAGGAAACGAATCCGTCGCCTCATATTGCTGGCCGGCGTGCTCTGCGCCCTGGGGGCCGCAGCGGCTTGGGTGACGCGCCCCCTGCCGCCTGAGCTGGTGCTGAGGGCATCACCGACGCCGGTCGGCCTGATCACGGCCAAGGACGGCCGGCCGCTGTTCCAGATCATCGACCAGCAGGGTGGCGTCCATCGTCCGATCGTCAAAGGCGAGCTGCCCGAGGCCCTCCGCCATGCCGTGGTGGCGACGGAGGACGCGCGCTTCTACCAGCACCCCGGGGTGGATCTATGGGCTATTCTACGGGCGGCCTATGCCAACGTAACCAGTAGGCGGATCGTCTCCGGCGCCAGCACCATCACCCAGCAGGCCGCTCGTAACCTGTTCATGACGGCCGAGGAACGCCAGGAGCGTTCGGCCGCCCGCAAGGTCAGAGAGGCGATTCTGGCCCTGCGCCTGGAACGCACCCTGAGCAAGGATGAGATCTTGCTGCTTTACCTGAACTCGGCCGCCTACGGTCGCCTGGCAACCGGCGTAGCGGCGGCCGCGGAGGCCTACTTTGGCAAGGCGGTGGCCGATCTCAGCCTGGCGGAGAGCGCCTTTCTAGCGGGCCTGCCTCAGGCCCCCGGGCACTATGATCCGGACCGCGACCTGGCCACCGCGTTAGCCCGGCAGCGCACGGTGCTCGATCTGATGGTGGCGGCGGGTTACGTGACCCAGGAGGAAGCCGATCAGGCAGCCGGCGAACCCCTGCAGTTTGCGCCGTACCACCTAGTGATGGAGGCTCCTCATTTCGCCATCATGGTGCGAGAACAGGTGGGCCGGCTGGTTTCTGCCGAGGAGCTGGCTCGCGGCGGGCTGGTCGTCCGGACAACGTTGGACCTCGATCTGCAGCGCGTCGCCGAGGGGGTGGTGCGGCGGCAACTGGCGGAGCTCAACCAGCCAGAGCCCGGCTACCCACAGCGAAGCGTGAACCATGCGGCCGTGTTGGTGCTGGATGTGGACGATGGCGCGGTGAGGGCGCTGGTGGGCAGCCCGGACTATGCGGAGGCGCCCCACGGCGCTATCAACGCGGTCCTGGCGTCTCGGCAGCCGGGCAGCGCCGTCAAGCCGTTGCTCTATCTGGCTGCCTTTGAGCGTGGCTATTTGCCGTCGACCATGCTACTGGATGTGCAGACCTCGTACCAGGCTGCCGATGGCGCGCCCTATACGCCGGAGAACTATGACCTACGCTACCATGGTCCCGTGTCGGCGCGGACGGCCCTGGCCTGCTCCTACAACGCGGCGGCGGTGCGCTTGGCCGATCAGATCGGCGTCGATGCGCTCCTGGATATGGGCCGGCGGATGGGGATTCGCTCGTGGGAGCGGCTGGCGGTGCGTGACCTGGCCCTGGCCCTGGGGGCGGGGGAGCTGACGCTGTGGGAGCTGGCTCAAGCCTATGGCGTGCTGGCGCGCGCCGGCACGCTGGTTCCGACCTATCTGATCGAGAGCATTCACGCCGGCGATGGCCGTCTGCTCTATCAGGCCGAACCTCCCGCACCGGTGCGGATCGTCGGTGCCGAGGCGGCCTACTTGGTCTCGCATGTGCTAGCTGACGAGGCCGCACGGGCGCCGGCTTTTGGTATAGGCGGGGTGCTCTCGCTGCCCTATGAGGCGGCCGTCAAGACCGGCACCACCACCGACTGGCGCGATAACTGGACGGTGGGCTATTCGGCCGACCATGTGGTGGGCGTGTGGGTGGGCAATGCCGACGGCACGCCCATGGCGCATGCGACCGGCATCACCGGCGCGGCACCCATTTGGCGTGAGGTGATGTTGGCGGCCCACCCGCAAGACCCGGGGCCGCTGCCGCGACCAGATGGGCTGGAGGAGGCGGTGGTCTGCGCTCTCTCGGGCCGCTTGCCTGGCCCCGGATGTGTGCATCGACGGGTGGAGCTGTTCCCGGCCGGCCAGCTTCCCAGCGAGACCTGCGATCTGCACGCTTTGGTGGCCTATGATCGGCTGAGCGGGGCGCCGGCCGGTAGCGATACGCCGCCCGAGCGGATCGGACAGCGAGTGGTGACCAGATGGCCGGTCGAGGCGCTGGCCTGGGCCCAGGATGAGGGGTTGCTCGAAACCGGCCGCGACTTGGGCTGGCAGGCGCCTCCTGAAGCAGCGCCCCCCGGGATAGCGGCCGAGGAAGCTGCTCTGCGGTGGTTGCGTCCGGCCAGCGGGACGCGTTATAGTCTAGCTGGTGATCTGCCGACAGCGGTGCAGCAGATCGAGCTGGTACTGGCGGCACCAGGCCACGCGGACGAGCTGACCATACGCTGGAACGACGAGGTCTGGGCGATCCTGACCGACGCGCCCTATCGGGCGCGGTGGCAACTGGTGCCTGGCGATCATTGCTTTGTGGCCGAGATGCG
Organism: Anaerolineae bacterium; assembly: GCA_040767425.1. Taxonomy (GTDB): domain Bacteria; phylum Chloroflexota; class Anaerolineae; order UBA1429; family UBA1429; genus DAIRUQ01. The sequence continues at coordinate 9,424 of JAXGON010000007.1, read as the reverse complement.
TGGCGCTGACGGCGCCTTGGTGCGATCGACGCCGCTCTGCATCGAGGTGCGTGAGGCCGCACCCGAGGCGGGCGGCTAGAGGGTCGTGGGCTTGGTGGCGCCCTTGAGGAGGGCAGAGATGCAGAAAAAGCGGATCAGCGGTGTCTTGCTGATGGCACTGGTGGCGTCGTTGGTTTTGGGCGCATGTGCTGGCGTCACCCCAACGCCGGTGCCCCTGCGTGAGGCTGGAGCCACGGTGGCAGGGCCGACTGAGGCGGCAGAGACGCCCACGCTGGCGCCGACGCCGGTGATCGCTCCCCGTCTGCTCCGTACCGAGCCGGAACCGGGCGCCCCTTTGGTCCGCCGCAACCCCATTGTGCTGGTGTTTGATCAGCCGATGGACCGCGCCTCCACCGAGGCGGCGCTGGAGATCACGCCAGCAGTGGCGGGAAGCCTGAGCTGGGACGACGACCGCACGTTGCGTTTTACGCCCGACGACGAGTGGCCGCCCGAAGGCCGCTATAGGATTCTGGTCAGCGAGGATGCCGAGAGCGTTCATGGCTTGGGCCTGATGGCCGAGGCCATGGTGGAATTGAGCGCCGTCGGGTACCTGCAGGTGGCTCGGGTGCAGCCCGCGCCCGACAGCGCCGAGGTCGAGGTGGATACGCCCATCCGCGTGGCGTTCAACCGGCCCGTGGTGCCGCTTGCCGTGGACGAGCTGGACGCAGCGGTGCTGGAGCCGTTGCGTCTGACGCCGGCGGTGGCGGGCACCGGTCGTTGGGTGAACACGGCCCTGTACGAGTTCGTGCCCGAGCGTCCGCTGCAGGCGGGCACTCGCTACCAGGTGGCGCTCCAAGAGGACCTGGTGGATGTGTTGGGTGCGCCGCTGGATGAGGCCTATGCCTGGAGCTTTACCACGTCGCTGCCGCGGGTGGTGGCCGTGCTTCCCGAGCCGGGGGCGCGCCACGTGGCGCCGCAGCCCGAGATTGCCGTGGCCTTTGACCAGGCGGTGGTCCGCGCCGACGCCGAGAGCCGCTTTACGCTCACCGATGCCGATGGCCGGATCGTGGCTTGCGCTTTCCAGTGGGAGGGCGATGACACGCTGATCTGCGTGCCGGAGCAGCCGCTCACCAGAGGAGCGGGGTACACGGCGCGGATCGCCGAGGGGGTGCCTGCCCAGGCCGGGGGAGCGCGGACCGAACTAGCGCGAGAGTGGGGCTTCCGGGTCGCTTCGCTCCCCGAGCTGGGCGTGACCACGCCGCGCGACGGGGATGAGGGAGTCTCGATAGGAGACCAGATCATCCTGCGTTTTTCCTGCCCCATGAGCAGCACGACGCTGGCCGACGGCTTGGAGTTCAGCCCCCAAGTCAACTACTGGCCCAACTGGGACGAAGACCATACGCAGGTGACTCTTTACGGGGGGCTCGAACCCTCGACCAGTTACACGATCTCGCTCAACACAGAGCTGCGAGATGCCTGGGGCGTCCCACTCCAGAAGCCGGGGACCATCCGTTTTGTGACTGGGCCGCGGCCCCCGGCGGTCTCGCTGGACGTGCCCGATCGCATGGGCGTCTACGATGCGGCCGGGCCGCTGACGGTGGCTGTTCACCACGTCAACATATCGCGGGTGAACCTGGCGCTCTATCGGATGGGCGCCGACGAGTTGGTCGCTATGGGCGGCGACATGGGCTGGCAGGTCTGGGAGAGCTATCAACCCGCTGCTGACGCCCTGGTGCGCTCCTGGTCGATCGAGACCGACGCCCAGCGTGACGAGCAGGCCCTGCTCGACGTGCCGCTGCGCACGCAGGCTGGGGAGGCCCTGGAGCCGGGCTACTATTACCTGCAGGTTACCGCGCCAGAGGCGTCTTCCAGGGACCGGCATGTCGTGATCGTGACCGAGATGAACCTGATGCTCAAAACGGCTGGCAAGGAAGCGCTGGTGTGGGCAACCGACATCCGCTCGGGCGAGCCTGTGGCCGGCGTCGAGCTGACGGCCTGGGACCGGTCGGGCAACATCATCGACGGCACCACCACCGACGCCGACGGCCTAGCGCGCCTCGATCTGGGCGGCTATGAGCCGTGGGCTCCGTTGGTGGTGACGGGCGATCGCGACGGGTCGCCGAGCGTGGTGATGCGCTTCTGGGAGAACGGCCTGAGCGCTTGGGCCTTTGGCCTGCCCAGTGAGCGCTCCGATCAGAGCCATGTGCTCCATCTCGCGACCGACCGGCAGATCTACCGTCCTGGGCAAGAGGTGCAGTTCAAAGGCGTTTTGCGCCGCGACAACGATGCCCGGTATGCCTTGCCGGCGGCCGGCACGTCGGTCGACGTGGAGCTGTGGGATCCGCAAGGGCGCCAGGTCCTTGAGGAAAGCTACACCCTGAACGAGATGGGTACCTTTGCTGGCAGCGTGCTGCTGGGTGATGCGGCAGTGCTAGGCTGCGCGGAGCTGCGCGCTCAGGTCGGAAAAGAGTCCTATCACCAGGCCTTTCAGGTGGCGGCCTACCGCAAGCCGGCCTTTGACGTCGCCGTCGGCGCTGATGCGTCCGACTATGTCCAGGGCGACACGCTCAAGGCCAGCGGCTCCGCCAGCTACTTTTTCGGCGGCGCGGTGGCCGATGCGTCGGTGGGCTGGCGGGTGTTGGCGACGCCGTACCATTTCGACCGTTACCAGGGCGATCGCTCCTACACGTGGGAGGACTGGGACTTGGCCGAGCCGTGGTCCGGCGAAGGACGGATGCTATCGGAGGGGGCTGTCACCACCGATGGCGACGGGGCCTTTGCCTGGGAGGTGCCCATCGACCTGTCCGAGCTGGGCCAGAGCCAGCGGCTGACGCTGGAGGCCTCTGTCACCGGGCCGGACCACCAAGAGGTCAGCGCGCGAACCCAGGTCGTGGCGCACGTGGGCGATCTGTATGTCGGCTTGGCGCCAGAGCTCCAGGTGGGCACCGCCGGTGAACGGCAGACGGTTCATGTCGTCGTGGCGGATACCGACGGCGTGCCACTGGCTGGGCGTTCGGTGGAGCTGGTGTTTTCCCGGCGAGAGTGGCTGACCGTGCAAGTCGAGGCGCCGGAGGGCTACACCTACTGGAGCAACGAGCCTCAGGACACGCCGGTCTACACGGCGACGGTCACGACCGATGGCCAGGGGCGGGCGGTGGAGGGCTTTGTCCCCGAGGAGGGCGGCCTCTACCGCGTGGTTGGGCGCGCTCGCGATGCCCGTGGGAACGTGGTACGCAGCGCCATCTCGCTGTGGGTCAGCGATGAGGTCTTTGTGAACTGGGGGCGGGAGAACCATCCCCGCATCAACCTGGTGCCCGATCGCGAGAGCTATGCACCGGGCGATGTGGCCAGCATCCTGGTGCCGCTGCCGGTGCGCGGCCCGGCTCAGGCGCTGTTGACCATCGAGCGCGGCGGGGTGCTGGAGGAGCAGGTTTTCACCCTGGAGGGCAGTAGCGATCGGATCCAGTTGCGCATCACGCCCGACTATGCCCCCAACGTGTTCGTGTCCGTGTTCGTGACGGTGCCGGCCGAGCAGGATGCCCCGGGGAGCTTTTTCCTGGGATACGCCGAGCTGCCGGTTTCGGCCGAGCAGCATCTGCTCGATCTGGCTGTGGCGCCCGCCGAGACTGGGCCTTATGGCCCGCGCGACACGGTCACCTATGATGTCACTGCCAAGGACTGGCAGGGCCAGCCGGTGGATGCCGAGGTCCTCTTGGCGCTGGTGGATCGCGCGGTCGAGATACTGGCGGGCATCGAGGCGCCCGATATCTTGCAGACGTTCTATCGCCAGCGTGGCTTGGGCGTGGATACCAGCACCACCCTGGCTCGCTCGGTGGATCAGCACAACCTTGATCGTGCCCGTGGCGAAAAGGGCGGCGGTGGAGCGGGGGAAATGGAGACCATGGTCCGCTCCGATATGCCGGATACGGCCTACTGGGCGCCGCAACTGCGGACCGGCGCGGACGGCCGGCTGCAGGTGGATGTCACCCTCCCCGACAGCTTGACCACCTGGCGGATGCGGGCGCAGGCCGTCACGGCCGACACCGAGGTGGGATCCGCCTATGTGGATGTGGTCAGCACGCTGGACCTGCTGGTGCAGCCGGTGGTGCCCCGCTTTGCCGTGGTGGGCGATGCGCCCACGCTGGGATGCCTGGTGTACAACCGCACGGCTCAGCCGGTAAAGGCGCTGGTCGAGCTGGCGGCGGAGGGGATCGCTTTCGAGGCCGAGCCGCGCGAGGTGACCGTGCCCGCCAACGGTCAAGTCTCGGTCACCTGGGATGCCCGGGTGCTGCCGGGCGATCGGATGGTGCTCCGGTTCAGCGCCGATGCCGGCGCGCTGGCGGATGCCGTCGAGGTGAGCTTGCCGGTGCGCCCGCTCAGCTCCCCGAGCGTGGCGGGCACGTCGGGCGAGATCGCCGCGACCGTTCGCGAGCGGATCGAGGTCGTCGAGCTCCCCACGGTGACCGATACGAGCATGGGCGGCCTGACCATCGCCATAGAGCCGTCGTTGGTGGCGGGGTTGACTGCGCCACTGGCCTACCTGCGAGACTATCCCTATGCTTGTGTGGAGCAGACCGTCAGCCGGTTTTTCCCCGAGCTGGCCCTCTGGGAGGCCCTGGGGTCACGCATGACCGCAGCCGAGAGCACCCAAGTGGTGCAGCGGGCCACGCAGGCGCTGCAGCGGCTCTATGCCGAGCAGAACCTTGACGGGGGGTGGGGATGGTGGCACGGGCAACCGAGCTCGCCGACGCTGACCGCCTATGTCTTGCAGGGATTGGCGCAGGCGCAGGATGCTGACTTGTTGGTGCCGCCGGATGTCTTGGAGCGAGGTATCGGGTATCTGCAAGAGTGGCTGCGTGAGCGCAAGGGCCAGCCCGGCGCCACCGCCGATATGGAGGCTACCGTGCTCTTGGCGTTGGCCGAGGCCGGAGCGGGCGATACGGGGAGAACGTCGGCCCTCTATGAACGCAAAGATGACCTGTCGCTCTCTGCCAAGGCAGAGCTGGCTTTGGCCATGGCGCTGCTGCTGCCGGACCAGACCAGCCGTCTGCAGACGCTCGGCAACGATCTGGACGCGGCGGCCGTCTTGAGCGCCGCCGGCGCCCGATGGCACGAGGAGCAAGCCAGCGGCTGGCGCTTTGGCAGCGATGCCCGCACCACGGCGCTGGTGTTGCGGGCGCTCTTGCGCGTGCAGCCCGAGAGCGAGTTGATCCCGATGACGGCGCGCTGGCTGATGGTGGCCCGCCAGGAGGGCGTCTGGGCCACGACGCAGGAGAACGCGTGGGCGGTCATCGCGTTGGCCGAGTACGCCGCCAGCCAGCCCGCGGGCGAGCCGATCGATGGGTATGCCATCGAGCTCGATGGGCGTCTGGTATGTGGCGGCTTTCTTGACCAAGCGGGCGAGGGCGTGGCCTGTGAGGTGCCGGCCGACGAGCTGACGCCGGGGCAGCCGAGCCGGGTGCGCCTGACCACAGAGGGTGGCCAGGAGAGCGCCTACTATAGCGCCTATCTGCGGGCCTATGTTCCGGCGGACCGGATCGAGCCGGTGTCGCGGGGCATCGCGGTATCGCGCAGCTATGCGCTGGCCGATACGCCCGACAAGCCGATCACCGGCGCTCGGGTGAATGATACCCTCATCGTGCGGCTAACCATCGTGGCCGAGCACGACCTCTACTACCTGGTGGTGGAGGATCCGCTGCCGGCTGGGTGTGAGCCTATCGATACCAGCCTGGCCACCACTAGCATGGCAGCGCCTTGGCCCACGCTGGAGCGCATCATGGCTACCTTGGCCGGGTCACGGGACTGGAGCTGGTACTGGTACTGGGCCGGCCACACCGAGCTGCGCGATGATCGGGCTGCGCTGTTTGCCGAGTATCTGCCAGCGGGCACGTACGAGTATGTCTATGCCGTACGCTGCACCACACCCGGCAGCTTTTGGGCACTGCCAGCAGAGGCCTACGAGATGTACTTTCCGGATACCTTTGGCCGGAGCGAGGGGGCCCGCGTGGTCATCAGGGGCTGATCTCCCCAAGAGGCAAGACGTTGAGCGGCAACGCCGGGCCGTCCCGGCGTTGCCGCGGGGGGATGCTAGAGGCCGGCTCTCGGCCGCGACAGAGTGCGCGACTCGATGGACAATGCTAGCCAGTCGACGGCACAGCCCACGCCGCGTGGCGACTGGGCGATGGCGCCAACCCGAACCGTCTCCTGCATCGGAAGCTGGCACAGGCGGCTCATCCGCCAGTGCTCGCCGTCCAAGGCATAGTGCAGGGCAAAGACGTCGCCAACCCGCGCCAACTGGAGCCATACCGAGGGGCTGTTCAGATCGGCCCCGTTGGCGTCGTCAGAGACGCCATTGGTGACGACGCTGACGATCGCGGGATTGCCCAAGTCGGTGCGCTCGTAGGCTAGCTTGATCCAATGAGTATCATCTTGGCGGACCAGCAGGCCGCCCGCGTCATAGTCAGCCTGAAAGCCCGGCTGCACATGCAGGCGAGCGACCAAGTCGCCGGTGACCGATGCCCAGAGAAAGGGCGCAGAATCGGCGCTGGCCACCCCCATGGGGTCCACGAACAGGTCCGTATGACTGGGCGCATAGATGCGCAGGCCCTGGTTAGGCAGGCACGCCCAGGCCACCGGCTCGTTCTCCCAGGCGAACGGTTCGAATTGGCCCGGCGCAATGTTCGATAGCGTAAGCATGAGACCCCCTTGATGAATCCCCCGTTGGCCGCACGTGATGTGATGAGGGCATTCTACTCCAAGGCAGGGATGGCTCAAGGCCTCCAGCGCTTGAGTCACGCTCAGAGGGTGGTAGTATGTGGGCGCTAGTCGAGCGACCGCAACCGAGAACAGGAGCGTGCCATGGCATCGGTTCTAGAAGACCTAGATCGCTTTCCGATCCTCCCCTGGGATCCTCAGCATGGCTGGGAGGGCGATGTTCGTAGGCGACAGGGACTTGAGAGCATTGCCGAATGCGGTTTTACCATAGCTGGCTTCGTGCAGGCTCGCGATCTGCCTCTTTGCCAACGGTTGGGCCTGGGCGCCATCTATCTGGATGAGACCAGCCCGCACGTGCGCACGGCCCAGTGGAACGCCATGGACGATGATGCCATCGATGCCACGGTGCGACGTTGGGTCGAGGCGACCGCCGACAGCCAGGCGCTGTACGGCTACTACCTGGGTGATGAGCCTGGCGCCAACGACTTTGCTGGGCTGGGGCGAGCGGTTGACGCGGTCAAGCGCTACGCTCCTGACAAGCTGGCCTATATCAACCTGTTTCCTGACTATGCCACCATCGGCAGCCGTGAACTCGCCAAGGCGATCTCTCCCAGCTCCAGACCGACTCCTATGGCGAGTATCTGGAGCGCTTTGTATGAGGTGAGGCCCCAGTTCATCTCCTGGGACAACTATATGGTCCAGTACTCGCAGGATCTGCAGAACATCGAGCCGGCCACCAGCTACTATCGCAACCTGCTCCAGGTTCGCGATGTGGCAGTGCGGCATGGCCTGCCCTTTTGGCAGATCGTCTCGTCCAACCAGATTCGCCCCACGACCACCATTCCATCGCCCGCCAACCTGCTGCTGCAGGCCTATACGACCTTGGCGGCCGGTGGGCGCAGTGTGGGGTGGTATACCTACTATGCGCGAGGCTATGGCTATGCGCCGATCGATGCGGACGAGCAGCGGACGCCCACCTGGTACCGTCTGGCGGAGGTGAATCGGCAGATCAGGGCGCTGGGGCCGGTGATGAACCGGCTAACATCGCGCGAGGTGCGGTTCAGTGGAGGTGGGCCGGTGCCGGGATTGCCCGGGATGCCAGGCGAGATCGTGAGCGGCGTCGAGTGCTCCGAGCCGCTGATGCTGGGTTGCTTCTGTGATGACGCGGGCGGCGACTATGTGATGGTGGTCAACACCAGCCTGGAGCGTTCGGCCAAGTTTCGGCTGGAACTGGGCCCAGACCGCGCCGTGGAGTCGCGCTACTGCCCTGCGGCCGGGGCCTTTCGCCCGATGGCGCCCGATGAGGCGCGCTGGCTAGTGGCCGGCGAGGGCGTGTTGTTGCGGCTGCGGTAGCGCAAAGCGCCGTGTCGACGAGAAAAGAGCGGAACAGAGAGCCATCTAGGAGGAATCACATGACAACATTCGATGATGCCGCGTTCTTTCCCGTGTTTCCCTGGGATCCCCAGCGAGGCTGGGATGGCACCAAGCAGCATGCGCAGGGAGTCGAGAGCATCGAAGCGTGCAACTTTACGATCGCGGGGTACATCCAGCCCGAGGATCTGCCGGCTTGTGAGGCTGCGGGCATCTCGGCCTTCTACTATGATCCTGTGTTCTGCGGCGGGGCCCAACCCAAGTGGAACGACCTGACCCAGGCCGAGATCGATGAGGTGATTCGGAGCTGGATGGCCAACGGCGGCGATAGCCCGACGGTCTATGGGTTCTATATCTATGATGAGCCGGGCGCCAATGACTTTGCCGGGCTGGCGAGGGCGGTGGATGCCGTCAAGCGGCTGGCTCCCGGCAAACTAGCCTACATCAACCTCTTCCCGAACTATGCGACCACCGGCGGAGCCGATTCGCAGCTCCAGACCGAGACCTATGAGGAGCACCTTGAGCGATTTGTGCAAGAGGTGCGCCCGCAGGTGCTGTCGTGGGACAACTATATGCCCCAGTATTCCGACGATGGCCGCGACATGGAACAGATGACGCTCTACTATACCAACCTCGTGCAGATGCGCGAGGTGGCCCAGCGACACGGCTTGCCCTATTGGCAGACAGTGTCGCCCAGCCGCATCTTTGAGCGATCGGCGGTCCCGACGCCGGCGAACTTGGCGTTCCAGGCCTGGACGTCGCTGGCCGCGGGGTGCAGCAGCGTGGCGTGGTTCTGCTACTATGACCATGGCATGCGTTGCTCGCCCGTGGACGACCAGGAGCGCAAGAACCTGACCTGGTACTGGCTGGCCGAGGTGAACCGGCAGTTGGCCCTAGTGGGGCCGTTGCTCAAGGCGATGCGCTCCACGGGTCTCTACCTGACTGCCGAGGATGTGACCGAATCGGTTCCCGCGCCGCCGGAGCCGCTAGCATCAGAAGTGACATCGGAGCAGCCGCTGATGCTGGGCACGTTCAAGGACGCGGACGGGGCCTGCTGCTGTGTGGTGGTCAACCTGAGCCTAGAGCGGACCGGCAAGGTTCAACTTGCCTTCCCACGGGCGGTGCAGGTGCTATCGTTGACGGGCGCCGGCTGGATAGACCAGGACGAGGGAGAGCCGCTCTACCTGGCGCCGGGGCAGGGCGGTGTGCTGCGCGTGGCCACGGCGTGCTAGGTTCGGTTCGCAAGGAACTCGACCAACGTCACTAGATCCGGGCACTGGTGCGTGGCGGATGGATGCTCGCCGCGCACCAAGATAGCCCGGATTCCCAGCTTCTGGGGGCCGAGCACGTCGGCCTCTAT
>JAXGON010000006.1:0-128912 GCA_040767425.1 Anaerolineae bacterium | reverse complement strand
GGCGCTGGAGAACGCTTCCAATAAAAAGCGCGTAAACTGAGCGTCCAGACGGCATAAGCCAAGCAGCGATCACTCTTGCGGCGAATCAGGTTTCTCAGGTGGCGGCGGAACCGCCGCGCGCAACCCCCTGCCCAACAGAACCAACGCCACTGCCCCAAGGGGTAGCAGCCAGATCCAGTCGGGCGCGTCGAGGAACCACCAGGCGCTCCCCGCCACGATGGCCAGCGGCACCGTTCGCAACATCAGTTCGCGGGCCAGTGTGGGGCCCCTGTCGTCACCTCTCACCGCTCACCTCCGTTGACACATTCGCCTGGCAATGCTAGCATCCGCCCTCAGAGACTCATCCCAGCACCTTATCCTCTCAGGAGGCCACCGAACATGGACTATCAGCAATGGATCGGCAAGCCGTGGACGAGCCTGGATACGCCCGCCCTCTGCGTGGATCTGGACACGCTCCAACGCAACATCGCCCGGATGGCCGCCCTGGCCCGCGATGCCGGCGTGGCGCTACGCCCCCATATCAAGACCCACAAGTGCCCACACATCGCTCAGATGCTTCTCGCAGCCGGCGCTGACGGCATCACCTGCGCCAAGGTGAGCGAGGCCGAGGTGATGGTGGATGCTGGCATCACCGACATCCTGATCGCCAACCAAATCGTGGGGATGTTCAAGATACAGCGGTTGGTCAGCCTGGCCAAAAGGAGCCAGCTCACCGTGGCGGTGGACCACGCCGATAACGTGGCGATGCTCTCGCAGGAGGCGGAGCGAGCCGGCGTCACCATCGGGGTGTTGATCGAGGTGGATGTGGGCATGGGGCGCTGCGGTGTGGCCCCGCTGGAGCCCACGTTGACCCTCGCCAGGATCGTCGACGCCTCGCCCAGTCTGGAGCTACGTGGCATCATGGGCTATGAAGGCCATGCCGTCATGATCCCCGACGCCGGTGAACGCGCCCGCGCCGTCGAAGCGGCCCTGACCCCGTTGGTGGAGACCGCCACCCTGCTGCGAGAGAACGGCCTCCCCTGTGACGTCGTCTCGGCCGCCGGCACTGGCACCGCCGCCATGACGGCTCAGTTCCCTGGCATCACCGAGATCCAGCCCGGCTCGTACGCCACCATGGATGCCCGCTATGGCGGGCTAGACCTTGGGTTCGAGCCGGCGGTGACCATCGTCGCCCAGGTCATCTCAGTGCCAAATCCGGATCACGCGGTGCTGGACGCCGGCCTCAAGAGCGCCACCACCGAGTTCGGCAACCCGCCGGTGCGCTCGCCCGAGGGCTGGCGCTTGGCGCACTTGTCCGAGGAGCACGGCGTGTTGGAGCGCGAGGGCGGCCAGCCGCTGGCCTTGGGCGATCGCGTGACGCTGATCCCCACCCACGGCTGTACCACCAACAACCTGCACGATCGCTTTTTCGCCGTGCGGGATGGCCTAGTCACCGCCGTCTGGCCCATCGCGGCCAGGGGCTGCCTCCACTAGGGGCGCCAGAATGAGGGGCGTTGGCTCAGAGGCTGTTTTTAGCCAACGCCCTCGATCATCACCGGCGAAAGCCAAGCATACTGCCCGTTAGCCTGGCGCACCTCCACATACCAGGTATCGCCCGGCTCGGTACGGCCTAGCTCCCACACCCCACTAAACCGGTACGCTCGCGCCGGCACCGCGCGATGCAGTAGCAGAGCCTCGGAAGCCCAAGGCTGCGTATGCTGGGCCACGCCCCGCTCGCATAGTTGGCCCAAGGTTTGATCCAGGCGAACGCCGTTGGCTTCCACCACCAACGCCGTCGGCGTCGCCCTCGATCTCCAGCACGATGGCGGCCGTCTGCGGATGGAGCGTGGACACATTGGCGAAATCGGCATTCCCGTTTACCTTCATTTTTTCCGGTGCCCGGGCTGAGTATGGCGTTGCGTAGCGCGTCTACCTTCGCGTCATCACCCAGGCCCGCTGCTGGGGGCCAGGCGGCTCACGCCGCGGAAGCACCCCTGACATCAAGAATGGCCCTCCGCTTCACGCGGGTACTGCCCCCGCTAACGATACGGCTCCGGCGAACGTCCCCAGCCCATCTCCAACCGACCTCAGCGCGCTCGGCGCGCGCTTCGCTGACCACATCATCGCCCGCAACCACCCGCCATGGTTGCGTTCTGCGTCAGCACCACCTGATCGCCGATCGCACCCGACCACATCGAGAACAAGCTCGACACGATCGCTGCCCGGCACCACACCGCCTGGCGTCACGTCCACCGCGAACTCACACTGCATCTTGTCGCCAGTGATGCGCAACGGCGCGCCAGTGGTGCTCCCCAGATCGCCCCGCGTGTCTTGTCGGCGGCCAGCACCGCCACACGGCCATCGCCGTACGAGCCCGGAAATCCGGCATGGTGATCGGTAGACGCGACAAGCAAAAGTGACGGTTGTGCCGCAAGCCCCTCCTCGGCCGTGTTCCGCCCATCGTGAGTCCGGCGAGGCAGATATGATACGGCCCGTCGTCACGCAAGCCGCATCCGCCGTGCTTGAGAGAAGATTCCCACCACCGGGCTAGCTGCCTTGGTCATAGGCATCCAGCTGATGCCGCGATAAGCACCGGGGACGAAAGGCGGGTAGGACAGATGATAGCGGGTGCACTGAGTTGCTACTGAGCGCACGTTTAAAAGCGCCATTCAGCAGCGGGATATCCGATGAAGGCGACAGGATGCGGATACAGATCCTGAACTCGTATTGAGTGAGCCCCGTAGCTCTGGAAATCTATCGTGAACTCGCCCGCGCCTGATTGGCCCCCTCCACTGTGCGCCGCACCTCGTCCCACTGGCCGCCAGCTTCGGCGAATCCCCTGCGTGAAATCCCACCATGCGGTCTCGGGCGCGATGGATACATATCACGCCGCCGCGGCCAGTGACTGCGCAGAACGAAGCGCCTTCGCGCCATGGAGAGGGCGTTTTCCAGTGGAGCCATATCCGCGGCTGATGCCACAGTGGTTGCAGATCACCCCAGTAGATCGCGCGCGTGACCTCCAGAGACGCGTAACGTCGAGGAGCGATCCGCCTCGCGGAGACTTCCCTTAGCTCAAAGAGGGCGCAGCGCGAGGTAGGATAGAGGTAATTTTAGAGAAAAAGGCGCGCGGGATTCGACCTGCGGCGCAAGCGCTAACGGTTTTCGAGACCGCCCCGATCGGCTGCTCCGGCACTCCTCCGTATTCGATTGCTGGCTTCAGAGCCTGCGCGAAGCGCAAAGAACGCTGACAGCAGCCTGCCGCACGCATCCGCCGAGACGCCCGCCACCACCTTGAGCCGATGGTTGAGCCAGGGCGAGCGCACGATCGTGCACCGACCCTGCCGCCCTGCTTTCGGGTCTCGCATGCCAAAGACCATAGCATCCACCGCCAATACTACGGCCCCTGCACACGGCAGCCAGGGCTCCAGCGTGCAGTACAGGTGACAACTCCATCAATCGCTCGACGCCCAACGTTGCCATCGCTTGACGCAAGGCCAGCATCCCCGGCACAGCGTCATGCCAGAGGCGGTCAGGTTATGGCCCTGCCGACCACACGATCGTCGACCACCACCACAGCCCCCACCGCGCCCCGCCGATGAGCGCCGCCGCTCGGGCCTCTGCCAGCGCCTGCGCATCCATCGCTCATGCTCCATAGGCGCGGCGATTATAGCGACAACCTGATAAGCGCACCAAAGGCACCGACGGGCTTTGACCCGCTGCCGCCAGCGTCTATAGTCACCGCATGGTGCTCAACAGCTCGCGCGACAACCTGCTCCTGGAGCTCAACGACATGGCCCATGGGTGATGCCATCGCCCGCCACGAGGGACAGGTCGTGTTCGTGCGTGGTGGGATTCCCGGCGAACGCGTGCGCGCCCAAGTCACGAAGCGGCTCGCTCGCTTTCTGCGCGCCACGGTCGTCGAGGTGCTAGAGTCCTCGCCCCACCGCCGCACGCCGCCCTGCCCATACGCCGAGGCCTGCGGCGGCTGCCAGTGGCAGCATATCGCCTACCCCGCCCAGGCTGTTCTCAAGACCAAAATCGTCGAGGAGACGCTGGGTCGGATCGGCGGTCTTGATGCCCCACTCGTCTCCTCAATCCTGCCCGCCACCGCGCCGCTGGGCTACCGAAACCATCTGCAGGCACGCCGCGCCGGCACGGGACGGCTGGGGCTCCTGGCGCGCGAGAGCCACCGCGTGGTGCCCATCGACCGCTGCCTCCTAGCGCACCCGCTCTTGCAGGCCCCCTGGGAGGCCCTAGGCGAGGCTGGCTTCCCATTCCAACGGGCCAGTCTGCGGGTGGGGGCCAATACGGGCGAGTCGTTGGTGCTGCTGAAGGGATCGCGTCGCCCGCCGGCCACCAAGCTCCCGGTGGACGCCTGCGCCTGGATGCAGGGCGATACCGTCCGTCCCATCCAGGGCGATCCCTGGTACCATGAAGAGCTACTCGGGCGGCGCTACCGCGTCTCGGCTGGCTCGTTCTTCCAGGTGCATACGGCTCAGGCAGAGACGCTGGTTCGGGTGGCGCTGGAGATGCTGGCGCCCTCGCCCACCGATCGCGTGCTGGACATCTACAGCGGCGTGGGCGTCTTTGCGCTGAGCATGGCCGATCAGGTCAGCGAGGTGCTTGGGATCGAGTCAGAGGGCTCGGCCGTCGCCGATGCCCGGGTCAACGCAGCGGACCAGACAAACCTGCGCTGGCTGCAGGGCCCCGCCGAAGAGGCTCTTGCCGGCTTGAGCGGCCGCTGGACCAAGGCGGTCCTGGATCCACCTCGAGCCGGCTGCGCCGAGCCGGTGCTCCAGACATTGTCGGCGCTTGAGGTCGAGCGCATCGTCTATGTTTCCTGCGAGCCGAGCACCCTGGCGCGCGACATCGCCCGGCTGGCTGCCTTGGGGTATGCCGTGGAACGAGTCCAGCCGGTGGACATGTTTCCGCAGACGTACCATGTGGAGACGGTGACACTGCTCACTCGCTAGCCCTTCTCCGTGCGTCTCATCGCTGATGGCTCGGCCCAAGGAGACGCCCATGCCCGACCGAACGAACAACGAGACCCTAGCCGTCATCCGTCGCCGTCGCAGCGTCCGTTCCTACACGGCAGCCCAGATCACGGACGACGAGCTCGCCGTCATCGTGGAGGCGGGCATGTATGCCCCCCACGGGGGGGACCAAGCCTGGCACTTGGCCGTGGTGCAGAGGGTGGAGCTCCTGGCAGAGCTCAACGCCGCCGAGTCGTTGGGGGTCGGGGCGTGCTGGCTCTTTTTTCGTCACTCTTGGGAGAGCCTCACGTTTGGAGACCAGCGGCCCCTATGCTATAATCTCTGTTGGACGAGATATTGTGTGAAAAAGGGTGAACCACATGGCTTTGACCAAGCGCGAAAAGAGCACCGTGGTGGAGGATTTCCGCCGGCACGAGACCGATACCGGCTCGCCGGAGGTTCAGATCGCCCTATTGACCAAACGGATCGCTAGGCTGACCGAGCATCTCAAGGAGCACAAGGGCGACGAGCATTCGCGCCGCGGTCTGATCAAGCTGGTTGGCCAGCGCCGACGGCATCTGAGCTATCTCCGTCGTGAGGACGAGGAACGTTACCGAGAGATCGTTAGCCGCCTCGGGCTCCGCCGCTAGCGAGATCGGTGGTCCTCAGCAACATGGTCGGGTGAAATAGGTGGAACCCGTTTCCACCTATTCGTCTTTTTTTTGGGAGGCGAGCATCGGGCTCGCCGAACGCTCACGAGGTGGCGATCGGGTTGCGCAGGAATTGGGGCATGTGCCGCAGAGGGCATGTGACCCATGCCCCAGTCCCTGACGATTCGGTTGCCCTCCTCGGAGCAAACCCCCAGGAGGGTGTAACGTGTACGATCCAAGACAGTTTACGGCCAAGCTCGGCGATCATGAGATCATCGTCGAGACGGGCCGCCTCGCCTTTCAGGCTGGCGGCGCGGTAACGGTGCGACAGGGCGACTCGATGGTGCTCGTCACCGCTACGGCGGCGAAAGAGCCACGTCCAGGCGTCGACTTTTTTCCTCTAACGGTGGACGTCGAGGAGCGGCGCGCGTCCGCTGGCAAGATCCCTGGCGGCTTTTTCAAGCGTGAGGGACGTCCCTCCACCGAGGCCATCCTGCTTTGCCGCCTCATCGACCGCCCCCTACGCCCGCTATTCCCTGACGGGTACCGTAATGACGTCCAGGTGGTGGTCACGCCGCTTTCGGCAGACACCGAGCACCACATCGACATCATCTCCATGATCGGCGCCTCGGCGGCCCTGTCCATCTCGGACATCCCCTTTGGCGGACCTATCGGCGCGGTGCGCGTTGGCTATGCCAACGGTGAGTATCTGATCCACCCCGACGCCGCCCAGGTGGCCACCAGCGAGCTAGACCTCGTCCTGGCGGGATCGGAGGACTCGGTCTTGATGATCGAGGTGGGCGCCAACGAAGTCACGGAGGATGTTCTGCTCGAGGCCATGCGCCGCGGGCATGCGGCCATCCAGGATGTGATCGCCATGCAAAAGCGCATGGCGGCCAGCGTCGGCAAGCCCAAGCACCAGGGCGTCCGTGTCGTTCTCGATGCTGACCTGTTGGCCAAGGTCGATTCGCTCGCGCGCCAGCGGGTAGAAGAGCTGGTAGCCGCCAGCATGAGCCGCGAGGATCGTCGCCAGGCCGAGGAAAAGCTCCTGGCCGAGGTGATCGAGGAGCTAGGCGAAGACGTCGACAAGGCTGAAGCCAAAGAGGCCTACGAGGCCGTCTTTAAGAAGGCAATGCGCCGTCACATTCTCGATTCGGGCATTCGCGTGGATGGCCGTGATCTCCACACCATCCGCGAGCTGCACGCCGAGGTCGGCCTGTTGCCTCGAACCCACGGGTCGGGGCTGTTTAGCCGCGGTGAGACCCAAGTGCTCACTACCGTCACCTTGGGCACGGCGTCGGACGAACAAGAGATCGAGTATCTGGTGGGCAGCGAGGGATCGCGCCGCTACATCCATCACTATAACTTTCCCCCGTACAGCACGGGCGAGGTCTACCCCATTCGTGGGCCACGCCGTCGGTCCATTGGGCACGGCGCCCTGGCCGAGCGCGCCCTCGAATGCATGATCCCGCCCGAGGAAGAGTTCCCCTACACCATCCGCGCGGTCTCTGAGGTGCTCTCGTCCAACGGGTCCACCTCCATGGCCAGCACCTGCGCCTCGACCTTGGCGCTAATGGACGCGGGCGTGCCGATCAAGCGACCCGTCGCTGGCATCGCCATGGGCGTCATCACCGACGACGACAAGTGGGCCGTGCTCACCGACATCCAGGGCCTCGAGGACCATCTCGGCGACATGGACTTTAAGGTGGCAGGCACTCCCCGCGGCATCACCGCCGTGCAGCTAGATATCAAGATCGGTGGCCTCCGCTGGGAGATCATCGAAGAGACGCTAGAGCGCGCCCGTCAGGCCAGGCTCCAGATTCTGGAGGTCATGCTAGCGGCGCTCCCCGAGCCCCGCTCGGAGCTCTCGCCTTATGCGCCTCAGATCCATACGCTCAAGATCCCCGTGGAAAAGATCGGCGCCCTGATCGGACCCGGTGGCAAGAACATCCGCGGCATCATCGAAGACACGGGCGTCACTATCGACGTGGACGATGACGGCACGGTCAAGGTTGGCTCTTCCGACGGCGCCAGCGCTCAAGCCGCCATCGAGCGCATCGAGGCTCTGACGGCCGAGGTCGAGATTGGCCGTATCTATACGGGCAAGGTCGTACGTACCACCGACTTTGGCGCCTTTGTCGAGATTCTGCCTGGGCAGGACGGCCTGGTGCACATCTCACAGCTGGCTGACTATCACGTCGAAAAGGTTGAGGACGTCGCCCGCGTGGGCGACGAGCTCACCGTCATGGTGGTAGACGTCGATGGTCAAGGTCGCATCCGTCTGTCCAGGCAGGCAGTGCTGCAAGGCTGGACGGTCGAAGAGGCCCGTGAGAACGATCGTCCTCCGCGCAGCTCTGGCGGCGACCGTCGTCGGAGCCCACGCGGGCGGCGCTAGAGGTCAACAATCCAAGCACACGGGCTCTCCCCAGGAGAGCCCGTGTGGCCAACAGGCGCCAAGCATCGTGGAACAGACCACATCCCAGACCGCCCCACAAAAGACATCCCTACTGCGCGAGTTCGCCGAGGCCCTGCTGCCGGCTTTGGTGATCGTGTTGGTCATCAACACCTTTGTCGCCCAGGCTACGCGCGTCGATGGCCACAGCATGGCACCAAGCCTCCTCGATGGAGAACGGTTGATCATCGAAAAGATGAGCTACCGCTTTAGCCCGCCGCAGCGTGGCGATATTGTCGTCATCGATCCTCCCACCCACACGGGTCCGCCACTGATCAAGCGTGTGATCGGGCTGCCGGGCGAGATGATCTCTATCGAGCAAGGGCACGTCCTGATCAACGGAGAGCCGCTCGACGAACCCTACCTCCCCGAGCCCACCCGCGGCTTTCTGGCGCCAACCCTGGTCCCCGAAGAGCACGTGTTTGTCATGGGCGACAACCGACCAGCCAGCAACGATTCCCGCGCTTTTGGGGCTATCTCCTACCAGCACATCGTCGGCAAAGCCTGGCTGCGATACTGGCCGATTCAAAAGATCGGCCTGATCACACACTAGACCGACATCTCTAGTCGGCCCGAGACCTTGAACCCACGCAGAGCGGCGCTATAATAGGCCTGCTTGCGTGGCCAAAGGAGAGCCGGAAGTGTAGGGAGCCATGGTCGAAACGCGACGGTCAGTGGTGCGCCGGGAAGAGATCCACAGGCGCCTACTCCACATCTCCCGAGAATTGGTTGGCGCCAAGGACCTGGCCCAGCTACTCCAGACGATGGTCGACGCCGCCCTCGAGATCGTACCCGCGGCCGATCGCTGCGTTATCCACCTGCTCGACGACGGCGGCGAGCGACTGATTCCGCGCGTCTGTGCCCCCTGGTCGCCTGTCACCCTGAACACGCAAGGCTTTTCGCGCGACGTGGGCGTGGCGGGGCGCAGCCTGCGAGACCTACGCACCATCCGAGTCGACGATACCCGCCGCTCTGCCGACTATGCGCCTCTCCGTTCGCACGCTGATCTCTGCTCGCTGCTGGTAGCGCCCCTCTTTGTGGGACCCGTGGCGCTGGGGACGATGAGCATCAGCAGCGCCCAGCCGGAGGCTTTTGACGGCAGCGACACCGAGCATATCGAGACGTTGGCCGCGCAGGCGTCGGTGGCCATTCGACAGGCCAACCTGCTGCATGATGCCATCGCAGAGCGACAGCGCAGCGAATCGATCATCGAGTCGATGGCCGATGGCTTGTTCATTCTAGATGCGCAAGGACGGATCGTTCGGACGAACCCGGCCCTCTGCCAACTGCTCGGCCTCTCCGCCGACGAGATGACCGAGGGCTGCCGCCATGGATCCCTGCCGCCTTGCTTTGATATCCTACTCGACCCCAGCCGGGGCCCGGTGATGGGTCCGTACTGCGCCATGCTGCCCATGGCAGGGGGCGGCGAGCTCGCCGTCGAGGTCCGTCCCACCGACCTCACCGATTCCCACCGGGGCGAGGTTCGGGTGGTGCACGACATCACCCGCGATCGCCGTGATGCCGAAGCGCGAGCCGTGTTCATCTCGCAGATCTCTCACGAGCTGCGAGCCCCGCTCCAGCACATTCTGGGGTTCGCCAGCATCATCAATGACGTCACCGATCTGCCCGAGCAGGACCTGCGTCGCTTTTTCGGGCATATCAAGGACGAGGTGGACCAGCTCAGCCGCCTGGTAGACGACTTGGTCGAGCTTTCGCGTATCGACACCGGCCGCTTTGGCATCCATCCGGAGGATATCGAGCTAGGGGCTCTGGTGGCGGATATCGCAGCACGACTGGAGCCGCGGGCGGTGCTCAAGACTCTGTCGCTGGCCTGTGAGCTGCCAGGAGAGCCCGTTTGGACCCGCAGCGACCCCGGCAGGCTGACACAGGTGATCGTCAACCTAGTAGGCAACGCGATAAAGTTCACCCCGCCGCAGGGGCGAGTCACCATTTCCGTGGGCACGCATCATAAGCAGGCGCGCGTCGAGGTGCGCGATAGCGGTCCCGGCATCCCGGCTGAGGAGGTCGATCGGATTTTTGACCGCTTTTACCAAGGGAGCATCAACTCTCGGCAGCGGCATGCCGGCATGGGGCTGGGCCTCTACATCAGCCGCGAGATCATCCAGGCTCTTGGAGGCCGAATCTGGGTAACCAGCAAAGAGGGCCACGGCACAACGTTCACCTTTGAGCTTCCACTCGTCACCAGGCACGCAGAGGGAGGTGCGCCAGCATGAGCGCTACCGTTCTAATCATCGACGATGATCCGGTCTTTGTGGAGATGCTCGGCTATGTCCTTGAGCGCGGAGGATTCCGCACCATGTCGGCCTATAACGGCGCCGACGGCATCCAGCTGCTCATGTCCGAGACGGTGGACATTGTGATTCTGGACGTCATGCTCCCGGACATGGACGGCTTTGAGACCTGCCGCCAGATCCGCAGCATACCGACCATCCGCGACGTCCCGATCCTGATGCTGAGCGCGCGCACCCAGGTCACCGACAAGCTCAACGGCTTTGAGTCTGGAGCCGACGACTATTTGGCCAAGCCGGCCGACCCCAAAGAGGTGATGGCTCGCCTCAAGGCGCTGCTGGCCCGCGCCAAACGGCCGCCTAGCCCCACCAGCCGGGTGTTGGCCTTTGTCGGCGCCAAGGGCGGCGTGGGCACCACCACCACCGCTCTGAACGTGGCCGCCGCGTTGGTCGATGGCGAACGCAAGATCCTGTACGTCGAGCTCCAGGGACATGGCGCCTCTGCCCCCTGGCTCCTGGACACCCACACGGGGCAGAGCCTACAAGAGATGCTAGCCCCCGAGGGCACGCGCCTGACCATGGCAGGCCTCATGGGCTGCATCTTGGAGACCCATGCCGGCTTTGACTATCTCCCCGGGCTCTCTAACGCCATCGCGCCCAAGCCGCTGCGCCCTGGCATCCTGACCGAGGCGCTGACCATGCTTCAGCACAGGTACGGCCTCATCATCATCGATCTCGGCATCGCCAACATGTCACACACAGCCGAGGTGCTGTCACAAGCCAGCGTCATCCTGCCCGTCTGCGAGCATGACCCCTTGTCCGAGTGGCACCTGGGCACGCTGTTGGCCTGGCTCGAGGGCGGCCGTTACGGAACCCAAGTTCCTGGGTTCGTGCTGGTGCAGCGCTATGCCGGCGCTTTGCAAAAGCCGGCCACGCAGATCGCCAGCGAGATCAACCTCGGGATCCTCGAGGTGATACCATCGGCCCCGGGCCTGCTCTATCACACCCACAGCCGCCAGGAGCTGATCCTGCTGGCCGATCCCGAGGCCGAGATCTCGCAGAGCTATCGCGCCCTGGCCGAGCGCCTCCTGGAGGACCCCATCGAGGCGCCCCCCTCTCTGCGCCCCTAGGGTGAACGTGACGCAAAAAACCGGCGGCCAATGGCCGCCGGTTCGCATGTACGAGCACCGCTCGCGCGCCGTCACTCCTGTTCGAGGGCGGCGACCATACTGCCGAGCGTCTCCTCCACCATCTGCATGGCATCATCCAGCGCCTGGTTGGTGGCCAGAGCTAGCTCGCTAGCCAAGAGGTCCTTGCCTCGGTCAAAGAGCTGACGATCCACCGTGCCAAGCGGGCGCTTTTCAGAGAGGAAATAGAGCTTGCGCACAACGTCCGCCACCGACGTGAACGACCCCGACTTGAGCTGGTCACGCATCTCTTGCTGACGAGCCCGTAGATCCGACCCGATCTCGCCATCGGTGGGCGGAACGGCGCACGACTGCAGCACCTTGAGGAGATACTGGCTGCGGCCCACCTCTCGCAGCCCCAGGTCATCGGCGCGATTCACTGGCACCATCACCTGCATCGATTTGCAGACAGCCTCGATCACATAGTAGCGCCGCGCATCATCTCCGATGCTCTTTTTCTGGACACGCACCACCGTTCCAGCGCCATAGCACGGATGCACAACCTTGCTTCCTTCGGCAAACATCGCAGCCCCTACCTTTGCCTAGTCTGGCAATCCCGAACCCGCGTCACTCCATGCCGACGCGCTCGCCCAAAAGAAAAACGGGCGCCGCGTGGCATTCCGCCTAGAATACCGCTAACCGCCCAACATACCCGGCCCACTAGGTTTCCCAACAGGAACGCCTGACCCGCTCATCCTCTCGCCTTACCGAGTCGAGGTAGCATGCACGCCCGATGGTACCCCTTATTATACCACGATCCCGGCCCTCTGACCAATGCTCATTTGGCGCAAAAGCACAACCCATGGCCGCCTCGCCCTTCTCCCAACCGAGTTTGGTTCCTACGCGATACCTTGCGGCTCACTCGTGTGTATGAGAAAGGCATCGCCATTCGCCTGGGCCGCAACCCGCACAACGGCACCGACGACGGAGGTCAGCTAGCGTTGGTCGAGGCAACCCTCCAGCGTGACGGCACCATCGCCCAGCTTGAGGGGCACGCCAAGATCCAGTGGGACCATCTCGAGGACGACTCGCGGTGGGATCATGAGGCCTAGGATGGCAGATTCGGGCGAGCAGCGGGGGCAGCACACGATGAACGGCCAGCCTCCATTGGCTGGCCGTTCGGTGTCGGGGCGAGACGATTTGAACGTCCGACCACTTGAACCCCATTCAAGTGCGCTACCTGGCTGCGCTACGCCCCGAACACGGCGCGCAGTATAGCACCGCCACACGGCTGTGGCAAATGCCCGCCCAGGGAATCGGCTGGGTGCCTTTCCGTGCCGTTGACGGCGTGCTATAATCGGTCCAGCGGTTCAGAGTCGAAACCACGAGTTCAGGTAGAGGCAGCCGATGGCCGCACTAGGGGAAAAGATTCGCCAGCTCGTCGCCCGCATTGAGGCCTGGTCGCGCCTCGAGCGGCTGGAGCCGATTACCCGCCATGGGCTGATCTGGGGCGGGCTCGAAGGCGGAGCCGCAGGGTTAGTGCTCGGCATCGTGCTCGGCGCCGTGGGGCGCGGCTTCCTGGGCGCCCTGATTGGAGCTCCCGTCGGCTTGGTCCTGGGTGTATTGGTGGGGGGAGCTTGCGGAGCTGTCATCGGAACCTTGGCCCTACCTGCGGGACCGCCGCCCACCATGACGTTTGAGCTCGATCACCCCGAGGCCACCTACTCGCCTGGCGAACGGATCACAGGATTGCTTCGCATTACGGCACCTTCGCGCGCCGAGATCCTCTCGGGCCAGGTAACGCTTCTTTGCCGAGGCATGTTTGCCCATGAGATGCTTCATCGCACAGACCCACCCCAACTGAGCCTCGTCCGCGATACCCATGTCTATCTGAGCCAAGCCGATGAGATCGTGCCTCCTAGCGTGCTGCGCCGTGGAAAGACGCTGAGCATCCCTTTTAGCTTTCGCATCCCCGAGGACGCTCCCGCCTGCCATCGTGGGTACATCTGCGCCGTCATGTGGACCCTGCACGGTCGGCTGGAGATCGCTGGACGCGAGGACGTCACCGCCACAGCCGAGATCACGGTGCGGGGACATCCTGTCGCCATGGAGCGCCAGCGCCGCGAGTTCGTGGCCATCAATGCCAACGCCACCGTTCAACTGAGCCTGCAGCTTCCCGAGGTGGTGGTGGCCGAGGGGCAGACCATTCATGCCAACCTGCGCATCCGCCCCCTGGAACGTCTGGAGGCCGACGAGGTGCGGGCGGTCCTGCTGCGCATCGAGCACACGCCCCAGGGCACCACGGGCGACACGGTCTATATCGCCGAGTGGAACCTGGATGAGGGCACGTTCCGCGGCAAGCGCGAGTCTGGCGGCAAGGGCACCACCTACGTCTGGCTGGAGGACGAGATCGCGCTGCTGGGCAAGACCACCTTCTTGCCAGACCGCGTAGCCAACCACGAGCTCACCGTCACCATCCCCGAGCGGTTCCGTCCCACCATGCAGCTGCCTGGCGGGCGCGTCTCTTGGCGCCTGGCCGCGGTCATCCACCGCAACGGTGGCGGCGATCTACAGGCCTCCCACGAGCTCTTTGTGCACACCAGCGCGCCCGAGCTCTCGGTGGTGATGCAGGACGCCCAGCCCCACGCCAGCATCGGGGGCCGCGTCGACAAGGATATCCCTCCCGAGGACCTGCTCCCCTCCAAGGCCCAGGCCGACGCCTAGCTTTGACGGAAGCCCCCTTCGCCCCTAGAATCACATCCTGAAGATACGTTGGCATGCACCGTAGGACGAGGGTGAATGTTCGAATCGCTGGGCGAAAAACTGCAACAGACCTTTGATCAGTTGGCACGCAAGGGACGCCTCTCCGAGGATGACGTCTCGCAGGCGCTGCGCGAGGTCCGCTTGGCACTGCTCGAGGCGGACGTCAACTATCGCGTCGTCAAGAACTTTACCCAGCGCATCGCCGAGCGCGCCGTGGGGGCCGACGTAGCCCGCTCCCTCACCCCCGCCCAGAGCGTCATCAAGATCGTCCATCAGGAGTTGATCACCCTCCTGGGCGAGGCCAAGGAGCTCAACCTGGCCGACAAGCCCCCCTCGGTCATCATGCTGGTGGGCCTCCAGGGTTCTGGCAAGACGACCATGGCCGCCAAGCTGGCCCTGCACCTGCGCAACAAGGGCGAACACCCGCTGCTGGTGGCCGCCGACATCTACCGCCCCGCTGCCATCAACCAGCTCCAGACGTTGGGCCGCCAACTGGACATGGCCGTGCACGCCGAACCCGAGGGCACGCCGCCCGTGACCATCTGCGCCAATGCGGTACGCCGCGCTCGACGCGAAGGCTTTACGGTGGTGCTGCTGGATACGGCTGGCCGCCTGCAGATCGATGAGCCGATGATGGCCGAGCTGCAGGAGATTCGCCGCCAGACCGAGCCACAAGAAGTGCTGTTGGTGGTGGATGCCATGACGGGCCAGGAGGCCGTGTCGGTAGCTGATAGCTTTCACCAGCGCGTCAACGTCACGGGCTTGGCTATGACCAAGATCGACGGTGATGCCCGCGGCGGCGCTGCGCTCTCCGTCCGCGAGGTCACAGGCGTTCCCATCAAGTTCCTGGGCGTCGGTGAGCGCCCGTCCGATCTGGAGCCGTTCTATCCCGATCGCCTGGCCTCCCGCATCCTGGGGATGGGGGATGTGCTCTCGCTCATCGAGCGGGCCGAGACGGCCGTCTCGGCCGATCAGGCGCGCTCCATGGAAGCCAAGTTGCGCGCCAGCAGCTTTACACTTCAGGATTTCCTGGAGCAGCTCCAGACCCTCAAGCAGATGGGGCCGCTCAGCGAAGTGCTTGGCATGGTGCCTGGCATGAACCGCCTGGCCAAGCAACTCCCCTCAGAAGAGACGGACGCCAGCATGCGCCGCAGCGAGGCCATTGTGCGATCGATGACCGCGCAGGAACGTCGCAATCCCAAGATCATCAACGCCAGCCGCAAGCGTCGGATCGCGCGGGGAAGCGGCACCACGGTGCAGGATGTCAACCAGCTCTTGCGCCAGTTTGACGAGATGCAGCGCTTGATGAAACACCTGCAAAAAGGACGCGGCATGAAGGGGCTGCTCTCGATGTTCGGTTAGCCATCGGCGACACTCTGGTGTATAATCGATTATCGGTTCGCAAGCGCAATCAACTAGATGGGATGAGTTTAGAGCATGGTCAAGATCCGATTGGCAAGACGGGGAGCGAAAAAGCAGGCAACCTACCGCGTGGTAGTGGCCAACTCGGAAGCGCCGCGCGACGGCCGCTTTATCGAGATCATCGGTCACTATAACCCGCGGACGGATCCGCCCACGGTTGTAATCGACCAAGAGCGAGCCCTCTACTGGCTCGGCGTAGGCGCCCAGCCCACCGAAGCGGTGGCGCGCATGCTGCGTAACCTGGGCATCATGGCCAAGTTCCAGGGCGAGGCAGAGCAGATTAACGCAGAGGAAGAGCATGTCAACGCAGGATGAGCTGCAGACATCCATGAAGGGCCTGGTCGAGTACATGGCCCGCTCATTGGTGGACAATCCCGAGGCCGTGAGCGTAACCGAAATACGTAGCGGCCGCACCCTCATCTATCAGCTCACGGTGGCCCCCGAGGACAAGGGCTGGGTGATCGGCAAGCGTGGTCGTGTGGCCAACGCCATGCGGTCCATGTTGCGCGTGGCATCCTGCACACGCGAGGCTCCGCGCACCACCCTCGAAATCGTCTAGATGCCTCGATCCAGCCAAGACCCTCGAGGGCGACGCCCCCGCAGTGAGGACGTCGCCCCTTTGCATACGAGCCAGCAGCGAACCCACCTAGTCATCGGGCAGATCGTGGGTCCGCGCGGCGTGCGCGGCGAGCTCCGTGTGCGCATCGAGAGCGACCTACCCGAGCGGTTCCTAGATCTAGATCGCGTCTTGGTCGGGCCCGAGCATTCACCCTACGCCGTGCAGCGAGCTCGCTTGCACCAGCAATGGGCGCTCCTCCAGCTGGAGGGCGTGAACGACCGTGACGCTGCCGAGGCGCTCCGCGGCCAGTGGCTGTGGGTAACGCGTGATGAGGCCGTTCTGCTGGCAGAGCACGAGTACTTTATCTGCGACATCGTGGGGCTATTGGCGCAGGTCGAGTCGGGCGAGACGCTCGGCCGCGTTGTCGAGGTGATCTCCACGGGCGCCAACGATGTGTATGTGATCCGCACCGCCGAGGGCGAACTGCTTCTGCCAGCCATCCACGACGTGGTGCTGGCCGTCGACATGGACGCTGGAGTTCTTCGGGTGCGGGTGCCAGACGGCCTCCGCTAGCGAACGGGATACACGGATCAGCCGATGAGCGACCTGCGATACTGGATCGGGTTCAACCGCGTGCCCCAGATCGGCCCCGCCCGTCTGCGCCAGCTCCTCGACGGCTTTGGCTCGCTGGACCAAGCCTGGCACGCCCCTCCCGCCAACCTGCGCGCCATCGGCTTGCCACGACCCGCTGTCGAGAGCCTGCTGTATCACCGCCAACGCATTGATCTCGACGCCGAGGTCACCCGCCTCCAGGAAGCAGGCGTGACCGTCCTCACATGGGAGAGCGACGATTATCCCCAGCTCCTCAAAGAGATCGACGACGCTCCGCCAGTGTTGTATGTGCGCGGCTCCTTTACCGAGGCCGACTCTTTTGCCGTCGCCATGGTGGGCACTCGCCATGCCTCTACTTATGGCAAGGAACTGGCCCGCAAGCTCGCGACCGGCCTGGCGCAGAGTGGCGTCACCATAGTCAGCGGCTTGGCACTGGGCATTGATGGCATCGCCCATCGCGCGGCCCTCGATGCCGGCGGCCGCACCGTCGCGGTGCTGGCCTGCGGACTCGATCACGTCTACCCAGCCCGCCACCGCGACATGGCCGAACGCCTTGTTCAGCATGGCGCCTTGGTGAGCGACTATTCGCTGGGCACCCAGCCCGAGGCGCGCAACTTTCCGCCCCGCAACCGGATCATCAGCGGGCTCTCGTTGGGAACGATCGTCGTCGAGGCAGGCTTGCGCAGCGGCGCCCTGATCACCCTGCGCTATGCCCTGGAACAAGGTCGAGAGACCTTTGCCGTGCCCGGGAGCGTCCACAGCAAGGCCAGCGAGGGCACCAACGCAGCCATCAAGCGTGGCGAGGCCAAGCTGGTCACCGACGTTGAGGACATCCTGGAGGAGCTCCATCTGACGATGGCGCCCCAGCAGCAAGAGACCCGGCGGATCATTCCGGCCACACCTGCGGAAAAGGACCGTCTCGCCCACCTGGGCCGCGAGCCTCGCCACGGGGACGAGCTGGTTCGGCGAACGGGCCTCCCCACGGCCGCGGTATCGAGCACCCTGGCCATGATGGAGCTGCGTGGCGTGGTGCGTCGCGTCGACAACACCTGCTATGTGCTGGCCCGCTAGGGCTGGGGAGGAGGCCACCATGCCGTCGCGATCGCCCGAGACCTGCGAGGATGTTCACATCACCATTCTGGCCGGTGGCAGCGGCACCCGGCTCTGGCCCCTTAGCCGCACCAGCTCGCCCAAGCAGCTCCTGGATCTCTTTGGCGATGGATCTCTGTTGCGAAACACCATCGAGCGTGTGCTGCCATTGGCGCCCTGGGAACGCATCTATATCCTGACGGGACCCGACCACGCCGCGCTGATCCGGGACCATCTCCCCGAACTGCCAGACGGGAACCTATTCGTCGAGCCCAGCCCCCGCGGCACGGCGCCGTGCCTAGGGCTGGCGGCCATGCGCCTGCGCAACGCCCACTCTGGAAGCGATGTGATGGTCTCGCTTCACGCCGACCATGTCGTCGCCGACGCCGATGCCTTTCGCCGCGGGCTACAGGCGGCCATCGCCACCGCACGCCAGGGCCATCTGGTCACGGTTGGGATCGTCCCCAGCCAGCCCGAGACCGGTTTCGGCTATATCGAGCGAGGCGCGCAGATCGACCCGCCCACCGATCCACCAGCCTATGCCGTCGCGCGTTTTGTGGAAAAGCCCCCCCTTGACGATGCCCGCGCATTCGTCGCCGCGGGACGCTACTACTGGAACGCGGGCTATTTTGCCTGGACGCTGGACGCCATCCTGGGGGCCTTTGGTAAGCACCTGCCGGCGACGTACCAGGCCCTAGAGGCGATCGTCTCATCGCCCACGGAGGATACCGATGCCATCGCCGAGGCGTGGAACGGCATCGTGCCCGTCACCATCGACGTGGGCATCATGGAACAAGCCACTGATGTGGCCGTGGTGCCCTGCGACATGGGCTGGAATGACGTAGGCAGCTGGGCAGCCGTCTATGGCATGTTGGCCCACGACGGGGACGCGACCGCCGTCATGGCCTGCAAGGGGCTTGTGCCCATCGACAGCGCCGGTAACCTGATACACGCCGACGGCAAGCTGGTGGCCACCATCGGCATCCATGATCTCGTTATCGTCGACACCCCCGATGCGCTCCTGATCATGCCGCGCGACCGCGCTCAGCAGGTCAGCGAGCTAGTCAAGCTCTTGCGCGCCCGCGGCCACCAAGAGCAGCTCTAGAGCGAGGCAACATGCAAGCAGAGATCATCACCATCGGCACCGAGCTCCTCCTTGGCGAGATTGTCGACACCAACTCGGCCTGGATCGCGCAGCAGCTGGCCTATATCGGCCTAGACGTCTATCGGACCGTCACCGTGGGAGACAACCTCGATCGCATCGGCAACGCCGTGCGCGACGGCCTGGCCAATGCCGATCTCGTCATCACTACAGGCGGCCTCGGCCCCACGGTGGACGACATGACGCGTGAGGGCATCGCGCGCGCCACAGGGCGGGCCATCGTGCTTGACGAAGGCTTGCTCGAGGAGATCGCCGCCTTTTTCGCTGGCCGAGGTCGCGTGATGACCGACAGCAACCGCAAGCAGGCCACCATCCCGTCCGGCGCCGAGGTAATCCGCAACCCGGTGGGCACCGCCCCCGCGTTCGCCGTTGAGCACCAGGGCAGCCTGGTGATCGCCTTGCCCGGGGTGCCCCACGAGATGCGCTACCTGATGGAACACGCGGTCCTGCCCCTCCTTCAAGAACGCTACGGCCTACAGGCCGTCATCGCTAGCCGCACCCTGCGGACCTGCGGCATCGGCGAGAGCACCCTTGGAGCCGTGATCCCAGACCTGATGGAGATGAGCAATCCCACCGTGGGCACCGCCGCCCACCCGGGCCAGGTCGACATTCGGATCACTACCAAGGCATCCACCCGCCAGGCCGCCGACGAGCTCATCGCACCGGTAGAAAAAGAGATCCGCGCGCGCCTGGGCGAGTTTATCTTTGGGGTGGATCACGACACACTGGCCGGGATCGTGCTAGAGCTCTTGGCGAAAGAGGGTTTGACGTTGGCCGTCGCGGAGACCGCCACCCAGGCCGGCATTGCGAACGCGCTCCTGGCCGAGGAAAGCCATGCCGAGAGCTTGGCAGGGGGCTGCAGCGTTCGCTCCGCGCCGGCGCTGGCGGCCCTGCTCGGCGCTGAGAGCTCGGCACCGTCAGCGGACGTACTGGCCGAGCTGACGCGCCAGCGCCATGGAGCCAGTCTGGGCCTGGCAACCATCGACGGCCTGGGGAACTCACCCGAGGAGCAACGTCAGGTTCACTTTGCTCTGGCATGGGAGGGAGGATCCACCGCGGCCGCGCCCACAGCGTGGCGCTCTGGCCCCGCCGCCCAGGGTTGGCTGGTACACACGGCCCTCGATCTGGTACGGCGGCATCTGCTGGGCCTGCCGGTGGTCCACGGCGAACGTGCGGGCGCGACGCGATGATGGCAACCCTACGCGGCGCAGCGCTGCAGGCCTATCGGGTCAACCTGGAGGTGTTCGAGGGGCCGCTGGAACTCCTCTTGCGCCTGATCGAGCGCGAGGAACTCGAGATCACCAAGGTCTCGCTGGCCCTGGTGACGGACCAGTACCTGGCCCACATCGCCGCCCTGCGCGAGGTAACCGCCGGCGATCTGGCCGGATTCATGGTGATCGCTGCCAAACTCCTGGTCATCAAGTCGCGCTCGCTGCTGCCGCAGCCAGAGGACGAGCCGGCTGAGGAGCAAGAGGACCTCGGTGAAGAGCTGGCCCAGCAGCTCTTGGAGTACAAGCGCTTCAAAGAGGTCGCCAGCGAGCTCCGCGAGATCGAGGAACGCGGCCAGCGGGTCTATCCGCGACTGGCGCCCCCGCCCCGGATCGAGCCGCGCCTCCATCCGGGAGATGCCACCCTGACCGACCTGCTCATGGCTTTTGCCCAGGCGCTAGAGGCCCACCCACCCCTTCCCGTGGTGGACGAGGTCGTGGCGCCTGCCCCCGTGCGCATTCAGGACTGCATCGACACCATCGAGCGCCTGTTGGCTCGCTATCGGCGATTGCGCTTTTCCACCCTGATGCGGCGCGCTCGGTCGCGGCTGGAGATCATCGTGACCTTTCTGGCCATGCTCGAGATGATTCGTCGGCAGCGCCTGCGCGTGGCGCAAGACAGCCCCTTTGGAGAGATCCATCTGGAGGCCCGAGAGCCAGATCCAGACGCCGACATCCCCCCACTGGACCTGGCTGAGTATGGCGAGGCCGTCGCCCCCGGCTGAACCCGCCTGCTAGCCATTGACAAGCCAGCCAAGCGTTGCCTATAACCGGCCTGTCCGCAGATCCCCTGCAGCGCGGCCCCGGCCCAAGCCGGGAGGCGGTGCGCGACCATGGCAAGCCTCAGCCGGTTCGACTCTACCATCGCCCGCTTTGATCCGCCGCCGACGACCCGCTCCTGGCCGGGACCCGAGGGCCTTCGAGCCCTGTTCGAAGCCTGCGTGCACGAGCTGCCCCAGCACTGCCGGCGCCATCCCCTAGCCTGGCTCAGCGACGCTGATCTCGCCAGCTTGCTCTATGCCATCCTGGCACATCAGCTCCCCGCCCACGGCCTCTCGCCCCGCTGTCTGCACGCCAGCCTCGCTCTCCCCGCCAACCTTGCGCCCGACGCCAGGTACCGTGCCCGGCACGAGGTCGCCCGCCTGGCGCTCCAGCGGGGGATGCCGCTGCTGGGCGAGATCATCGACCCCAGCGACCATCGCAAAGGTCAACCCACCCTGCTCTAGCCCTCGGAGGTGAGATGCAGCAGGAACTCCAGTAGCCGGTCGAGGTCGGCCTCCTGGTCGGGCGCCTCTTTGAGGCAGTAGACGATCTGGTGCTTGAGGATCAACAGGCTGGCCTTGTCCAGCGCAGCACGGGCGGCCATCAACTGGGTGACCACCGCCTCGCACTCGCGCCCCTCATCGACCATTTTCTGGATCCCACGGATCTGGCCCTCAACCCGGCGTAGCCTGGCCTGGATCTGGGCGCGTAGCTGTTCACGCGTCTCTTCCACACTTACCGCCTATCCCCTCATACACACCAACCCGTGACCAGAGTCTAGCCCAGGCCCCGCCGATCGTCAACGCAACCTGGGGCACAAACATAAAGCGGCGCTCGTATGAGCGCCGCTCTCCGGTCGGGCCGTGGCCTAGTCGTCGTCTCGCAACGCACCCATCACCACAATCGCGCCCACCACGATCAGCATCAGCGGCGCCACCATGTCCCAGCGGAACCACCACAGCGCGCCCAGGTTCTTGAGCAGCAGGAGCAAGCCCACGACCACCAGGACGGCTCCACCGACCATGGCCCGATTGGCGGGCTGGGCGACGGTGTTCACAGGCTCGCGACGGCCAAACGGATCCATCGCGGGGGCCTTTTCACTCGGCTCGCCGACGGGCAGCACCACCCACAGGACAAAGTAGGGCAGCACCCCTAGACCATTGGCCAGGGCCAGGAGCACAAACAGGATGCGAATCAGCAGGGGGTCCACCCCCAGATAGCGGGCGATGCCGCCGCACACGCCGCCGAGGATCTTGTCGTCGCTACTTCGGGTCAGTCTCATCGCGTCACCTCACTCACCAGCGGCACCTCAGATGCTAGCCGCCTTGCCATTCCTCAGCCCCTATACGCGGCGCTGATGGGGAGGTTTCGCTCTCACCGCCGGGCAAACTCGCGCTCCAGTTGGGCGCGGGTCATCTGGACCAAGGTCGGTCTCCCGTGCGGGCAGGTGTGAGGAAGATCGCATCGCTCCAAGCTGCGTACCAGATCGCGCATCTCGTCCAGAGAGAGGGTCTGCCCAGCCCGGATAGCCGTGTGACAAGAGAGCGTCACCAGGGCCTGATCCAGCCAGGAAAAGGCCTCGCCGCCCTCCTCAGCCGCCTCCACCAGCTCGGTCAGAGCAGCGACCACGTCGCCGCTAACTAGGTGTGGAGGCACGGCACGAACCAACACGGTGCCGCTGCCAAAAGGCGCAAGGATCAGCCCGACGCGAGCTAGCTCGTCCAGATGCTCCTCGACCAACTCGGCCAACCGGGGAGCGAGCTCGACAACGCGTGGCTCCAGGAGATCCTGCGACACGACCGCGGCACGCTCGGCCTGTTTGGATAGCTCCTCGTAGCGAATACGCTCATGCGCGGCGTGCTGATCGATCAGATAGAGCCCGCCGGGACCTTCGGCCAACACATAGGTCTGGGCCAACTGCCCGATGACCCGCAGCATGGGCAGCCGTTCGCCGCCCACCAGCTCACCTGGGGTGTTCGGTGCCTCCCAAGACCCACGCGTCACATCGCCGGCGCGTCCTTCATCGGGCAGCAACAGCGTTGGCGATCGATCAGCGCCATCGCGGGGAGAGGGCCAGTCGCCGCGCCCGCCAATGTGCGCGATGATCGGCACATTGCCCTGCGCCATCAGCGTGGTCCGCACGGCCCGCTGCACCGCCACGAACACGTCTCGCGGCCGTTGGAACCGGACCTCACGCTTGGTCGGGTGCACGTTGACGTCCACATCGCGAGGCGGCAAGGTAATGTTCAGGACCACCACCGGATGCCGCCGTTGGGGCAACAGTGACTGATAGGCCTCGCTGATCGCATAGGAAAGTGAGTTGTCCTGAATCCAGCGACGGTTCACCAACAGGGTGATATCCTGCCGGCTTGAGCGATGGATGGAGGGTCCGCTGACATAGCCCCACACGGCGATCTCGTGACGGTCATCGGCGGGGATCTCCAGCATCGCCTCGGCCACGTCCAGCCCATACACGGCCACGATGGCATCATAGAGCGCTCCCGTGCCGGTCGTCGAGATCACCGAACGCCCCTGGTGCGTCAGGCTGAACCGCAAGGACGGGAACGCCAGGGCATAGGCGCTGACCAGGCGGGCCACATGGCCGGCCTCGGTCGCGTCGGTTCGCAGGAACTTGAGCCGGGGAGGCGTGTTGAAAAAGAGGTGCTCCACGGTGACGCTGGTACCGCTGGGGCGCCCCACAGCCTCGCTGCGCGCGACCCTGCCACCTTCCACGCGGACGCGCGTGCCGGCGGCATCGCCGGCCGACTTGGTCGAGAGGGTCACGTGTGAAACAGCCGCGATACTGGCCAGCGCCTCACCACGGAAGCCCAAGGTTCTGATGTCATAGAGATCGTCGGCTGAGGCCAGCTTGCTGGTGGCATGGCGACGGAACGCCAGCCCCACCTCATCGGCTGGGATGCCTACGCCATCGTCCTCCACGCGGATCAACCGCCGGCCGCCCTGCTCAATGCTCACGTCGATGCGAGTGGCCTCGGCGTCGATGGCGTTTTCGATCAGCTCCTTGACCACCGACACGGGACGTTCGATCACCTCGCCAGCGGCGATCTTGCTGGCTATCTCGGGCGGGAGCAGGCGAATGGGCACCGATGGGCTCCTTGATCTTGTTCAGAGGATTCGCTGGCATTGTACCATGGACGCTGCTTTTGCCCATCATGGGCGACGGGCGTAGAATCGCCCCATGGTACCAACAACAGGACCAGCCGAGCGCGGGCACCAGACGTACGGATGGGCGATTCTGGCCGTGGGGATCCTCGCGGCCTCGTCGGCCTCGGTGCTGATTCGCCTCGCCCAGGCCCCGCCACTGGCCATCGGTGCGTGGCGGCTGGGGCTGGCTGGCGCGCTGTTGGCCCCGTTCGCCTGGCAGGCGAGTGTGCAGGGCTGGCGCGACCTCTCACGCGGCGACCGCTGGCTTTTGGTCGCCTCCGGATTGGCGCTGGCGGCCCATTTCGCCGCCTGGATCACATCGCTGTCGTATACCACGGTGGCCAGCTCGGTCATCCTGGTCAGCAGCAGCCCCATCATCCTGGCGGCGGCGTCGCACTGGCTGCTGGATGAGCGCATCAGCGGTGTAACGGTGGCTGCCATCGCCCTAGCCGTCGTCGGCAGCGCCGTGGTGGGATACGGCGACCTAGCCCTGGCCGGCAGAGCCTTGTGGGGCAATCTGTTGGCGCTCACGGGCGCGGCGGCCGTCTCGGTCTATCTGCTGATCGGCCGTCGCCTACGCCAGCGTTTATCAACGTGGGCCTATGTGTGGCCCTGCTATAGCATCGCAGGCGTCGCGCTCGTCGTCGTCTGCCTCGTGGCGCGACAGCCGCTGTTCGGGTACTCGCGCGAGACCTACCTGTGGTTGGTCGCCTTGGCGCTGCTGCCACAGATCGTCGGCCATTCGTCGTTCAACTGGGCGGTGCGACACGTGACGCCGGTCTTGGTGGCGGTCGCCATGCTGGGCGAGCCCATCGGGGCGACGCTGCTGGCCTGGGCCGTGCTGGGAGAACGCCCCGGCGCCCTGGCCGTCGTTGGCGGCCTGCTGATCCTGGCCGGCATGGCCATTGCGTCGCCCCACATCACCAAGAGCCTGCGCCGATCCGCACCAAGGAGCACACCCACACCATGAGCATGAATTGGAACACACGTTACGCCACCCGACTGGCCGGCATGACCACGTCGGTGATCCGCGACATTCTCAAGACGGCGCAGTCGCCCGATGCCATCTCCATGTCCGGCGGGTGGCCCGACGCGGCGCTGTTCCCTACCGAGCGCATGGCCATCATTGTCGAGGAGGCATTGGCGGAGCGCCCGCAGCTAGCGTTGCAGTACGGGCCCACCCAAGGGTTGGTCGAGTTGCGCACCTTGCTGGCGGAACGCATGCGCGCCAAGGGGATCGCCTGCAGCGCCGACGATATCGTCATCACCACGGGATCACAACAAGCCCTGGATCTGGTCGGGCGCATTCTGCTGGACTCTGGCGACCGCGTGCTGGTCGAGAACCCCACCTTTGTGGGCGCGCTTCAATCGTTTCGAGCCTATGGGGCCGAGTTCACCGGCGTGCCGATGGACGACGATGGCGTCCAGCCCGATGCCTTGGCGACTGCCGCCAGGGATGCGAGAGCCAAGTGCGCCTACCTGATCCCCACCTTTCAGAATCCCACTGGCGCGACCATGCCGCTGGACCGCCGCCACGAGGTGCTCCAAGTGTTGGCCGAGGCGGGCACGCCGATCGTCGAGGACGATCCCTATGGCGAGCTAGCCTACGAGGGCGCGACGGCCACGCCTCTGGCGGCCCTCGACCCGACCCGCAATGCGGTGATCTACCTGGGAACCTTTTCCAAGACCTTGGCCCCAGGGCTGCGGTTGGCCTGGGCCGTGTGCCCACCCGGCGTAGCGCAGCAGATGGTGATGGCCAAGCAGGGCGCCGATCTGCACAGCAGCAGCCTCTCACAAGCCATCGCCATCGGGTTCATGGAACGCGGTTGGCTCGACGAGCAGATCGACCGCATCCGCGCAACCTACCAGCAACGCCGCGACGCCATGGTGGCCGCCCTGCACCAAGAACTGCCCGCCGGCGTCACCTTTGCCGTCCCACAAGGGGGGCTGTTCCTGTGGCTGCGATTGCCCGAGCAGGTAGACACCACCGCGCTGCTCGCCAAGGCGGTGGAACACAAGGTCGTCTTTGTGCCTGGTGCGCCCTTTCACGTCGATGGCCGCGGCGGCAACTGCCTGCGACTGACCTTTGCCACGTTGACGCCAGAGCGCATCGGCGAGGGGGTTCGCGCCCTGGGCAGCGTGATCCGCCACGCCCTAGCCGCGACGTGATGCTCGGCCCGGACCCGAATGCATCCAGCAAGGAGCCGATACCATGCCACTCTATGAATACCGTTGCCAGGACTGTGGACACCGCCACGATCGTCGTCGTCCCTTTGCCGAGGCTGATGATCCCACGCCCTGCCCGGCCTGCGAAAGCACTCGCTCAAAGCGCCTTCTCTCCACCTTTGCCTGCACGGGCGGAGAGCGCTCCTCGGCTGGCTCGGGCGGCGGGTGCGCGGGCTGCGCGGCCTCCAGTTGCGCTGGCTGCCGCCGATAGCCGACCAGGCACGTTTCAGCAGCCATCCTCGCCGTGCTATAATCGCCGCATGCAACCAGATCACTTGACTCATAGGGGCTCGACGCCTTTCAGCTTTGAGCTGATCCACACTGATCGACAGACGGGCGCCCGTGCAGGGATTCTGCACACGGCGCATGGTGACGTACCCACGCCCGTCTACTGTCCTGTGGGCACCCAAGCCACGGTCAAGTCGCTGGATCCGCGCGACCTAGCCGAGCTGGACACGCCCATGATCCTTGGCAACACCTACCACCTCTATCTGCGCCCAGGGGCCGATCTGGTCGAGCGCATGGGCGGCCTCCATGCTTTCATGGGGTGGCACCGCCCCATCCTCACCGACAGCGGGGGATACCAGGTCTTTAGCCTGCGCGACCTGCGCCAGGTTGACGACGACGGCGTCACCTTTCGCTCGCATATCGACGGCTCCACCCATCGCTTTACGCCCGAAAGCGTGGTGCGCATCCAGGAGCAGTTGGGATCGGATATCGCCATGGTGCTCGACGAGTGCGCCGAGCCCGAGGACCATGCCTACAACCGCGAGGCCCTGCGCCGCACCCACCTGTGGGCCGAACGCTGCCTCCAGGCCCACCAGCGGCCCGACCAAGCGCTGTTCGGCATCGTGCAGGGGGGCATCCATGCCGACCTGCGGGCCCAAAGCGCCGCCCATCTAGCCTCGCTGGGCTTTCCAGGCTATGCCATCGGTGGGCTCAGCGTGGGCGAAAGCAAGGCCGACATGCACCGCATCCTGCGCGTGCTGAACCCCATCATGCCCGCCGCCAAGCCGCGTTATCTGATGGGCGTCGGCTCGCCCGAGGATATCGTCCAGTGCGTGGCCCTCGGCGTCGACATGTTTGACTGCGTCTTGGCCACCCGCCTCGCGCGCAACGGCGCGGTGTTCACGCCAGAGGGACGCGTGAACCTGCGTAACGCCCAGTTCCGTGAGGATCCCAGGCCGATTCAGGCGGATTGCGACTGCTACACCTGCCGCAGCTTTTCCCGCGCCTACCTGCGGCATCTCATCATCGCCCAAGAGATCCTGGCCGCCAGGCTGAACACCATTCACAACCTGGCCTTTATGCTCAGGCTGGCCCGAGACGTGCGTCAGGCCATCCTGGAGGACCGTTTCAGCGCCTTTCACGATACCTTTCTCGCCACCTACCAGACCGCCGACGCTCATGCCCGCCGCGCCAATCGCGACGCGTTCCGAGCAAGCCGCAACACCGACGCATAGGAGTATCGGAAATGTCGCCTTGGCACGCGGTACTGCTGGGCATCCTTCAGGGAGCAACCGAGTTTCTACCCGTAAGCAGTTCAGGGCACCTCGTTCTGGTGCCGTGGGCCCTGGGCTGGCCAGACACCTCGTTGCTCTATGACACGATGGTGCATTTGGCCACCTGCATCGCCGTGGTGGTCTACTTTTGGCGAGACCTGGTGGAGCTGGTGCGCGGCGCCTGGCGCGGACTCACCCGCAAACGCCGGGGACCTGAGGATGATCTAGCCTGGCTGTTGATCCTGAGCGCGGTGCCGGGCGCCATCATCGGGTTCCTGCTCGAGGATCTGTTCGAGTCCTTGTTCGCCAAACCCCCATACGCCGCCGGGTTCTTGCTCGTCACGGGCGCTCTGCTATACATCAGCGATCGCGTGGGCCGCCGTGAGCGCACCATGGATAGCATCCGCTGGCCCGATGCGCTGTGGATCGGCCTGGCGCAGGCGGCGGCCATTGCCCCGGGCCTGTCACGCTCAGGCACCACCATGTCCGCCGGCCTTTTTCGTGGGCTCAAGGGCGAGGCCGCGGCGCGATTCGCGTTCCTCATGTCGGTGCCCATCATCCTGGGCGCGGGCGCGCTGCAGGTGTTCAAAGCCGCAAGTGCCGGCAGCCTGCAAGGCGCCTCGCTGGAGCTGGGTCTTGGCTTTGTGGCAGCAACAGTCAGCGGGCTGCTAGCCATCGGCCTGTTGATGCGCCTCGTGAAGCAACACAGCCTCAAACCATTTGCCTACTATTGCTGGGCGGTAGGCCTGGCAGGGCTAGTTCTCGCACTGGTCAGCTAGGTCATATGTCGCGCTCTGGGTGGGATTCTGTGCTAGCGGCGGCTCTCCTGATCGCCGCCGCTGGCATGCTGGCCCAAGAGTCACCGCCTCCCTCTCTAGAGCGCGCAGCAGTTGCCCCGGCGCCAACTGACAAAGTCGCCCGGATCGCGACGCCCCTGGATGCGCAGAGCCTGGCTCACGAGCTCGCGGACGCCTACGCCGCAGCAGTGCGCCCCTTGACGCCCGAGATCACGCTCATGGACTCGGCTCAGGTCGCTGACGCGGTGCTGACGTCTCAGGCCGACCTGGGTATCGTGTTGCTGTCCATCCAGCCCAGCAAAGCGTTCAACCCACCGCCGGCCTGGGGAGAGGCCGAGGCGATCCTGATCGGGTGGGAGGCGGTGGTCTTGGTGACGCATCCCCTCCGCCAGATGCCGGGCCTGGATAGCGACACCGTCGCCCAGGTCCTAAGCGGCGAGATCCAGACCTGGGAAGAGCTCGGCTCGGGTCAGGGGAGCATCGAGCTGCTTGGCCGGGGAGAGGGCGCGCCTTCCCGCGAGGCGCTGATGGGATCGCTCAGCCTGGACAGCCTCAGCTCGCGGCTGGAGCTCTGGCCCAACGACGCCGAGATCTGTCGCCAAGTGGCCTCTCGGCCACTGTCCTTGGGGTGGATCGGTCAGTCGGCGCTCACCGACAGATGCCACCCGCTGTCGCTGGACTCTATCCAGCCCACGGCGCAGGCGGTACAGACGGGCGCTTACGGGGCGCGTCTGGCCGTGGTCATGGTGGTTGGCCCACACGCTCCCCCCGAGGCTCGCGCGTTGGCCCGCTGGGCCGCCTCAGCCCCAGGCCAGCGGGTGGTGGGGCGACGCTACACCCCGGCCTCTTAGCGCGCGCAGTTGGCCGTCAGCTCACGCTTGCAGCCACGGGTTGCCCTCGCGTTCCGCCCTCACCGTCGTTGACGGGCCGTGCCCCGGGTAGACGAGGGTCTCATCTGGCAGCACCAGCAGCCGCTCGCGAATGCCTCGAATCAGCGCGTCGTGATCGCCCCCGGGGAGATCAGAGCGCCCCACGCTACCGGCAAAGAGCGTATCCCCCGTAAAGACGGTCGCGGCCGCCTCACACCAGAGCGAGATGCCGCCCGGCGAGTGCCCAGGCGTATGCAACACCTGGAGCTCTAGCGTACCAAAGGCCAGCAACTGGTTATCCTCCAACAGGAGGCCCGCTCGGAGACTGGGCGGCTGCGGAATAAACTGCCTGAACAGCGCCGGAGTCTCCTCCAGCCAGCGTGAATCGGCCCGGTGGATGGCAACCGGCGCCTGAACGCTTCTGGCGACCTCCTCGGCCGCCAGAGCGTGGTCAAAGTGAAAGTGGGTCAGCACCACTGCCACCACCTCAATGCCTAGATCGGCCACCCGCCCCAGGATGCGCTCCGCCTCATCGCCCGGATCGATCACCAGCCCCTGGCCCGTGGCCGGATCCTTTACCAGGTAGCAGTTGGCCTGCAGATCGCCCACCACCAGCGTCTCGACGATCACCCTGTCCTCCTCTCCCCAGCGGCCATCGCCTGATCCTAACGATGGCTGGCGCAGCGTCAAGTTGCCGCAAGGGGCCAATCCGCTATACTCTGATGGGTGTATCTCGGGGGGAGGATCTATGCGTTTCAGTGCCTTGTTTGGACGTACGCAGCGCGAAGTGCCGGCCGATGCCGAGCTCGCCAGCCACCAGCTCTCGCTCCGTGCCGGCCTGATCCGGCAGCTGGCCGCGGGCATCTACTCGTACCTGCCCCTGGGCTGGCGCGTGCTACACAAGATCGAGGGAATCCTCCGTGAGGAAATGGATGGCATTGGCGGGCAAGAGATCCGTATGCCCGTCGTTCAGCCAGCCGAGCTTTGGAAGGCTTCGGGCCGCTATGATGCCCCCGCGCCAGGACCAGCCCTGGTGCGCTTTCAGGATCGCGGCGCGCATGACATGGTGCTGGCCATGACCCACGAGGAGGCCGTGACCGACCTGGCCCGGCAAGAGATCCGCTCTTACCGGCAGCTCCCCTTGATGGTCTATCAGATTCAGACCAAGTTCCGCGACGAGCCCCGTTCGCGTGGCGGGCTCATCCGGGTGCGCGAGTTCACCATGAAGGACGGCTATAGCTTTCACGCCACGCCCGAGTGTCTCGATCGCTACTACCCAGAGGTCTATAACGCCTACCAGCGCATCTTTGCGCGCTGCGGGGTGGAAGCGCTGCCCGTAGAAGCTGACACCGGCATGATGGGCGGCGCCGCCTCGCACGAGTTTATGGTCGTCAGCGAGGCCGGCGAGGACACCTTGATCCTTTGCCCCGAGTGCCGCTATGCCGCCAATGCCGAGACGGCCGAGCTGGCCAAGCCGGAGGGGGTGACTGGCGAGCCCCTCCCACTAGAGATGGTCCCCACGCCCCAGACGACCACCATCGCCGCCCTATCAGAGCTGCTCGGCGTATCGCCGGCGCAGACGCTCAAGGCGGTCTTTTACGCCACGCCCGAGGGCAAGCTCGTCTTTGCCATGATCCGGGGCGACCTGGACGTGAACGAGGTCAAGCTGGCCAACCTGGTTGGCGTCGCCGAGCTCCGTCCCGCCACCGATAAAGAGATCCGAGCCGTCGGGGCGGTGCCCGGCTATGCCTCGCCCATCGGCCTGGACGGCGTGCACGTGGTGGCCGACGACTCGATCACATCGGGCGTCAACATGGTCACGGGCGCCAACAAGGAAGGCTACCACTGGATCAACGCGAACTATCCGCGGGACTTTTGCGTGGATCAGACCGCCGATATCGCGCTGGCCCGTGAGGGAGACCGCTGCGCCCACTGCGGCGGCACGCTCCAGAGCGTGCGCGGCATCGAGGCTGGGCACGTGTTCAAACTCGGAACCAAGTACTCTGCCGCCATGGATGCAACCTTTCTCGATCAGGACGGCGTCGCCAAGCCGCTGGTGATGGGATGCTATGGCATCGGCACGG
The DNA here is from genome assembly GCA_040767425.1 of Anaerolineae bacterium. Taxonomy (GTDB): domain Bacteria; phylum Chloroflexota; class Anaerolineae; order UBA1429; family UBA1429; genus DAIRUQ01. Next base: position 97,202 of record JAXGON010000006.1, on the reverse strand, counting down.
GCCGCCTCCTAAGTTGCATCATCGAGCAGCACCACGACGACTATGGCATCGTCTGGCCGGTCAGCGTGGCCCCCTTCCAAGTGCACCTGGTGTCGATCGGCACCAACCGGCCCGAGATCGTGGCCGCGGCGGATGCCCTCTACGCCCGCCTAAAGTCGGCTGGCTATGACGTGCTGTACGATGACCGCGAGGAGAGCGCTGGCGTCAAGTTCAACGACGCTGACCTGATCGGCATTCCGGTCCGCTTGACGGTCAGCGCCAAGACGTTGGCCCAGGATAGCGTCGAGATCAAAGCGCGCTGGGCCCGAGACCGCGAGATGGTGCCCAACGCAGATCTCGAAGGCGCCATCGACGCTCTGTTGGCGCAAAAGGGCGGACTGGCCGCGGGCTAGAGCGCCCTGCTATTTGCGTCCCACCATCGCGCATGATATACTAACATAAAGACACTGCGCGACTAGAAGTGGGCGTGTTCCCACTTTTTCTGTTGTGGCGCCGAGCCACGCATGCCTGGAGGTGCACAGCGCCATGAAGAGCGAGTTCGAAATCGCGATTACCCAACTGAGCGCCGACCGCAACCTCTCGCCCGAGATCATCTTGGAGGCGATCGAGGCTGCTTTGGTTTCCGCATACAAGCGCAACTATGGTTCCGGCGAGAACGTCAGCGTCACGGTGGATCCTCACACAGGTCAGGCCAAGGTCTTTGTCCTCAAAGAGGTGGTAGAAACCGTCGAGGACGACCAAGAGCAGATGACGCTGGACGAGGCGCGCCAGCATGATCCGGGCGCTACCATCGGATCCACGGTGCAGATCGAGCTGCGACCGCGCAACTTTGGCCGCATCGCCGCCCAGACGGCCAAGCAGGTCATCATGCAGCGCATCCGCGAGGCCGAGCGTGACTCGGTCTATGTCGAGTATGTCGACCGCGTCGGCGAGATCGTCAACGGCGTCGTGCGGAATGTGGATGGACGCTCGCAAAACGTGACCTTGGGGCTGGGCAAGGCCGAGGGCCTTCTCCCCCGCGCCGAGCAGATTCCGGGCGAGTACTATCGCTTCAACCAGCGCCTCAAGGTCTATCTCATGGCCGTCGATCGCTCTGGCCACGGCCCTCAGATCATCGTCTCGCGACGAGACAAGGGCCTCTTGCGACGCTTGCTAGAGCTCGAGGTACCCGAGATCTTTAACGGAGCGGTCGAGATCAAGTCGATCGCTCGCGAGGCTGGATCCCGCTCCAAAGTCGCCGTCGCCGCACTCCAGGCAGGGGTAGATCCCGTAGGCTCTTGCGTCGGGATGCGCGGCGTCCGCATTCAGAACATCGTCAACGAGCTGAACGGCGAAAAGATCGATGTGGTCGAGTGGTCCAAGGACGAGCGCACCTACATCGCCAACGCCCTGAGCCCAGCCAAGGTGACCAACGTCATTCTGAACCCGGTTACCGAGTCGGCCACCGTCATCGTGCCCGACCAGGCACTATCGCTAGCCATCGGCAAGGAGGGGCAGAATGCCCGCCTCGCCGCCAAGCTGACGGGCTGGCGCATCGATATCCGCAGCGAGACGGAAGCTGCCGAGGACGCCGAGCGCCTGGCCGCCGAGGCTGAGGAGGCCGCCGCCAAGGCTGCCGAACTCAAGGCCGCTCGCGAAGCTGCCGCCGCCCTCCTGGCCAAAGCCGAGGAGGGCCTAGAGAGCCTCGACGATGAGCAGGCCGGGCTGATCGAAGAGCTCGCGGAAGAGATCGAGCCCGCCGAGGAGCTAGCGCTGGCTGATGAGACGCTAGTCGCCGAGGGGCCAGATACTCCGGAGCCGGAGGAAGAGTTCGGGGCCGAGGCTGAGGCGGAGACTGAGCCCGAGCCCCTGGATGAGGCCCTCCAGGAAGAGGAGCCTCTCGAGCCCGTGATCGAGGAGCAAGAGATGCCGACCGAGGAGCTGGAGACCGTCCAGGAAGAGCCCGAGGAATGGGCCGAGGACGACGACGATCTCGACGATGATGAGCGCAAGAGCCGAGCCAAGGACCGCAAACGACGCTTGGTCTATGACGAGCGCCTTGGCAAGGTGGTGGCGCGCAAACGCCACAAGCGTAATCGCGATTGGGGAGACTGGGACGACGACGAGGTCCTCTAGGCCAGCTCTGCTGGCTGGGACTTGCGGGAGGTCCATGATGGCGAGTCCGCGCGTTCGTCGGCAGCCGCAACGAACCTGCGTTGGCTGCCGAACCACTCGGCCCAAGCGAGAGATGATACGCGTCAGCTGCAGCGACCAAGGCGAGATCCAGATCGACCCTAGCGGCAAGGGGCCGGGGCGCGGTGCCTATATCTGTCCGGCGCGCGATTGCTGGGAGCAGGCCTTACGAGGCAACCGTCTCGGCCAAGCCTTGCGAACGACCTTGACCGCCGAACAACGACAGATGCTCGCCGAGTATGGCGAGCAGTTGAGTGACAAAATCTAGGTTAGATGCAGGTTTCGTGGATCCGGTCGACCATGCCAGAGTCGATACGAGCAGGTTCAATGCCAATATCTTGCGAACTAGGATGGTAGGCATGAGGGGCGCCTCGGCGCGGGATGCCTTGAGGGAAGAGCCTATGGCTGCGTGATACAAACGCTCGCAGCCCCGCTCGATCCCCTCGACGCCTCCCCGGAAACCGGAACTCGCACTCTCGACAGTTACTCACGGACAGCCAAGGCCCCCGCGTGCTCGCGGTCACGGCGCTTTGCCGTTGGCGCGCCGATGGGGGCACAGCTGGCGCCTACCAGACCACAGAGGGGGATATGCCATGAACAAGAGAGACAGCAACCCAACACAGCGCCGCACGGGAGAGGCATCCATGGGGTCGCGGCGCGACGCCATTGGAGATCCCCCGAGCCAGGCCCAACCGCAGCAAGCTCGTTCACGGCGATCGGGCTCGTCAGCCCCGCGAAGCCGAGGCGGCGAGGCTCCAGCCACACCGCGCACGCCCGCCCCGGCGGCGCCCGAGCCCAAGCCCCAGTCCACCGAGCCCATCCAGCTCCCAGAGCAGATCACCGTTCGTGAGCTGGCCGAGACACTCGGAACCAGCCCCATCGAGCTGATCAAGCAGCTCATGAATCTCGGCGTGATGGCCAACATCAACCAGCTCATTGACTATGAGACGGCGGCCATCGCGTCGGAAGAGCTGGGGTTCAAGGTCTCGGAGGTACAGCCGGAGGCAGAGGCCGAGGCCAAAGCCGAGACCGAGGAAGAAGCCGAGATCGACACCAACGTTCGGCGCACGGTCTATACCGAGGACGAACAGCGGTATCTGACCAGTCGCCCCCCAGTCATCACCATCATGGGGCATGTGGACCACGGCAAGACCTCTCTCCTGGATGTGATCCGCGAGGCTAGCGTGCAGGTCACAGAGGCTGGCGGCATCACGCAGCATATCGGCGCCTACCAGGTCACAGCGCAGGGCAAACAGATCACCTTTCTCGATACGCCCGGCCACGAGGCCTTTACCGAGATGCGGGCCCGTGGCGCGAGCGTCACGGACATTGCCATTCTGGTGGTGGCCGCCGACGACGGCGTACAACCGCAGACGCGCGAGGCGATCAACCACGCGCGGGCGGCCCACGTTCCGATCATTGTCGCGCTCAACAAGATGGATCTCCCCAGCGCCAACCCGGACCACGTCAAGCAGCAGTTGGCTGATGTTGGCTTGGTTCCCGAGGATTGGGGCGGCGACACCATCGTCGTGCCCGTCTCTGCCAAGACCAAGCAGGGCATTGACACGCTGCTGGACATGATCCTCCTCGTCGCCGAGATGGCCGATTTCAAGGCCAACCCGCGACGCAACCCGCAGGGCACGGTCATCGAGGGCCGCTTGGACCGGGCGCGGGGCCCCATCGCCACGCTCCTGGTGCACGACGGCATCCTGGAGGTGGGCGACGCGCTGGTCATCGGAAACACCTCGGCGCGCATCCGCGCCATGTTTGACTATCGCGGCCAGCCCATCGACAAGGCCACCCCTTCGCAACCTGTGGTCATCATGGGCCTGCGTGACGTGCCCCAAGCCGGCGACCGCTTTGAAAAGGTCGGTAGCGAGCGGATCGCCCGACAGATCGCCGAGGAGCGCACCCGGCAAGCCACCGAGGCCGCCAACCGGCGCCCCGAGGCCTTCTCGCTCGATGACATCTATGCCCGCGCTCAGGACGGGGCCAAGTCCCTCAACGTGATCCTCAAGGCCGACGTGCAAGGTAGCATCGACCCGATCCGCTCGTCTCTTGAGCAGCTCAAGGTCGGAAACCTATCGGTGAACTTTATCCACGAGGGCGTTGGCAACATTGCCGAGTCCGACGTCAACCTGGCGGTGGCCTCCGAGGCCATCGTGATCGGATTCAACGTCAGCGTCGACGCCTCGGCCCAGCGGATGGCCGAAGCCGAGGGCATCGAGATCCGCACCTATGACATCATCTATCGCCTGATTGAGGACATACAAAAGGCGCTCACGGGTATGCTCGAGCCTGAAAAGCGCGAGGTGGTGCAGGGACGGGCGGTGGTCCGCCAGGTGTTCTCGATCCCCCGTGCTGGCAAGATCGCTGGCGTGCAGGTGAGAGAGGGCAAGGCCTTGCGCAATGCCCGCGTGCGCGTTCTACGCGGCGAGAAGGAACTCCACGAAGGCGCTGTGAGTTCGCTCAAGCGCTACACCGAGGACGTTCGCGAGGTGTCCGCCGGCATGGAGTGCGGCGTGGGCGTCGACGGGTTCGACGACTTTCAGGCCGACGATATTCTCGAGTTCTTTGTGATCGAAACGGTCGAGCGGACGGCATAGCGGTAGGATTCGCACCATGACAAGCCATCGCATCGAACGGGCGAACTCGTTCATCCTGCAGGAACTGACGCTGGCATTGCGCAATCAGGCGCGCGATCCGCGCGTCGAGCCGCTCACGTTGACCGAGGTGCGCCTGACAGCCGACCGGCGCATGGCGCGCGTTTATGTGGCCTGCTATAGCGGCGATGCGGCGCTCGAAGAGGGCCTCGTCGCGCTAGAGGCCGCCAAGGGGTTCCTCCGAAGTCATCTGGCCCAGCACCTCCACTGGCGCTTTACCCCCGATATCGAATTTCGGGCCGACCACTCGTGGGAGCAGGGCGCACGAATCGACGCGCTGCTGGAGCAGATCGCGCAGGAGCATGACGACGATGAGAGCGACCAGGTCGACGACGAGTCGGATGACACCGTCGACGAGCTGGCCTAGGGGATACCCGAGGCGAAATACAGCGACGACCATGGCTACTAGCCAGATCGACGGCGTGCTCAACATCCACAAGCCGGCGGGCATCACGTCGCACGATGTGGTCAGCCGCGTGCGGCGGGTGTTTCATCAGCGGCGGATCGGCCATGCAGGCACACTGGATCCGGCGGCGCGCGGCGTGCTGTTGGTCGGCCTGGGCAAGGCCACCCGCGTGCTCGAATACCTGGGGGAGCTGCCCAAGACGTACCGGGCCCGCGTGGTATTGGGCACCACTACCGACACGTTGGACGCCGAGGGAGCGGTGACGGGCCGGGCAGCGTGGGAACATGTCCGCTGGGAGGACGTCTCGTCAGTGCTGGACCGCTTTCGGGGCGAGATCCTCCAAGTGCCGCCCATGTATGCCGCCATCAAGCGCAATGGCCAGCCGCTTCACGAGCTGGCTCGGCAGGGGATCATCGTGCCCCGCGAGGCGCGGCCGGTGCGCATCTATTCGCTAAAAGCCTTGGCGTGGGTTCCCCCCTATCTGGATCTCGACGTCGTGTGCTCGCAGGGGACCTACATCCGCGCCCTGGCACGAGACCTCGGCGAGGCCCTGGGCACCGGGGCGCATCTGGCCTCGTTGACCCGCACGGCTATCGGAGACCATTCGCTGTGCACATCGATCAGCCTGAGCGCGCTAGAGACCGGCGGCCGTGACGATGCCATAAAGATGGTGCTCAGCATCGGCCAGGCGCTGGCGCATCTTCCTTCCATCGCTGCCACCGACGAGGAATCCGCAGCGCTGCGGCAGGGCCGTTCGCTGGAGCTCGACCCGGCGCCGCCGCGCGAGCCTGCACTGGCCCTCGATGAGCGCGGCACCGTCATCGCCGTCCTGGTGCGAGACAGCGGCAACCAGTGGCATCCCACCAAGGTGCTGGCACCCAACCCATAGGCCAAGCCATGGCCGTGGAGCGAGACCGTAGGAACCATGGAACTGTATCATAACTTTGACACGATGCAGGCCCCGGCCGACACCTGTGTGACCATCGGCACCTTTGACGGCGTTCACCGGGGACACCAATCGCTAGTGGCCCGCCTGGTAAGCCATGCCCAGGACTCTGGGCGGTTGTCGGCGGTGCTGACCTTTGACCCGCATCCCCGCGCGGTGCTCTATCCCGATGACAGCCCCGGATACCTTTCTACGCTGCAAGAGCGAATCGATCTCTTGCGAGACCTGGGGCCCGACATGGTCATCGTGGCTCCCTTTGATCAACAGCTGGCCAACATGCCCGCCGACGCCTTTGTGCGGCTCTTGCGCGAACGGCTGCGGATGGTCGAGCTCTGGGTGGGAGCCGGCTTTTCGCTGGGCCGCGGCCGTGAGGGGAACCCAGCCCGACTCGCCCAGTTGGGCCGCGAGCTGGGCTTCTCAGTGCAGAGCGTCAGCCCCATATACGACAATGGTGCCCCCATTTCCAGCACCCGCATTCGGCAGCTCATCCGCCGGGGTGACATCGCCGCCGCCAACCAGCTCCTCGGGCGCTGCTATCGGCTCTCGGGCCCGGTGATCTCGGGCGACCATCGTGGTCACAAGCTCGGGTTTCCCACGGCCAACCTGCGGCCCGATCCCATGCGCGTGCTGCCCGCCGACGGTGTGTATGCGGCCTGGGCGGCCTGGGGAGGGAGCTGTCGCCCGTCGGTGCTCAATATCGGCCATCGTCCCAGCTTTGAGGGACACGACTATTTGCTCGAAGTCCACGTCCTAGACTATGAGGGGAGCCTCTACGGCAAGGAACTCGAGCTGCACCTGGTCCAGCATCTTCGCCCCGAGATGCGCTTTGCCGATGTGAACGCGCTCATCGCGCAGATCGCGCAAGACGTAGAGACCACCCGCACGCTGCTGCAGGGCGTCGCCGCCCCTCGTACCAACGAACAGCAGGCCGAAGGCATCACCGAGCTGGAGCATACCGCCGATCTGAGACTGCGGGTGCAAGCCAGTAGCATGCCAGAGCTCCTACAAAAGGCGGCCACGGGCATGTTTGCGTTGATGCAGACCGCCCAAACCGGCACCCAAAGCTGCGTCACGCGCACCGTGCACCTTCACGCCGCCGACCGCGAGGCCCTGATGGTTGATTGGCTCAACGAGCTGCTCTATCTCTCGGCCAAGCATCATGAGTGCTACACTGACCTGACGCTCACGGCCGACGACACCTCGCTTACCGCCACGCTGCGCGGCTGTGCCGGTTGGGTCCCGCAACGCGAGATCAAGGCAGCGACCTTTCACGAGCTAGCGATAGTCCAGCATGGCTCAGAGTGGGAGGCGAGCATCACTTTTGATGTGTAGGCGATAGCATGAACGAACGGTAGTTTGGGGAGGCAAGTGATATGGTCACCAGAAGCGATCTCGTACGCAGAGACCGTTGGACCTACGACCTACCCACATCGTTGCGACCAGACATGCGGGTGCCCGGGCGGCTCTATGCCAACGAAAGCATCCTGGCCAATGCCCTCGAGGACCGGTCGATCGATCAGCTGCAGAACACTACCACCCTGCCGGGCATTGTTGGCCACGCCCTGGCCATGCCCGATATACACCAGGGGTATGGGTTTCCCATCGGCGGAGTGGCGGCCACAGCAACGCCCGATGGCGTCATCTCTCCCGGTGGCGTGGGCTATGACATCAACTGCGGGGTACGTGTTCTGACGACGCGCCTCGATGCGGATGCCATCCGGCCCCGGATGGACACGCTGCTGGCGGCGCTCTTTCAGGCCGTACCCTCAGGCGTAGGCTCCTCTCGTGATCGGGCGCTCTCCGCCCGGGAGCTGGATCGGGTCCTCGAGCAAGGCTCGCGGTGGGCCCTTTCCCGCGGATGGGGTCGCCCCGAGGACCTGGAGCACACCGAGGATCGCGGCGAGATGCCACAGGCCGACCCCGCCGCCCTCAGCGCACGCGCCAAGGAGCGGGGACTGGATCAAATCGGTACGTTGGGATCGGGCAACCACTTTCTCGAGGTCGACGCCATCACCGAGATCTTTGACGAGGACGCCGCCGCGGCCTTGGGGCTGCACCAGGGATGCGTGGCCGTGTGGATCCACTGCGGCTCGCGTGGTCTCGGCCACCAGGTATGCACCGATGCCGTGCGGAGCATGCAACAGGCGGTCTCTCGCTATCGCATCGATCTGCCCGACCGCGAGCTGGCCTGCGCCCCCCTCAGCTCGCCCGAAGGGCGCCAGTACCTGGCGGCCATGGCGTGCGCCGCCAACTATGCCTGGGCCAACCGCCAGACCATCACCCACCGGGTGCGCGAGGCCTTCTCCCAAGTGTTGGGGAGCGACCTGGACAAGGACGACCTGCGCTTGGTCTATGATGTCTGTCACAACATCGCCAAGATCGAAACTCACGAGGTGGACGGCCGCCGGCAAGAGCTCTGCGTCCACCGCAAAGGCGCCACCCGCGCCTTTGGGCCCGGCCTGCCTGAGGTGCCAACGACGCTCAGGGACCTGGGCCAGCCCGTGCTGGTCCCGGGCAGCATGGGCACCTGCTCTTATATCATGCTGGGCACCACCCGCGCCATGCGAGAGTCGTTTGGCTCGTGCTGCCACGGCGCCGGCCGGGTCAAGAGCCGTACGCAATCTCGCCGCGACGTGCGTGGTGACCAAGTCCGGCGAGACCTCCAAGAGCGCGGCATCTCGATCCGCACCGACAGCCTGCGCGGCCTGGCCGAAGAGGCCCCCGAGGCCTACAAGACGGTTGACGACGTCGTCACCGTGGTGGAGGGGGTCGGCCTAGCCCGCAAGGTGGCTCGAACCGTGCCCATCGGGGTGATCAAGGGGTAACTGCAGGCCGCTGCTTGGTGACCGCGACGGCTCATCGTATAATCGCGCTATACACGTATGGACTAGCGCCGCGAACGCGAGGAGACCATGGCCAGAAGCAAAAAGGCGCGCTCGGCGGCCGCGAGGCGAGCCCGCAGCCAACGCTCCCAAGAGACCAAGGACCGCACCGTCGATTTTGCCAGCGAGTACCGCTATGTGCTCCAGGATCTCAAGCACGTGGGCATCCTGGCCGCGGCCATGTTCGCCGTCCTGGCGACGCTAGCCCTGGTGTTGCCCTAGGGGCCATAGGTGGCTCAGCAGACCACGCGCCCCGGCACGCTAGCGTCGGCCAGTCTGCGCTTGCTTACGTCGATCCTGGATCTCGTGTTCCCACCGCACTGCGTTGCGTGCGGGGCTCTCGGCTCTTGGTTCTGCCAGAACTGCCATGACCAGATCGCGATCCAGGCCCCGCCGCTCTGCCAGCGCTGCGGGCGTCCGATCACGAGTGGGGCGCTTTGCGCTCGCTGCCGTCACCATCCTCCGCCGGTCGATAGCTTGCGCAGCGTGGCGCTTCACAAGTATCCGTTGAGCAAGGCCATTCACGCGCTCAAGTACGATGGGGTGCGTGTGCTGGCCGCGCCCCTGGGGGCATTGATGGCAGCCTATGCCGTCGACCTACGACTCGATGTCGATCTGCTCGTACCGGTGCCGCTCCATCGTGCTAGGGAGCGCGAGCGCGGGTACAACCAATCGCGCCTTCTGGCATCCGAGATGTCATCGCGGCTGGGTTGGCCCGTCGTCGAGGCCATCTCCCGTCTGCGAGACACGCCCGCACAGGTTGGGCTGAACCGCGCCGAACGGCTAGCCAACGTCCACGGCGCCTTTGCCGTCACCGACGCCGCTGTGGTTGGGCAACGCGTCCTGATAATCGATGACGTCTGCACGACGGGCGCCACATTGGGCGCCTGCGCCGAGAGCCTGCGCCGCGCCGGCGCCAGCACCGTTGGCGCCTTGACCCTCGCTCGCGCGACCGATCTGCCTGCCAGCCGCAAACAATCCCAAGCGAAGGAATAGCCCCATGCGCCTGCTCATCGCCACCCACAATCCCGGCAAGGTGCGCGAATACCGCCAGCTCCTCCATGGGTTGCCCCACCAGTTGCTCTCTTTGGATGATGTGGGCATCGCTGATGACGTCCCCGAGACGGGCACCACCTATGAGGAGAACGCCCTGCTCAAGGCCCGCGCCTATGCCCAACAGAGCGGCCTGCTCACCCTGGCCGACGACTCGGGCCTGGAGGTGGACGCCCTGGAGGGTGCGCCAGGGGTGCGGTCAGCCCGCTACGCTGGCGATCATGCCAATGATGCTGACCGAGTCCAGTACCTCTTGCAGCGCTTGCGTGACGTGCCGCTAGACGAGCGCACCGCCCGCTTTCGCTGCGTGATCGCTCTGGTGTGGCCAGAGGGGCGCGAGGAGCTGGTAGAGGGCACCTGCGAGGGGATCATCGTAGAGGAGCCGCGCGGCAGCCGGGGTTTCGGCTATGACCCGATATTCCTCATAGCGGGCGATTCCCGCACCATGGCAGAGCTCTCGGCCGAGGAAAAGAACCGCATCAGCCATCGAGCACGCGCGGCGGCCCAGGCGCGAGCCTGTCTCTTGGCGCCGCGCGGCTGATCGGCGTACCGTCCACGTAAACAGAAGCGGGCGGAGGATACACCCCCGCCCGCCGTCACTCTCCACAGCCGTCACTAGGTGACGCGCAGGTCGACCAACTCGGCCCCAACCTGTTTGACGGCGTCACGCATGGTCTCCTCATCGATCCCCTGCACCTTGAAGACGATGGTTCGGTTGGAGAGGTCGTCCCCGAAAAAGGTCCCCAGCGAGATAATGTTGGCGCTATTGTCGGCCAGCACCTCTGTCAACTTGGCCAGGACGCCCTTGCCCTCGGGGACCTTGATGGTCACCCGCATTCCCATGGTGCGCGCACCGAACAGCTCCAAAAAGATCTTGAACAGGTCGCTCTCGGTAATCATGCCCACCAGGGTCTCGCCGCGCATCACGGGCAGGCCGCTGATGTTATTATCCACCATGATGCGCGCCGCCTCTTCCAGCGGGCAATCCTCGCTCACCGTCACCACATCGCGGGTCATCAGCTCGCCCACTGTGATCTTGGAGACGAGATAGTTCAGCTCATAGATGCTAAGGCTGGTGGCGGGAGAGGGCGAAGCGTAGAGCAGGTCCTTTTCCAGCACGATGCCAGCCAGCTTGCCCGCCTTATTGAGCACGGGCAGACGTCTCACCTTGGCCTCTCGCATGGCGCGCAAGGCATCGTGTAACGAAGTCTCTGGCGTCACCGTGACGGGATGGGCTGTCATGCGCTCACGGACCAACATGGGTTCCTCCTACTCTCGGGCGAGGCGTGGTTGCCCGCGATCTCGCGTCGCTCTACTCTAGCGATCAGCCGACATCCATCTGGCTGCATTATAGCCGGCAGCCATCGACCCGTCCAGGAATCCTAGCTTTTTCCAGCAGCAGGGTCATAGCCTAGCTGGCGCAAGAACCGCTCGTTGCGGCGCCAGTTCTTGCGCACTTTGACCCACAGCTCCAGGAAGACATGCTGCCCAGTGAATCGCTCCAACTCGCGCCGAGCCTCGCTGCCGATGCGTTTGATCATGCGGCCCCCGCTGCCGATCACGATCCCCTTTTGCGAGTCCTTTTCCACATAGATGGTGGCCGCGATGAATAGCTTGTCATCGGCCCGACGCTTGTACTCGTCCACCACCACGGCGGTGGCGTGCGGCACTTCCTCATCCAGGTGCCGCATGAGCTGCTCTCGGACCAGCTCGGCCGCAATGACGCGCTCTTTGATATCCGAGATTTGGTTGGCGGGAAAGAATCGCGGCCCAAACGGCAGCGCCTCGATCACCGCGTCGAGCAGCTCCTCACAGCCATCACCCTCCAGCGCACTGATAGAAAACGACTGAATATAACTGTGATCGGCTACAAAGGCGGCCCAGTTATCATGGAGTTGCCCCCTTGTGACCAGATCGCGCTTGTTGATCACCAGGAAAACAGGAGCGCCCTGTGCGGCGTCCATCAGCTCGGCCACGCGCTCGTCGCCTTGGGTGGGAGGAAAAGCGCCGTCCACCAGGAACAGGATCACATCGGCCTCGGAGAGAGAGTTCTTGGCGGTGGCCACCATCAGCTCGCCCAGCTTGTGTCGGGGTTCGTGAATGCCAGGCGTATCCACAAAGATCACCTGCGCGTCGTCACGGGTGAGAATGCCCAGCAGGCGGCTACGCGTGGTCTGCGGCTTGGGCGAGACGGGGGCCAGTTTGGTGCCCAGCCAGGTGTTCAATAAGGTCGACTTGCCCACGTTGGGCTTGCCCACCAACGCCACAAAGCCGCTGCGATGCTCCGACGGTAGATCCTCGTTGAGTATCAGGTCCGTGGGATCACCCTCGGGGTTGAGAAGCAAAGAGAGATCATCCATGGTCAAGACCCCAGTCTGAAGAGCGTGAACTGTGTATCATGGTCGAAAAAGTCCTCACCCTCGGCTCGCTTGATGCCGTTCACCACCCCATAGGTCAGTGGGGTGACGGCGATCTCTAGCGAGCACTTGAAGACATAGTTGGATGCGATCACCGACCACAAGAGCGCCGCGGGCCACGCCCCCGCAAAGGCCACCAGCACAAACAGCACCGTGTCCACCCCCTCGCCCACCAGGGTGCTGGCGATGGTGCGCACCCAGAGGAAACGCCCCTCGGTGGCGATCTTGAGCTTGGCCATCAGCCAGGCATTGGCAAAGCTGCCCACCCAGTAGGCCACCAAGCTGCCCAACACGATGCGAGGCGTCGCCCCGAGGATGGCCCGATAGGCCGACTGGTGCTCCCAGCCCTCAGCCGAGGGCAACGCCCCCACCAACGCCAAGGTAGCCGCCATCAGCGCAGTGGCGCCAAACCCCATCCAGATCACCCGACGAGCCCTCTGGAAGCCGTACACCTCTGTCACCACATCGCCCAGGATGTAGGCCACGGGGAACAGCAGCGTACCCCCGTCAAAGGAGAGCGGTCCGATGGCCACAAACTTGGTGGAAGCGATGTTGCTGATCATCAGAACGGCTACAAAGCCCACCGTGATCAGATCGAGGTACCGATAGCCCGCGCGGTCGATCTCGCTCACTCGGCCGCCTCCCACAACCGACAAAAGGCACACAGGCCGCCCGCCGTGGTCGGCTGCCCGCACTGGGCACAGGTATCCGAGGGAACGTCGGCCGCTCCATCGCTGGCGATCAGGCCGCTTTCGCGCGCCCGCAGGAACCCCAGGTAGAACTGGTGCTTGCTCCCTGGCGACTGGCTCTCGATCTGGTTGAGGATGCCCTTGGCGTAGATCGAGCTAGCGCCTTGGGCATAGGGGCATTCCTGCATCACATAGTCGATCTCCCGCACCAGCGCATAGGCGGCCATCTCGCGCTCATAGAGCAAGACCAGCGGCTTGACCTTGCGCGCCAACCGAGGATGGATGGCCGGCAGCAGCGGGGCCTGGCGGGAGAGATAGCGCCCCTCCCAATGGAGCGTGTTCATCAGCAGGACGGCGGCCTCGTCATCGAGGTTATGCCCCGTGGCGATGGCCGCAAAGCCGCCTTCGTAGGCCATGCGGTTCATGATGTGCCGCTTGACCAGGCCACATACGGAACAGGTACGTCCGCCCCGTCGGCGACGGGCTACCTCGATGACGCTCTTGCCATAGGTTGCCCGCACATCTACGACGTGCAAGGTGAGACCACGCTCATCGGCGAACCGCTGGGCCGCCTCCTGCGAGACGTCCGAGTACCTCTGCTGATCGATGCCCAGGTGGATATAGAGGCCCTCGCTCGCATAGTCGAGCTGCTGCAGGATATCCCAAAGCGCGAGGCTATCCTTGCCCCCCGAGACCGCCACCAAGATCCGCTCGTCCCGCGTGAACAACCCGTAGCGATCGATGGCCTTTTGTGTCATCTTGGCGGCCCAAGCCACCAAATGCTCGCCACACAGCTTGAGGCGGTGCTGCGGCATGTTGATGACCGCCTCTGCCCCGCATTGGGTGCATCGCATCACGTGGGTCATCGGATCCCCCGCCGCCTAGCCACCCGAGATCACATTGACCAGGCGAATCTCGTCCTCGGGCTGGATGAGGGTCTCCTCGTTGATCAGCCGCTTGTCGCGCACCGCCAGCACGGTCTGCGGATCTAGCTCCAGCTTGATGATGGCGTCACGCACGGTCATGCCGCTACGGACACGCCAACGCTGATCGTGATACAGGATGGTGGCTTCCGCCATGGATCGTCCTCCCGCCGACGGCTAGCTCTCGACCTCGGGCACGGGCGCAATGGCCCCCTCGCGCATGAGCAGATCGATCATCTCGCGCGACTCGGCGATGCGGCTATGGGCCATGGCCAGGAGATCATCACGGGCGATGGCGAGCCGCGCCAACCCTTGCTCCTGTGCCCTCATGCCCACGGCTACAGCTACCCTCTCAAAGATCTCGCGATCCTCCATGTCGGGCGCGATGTGGTCTGGGTCCAGGCCCTTGGCCTCGGCAAAGGCCGCCAGTTCGGCCGCCGCCGCGAGGCACATCTCGTCCGAGATGGTGCGCGCCCGCACGTCTAGCGCGCCGCGAAAGATGCCAGGGAACCCCAGCGAGTTGTTGAGCTGGTTGGGGAAATCGGAGCGCCCCGTGGCCACGATGCAAGCCCCCGCATCCTTGGCCTCCCAGGGCCAGATCTCGGGTACGGGATTGGCGCAGGCAAAGACGATGCTATCAGGCGCCATGCCGTGGACCGCCTCCGCGGACAGCGTCCCAGGGCCAGGCTTGGCCAACGCGATGCACACGTCAGCGCCGCGGAGAGCCTCCTCGATGCCGCCCCGCCGATTCTCGACGTTACTATGCTGGCAGAGCATCCACTTGTCAGGAAAGTCGTCACGCTGCGCTTGCACGTCGTCGCGATCACGGTGAAGGATGCCGCGGCTATCGGTCGCGATGACCTGCTCCCATTGCACGCCGCTGGCCCGCAGCAGGCGCAGGGTGGCCACATTGGCAGCGCCCATCCCCACAAAGGCGAACCGCGTCTCGGACAGCTCGCGGCCCGTGAGCTTGAGCGCATTGAGCAATCCCGCCAGGATCACCGTGGCCGTCCCCTGCTGGTCATCGTGAAAGACGGGGATCTCGACCGACGGATCGGCGCGGAGCGTATCCAGCACGGTAAAGCACTTGGGCTGGGCAATGTCCTCAAGGTTGATGCCGCCAAAGGTGGGCTGGATCAGCCGCACCGTCTGGATGATGTCCTCGGCAGACTCGGTCTTGAGGCAAAGGGGAACCGCATCGACGCCGCCGAGATACTTGAACAGGAGCGCCTTGCCCTCCATGACGGGCATGCCCGCCTTGGGGCCGATGTTGCCCAAGCCCAACACGCGGGTCCCGTCGGTGACGATGGCCACGCTGTTGCCGCGATTGGTGTGCTCGAACACTTGCTCGGGATCCGCCTCAATAGCGCGACAAGGCGCCGCCACGCCAGGAGTGTACCAGATGGAGAAATCGTCCAGGCTGCGCACGGGGCATTTGGGCACCGCCTGGATCTTGCCCCTATAGAATGGATGCAGCCGCATCGCCTCGGCAGCGGGGGCATTGGCGCGGGCTAACAACTCTTCTGGCGTCAGGTCTTTTTCGGGGTTCATCTAGCACTCCTTTGCAAGGACAGGGGCGGCCTCGAGTTGGGCGACAGCCTGGAGCTCAGTCTCTTCCTCAGTCAACAGCCCCTCGGACACCAACACAGCCTTCAAGGCGGTGATGGCGACCTCGAGCATCGGCTCGTCGGGCTCTCGCGTGGTAAGCCGTTGGAGGGCCAGGCCCGGCGCCGTGAGCACGCGCACCAGGGCGCTCCGGTCATAGAGCCGAGCCCCCAGCTTGAGCAGCTCATAGGCGATGCCCGCCACCACGGGGATCAGCAGCAGCCGCGTGGCCAGCCTGACGAGCAGCGGGGGGCGCCCCAACAGCGTCGTCAGCAACACCATGATCACCACCACGCCCAACAGGAAGCCGGTGCCGCAACGGGTATGCGCGCGCGGATAGGCCTTGACCGCGTCGGGCGTCAGATCGGCACCAGCCTCGTAGGCGTTGATGGTCTTGTGCTCGGCGCCATGGTAGGCAAAGACCCGCCTGATCTCGGGCATCCTGCCGATGACGGCCATATAGCCCACCAGCAAGGCCAGACGGATCCCCCCCTCCAGCAGATTGCTCATCAAGTCGGAAGCGATATGCTCGTCTGCCAGACCAGAAAGAAAGGCGGGGAGCAGCATGAACAGCCCCAGACCCATAGCCAGCGACACCGCCATGGTACCCCACGCAACCGGCCCGCTGAGGCTCTCCCCTTCCTCCTCGAGCGAGACGTCAGCCGACCAGAGCAGCGCGCTCAGGCCCAGGCCCAGCGAGTCCCACAGTGAGGAGAGGCCGCGCACAAACGGCAGCTTGAGCAGACGGCTACGGTAGACGGCGGCGGTCAGCGGCTCGCGCCGAACCACGATCTTGCCCTCGGGATCGCGAACGGCCACCGCCCAGTCATGCTCGCCGCGCATCATGACGCCTTCGAGGACGGCCTGCCCGCCATAGTTGAAACTGGGCATAGCGCTCCTTTTACGCGACCTCATGGCACTTGCGGCAACGGGCCTCATAGACCTCGCTGGCCCCCACCAGGATGATCGGATCCTCGAAACGGGCTGGCTGGCCGTTGATCAACCGCTGGGTGCGCGTCGCCGGCGCCCCACACCGCATACAGATCGCTTGTAGCTTGGTGACGAACTCGGCCCGCGCCATGAGGGTCGGCACAGCAGCAAAGGGCTGGCCGCGGAAATCGAGGTCCAGCCCAGCCACGATAACCCGCAACCCACGATCGGCCAGGGTCTCGGCCACGTCAGC
The DNA here is from genome assembly GCA_040767425.1 of Anaerolineae bacterium. Lineage (GTDB taxonomy): Bacteria > Chloroflexota > Anaerolineae > UBA1429 > UBA1429 > DAIRUQ01. Next base: position 80,263 of record JAXGON010000006.1, on the reverse strand, counting down.
GATCGCCTCGTCAAAGAACTGCACCTCATCGATCGCCACCACCTCGGTGTCGGCCGCCACCGCGTGGAGCACCTCGCTGGCCGTGCCAACCGTCACCGCGTCCAGCGATGCCCCCGAATGAGACGCCACCTTGTGGTCGCCATAGCGTTGATCGATGCCATGCTGAAAGACCTGGATGCGCTGACGGGCGATCTCGGCGCGCTTGACGCGCCGGATCAGCTCCTCGCTCTTGCCGCTGAACATGCACCCACAGATCACCTCGATCCAGCCGCCATTGTACCAATAGAAGCTCATCCGATCCCCCCGCCCCTTGATGGCAAAAAGGGCAGAGTGTCGCCACTCTGCCCCGCACGTGCGAGTAAAAGCCGCGACCTACGCCTCGGTGTCACCCTCGTCCTGCCCGTCCAGAAGGCCCTCGAGCGAGGAGACTTCTTCGTCCTCGTCAACCAGCTCGACCAGTTGGCGGGCTTTGGCACGCTCGCGGCGGGCCTTGTCGCGCGCCTGGGCCTCGGCGCGAAGCTTTTCGGCCGTCTCTACCTTGCGCGTAAAGCGCTCCACCTGGCCAGCCGTATCGACGATACGCTGCTGCCCGGTAAAGTAGGGATGACACTGGCTGCAGACGTCAACGCGAATCTCTTCCACAGTGGAGCCGGTCGTCCAGGTGTTGCCGCAGGCGCATGCGACCTTGGCCTCGGGATACCAGGTGGGGTGAATGCCTTTTTTCACGCTACCACCACCTTTTCCGGATACACCGAGACGCGCTTTTTGCCGCGGCGGTGCCACTCGAACTTGACATAGCCGTCAACGGTAGCGAACAAGGTAAAGTCGCGGCCGACACCCACGTTGGTTCCGGGATGAATGCGCGTGCCGCGCTGCCGAACGATGATGGACCCGGCGCTAACGGCCTCGCCATCAAAGCGTTTGACGCCCAACCTTTTTCCGGCGCTGTCCCTGTTGTTGGCGGTACTGCCGCCGCCCTTTTTGTGTGCCATGCTACCAGCTCCTAGAAAAGCGCTCAGGCCGCCACAATCGTATCGATGCGCAGACGAGTGTACGGCTGCCGATGCCCCAGCGTCCGCCGATAGCGCTGCTTGGGGCGATACTTGAAGGCAACCACCTTGGGGCCCTTGCCATGCTCGAGCACCGTCGCGCGGACACAAGCACCCTCGATCAGCGGCTGCCCCACCCGCACAGCCTCGTCGTCCGAAACCAGAAGCACCTTTTCGATATCCAGGCTATCGCCCACCTGGGCATCGAGCAGCTCTACGTCAATGGTATCTCCAACGGCCACGCGATACTGCCGGCCGCCGGTCTCGATCACAGCGTACACACGCCACCTCCGACGCTACAACACGGGGATCTCCAGAGGGCCGTCACACGCGCCCCTTGACCCTGCCAAAGAGCCATTATAAGCGTGACCCGCTCCCCTGTCAAAGCGGCGGCTCTGGCCTGGTGCGCTCCCCTAGGTCAGGTGGCGGGCGCTCTGGTCCATCGCATCCTGGATGCGCTCCACTGAGGGAATCATGCCCGTTTCGAGCGCCCTGGACACGGGATAGGGTGCGTCGGGCGCCGAGACCGTCGCCACGGGGCAGTCCAGCTCATCAAAGAACCGCCGCTGGATCTCGCCCGCGATGCGGTCTCCCAGGCACATGCTGCGGGGGTTCTGCTCCACCACCAACACGCTGCCCGTCTTGGCTACCGATGCGCCGATAAGCGCCCAGTCCATGCCGCCGAAATCCAACGTGCGCAGGTCGATCACCTCGGCCTCCAGGCCCTCGGCGGCCAGCGCCTCTGCCGCGGTAACGCAATCCTGCACGCCCGTGAGGTAGGTCAGCACCGTCACGTCCTTGCCAGGGCGCACCACCTTGGCGCTGCCGTAGGGGATATAGTAGTCGAGATCGTCGACGGGGATCTCGGACTTGAGCGCGTACAACTGCCCATGCTCCAGCACCAGCACGGGGTCATCCAGATGCATGGCGGTATTGAACAGCCCCACATAGTCAAAGGCCGTGGACGGAGCCACAACCCGCCATCCCGCGAACAAGGCGAACAGCGCCGCAGGATCCGAAGAATGCTGCCCGCCATAGCCAAAGCCGATAGCCACGCGGGTGCGCAGCACCAGCGGAAAAGACACCCGCCCGCCATACATATGTCGCAGCTTGCCGATCTGGTTGAACAGCTGATCAGCGGCCACGAGAGCAAAATCTGGAAACATGATCTCGACGACGGGGCGCAGGCCGACCGAGGCGGCGCCGCCAGCCATCCCCACAAAGCCCGCTTCCGAGATCGGCGTGTTGATCACTCGGCCAGGAAAGACCTCCGCCAGGCCTTTGGTGGCCTGGTAAGCGCCGCCGCCCAGATTGGCCACCTCTTCGCCCAGCACGATCACGCGTTCGTCTCGCTCCATGGCGCGACCGGTGACAGCGGCGATGGCCTCGACATAGCTGACGGTGCGCGACGCCCCCATCGCCTCACGCTCGAGCACGCGCGCGCTCTCTGGCAAGGTATCGGCGCCACGCACATCCTGCTCCACGGTGGACGGATCGGGCCAAGCCGACGCGGGGATGCTCCATACATCGCCCGCTTCCACTGTACAGGCCCGCCGAGCCACCTCCACCGCTGCGACGGCCGCCTCGCGGATTCGAGCATCCTCCTGCTCGGTGAGCAGCCCTGCCTCGATGGCCGCACGCGGCAGGCGCGCCAGCGGGTCACGCTCCCACCACGCAGCCTCATCTGCTTTGGTGCGATAGCCATAGGCGCTACCAGGGATGCGCCCCGCGTGATGATAGTGCCGCCACGTCTTGGCCTCGATGAAAAATGGGCCAGGCTCCTGGCGCATGCGCGCGGTCACGTCCTGCATCGCCCAGTAGAGCGCCACGGGGTCCATCCCATCGACGATATAGCTAGGAATACAATAGCTCAGGCTGCGCAGCCCGAGGTCCTCCAGGCAGGAGGCCTCCTTGGTGCTGGTGCCGACGGCATAGCGGTTGTTCTCCACAAAGTAGAGGATCGGCACGTCCCATAGCCGCGCCATGTTGGCAACCTCGTGGAAGCATCCCTGGTTGATGGCTCCGTCGCCAAAGAACGAGACCACCACCGTATCGCGCTGGCGGAGCCTCTCGGCCCAGGCCGCGCCCGTGGCCAGCGGGATGCCGCCGCCCACGATGGCGTTGCTGCCCAGGTTGCCCGAGCGACCATCGTACAGGTGCATGGAACCGCCGCGTCCACCGCACCAGCCCTCGCGCAGCCCCATGATCTCAGCCAGGGTCTTGGTGACGGCCCGCTGCATGTCGTCGGTAAAGGGGTCGCTCAGGGGGTCATAGGCATCGGGCGCATAGTAGAGCACGGCCTTGGAGCAAAAGTGCCCATGGGCGCGATGGGTGGAGCCCACCATATCGCTCTTGCGAAGGACGGTAGCCGTCGCCGCTGCGATCGCCTCTTGCCCGACGCTGGTGTGAGCGGGACCGTGCACCAGATCGCGCTCTTTCAGATCCAGCACCGTCGTCTCGAACTCGCGCACCAGATAGAGGAGCATGAGCATACGGGCCAGGTCCCGCTTGGGGATACGCGCCAGATCATCTGGCGTCGCCTCAAAGCTTTGGCAGCGGGCAGTCAGCGCCCGTTCGACCAGTCTAGGCATGAGATACCTCTCGTTTCTGTTGCCGTTGCCCGCTATCGAGAAATCGATGCAGTCGGCTGGGCCTGAATCTCGCGAATCTCGCACACCTCGTATTCGACGCCACGGAAATAGGCCACCCACACGCCTGGCCGAATCTCCACGGGCTCGCCCAAAAAGCTGATCCCGCGATCGACCAGATTCTGGTAAGTGCCGTGGAAATCCTCCACCATAAAGCCGATATGGATCAGACCCAGGTCGCTCTGCAACGCATCGGGGCGCGGCTCACGGCCCTGCGGGTACTCGTAGTGAAACAGCTCCAGCACAGTGTCATGAAACCGCATGTGCACGATCCGCACCACCGTCCCAGGCACGCCGATCAACCGCGCCATGGGCTCGTCAAAGGTGCGATCGAACACCTTTTCCATGCCCACCACGTCCTCGTAGAACGCGATGGCGCCCTCCATGTCGCGAACGCTCATGGCGACGTGGTCCATGCGAGTGAACATCTAGGCCTCCATGTCGAGCAATGTCTTGACCACCTCGCCACGGCGCAACTGGTCAAAAGCCTGTTCCCATCGGTCAAGAGGCTGCACCTGCACCAACTGGGCTAGTTTGGGCGCCTCTTCGCGCTCTGCAGCCAAGGCCTTTTCCCAACTGCTGGGCGGCGAGCTAAAGCATCCGAACAGGTCCAGCTCCTTGTAGAGCATCTGATTCCAGGGGACCGCGATGGTCTCGGGGCCCACCAGGCCGATCAGCACGCAGGTGCCCGTCTTTTTCGTCAGGCGGATACCTGCGGCGATGGCGGCTGACGAACCAGAACACTCGATCCAGGCATCCACCCCTCGCGTTCCCACGATCCCCCTAACCACATCGTCCACGCTCTCACGCTGGACGTTCACCACATGCGTCGCCCCCATAGCTTTGGCCAGCGGGAACCGTCGAGGGACATCTTGGTCAGTGCCCGAGATGATGATCGTCTCGATCCCCAAGCGGCTGCACCAGATGGTCGCCAGCAGGCCCATGGTCCCCGATCCACTGATGAGCACGTTCCGCGCGCCCTCGATGCCACCGCGCTCTAGCAGGCAGTGGGCCGTGATGGCGAACGGCTCGGTGATGCCAGCGATCTCCCATGGAACGCCCTCGGGGATGCGGTGAGCCAGCCAGGCTGGCAGCGTGAGGTACTCGGCAAAGGCGCCATCGTAGCGGCTGCCCAGTGCCAGCTTGCTATCACAGATATGGGGCTTGCCCGCCAAGCAGAGCTCGCAGGTGCCGCAGGCACCCGTGTGCAGCTCGCCCACCACCCGATCACCCACGGCCCACCGGTCGGCCGCCTCGCTGCCCACTTGAACGATGGTGCCGCAGTATTCGTGTCCCATGATGACAGGAGGATCGTTGGGGAACTCGTCGGCATAGATATGCAGATCAGTTCCGCACACACCGCAGTACTTGATCTTGATCAGGATCTCGTCGCGCTTGGGCTCCCGCACGGGGACCTCGCGAATGGCCACGTTGCCGACGCCAGGGGCGGTCTTGACCAACGCCCGCATGGTGCGTTGCATCCCAGAGACTCCTCTCATTAGGCAGGAAAGTCGATATCAAATCGCTTTCCAAGCTCGATCAGCTCGTCGCGCAACCCAGGATCCAACGGCACGCCCTGCCGCCGACGCTCCTCACGGCGCAGCCCCTCGAGCTCGCCTGGATAGTAGACCCGATCGAACCCCTCGGCAGGCGGCAGCGCGTGGAACTCTGTCGTGACCTCACCCATCCGCTCGATGAATCGCTCCAACGGCATGATGCGGCGCACATCCCAAACACAGATAAAGTGCCCCAGCCGACGTGGCTGGTCCATCTCACCATACATCTTGTTGATGTGGGGGCCAAACGGCATCCCAGAGAGCACGCTGCAGAGGATATCGATCACCATAGCCAGGCCGCTGCCTTTGGGCCCCGCGATCGGGTGCAGGCCCACGATGCGGTTGGGATCCGTGGTGGGGTTGCCATCCTCGTCCAGGCCCCAGTCTGAGGGGATCTCGCGCCCCTCCGTCTTGGCCAAGGCCACCTTGCCGTAGGGGATGGATGTAGTCGCCATGTCCAGCACCAGCGGGATGCCTGGCGTGGGAAAGCCGAAAGCGATGGGGTTCGTGCCCAGGAACGGCTTGCGGGCCCCGAACGGAATCAGAAAAGCGTCGGTGGCCGTCATCATCATGCTGATGAACCCTTCAGCCACCATTCGCAGGATATAGAATCCCGTCATGCCAAAGTGGCTCGAGTTGCGAACGGACACCATAGCGCTGCCCGTCTCGCGAGCCAAGGCCATCCCTTCGGTACAGGCGCGGTGGGTCACCACGTGTCCCAGGCCATGCCCCCCGTCGACCACCGCCACCGAGGGCGCCGTGCGCTGCACGTCGATCTGCGGCTGCGTGCGAATGGTGCCGTTCTCGAGCCTCCGAACATAATGAGCCAGTCGAATCACACCATGCGAATCGATGCCCGACAGGTTTGCCGTGAGCAGACAGTCGGCCACGATATCAGCGTCGGCCGCTGGCACTTTAACCGCTTGCAGAACGTTGGACACGAACGTCCTCAGGGCCTCTGCGTCCACGCGAATCGTTGCGTTGTTCATACCCCTACCCCATGTACATGCCACCGTTGACGTCGATCACGATCCCCGTCACATAATCCGAGAGCGGCGACGATAGGAACAGCACCACCCTAGCCACATCCTCGGGCTGCCCCAGCCTGCCCATGGGGATGGTCTGCCGATAGGCGTCCTCGTGGTCGGCCACCTGGCGCAGCACGGGCCCCGTGGCGATGACGCCAGGAGCCACCGCATTCACCGTGATGCCGTGCGGCGCCCCCTCCTTGGCCAGCGTCCGCGTGAGGCCGAGCAACCCCGCCTTGGAGGCGGCATAGTGAATGCCCACCTCGATGCCGCCCACGCGCGCCGCCAACGAGGAAAAGTTCACCACCTTGCCCCAGCCGCGCTCCTTCATGCTATCGATCAGCTCTCGGCACATCAAAAAGGTGCCGCGCAGGTTCACATCCAGCACCTGGTCCCATTCGTCTGGGCTGACGGCCCGCACACCCTGACGGTACGAGATGATGCCAGCGTTGTTGATCAGGATATCGACTCCGCCCAGCGCCGAAACAGCCGCGGCGCAAGAAGCCCTGACCGAGGCCTCGTCCCCCAGGTCGCATGCGATGGCCAGGCCGCCAGGCAGCGATTCTGCCACTCTTTGCGCCCCCTCGGCGTTGATATCCAGCACGACGACGCGGGCACCAGCATCGGCCAGCATCCGCGCGCAGGCCTCTCCGATCCCCCCTGCGCCGCCCGTGACCACGGCGCCCTTGCCGCTCAGATCTATTTGCATCCCAACCAACCTCCCATCATGCTCCGTGATGCCTTAGAGCCACCGTTCGCGAGTATACCACCTTCTGGCTGCCGAGGCCATGCCCGAGCGCCGACGGCCGAACGCGTTGACACGGAAATCTCTGCCCCTAGAATGATCAGTGGTGTTCGGAGACAAGGGGGAGCTGTGGCCGACCATACCGAAGCGGCAAGCTGGCTAGCGATCCTCGAGGCGGACGATATCCCACGCAAAGCGGCCAAGCGCGTGCTCCAGCGCTGGTGCCTGGAGGACGCGCGATCCATGCGCGAGTTCATGGGCTTGAGCGTGGACGATCTGACCGAGCACCTCGATCTGGCGCCAGCGGTCCTGGCCAGAATGCTAGCAAAGGCCGAACGGGTGGCATCTTGGGAACAGCGCCTCGTCTCCCTGGCCAAGCAGGATGTACACGTCATCCTGAGACAGGATGCCGCCTATCCTCACCGCCTCGCTGCGCGACTGGACGCCACACACCAGCCCTACTATCTCTTTTACCGAGGCGAGCTGGAGCTCCTCGCAGAGCCCGCCGTCTGGATCACGGGCGCCCCCTCGCCCAGTGGCGCCGCGCAGGCGCTGGCGCAAGCGTTAGGACAGGGGACCGCTCCCCTCGAGGCCGCCTTGGTGGGCGGCTACGAAGAGGGGGTCGAGCGACTGACCATGAATGCTTCGTTGGCCGCCGGCGGGTCGGCCGTGTTTGTACTCCCTTTGGGCATCGAGCGCTTTGCTGCCGCGCTGACCAGCTTCCAGGTACCGCTCCGGGAGGGACGCCTGCTGGTGCTCAGCCCCTATGCCCCCGATGCCGAGCTCTCGGACCTACGCGCCCAGGCCAGGCGCGAGATCGTCGCGGCGCTGACGGGAGTCGGGTTGCTGATCGAGCCGCCCTCGGGGCCCGAGGACTGGCCCGGCCACGATGCGCTAGCGCGGGGACGGGTGCCCATGGCCGTTTGGCGCCGCGGCGACCAGGCCCAGATCCAGGCGTGGACCCAATCCGGCGCGCAGCTGGTCGATGACCTGGACGGCGCCCAGGCGTACTTGGCCGAGCTCGTCAGCCCCGTCGAGGATGAGGCCATTGAGGCCATCCCCTTGGACAAAGCCGAGGCCTTTGGCGTCGAGCCGATCCGCTTCCGAGACGCCGACGACGCCATCCAGCGCCTCTCGGAGACGGGCCAGGTGCCCGAACAGCTGCGACGCCGCCTGGAAGAGACCGACTGGGAGGATGTGCCATGATGGAGCCCGTGTCGTCCGCCCAAAAGTCGGCAGCGCCCTATCGGCCTGAGCTCCTGGCGCAACACGCCGCATGGTGGGAGGGCCGAGCCCGCCTGTTCGCCCGCCCCTACGAGCCCGAGCTGGCCAGCCTCTGGTTGCCGCTGGCCGACGGCTCCCTCGCTCAGGCGGACATCGACCTGACGCCCGAGTCGCTGGACCTGGACAGGTTGGCAGATCCACCCCGCGACAGCCTGGCAACCGCCACCGGTGGTGATCTGGTGCCAGCCCGTCTCCCCTACATCCGTTTGCCTTGGATGGAGGCCATCGCGGGCTGCCAGATTCGCGCCCTGATCCGGGCCGGATCCATGCGCACGCGCCCCCTGCTCTCCGACTGGAGCGACCTGGAACGCCTACCCGAGTGGCGCCAGAACGGCTGGCTAGACGCGCTGCTCGACCTCATTCGGCGCATGGTGGCGGCAGCCCCGGAAGGAGAGGCGGTGGCCCACACGCTGATGCGTGGCCCCGCCGACATCGCCGAAGCGATGGTGGGCGCCGAACGGTTGTGCCTGGCCATCTATGATCAGCCCGAGGAGCTCTCGGCCCTGCTGGCCTACACCACGGAGCTCTTTGAGGAGGTATGGCGCAAGCAGGCAGCGCTCATCCCGCGCCTGGCCGGGGGTTCGGTGAACTGGTACGGCATCTGGGCGCCAGGAACCACCGTCCGCACCCAATGCGATGCCTCTGCCCTCACCTCGTCCAGGTTGTACGCCGATCGCCTGGCCCCGTGGGATCTGCGCACCGCCCAGGTGGCCCAGTACAGCATCATGCACCTGCATTCGGGATCGCTCCACGTGATCGACACGCTGCTGCAAGGACCCTATCCCACCGCCCTGCAGGTGTCGTTGGATCCGCCGCCCAGCGCCCCGCATTGGCGCGAATTGTTGCCCACCTTTGCCAAGATGCTCGACCACAAGCCGCTGCTCCTGGACGGGTTCCTCTCTGCCGAGGAGGTGGACGCCATCCAGCAAGCCCTGCCGCAGAACGGCCTTGCCGTGATCGGGCGGCGAGCGCAGCCAGACTAGGCGTCCAACCTGACGGCCAGCCACGGGATCAGCATCTCCTCGGGGCTAAGGCCACCATGCCTGCCGCGCAGGCGCTTGCGCCGTTCGAGCCGATCCAGATAGTGATCGGCGCGCGCAATCGCCAAGAGATCCCCCAATCGCGCTGGCGTCTCGTCAGCGGGGCTCCCAGGGCCAAAGAGACCCGCCCTGAGGGCGACGGGCGCATCCAGCATGGCGAAATCGGCCTCCAGCAGGCGGCGCAGCTGCACCGCCCCCTCGGCACCCATGGCATGCAAAAAGGCCAACCGCGCCTCGCCCGACGGCGGCACCAAGCAAGCGGAGCGCAGGCTGCCTTCGCTGTCCAGATCGTGGGCGGCATCCTCGGGCGAGTCCACAAAGCCATGATCCGCCAAGATGATCAGGGCGGTATCCTCCCGCGCACGGCTGGAAAGCGTCTCCAGCCCTTTTGTCATCGCCTGGGTAAAGGCGGCCCAGGCCGCCTGCCAGGCGCCGTCTCTGGTTCCATGGAGGTGGATCGAGGTGTCAAGGCCACCCCAGTAGGCCATGATCAGCTCGGGGCACGTTGGTGGCGTCTCCAACAGGGTCGCGAGCTGTCTCCATAGACCTCCCACCTCGTCGTACCCCATCAAGCGCCCCGTACCGCGGTAGAGGGCTTGGCTCAGCGGGCTGTCAAGATGCGCGCCAGCCACCAGCCCTACGGTCGCCACGCCCTCGGCCGCCAGGCGCTCGGCTAACGTTGGGACCGGCAGCAATCGCGCGGGGTCCAGGCCCCATGACACCAGCGTATCGTGGCCCGCCCCATAGACCGGTTTGAGCGAGAGCATCTCCGCCAACACGCCCAGCTCTCGCAGCCAGAGCTCATAGCCCAGTAGGCCGTGCTGGGCGGGCGAGGCGCCCGTCATCAGGGTAGCCAGTGAGGTGATCGTCGTGCTGGGACAGATGGCGGTCATCGGCAGAAACACACCCCTGTCGGCCAGTTGGCGCCAGATACCCGCGCGGCTGTCGTCCAGCATCGGCCGCAAGTAGAGATAGCCGAGAGCGTCCACCAGCACCAACACCACTCGGCGCACCGGAGCCCCTAGATGCTCCCAGTAGTAGGGGGCTGCGGGCGGCTGCACGCCAGGCGTCGACACCCCTAACAGCCCGGCCGCCGTCGCCGGCACGTTAGCCAGAGAGCACCCGCCATAGCTAGGCATCAGAAAGCTACCCGCGCCCAAGGCATCCGAGACGCCGGCGATGGTGCCTCGTCGGAGAGAGCTCTCCAGTGCGCTGGCTACTTGAAGGTTCATCATCACCTCCTGTTCTCAAGCGGCGATCCACGGCGGGATCGGGTGCGGCTCCTCCAGGCCGAGTCTCCCCGCGGGGTTGCCTGGGCCAGGCCGGGCGCTATAATGCCCTCGTGGATCGACCTATGTGCTACAAAGGGGGACACCTCATGGATCAGGTACGCTTTGGCATCGTCGGCACCGGTGGGATGGGAACCGGACACGCGCGCACCCTTCAGGGGATGCCCGAGGGCGTGCTCACCGCCGTCTGTGATATCGTCCCCGACGTCGCCAACGCCGTTGGCGAAGAATTCGGCGTGCCGTTCTGCACCGCCTACCAGGAACTGATCGATCGCCCGGACGTGGACGTCGTCGTTGTGGCGACGCCGCACTATTTCCACCCCGAGATCGCCATCTATGCCATGGAACAGGGCAAGCCGGTCATCTCGGAAAAGCCCATCGCCGTCACCGTCTCGGCAGCCGATGCCATGGTGGCTGCGGCCAAGCGCACCGGCACGCCCTTTGCGGTCATGTATCAGAGCCGCACCGAGCCCGTGTGGCGAGCAGCCCATGAGCTGGTCAAGAGCGGCCGCCTGGGCGAGATCTATCGCACCATGCTCGTCTATGCGGATTTCCGCAGCCAGGCCTACTATAACTCGGCCGGCTGGCGCGCCACCTGGGCGGGCGAGGGCGGCGGGGTTCTGATGAACCAGGCGCCCCACTCCCTGGATCGCTTCACCTGGCTGGGCGGCCTCCCCGACAAGGTCACCGCCTACACCGCCACCAAGATGCACCAGATCGAGGTGGAGGACGTCGCCTCGGCCATTCTCACTTACCCCAATGGCGCCACAGGCTATATCTACTGCTCCACCACCGAAGCGCCCGGCACCAACTTGATGGAACTATCCGGCGAACATGGCAAGCTGCGAGTGCTGGGCTCCCAGCTCACCTTCTGGGAGATCCCCGATGGAGTGCGCGCCTGGAGCGACTCGACGGACCAGATGTGGGGCGCGCCGCCCGCTCACGAGGTCGAGATCGAGCTGCCCGAATGCGACAGCGGTCACGTCGCCGTGCTCCGCAATATGGCCAACCACCTCTTGCGCGGCGATGAGCTATTGACGCCCGGCGTCGAGGGGATCAACTCGGTTGAGCTGATCAATGCCATGATCCTCTCGGGCCATCTGGGTGAGCCCGTCAGCATACCCGTAGACCGTGCTCGCTATGACGCCTTCTTGGCCGAGCGTGTGGAAGAGTCCAAGCCCAAGGAGGTCGACGGCCCTGACCGCCGCGAGACGGACCATTTCCACCGCTAAGTCTGGCCGTACAACCCGAGACCCCGCAAGCCCTGGGCATCCCCCAGGGCTTTACTCTGAGTGACAGTTGTCCGGTTGTCGGCTCCATACCCGCAGGCCAAACCTGCTCAGGTAGATGGGGATCGGCTGAAACAGCGGATTCGTCTCCTCGATGGCCCGCAGCATCGCTCGCTTCTGGCTCATGAGGGCACCCGAGAGCAACGTGATTGATCCGCCCTCGCCCCCCGCGCCGTTCACCTTCCAGCCCAGAGCCCCGTACTCGCGCGCGATGGCAATGATCTGGTCGGCCTCGCCGCTAATGAGCTGCGGATGCAGGTTGCGCTGCGCGTCGGTATTGGCGACCATCGCCTGCCCTAGCGCGTCGAGATCCCCAGCATACAGGGCGTCGCGTGATCGATCCGCGCACTGCCGCAACGCCTCCAGCTTGGGGTTGTCGGGGCCGGCATCCTCCAGGTCACGGATGACCATCTCATGGACCTGGCTGGAGCTGTGAGACCTCCCCAAAAAGATCAGCGCCAAGCGACGCTCAAGCTCCCACCAGACGCTGTTGGAGACAAAGATGGGCGAGACTGAGGCGTACGGATAGGCGTACATCTCGATATAGTTCACGCCCCCAAAGGCCGAGCAGAGCTGATCCTGGATGCCCGACTGTTGATGGAGCATCTGCGTCTCGATATGGTGAGCGGTGTACGCTACCTGGGAAGGCGTCATCCCTCCTGGCGTGAGGCGATCTAGCGCCCCCACCAGAGCCACCGTCACGGCGGCCGACGTTCCCGTCGAGCAGCCAGCCGGCGCCTCCGAGTAGATCGAGATCTGCACCGCCAGATTCTCCGGAACCCCCATATGGTCGATGGCCGCCTCTAGCAGCGGATGGTGGATCCATTCGTGCTTTTCGTGGCGGGGCATCACGGCGTAACGGTCGCCAAAGTTCTCGGCATGCAGCACCACGCGATGCTCGCGCTCCGCTCGCGCAAACACCTGGATCTGAACCTCGACATAGGGATAGACACCGATGTTAAAGATGCGTCCCCGCTCGGCGAACCAGGTGTCGGTCCAGCCGCCATTGTCGCAGATGCGGATGGGTGCCACGCTGTTGATGATCCGCTGGGGAGTCAGGGTATGATCCATGGCCGCCTCCTTGCCGTGAGCCTTGAGGCCATTCTATGCCACGCGGGTGTCCTGTCCAGGGCGCGCTCGCGCCTGGTGGACGCCAGGCCAAAGGCCATGCTAGAATCGCGTTACGGTCGATCGGGAGGTGGCACGCGCCAGAGGAGGTTCTGCCCATGGTTGCTCCGAACGTCTTTTTCCTGATTCTGGACTCTTTTCGGCAGGATCATGTGCGCTTTTACAACCCACAGGCCCCATGCGAGACGCCCAACCTGGACGCACTAGCTCGCGATAGCGTTGCCCTGGACAACTGCTACCCCGAGGGGTTGCCCACCATTCCCGTCAGAACCTGCTGGCTGACGGGCGAGCAGACCCTGGTCCATCGCCCATGGCAGCCGCTCGCCAAGGAAGACCGCTCTCTGCCCGAGATCCTGGCCCAGGAGGGCTATCTCACCGCCTGCTTTACCGATTGTTACCACTATTTCAAGCCCGACATGAACCTGCACCGCGGCTTTCGCACCTGGGAGTGGATCCGCGGCCAAGAGTTCGATGCCTACCGCAGCGCGCCACTCTCCAAGCTCAAGCTGGAAGACCATATCAAGGATAGCTATACGCCTCAGTGGCGGCGCATCGTCGAGACGGCGCTCAAGAACCTAGAAGAGTTCGAGACGGCCGATGACCACTATTGCGCTCGCCTCACCCAGACGGCCAGCGCCTGGGTCGAGCGCAACCGCGGGCAAGCCCCCATGTTCGTGTGGCTCGATTCCTTTGATCCACACGAGCCATGGACGCCACCGGCCGCCTTTGATCGCTACACCGACCCTACCTACCGCGGCAAGCGGCTGGTGCTGCCGCCCGGTGGCATGGCCTCGGACCACTTTAGCGAGGAAGAGATCGCCTACATCCGGGGCCTGTACGCCGGCGAATGCGCCTATGTTGATCACTACATCGGGCGGTTTCTAGACCAGCTCCGGGCGCTCGACCTGTACGATGATGCGTTGATCATCCTGATCGCAGACCACGGCCACCCCCTGGCGGATCACGGCAAGTTCCTCAAGGGCCCTGACCGCCTCTACAACGAGCTTCTCAAGGTCCCATGCCTGATCAAGCTCCCTGGCGGCACAGGAGCCGGGCGACGTACCACGGCGCTGGCTTCTTTCCACGACATCCTCCCCACCCTCCTGGAGATCGTGGGGATGGGGAACAACCTGGATGCTCTGCCGGGGAGGAGCCTACTGCCCCTCTTGCTGGGCCGGGGCGACACGCACCGGCAAGCCATCATCGCCGGCTATCACGGCGCTGAGGACCGCTGCGTGCGCGATGGCACCTGGAGCTACATCCGACGACCAGAGGGCCAGCCCGATGAGCTCTACCATCTGCTGGACGATCCCCATGAGCGCGACAACCTCATCGACCTACATCCGAAAGAGGCACAACGTCTGGCGAGGATGTTTGGGAGCCTCTACTTTCCTCAGGCTCCCTCATCGGTCAAGGGGCTGCAGGGGCGATATGAGCTTGCCCACACCGGAGTGGGCTGAGGACACACGAACACGAAAAGGGGGGCGCTGTTGCGCCCCCTCTTGGCTTCTAGCGCGCCGCTAGCGGCCTGAGAAAAGCCAGCGCCTCCGCCGAGGCGGCCGTGAGATCATCAGGCCACCGGCACTCGATCGAGGCCCGCCCGGCATACCCGAGCTCGTGCAGGATGGCGAACAGCCGATCAAAGGGAAACGCGCCAGAGCCAGGATACCCACGGCCGGGGCTATCGGCGAGGTGCACATGCGCCAGCCACTCGGGAGCCTCCAGAATGGCCTCCAGCGGCTCCTCCTCCACGGCCATGTGCCAGGTATCGGCCAGCACCTTGATGGCGTCGGGGCGAGCGACCTCGCGCGCCATCTCGACGCCCTCGCGGTAGCTGTTCAGGATGTTGCACTCGCCGGCGTTCAGCGGCTCGATGGCGATCAGAAGGCCATGCTCGCCAGCGTAATCGGCGCACGTCTGCAAAAACCAGACCAGCTGATCCCATGCCTCTGATCGCGCGAATCCCTCGGGAACCCGTCGCGACCCGCCGCTGCCAAACACGATCAGCTCGGCGCCCACCGCCGCCGCGCGCGCGATGGTGGTCGCGGCATAGGCTGCCACCTGCTCTTGCGACACATCCGGCCCCACGAGACGGATGCTTCCGGGATAAAAGCAATTGAACGCTCGGATGGACGGTGAGAGGGCGTGCAGCGCGGCGAGGTCAACGGCGTCACTGGCAGGATCGTCGCCAGCCAACACGGCCGCCGCCGAGAGCTCCACATGGTCATAGCCGGGGGCCAAGGCTCGAACCGCCTCCGGGCACGTGCACACGCCAATGGGAATGGGTTGCGTCACAACGCTCCTTCCAACCCCCTCAGGGCACTAGTAGAGGTTAAGCCAGGTTCGCTGCTCACCCTCTTGGATCTTTTGCAGGACCAGCATGATATGCAGCAGGTCCACCACATTGCCGTATTTCGGCGGCTCGTTGCTCAGGAGCCGCGTTGCGAAATGTTCCAGACTGCCCAGATACCCCTGGATCACCAAGTGCTGGTTGTAGGCGGCCGCTTGCGAGAGCTGCGGCTCCCACACCACAGGCGCCTCGGCCTCGGCCCCGTAATAGTCGGTCGCATCCAGATGATCGGGGTCGGACTCGATGCGGCTGGGGCGATGGTACGTCACGCGGGTAGCGTTCTCCACTACCACGTGCGCCCCCTGCCCGATCACTTCGAGCCGCTCGCGCGCCCCGCCCATGCCTTGGTTGCCACAGAGGTGCAGGGTGCCCACCAGCTCGGATCGGTACCCAAAGGTGATGCACGCATCGCCCGTGAGCGGGTTAGTGGCCACCATCATGCCGCGTGGCTCGCCGAACAAGCGCATCAGGGTGGCATAGGGACGAACGACGCTCAGCAGAGAGCCCACATCCTTGCAGGGCTTGCCAAAGGCCTCGGGCGGCAGCAGCGCGGGATAACGCATTACAAAGCTAGAGGGCTTGCCAAAGGAGGGGTTCTCGATGATCGCGCCCACCTTGAGGTAGGCGGGCATAAACATGCCATTCAGGTTGGTCTGGATGAACTTGCGGCCCCGCATAGAGGCGTTGGTCAGCGTCTTGACGTCATCCCTATTCGCACAAGAGGGACTTTCGATCCACACATGAAACCCCGCCCTGAGGGCGTCGGCGGCCAGCTCAGGGTAAGCGGGCTCCCCCCGCTCGTTAGGCCCCACCACGATCAGCACCGCATCCAGTGCCGTCTCTTTGGCCAGCAGCGCCTTGTGGTTCGGGTAGAACCGCTTGGCCCCGAAAAGCGACGCTGTGGCGATGCCTTGCTCGCGGTCATGGTCGGCTAGGGCGACCAGCTCGATGGGCAGGTACCTTAGGCAGGGCAGGATGTCGCGAAAAGCGTGCCGACCAGCGCCGATGCACCCCACCTTGAGCCTGGTCGGATAGGCAAAGCTATGCAGCATGGTCATCTCCGTTGCTCGAGGCGCCCCCGCGGGCGCGCGCTCCCCATCTCCTCCTCACGGACTATGCACCAAGGGCTGGAGACTGTCAAGGTGCATTGTTTTCTACCTTGACTCTGCCCTCTGGCCCTGTTATACTAGCGGCGTTCCCGTGCCAGGCACGGCATGGGGGCTGTTGGCATGGACGCACATAAGAGGAGCAGCCCAC
The DNA here is from genome assembly GCA_040767425.1 of Anaerolineae bacterium. Taxonomy (GTDB): domain Bacteria; phylum Chloroflexota; class Anaerolineae; order UBA1429; family UBA1429; genus DAIRUQ01. Next base: position 63,600 of record JAXGON010000006.1, on the reverse strand, counting down.
CGCATAATGGTCAAGGCGAGTAAGCAAAAGGTCGAAGTCGAAGGTACGATTGTAGAGGCGCTGCCTAACACGCAGTTCCGTGTCGAGCTGGACAGCGGGCACGAGGTGCTCGCGTACATCTCGGGCAAGATGCGCAAATACTATATTCGCATCCTGCTGGGGGATCGCGTGCGGGTAGAGCTCTCGCCGTATGACCTCACGCGTGGGCGCATCGTCTATCGGTACAAGCAGGGTCGCGGTGGCACCGAGTGAACCGCCGCATGCACCAAAACCGCCGCTGGCGGTTGACGGCGCATCTACCCTTGGGTAAGCTGGCATTCGTCGCGAGCCTCTTTGATAAAGGCTCGATCAACGTTTCGCGTTGACAGTTCAGGGGCGCAGTCGCGTCAGGAGGGTAGCCTATCGAGGTACGTAAACGGTCCCGGCGGCGTCGTTCGCTTACCAGGTGGCTCCGCGATGGACGGTTTTGGCCTTGTGCCCAGGCGTTCGCCTGACCGAACAGTTCTGCCATCGCTATGAGCCCGAACGCCCCCTCTGTCTCTGGGGGCACAGCGACGGGCAAAAGCCTGGTCGCATCACACCATAAGGAGTTTCTGATGGCGAGTGTAACGTACGAGCATGTCACCAAGCGCTTTGGTGACGTCATCGCTGTGAACGACCTATCCATCGAGATCGCCGACAAAGAGTTTCTCGTGTTCGTAGGCCCCTCGGGTTGCGGCAAGACGACCTCCCTGCGCCTCCTGGCTGGCCTGGAGGAGCTCTCCGAGGGCAATCTCTACATCGGCGACCGTCTGGTCAATGACGTGGCTCCCAAGGACCGCGACATCGCCATGGTGTTCCAGAGCTATGCTCTGTACCCGCACATGAGCGTGTACGACAACATGGCCTTTGGCCTCAAACTTCGCAAGACCCCCAAGGCCGAGATCGACCGCCGCGTAAAAGAGTCTGCGGGCATCTTGGGCATCGAGGAGCTGCTGGACCGCAAGCCCAAGCAGCTGTCTGGTGGTCAGCGCCAGCGTGTGGCCCTCGGCCGCGCCATCGTGCGTGAGCCAGCCGTGTTCCTCATGGACGAGCCGCTGTCGAACCTGGACGCCAAGCTGCGCGTGTCGACGCGCGCCGAGCTGTCCAAGCTGCATCAGCGCCTCGAGACCACGTTCATCTATGTGACGCATGACCAGGTTGAGGCCATGACCATGGGCACCCGCATTGCGGTGATGCGCGATGGCATCCTCCAGCAGTGCGACACCCCGCAGACGCTGTACAACTCGCCCGCCAACATCTTTGTGGCTGGCTTTATTGGCAGCCCTGCCATGAACTTTTTCGATGTCACGGTCACGGGCACCAAAGAGGACGTGTACCTCGACGCTGGCAGCTTCAAGGTCAAGGTTCCCGCGGAAAAGGCGCCCCCGCTCTTTGACTATCTCGGCAAAGAGGTCGTCTTGGGCATCCGCCCCGAGGACATCCATGACCCGCAGTACGCGCCTCCTGGCATCACCGCGGCTAGCGTGACCTCCAAGGTGGACGTGACCGAGCTCATGGGCAACGAGGTCTACCTCTACATGGTCTCTGGGAACAAGAACTATATCGCTCGCGTGGACCCGCGTACCGTCGCCCGTGTTGGCCAGGAAGTAGAGCTCTACTTTAACATGGACAACATGCACGTGTTCGACCGCGACACCGAGCTCGCGATTCACTAGTAGTCCCCGTTACCCCACACCACAAAGGGGATGGCTCGATGAGCCATCCCCTTTGCACGTCCTCGGTTGGCAGTGGCAGCATGCTGTTGGCTAATAGCGACGTCGTAGCCAGACCAGCAGCTCAAAGGATGCCAGCAGCACTGCCACCAACAGGCCGCTGGTAAGGGTCAAAGCTCCTACCAGGCGCAAAGCCACCAAGGCCCCGCACAACACTCCCACCAACAAGCCCTGACGGGCCGCGTTACGCCACGGCGGCGCCAGGTACAGCGCCCCCAGCTGCCGTGCTTGTACGAGATAGATGAGCGGCATCACCGTGGCGGCAACGGCCAGGGCCACAAGGAGCACAAACAGCGCCTGAAAGGCCGTGGTGGGAGGCCGCATGTTCACCAACGCCCCCACCGCCACCCACAACAACACTGCCAAGAACCCCGTCACCACTGCGAACCACCGACGCCGCACCGCGCCTCCTTCCTTGAGCCTGGATTATAGGAGGCGGGTCGCCTTGAGCCAACCCGCTGCGCTCGGATGCCCGACCAGGGTCATTGGTGAGGCTGACGCAGCATGCTATAATCGAGCTCGTTCCATCCGCACGGAGATCATCATGTCCATCGTAACGCTGCAGAATATCGGCATGTACTATGGCGCCCAAGATGTGTTCGCGGGCGTCAGTCTGAGCATTGGCCACGGCGACAAGATCGGCCTCGTGGGCCCCAACGGCGAGGGCAAGACCACGTTGCTGCGCATTGTGTTGGGCCAGCTCGAGCCCACCTCTGGCACCGTACAACGCAGTAGAGGCCTCGCCATGGCGTACCTCCCCCAGGTGCCCACCTTGGAGAGTGACCGTACACTGCTGGATGAAATGCTGACCGTGTTTGACGCGCTGCGAGCACAACAGGCCAAGCTCCTCTCTTTGGCCGATGAGCTATCCCAACGACCCCACGACACGGAGCTGCTGGACGCCTATGCCCGCGCCGAGGAGCGATTTGAGCGCGCGGGCGGCTATACCTACGAGAGCCGCATCCGCCGCGTCTTGGGGGGGATCGGCTTTGCCGAGGAGACCCTCTCCTGGCCCATCGCCGTGCTCAGCGGCGGGCAGGTAACGCGGGCGCTCCTGGCCAAGCTCCTGCTGCAGGAACCTGATCTTTTGGTGCTCGACGAGCCCACCAACTATCTCGACCTGGACGCCCTGGAATGGCTCGAATCCTATCTCCAGGCCTGGTCACGGAGCCTTCTGATCGTCTCCCACGACCGCTACTTTCTCGACCAGGTGGCCAACCGCATCTGGGAGCTCGAGGGCGGCTCGGTGGAGACCTATCGCGGCAACTATAGCGCCTACCTGGTGGAGCGGGCCCATCGGCGCGAGCGGCAACGCCGTGAGTATGAGGAACAGCAAGAGGTCATCGAACGCACCGAGGCGTTCATCCGACGCTATAAGGCGGGTCAGCGCAGCAAGCAGGCCCGCGGCCGCGAAAAGCAACTCGAGCACCTAGAACGCATCCAGCCGCCCAAAGAGCGACACGCCATGGGCCTGCGTATGCGGGCGGCGTTGCGCTCTGGGGACGAGGTGCTGACCAGTGATGGCATCACCGTGGGCTATCCCACCGTGCCCGCTGCCGAGACTGATACAGAGCGACCCCTGCGCCTGTTCGAAACGGGAGAGCTGCGCATCGAGCGTGGAGATCGGGTCGCCCTACTGGGGACCAACGGCTGCGGCAAGACCACCCTGCTGCGGACTCTCATGGGCGAGATGGAGCCCCTGGAAGGGAGGCTGCGTCGCGGCGCCAGCGTTCGCATCGGCTACCTGCCCCAGACGCATGACTGGTTCGACCCCAACCTGACCGTGCTCGAGCAGCTCATGGCCGAGAGCAACTTGAAGCGCGACCAGGCGCTCCATCACCTGGCTCGCTTTCTCTTTGCGCGAGATGCCGTGGACAAGCGCGTTGGGACGCTTTCGGGTGGCGAGCGCTCACGCTTGGGGCTGGCCATCCTGACCCTCCGCGGCGCCAACTGGCTGATCCTGGACGAGCCGACCACCCACCTCGACGTCACTTCGCGCGAGGTGCTCGAGCAAGTATTATCTAGCTATAACGGCACGCTGTTGTTCGTCTCGCACGACCGCTACTTGGTCGATGCCGTCGCATCCCACGTCTGGGTCGTGCGCGACGGCCGCATGGAGCAGTTCGAGGGCAGCTACTCGGCCTATGTAGAGGCCCGTGCCCTGGCCGCCGCCGAGGCCAGCCAAGCAGACACGACGGCCACCCAAACCGCCCCCCAAAGCGCGCCGCGCCCCCGTCGCACCGAACAGCGTCAGGCTCGTGTCACCCAGGAGATCGAGGAACAGATCCATGCCCTGGAACAGCAACTCGATACCCTGCAACAAGAGATCGCGCAAGCTAGCCAGGCCCAGGAGGTGCTGCGTTTGCGCGAGTTGAGCGGAACCTTTGCCGAGATAGAGACCGAGCTGGCCGAACGCTTGGCCGAATGGGAGCGGCTCGCCAGCGCCCTGCAGGAAAGCTAGCGGCATGGTCGTGATTGGCCTCACGGGGAATATCGCCACGGGCAAGAGCACCGTCGCGCGCATGCTGGCGGACCTCGGTGCTGAGGTCATCGATGCCGATATCGTGGCTCACGAGGTGCAGGCGCACGGCAGCGATGTGCATCGGGCCATCATCGACCGCTTTGGCGAGTCGATCTTGGCAGCTGATGGCGCCATCGACCGCAAGGCGCTGGGCGCCATCGTCTTTGCCGATCCAAAGGCGTTGGCCGATCTAGAGGCCCTCGTCCACCCCGCCGTCGAGGCCGAGATCAGACGTCGCTTGGAGCGGGCCGATGCACCAGCCGTGGTGATCGAGGCCATCAAGCTGCTAGAGGCAGGCCTCGATCGCTACTGTGACGCCATCTGGGTGACCACCTGCCCGCGAGAGATCCAACTGCAACGCTTGATAGAGACGCGGGGCCTCAATGGCGCTCAGGCGGCACAGCGCATTGACGCCCAGCCCGATCCCAGCCTCAAGGTCGCGCGGGCGGACGTCGTCATCGACAATGCGGGCTCGCTCGATGCTACCCAGGCCCAGGTGCAGCGCGCCTGGCACGCCCTCGTGCCCCCCACACGTCGCAGGCCCTGGCAAAGGCTGTACCTCGTGCAATGGTTGGTGCTGACCCTGGCGATGGTTGCCCTGCTGCCGCTTGGCAGCCGTCTGATCGGCTGGTCCGATTGGCGCCAATGGCTGCCGCTGGTGCCCGTATGCGCCGCGTTGGCGGCCGCTTCGGTGTGGCTGATCCATGGCGGCTAGCGGGCACGGCCTCAGGCAGCATCAGGCGACGGTCGCGGCGGTGAGCGACGCGCTGCCAGGCAGCCGCCTGCTCCTTCTGCATGCGCCGTCGCTCTCGCAGGCAACCCCAGGGCAGTTCGTGATGGCCCGTTGCGGCAGCGGCCTGGATCCGTATCTGCGCCAGGCCGTGCCCATCCATCGCCTGCTGGCGGATGGCATCGGGCTCCTGGTGCGCCCTGATAACCCCGACCTGCGCTGGCTCGCGCAGCGGCGCCCAGGTGATCAGGTCGACCTGGTGGGCCCTTGCGGGAACGGCTATACCCTTCCCCATCCCACGGATGCCTTGGCGGTGATCGTCCAGGGCGGGGGCTGGACAGCCGCGGCCGCTCTGCTGGACCGAGCGAACTGCAGCGTACAGCTGCTGGTATCGGCGGCCACCGAGCGTCAGCTACCTCCCCGAGAGCTGATCCCGGCTGACATCGAGTACCTGGGCTTTGCCGGCGCCGAACAGGACCCTCGTTGGGAGGAGGCCGTCGCCGAGGGGCTGTCGTGGGCCAGCCGTGTGGCGTTGGCTGGGCCGGCCATGGGCGGCGAGCTTCCGGCCCTCTACCATACCGCTATCACGCACTATCGGCGGAGCCCCGCGGGCCTCCGCCGGGGACGAGCCGAAGGCTGGCTGTGGGGAGAGCTCCACTGCGGCCTGGGCTGTTGCGACGCCTGCCTGGTGGAGACGAGCCGAGGCTGGAGGCGCATCTGCACCGACGGGCCCGTCTTTGACTTGGCCGACTTGGCCTACGCTTGAGGAGTCTATGCTGGTGAGATCGCTTCTGTTGTTTGCATCACTGCTTGCACTCGCCTTGGCAGTCGTGTCGTGCGCCCCCGTCGCTGGGGGAGCGCTCGACACGCCCGATGCGCCGACGGTCACAACCACGGTGTCGATCACCGTGACGGCCACCGCCACCCACACGCCAATGCCGCCTACCCCCACTTTGCTACCCCCCACACCCACCGCCACCCCGGTCCCCACGCTGACGCCCAATCCGACGCCACTCCCGCCGCTGGTGGCCATCGACGCGGGACACGGCGGACCAGACCTGGGCGCGGTGCGCGTGCACAGTGATGGATCGCTGGCCTACACCGAGAGTGATGTCAACCTCGCCATCGCCTTACGCGTGGGGGACGCCTTGACAGACCTCGGGTACCGGGTGCTGCTCACCAGGGATGGCGACTATGGCCTCAATCCAGAAGGCCTGGACGTGAACGGCGACGGCATCGTCGATAGCCGGGACGATCTCCAGACGCGGATCGACATGGTGAACGCCGCCGGCGCCGATCTCCTCGTTTCCATTCACCAGAACGCCTTTTACTGGCCGGACGGCAGCCGAGCCGGTGACGTTGGTGGCACGGTTACCTTCTACAACGCCTACCGCCCCTTTGCCGACCAGAACAAGCGACTGGCGTCACTCGTCCAGGAAGAGCTGGTAGCAGCCCTCAGGGGAATCGGCCACGACGTCTTCGATCGGGGCATCCAAGTGGACCACGAACTGGAGGCAGCCCCTGAGGGCGGACGCTTTCTGATCCTGCTCGGTCCCGAATCGGAGCGCATCATACGCCCTTCTGAAATGCCAGGGGTGCTCAGCGAAACGCTCTTTCTCACCCACGACCGTGAGAGCGAGCTGCTGCAGGACCCAGAGGCTCTGGACGCCATAGCAGAAGCCTATGCGCGAGCGATCCACCGATTCTTTGAGGACGACGAGACGCCATGACTCCGCCAGGCGACCATGCGATCCCATGGAGCGCCGACCCCTTGGCGCTAGAGCTCGGGACGCGCCGCAAGGAGCCGCTCCACCTGCGCAGCCCCCTGCTGGCGGCGGCGGGAGCGGCCGGCTCTGGCGCCCTCTTGCGGGCCCTGTGCGTCAGCGAGCGGCTGGGAGCCATCGTGCTGCCGCCCCTAGGACATGGCGCCGTCGACGGGTCCGGCCAGGTCACCGTTGAACCGATCACCGCGGGCTACCTGATCAGCCACTCTGCCGCTATCGGGCGGCGTCGGCTGGCATGGCTGGTACGCCGTTGTCGCTCCTACAGCGACCTGCCGCTGATCGCGTCCATAGCGCCCAAAGGCGCCGAGGACTGCGAGCATCTATGCCAGGTGGCTCTGGACACAGGTCTCACCAGCATCGAGCTGCACCTTGCACCTGACACAACGGCCGATGAAGCCGCAGCGATGGTCGCACGAGTCGCCAGCGCGCCACTTCAGGCCTGCCTGGTGCGCATTCCGCTGACCAGAGGCGCTCTGCTGGCAGAAGCGGCGGCGTCTGCCGGAGCCGACGCTCTGGTCGTCTCTGCGCCGGCGCGGGGTCGTGCGCGTTCGGCCGCGGGAGGGCTAATAGAGGGCGAGATCCACAGCCCCGCCCTGCTTCCCCTCTATGCCCAAGCCGTCCAGGAAGCTGTTCCGGCGGGAATACCCGTGATTGGGCGGGGCGGCATCGCGACGTGGCAAGACGTCCTCACCATGTTGGCGTGCGGCGCCACAGCGGTAGAGCTCGACAGCATCCTGTGGGTCGAGCCGGCCTCGCTGGATGCCGTCTATGATCGCCTACGCAGCGCCGTCGACGAGGCGGGCGTCAGCCACTGGGCGGCCTACCTCGAGGAGATCAGGTCTTGAGGCGCCCACTGCGCGAGACATCGGTGTCGAGGATCAGGGTAACGGGGCCGTCGTTGTGGATGACCACCCTCATCATGGCGCCGAATCTGCCCGTCTCGACAGGGGCAACGCCTTCCTCGGCCAGCAGCTCGCAAAAGCGCTTCACGAGTGGCTCGGCGATCTCGGGGGCTGCGGCCTCCGAGTAGCTGGGCCGGCGTCCACGCTGAGCGTTACCGTACAGGGTGAACTGAGAGATCACCAGGGCGCCACCACCGGCCTCCAGCAGCGAGACGTTCATGCGCCCCTCATCATCGGCCATGATCCGCAGGTTGGCGATCTTTTGCGCCAGCCAGCGGGCCTCTAGCTCGGTATCGCCCTGCCCAACCCCCAGAAGGATGACCAGGCCGCGATCGATGGATCCGATACAGACGCCATCAACACTGACCGAACCGTGCGTCACCCGCTGTACCACCGCTCGCATGGAACCACCCCCGGTGTTGCTTGGTTGTCGGCTGGGCCGCCCTCTGCTATAGTCCTGTCCAGATGGAGGAGACGGTGATCAAGCTGATCATGACCTGGAACATCCGAGAGGGCAAGGAACGCGAGTATCTCCAGTTTCTGGAGAACGACTTTCAGAAGAGCCTGCTGGAGATGGGCATACAGCCGACCGACGCCTGGTACGCTGTGTGGGGCCAGGGCCCTCAAGTCCTGGCTGGTGGCGTAACCGAGGACATCGAGTCGATGGAGGAAGCGCTCCGCACCGAGACCTGGGCCGAGTTCCGCCACAAGCTGGGCAACCTCGTCACGGACTTTGACTACAAGGTGGTCGAGTCCACCGGTGGTTTCCAGCTCTAGCCCCCCGGAAAGCCAGCGGGCATACGCCCGGGCAGAGGGACTAGACAGTCTTGGTGTCGTTCTTGGCGGTGCTGGTCTTGCTATCGCTCGCGGTCGCGCTCTCGGGCTCGGCAGCCTTGGATGCGCTCTTTTCCTTGTCCTGCCCATTCTTGGGCAGCAAGGCCGAGCGGTCACCCCGGTTGTCGGTGATATAGAAGCCCTTGCCTTTGAAGACGATACCGACCGGGTGAATCACCCGATAGACGGCGCCTTGGCACTCGGGGCAGACACGCACCGGCTCCTCGGAAAAGTGCTGAAAGCGCTCGAAAACGATACCGCATTCCTTGCATCGGTACTCGTACGTTGGCATCTCTATCCCCCAAACAACGATCTCGCGCTCGCATGGCATGGCTCAGGCTGACGTAGCGGCCATCCGGCGTGAGCACCTGCCACCAAGGGGCGATTATACGTCCCGAGCGTCGGCGACGCAAATGCAGCGAGGCCACTCGGCCATCGTTGGCTCTAGCGCAGAAACGGAGGCAACACGGTGACGAATCGACGGCTATGGGTCCTCGCCCTGGTTCTGGGCATCCTGGCGTTAGGCGCATCGTTGTGGCTTCTGTGGCGCATCCCCAACCAACTGCCGCCAGTGGCCGTCGCTTCGGCCGCGCCCACGCAGGCCGCCGAGACCACCATCCCAACCCGATCCCCTACCGCCCCAACGTTGCCAACGAGCACCCGCCCGCCAACCGTAACAGCCACCCCCACCGCTAACCCGACGCCGACCAGCACGTCCACCGCTACGCTGATGCCGACATCGACCGCCACGCCGCTCCACGGGCCGGCCACTGGCGATCCGTCGCGACTGCAGGCGCCGGCGGCTGATCTGGATGTGCCCCTCAGCCCGGTCGAGCCGGACGAGTCGCACCGCCTCCCACCCGAAACACTCGCTGGGGCCGTCTACCATCTGGGATCTTCCCGACCGGGTCACCCTGGCAACGTGATCATCTCGGGGCCGGCTGACGTCACCAACCCTCTGCTGCAGCCGCTACAACGGCTGACTCCTGGCGATCGGCTGTACGTCTGGGTGGGCGTCGTGCCCTACCGGTACACGATCAGCGCCGTCTGGCGCTACGGCGAGCTCGATGGCGAGGCGGAGACGCCAGACCAATCGGCCTGGTTCGCGCAGACCGACGACCAGTGGTTAACAGTGATCGCTGGATGGCCCTGCGAGGCGACGACCGGATGCACCGTGCTGCGCGCCGTGCCGGCAGCGTGGGACGGGGACGGGAACTAGGGGCCGAACACATCGGCCAGCTTGATCCACTCGTCTATCGAGAGCGACTGGGGACGGCGCCGCTGGTCGATGCCGCATTCTTGCAGAGCGGCTTGTACCACATCGCTGCCCATACCAAGGTTGGCCGCTAGACTGTTGTGGATCTGCTTGCGTCGTTGGCCAAAGGCAGCTCGCGCTAGCCGAAACACCATCTCGCGGACTGGCTCGCTCACCAACGGCTCCTGATAGAGGTCGACGCGCAAGACGGCCGAGTCGACCTTGGGCCGTGGATGGAAGGCGCTGGCGGGCACCTTGCGCACGATCCGCGCCTCTCCAGAGAGCTGTACACTGAGCGCCAACAGGCTCATCTCTCCCGGCTTGGCCACGATCCGATCCGCTACCTCTCGCTGAACCATGAGCACCATCCGCGCTGGCGGCACCCGCGCTTCCAAGAGCCGTCGGATCGCTTGCGACGTGATATAGTACGGCAGGTTGGCCACGACCAGGTAGTCTAGCTGAGCCTCCTCGCGTCCTGTGGCTGCTGCCAGCTCGCTTACATGGTCGATCTCCAGGATGTCGCCCTGCAACAGCCGCAGGTTGGGCAGATCGGCGAGCTCCTGGTTCAGCACCTCCACCATGCGACCGTCCAGCTCGATGGCCACCACCAGACCGGCGGCCTCGGCCAGTTGCCGCGTCAGCAATCCGAGGCCGGGCCCGATCTCGAGCACCGTGCGGTCGGGCGTCAGCTCGGCCGCCGCCATAATGGCATGCATCACCGCCTGATCAGCCAAAAAACTTTGGCCTAGACCTTTGGAGGGCGCAATCTGGTACTGGGCCAGCAGTCGCCGGATGGATGCCATCGCCTAGCCCGTCTCACTGGGTTGGTTGGGGACGATCCACAGGATCTGGCTGCGGGCAGGCACCGGGCCCAGTAGATAGACATCCACCCACCGGTGCCAAAGCACGAGGTTGTGGTCATCGTAACAGAGGTCTACCCGCCGCCATTTGATGGCGCTGCCCGTATCCGCGGCCAAGCCCTGCCCATAGCCGGGCACATAGAGGTTCTGGCCCAGCGGGATGACGCGAGGATCCACCGCGATGAGGCCGTACCTGGCGCGCAAGCCCACTCGGGTGATGCCATAGTAGGGATGATCCATGGCCTTGCCAGCCGTGGGAGCATTATAGGAAGTGGCCAGCATCCGCAGCTTGCGCCAATAGGTGATGGGGCCACTGGGGGTGGACTCGGTGCGATTCACCACCATGGTGCCATAGCGGATGATGCGGTCCTGGGGCTCCAGCGCGATCCACTCTTCCTCTTCGGTCCGATACTGCTCGGTCCCATTCTCAAACAGCACCCTGACTCGCCGGCGCAGCGCCCCCTCGCGCCCCCAGTCATCCACGCGTAACTGGTCGATCTCTAGCTCGGGATCGGGGACCTGCTGAACCTCGTAGGGGATAGGAATCTCTTCCACATAGTACTCTTCAGAGATGCGCACCACCTCCACATGCATCTCTGGCTTGAGGGCCGTCTCGACGGCAGGCACCACATAGTCCTTGGGGCCTAACTCGATCCCCGCCTGAGCCAAGAGATCCTCCACCGTCTGAACGCGCGTCCGCAAGGAGACCGTCTCGCCATCGGCCTGCAGCGTCACCGGCAGCGATCGCTCCAGTTGGATGCTCAGGCCCTCCGAGATCAGCGTCTCTGGCGCGGGATGCACCAGATCGGCCTCGTACAGAGTGATCCCTTGCTCGCGCAAGGCCTCGCCCACCGTTCGCGCAGCCGTCATAAAGGTGCCGGCCAAGCCGCTCTCTTGCAGCGTGACGCGTACCGGTCGCTGAACCGTCAGGTGCAACGGCTGTCGCAGCTCGGCCACCAGCGAGCTGGGGTTGGTGGCGGGATTGATCCGGCCTGCAGGCAGCGCCTCTGCCACATCGAGCGCGCCATCATCGCCATACACCCGATCGAGCGGCCCAAGTAGCACTCCGAGCTCTTCCAGTGCTCCGCCCACGTCCAAGGACTCGACGAGGCCGGTGCTGGTATGGCCATCATGGACAACCGTCAGCTCTCGCGCCAGCCGAACGCGAATCGGCTCGCCCTTCAGGAATGCCTCGGCCCCGGGCAGCTGGATCTGATCCTTGCTGGCCAGCGGCAACGCAAGCTCGTCCAGAACCTCTTCGGGCAAGCGCAGCCGCGTCTGGTGCGGCACCCGCCTGCCATTGACCTCTAGCCAGACGGTCTCACGGCCATTCCGTGCCATGCGGATGAGCAGCGCGACAGCCATGGCGATCACCAGCAGGGGCAGCCACCGGCGCAGCGCTACCGCCGGACGTGTCAGGTCCGGCACGAGGGTACGTCTCCGCGAGACGTCCAACTGACCCAAGAGGTCTCTACCTCCGTCCTGCGGCCCGGGCAGCCGACTCGCCGGCCACCCACCCCGTCGAAAACGCCATCAGCAAGTTGAACCCGCCCGTATCGCCGGCCACATCCAGCAGCTCGCCGCCCAGATACAGACCATCTATGCGTCGCGAAGCCATGGTCCGGGGATCCACCTCCGAGGTGCTCACGCCGCCTACGGTCACCATGGCCAACCGCGACGGCCCCGTGCCGGTGATGCGGAGGGGCCAGGCACGCGAACGCCGCAGCAGCGCCTCGAGCTCTCGCGTGCTCAGCTGCGCGACCTGCATAGCAGGATCGACATCGCAACCCTCCAGCAGCGCCATCGCCAGCCGCCGCGGCATCAACTCGCCTAGTACGTTGCGGACCGAGCGTGCTCCCTGCGCGCGGCGCACCTCGCTCACATGGGTCTCCATATCGGTTGCTAGGCTCGGCCGCATATCCATCTCGGCGACGATCTCGCCCTCTCGCAGGTCACGGGCGATGCGAACGCTCAGATCTAGCGCCGCTGGCCCCGAGACGCCCCGATGGGTCAAGAGTAAAGGCCCCCTAGTCTCTGCCAGGCTGCTATCTCGACGAGTGGCCCTGAGCACAACCCAGGGCAAGCTGACGCCCGCTAGGTCCGCCACATCGGCGTCGCTAACCTCCAGCGAGACCAACCCCGGCAGCGGCTCCGAAACAGTGTGCCCCAGCAGCTGCGCCATGCGCAAGCCGTCGCCGCGAGACCCCGTCTCGGGGTAGGTAACCCCGCCCGTCGCCAGGATGACCGCGTCGCCCTCCAGCGATCGTCCATCCACCGCCCGCACCCCCCGAACCTGCTCCCCCTCAACCAGCACCTGGGAGCAGCGCCACTCGATCAGCAGCTCCACCCCTTGGCTCTGTATATAGTCAGCCAGCGCCTTCACCAGATCGGCAGCCCTCTCGCTAACGGGATAGACGCGCCGCTGGGCATCAACCTTGGTGGGCACGCCGATACGGGCGAGGAACTGGCGCAGTTGGGGCACACCCCACCGTGACAGGGGATTACGTAGGAACTGCCCAGGGGGGGAATAGTGGGCGAGGCACGCCTCGACATCCAGGTCAGCGGCCACGTTGCCGCGCCCGCCGCCAGCGAGGCTCACTTTGGTGCCGAGCTGCGCCGTGGCCTCCACCAGCAGAGTCGTTGCGCCCTGCTCGGCAGCGCGCCCCGCCGCCATCAGCCCGGCAGCACCGGCTCCGACCACGATCACGCGTTGTGGCATCGTCTCTTTCCGGGCTGCAGCAAGGCGAGAGTCACCTCCCGCCGCTGCGCCAAGAGTGGTCGTGCACCCTCTGTTGTTGCACTCTATGCGAGGGATCCCAGGCCGCCGGCTCAGACCAGGCTCCCCTGCGTCACCCAAAGGGATCTGCTTACCGCTGCTTCCTTCCGGACCTGACGGGGTTCGCAGGTCTTTGCCGCGCAGGACCCAATCCTCGTCACCACGTGCCCAGGCGTCACCTACGCAAGCAGGCCCCGCGAGAGGGAGTTCGATCCCGCATGAGCGGGTTGCGGGTACAGGGCACCGCTAGCTCCCCATCTAGCACGACCACACCTAATCGTAGCGCAGCCCAGCATGGCTGTCAAAGCGCGCTCAGCTCACGAGCAGATCGCGGGCCTCGGCCAGCAGGGCACACATCCGTTCGATGGAAGCTACCAGCTGCGCCTGCCAGCGCGCCGCTGCCTCAGGGTCGCAAGCTTCGATGGCATGGCGCAGGGCGGGCAGCGGCCAGGTCGCATAGCCGTCCAGAGGATCTGGCGCCGCGTACTGCGAGCGGTACCAGGGGCGTTCCGGCAGCCCATCTTCACACAAGAACTGCCGCTCCAGTGTAGACAGCCGGTCGTTCACCGCCGCCAAGTCCGCCCCCGGCAAGGCTTGCGCGTTCAGGTAGCCGTCGCGCGCCTCCTGCCAAGCGATGGCCGCTGCCCTCAGGTGCTTAATCGCCTCACGAGCGGGCGATAGATCGCTGGCAATACCCAGCGCTACCGCACGCGCTTCCAGATGGTCGAGGTGTGCCTCCAGGTCAGCGGGCCAGGCCCCCGCGTCCAGGGGGAGGATATCGGCGTTGGCCAACCGCAGCGCCAGAAGACCATCGACGGCCGCCAAAGCTGGGCCACTGACAAACTCGGGATCGGCAAAGCGCTCGTACCAGGTCATATTGTCATAGGCGCTATGATACACAGGAGCCGGGCTGCTAAAGGAGGCCTGCGCCACCGGGATGCCGGCTCGCGCCAGAAAACCAACATGGTCGGAGCCGCCACCGGGAATCGACCAGGCGGGAGCATCTCCACCCGAAGCAGCCACCCAGCGGGCGTAGGCCGAGCCCTCGCCATCCAGGGCCGGCACGCTGTCGGCAGCCGCGGCCATCGCCGCTCTCAAGGGTGGCGAGGCCGACGCACCGAAAGCGGGCCCCGTGGCGGCCATATCGGCGTTCAGATACGCCACAGCGGAGCGCTGGATGCTTGCCAGGTGCTCCTCCACCCACTCCACCGAGCCGATCATGCCCAACTCCTCGGCGTCCCAATGCGCGATCACGATACTGCGACGAGGCCGTTTGCCGGCGCGCGCCTGGGCTCCCAACGCCTCGGCCAGCAACAAGAGCGCCGCCGTGCCACTGTTGGGGTCCGCCGTGCCAAAGGTCCACGCGTCATAGTGACAACCCAGCACGATCCAACGATCTGGCTCCACCTGGCCCGCCAGCGTACCGATCACGTTGGCGATGCGCCTCACGCAGCAGGTCTGCTCCACCTGCACCCGCACGGTGAGATCCTCTCCGCCGGTCACGCGGTAGGCGTGTGGGAGGCCGCCCTGCCACCCCTTGGGCACCGCCTCGCCGCTCATACGCTTGAGGATCTCAACCGCCGAGCCATACGGCAGCGCCGCCACCGGAATAGCCGGCAGTGCCACTTGCTCAGGCGCCAAGCGCTTAGGCGGGGCTCCGCGGTCGGCCGATACGGCCGGCCCGTCGGGTGTTAGCGGATCACCAGGATAGGGCAACGTCTGCAGCGAACCCCTCTGCACAGAGCTATCGTTCAGCCAGCGCCCTTCCGGATACGGCAGCCCATTGGCATAGCCGCCGTCAGCGGGATCCGAGTAGATCAGCAGCGCGGCCGCTCCCGCCTCCTGGGCATAGTGAGCCTTGTAGCCGCGAAAGTTCCCGCCATAGCGGGCGATCACGACCTTGCCGCTGAGATCAACGCCTAACTGGCGTAGCTGGCGGAAATCCTCCAGTCGCCCATAGTTGGCATAAACGACCTGCCCGGTGACGTCTCCCGATCCGGAATACGCCAGCCAAGCCGGCTCCAGATCAGGATGCCCCGAATAGGGATCATCGGGCAGGATATCCTCCTGCTGATTGAGCAGACGCCGCACAGGGGTGACCAGCGCTACATGCGAAGAGGAAGCCACCGGCAGGTACACGTCATAGGTGGGCATCTCGACCGCCCACCCGGCCTCACGCATCACCCGCTCTAGGTACGCCGCCACCCGTTCATTGGCCTCCGAGCCGGCTGGATGGGGCTCGCTGCTGATCGCCTCCAGGTGCTGGCGAAAGCGCTGCGGGGAGAGGTAGCCGAGAAGGTCGGCCTCAAGGGACCGTTGGCCTTGAGCCGCTGGGCTGGCGAATCCGACCAGGCGCTGATCGTTGGCGGGTAGCATCAGAGTTCACTCCACTAGGTATGATGAGACGAGCAACGTTAAAGGACATGATACCCCGCCTTCAGCCAGCCGCAAGAGGCAAGCGCCGAGCGATCCAGGCCACAACAGCTTCAGACGCGAGCCAGATGAGAGGCTGGAGATGGGGGAACGCAAGAAGAATAAAGGGTTCTTGGCACAGAGGGTCAGAGAAGAGCTATCTGAGAGAGGCGACGGTCGGAATCGAACCGACGATGGGGGTTTTGCAGACCCCTGCCTTGACCACTTGGCTACGTCGCCCTAGAAACAACGGTTCCTTGAGGACCCCAAGGAACCGCGCTCTGAGCGGAAGACGAGATTCGAACTCGCGACCCTCTCCTTGGCAAGGAGATGCTCTACCACTGAGCCACTTCCGCTTTTCCGCTGACTCCCGCCAGCGATATGCCGAAGCCCAGACTTGAACTGGGGACACCTTGATTTTCAGTCAAGTGCTCTACCAACTGAGCTACCTCGGCATCCGCCTCACGGCGAGGCCCATTCTAGCCAAAAGCCGAGAGCCTGTCAAAAGTTGACAGCCTAGGCTGGCTGCACTATGATGGCGCCATTGGCGCTCAGGCTCTCCAAAACCATACCAGTGCGCGACGCCGTGCGATGAGGCTCAGGCCACGTCTCGCGGCGTTGATCTTTTCCCGGCACGAAACGACAAAGGAAGGCATCATGAGGCAGCTATCCAGGACAGTCCGCGGCATTCAGCGCTCACCCATCCGCGCCATGAAGGACGCCGCCGCTGCCTATGCCGATGCCATCCACCTGGAGCTGGGGCAGCCCGATTTCCCCACACCGCAGCATGTCATCGAGGCCGCCTGCCGAGCCGCCCAGCACGAGTATACGGGCTATACCGCCAACGCGGGTATGCAAGAGCTCCGCGAGGCCGTCACGGTCAAGCTGGCACGCGAAAACGGCTACACCGCTTCGCCTGATAGCGTCGTAGTGACGGTTGGTGCCATGGAGGCTGTCTTCGCGTCTATGGCCGTCCTCGTCGACGCCGGCGACGAGCTTCTGATCCCAAATCCCGGCTATGGCAATTTCTGCATGGCCGCCGACATTCTCAAGGCACGTCCTGTCCGCTATCCCACCTTGCCTAACGAGGACTTTGTTCCGGATATGGACCGTCTCGAGAGCCTAGTGACGCCCAGTACGCGAGCACTGCTCGTCAGCAGCCCGTCCAATCCCACCGGAGCCGTCTATACGATGGAGACGCTGCGCGCCCTCTATGACTTTTGCGTAACCCATGATCTGTACATGATATCGGACGAGACCTATGATCAGCTGATCTTTGAGGGCGAACACGTCAGCCCCGCACGCTGGGATGACGACGGTCGTGTGATCTCAATCTACACTACCTCCAAGACGTATGCCATGACCGGGTGGCGAGTTGGGTTTGCCGTAGCTCATCCAGAGATCGCCGCCGCCATCACCAAGGTGCAGGAGCCGATCGTCTCGTGCGTCAACACGGTCGCCCAGCACGCCGCCATTAGCGCGTTGCTCGGCCCCCAAGACTGCGTCGAGGCCATGCGGCAGGAATACCGCTTCCGGCGCGACCTGGCCGTGGACCTAGCCCAGCAGGCGGGACTCCAGGTCTCTTATCCGCACGGCGCCTTTTACCTGCTAGTGGATATCTCCGCCAGCGGGCAGGATGCCACCGCCTTCAGCCAGGGGTTGCTGGAAGCGGAACACGTGGCCGTGGCGCCGGGCTCTAGCTTTGGATCGATCCTCGACGGGTACGTGCGCATCTCGCTCTGCGCCGGGCCTGAGGAGCTCTCCGACGGGCTGGAGCGGCTGGCGCGGCACCTTCACAGGCTTACAGCCACACAGGCTCCCCAGGGGGATGCCGCCGAGACGCTCCGCATCACAGCCTAGAGCATTACGGCTCGTTGCCATCCACAGGGCCGTCCGCTTGGGGACGGCCCTCTTTGCTTGGACCTCCGGCGACGATCCCCCGCTCCAAGAGGGCAAACTGACATGGGTGCGGCTCCATGCTATAATGCAGCGATCGGTGACTATGCAAGGAGAGATGGCATGACCCTGCCACAGTTAGATATGTACATCTCGGTCGCCCTCTTTGTTCTGGGCGCCTATCTGCTCGCTCTGTACGTCGGGCTAGTCGTCTGGACTTTTCGCGATATCCATTCCCGAACACGAGACACCCTGGTCCAGATCATGGCCACGCTCCTGGTAGCGATCTTTACGCTGCCCGGGCTCTTGGTGTACTGGCTGCTTCGACCCCGCGAGACGCTGGCCGAGCGTTACGAGCGCGACCTGACGGAAGAAGCCATCCTCCAAGATCTGGAGCAACAACGCGTCTGCCCCCAGTGTCGCCGCCGAATCGAGCCGGACTTTATCATCTGTCCCTCCTGTCGCCACCAACTGCGCGTGGCCTGTGAACACTGCGGTCGCCTGCTGCAACCGCAGTGGGAGGTCTGTCCCTACTGCGGCACCGAACGACAGGCCGAGAAAGCTCCGCAAGAACCGATGGCCGAGGCCGTGGCAACGGTCAACTGGGAGATGGACAGCGACCACCAGGAAGAAGGGTCGGGCAGCTAGGCGCTACGTATCGTCTTCAACCAGCTGCACCCAGATGCCGCGAGCCCGTAACCTCTCGAATAGCTCGTCGGCATGCTGCTCTTGCACGAGATGGTGCGTTGCGTCCACCGGCAGATCCAGATAGGGCTGGATTTCGGCATCTGCCCGGAGCTCGCGCATGGTGGCCGGATCCACCGTCTCCAACACGATGCGACGCCGCGCCCACACCCTCCCCAGCCTGCCGCCCCAGGCCAGCAACCGCGCCAAGAGCGGTTGTGGCACGCCCCCGCCCGCGATTCGCTGAAGAAACGGGATCATGTGCGCCGTCTTTACCCCGGACCGGTAGCCCGCCGCCACCGAAGCCTCGGTGATGCGGTAGCGTGCCATCTCGGCCTGGCTCTCCCAGGCCGCAAAGCGTTCCAACTGGTACCGCGTGTAACAAGTGCCGTCAACCGTGATCTGAACCAGTCCGTCCTCGGCAACCTTGCAGACGTTCGATGCGACGCTTCTCGCCTCGCCGTGGCCCCGCCGCCAGCGAGCGGCCCGCCCAGAGGGGAGGCGGAGGCTAGTCATGTCACTAGCGGCGTCCAGTCCAGTTTCCACAATCCCCAGCCAGCGCAACGGCCCATTGACCATGGCCGCTATCGTCGCTCCCTCAATGCGATCCCACTGTTCATAGCCGCTCACGAGCTGATGGCTGACGGTATCGCGCAGTTGCCACGCGTCATAGTCGCCATCAGGACGCAACAGATCCGGACGCATGCGCTTGACCGCCTGCTGCAACGAGGCCAACGAGAGCCAGGTATCCAGCGGGGCACGGGCCAGCAGAGCCAAAACGATGCCGCGGGCCCGTATCGCATCGTAATCCCGCCGATCACCTACCAATGACAGATCGGCCAGCGGCAGCTCGTCCCACTGTTCCTGCCGGCGCCAAGCCTGCAGCAGCGCACGGTAGCGTTCGCTCTCGTCCGCTCGCAACCAAGCCCGCGCCCGAGGCGAGGGGCCCACCGTGGCTCCTCTCACCGTGATCAGATCCGCGCCGAGCGCCACGGCGGCCAAAAAGGCCAATCGATGCTCGTCACCCTCGCCCAGCAGCCGGCCTCGATCTCGCAACGCGACCAGCGCCTCCGTCACCAGCTGTGATAGGTCTCCACCTGGCTGGATGCGCGGGCTATGGTTGCGCAGATGGACCAATAGCGCCAGCAGGTCCTCCTGGGCAGAGGTCCCGCTATCGCCAAGCACGTGCGACGGAGGCTGTGTCAATGGCTGCAACGAGACCCGTTCAGGCTCCAAACCCAAGGCGCGTACCCGTGTCAGTAGCGGCTCGGGAATCTGCAGCCCTTCAACGGGGCTGCCGCCCACGTCTGCATACGTGCGATAGGCAAGGCCGCGATAGACGAGCTCCTCCACAGGGTTCTGGGGATTCTCCCAAGGGGCCTCGCGCCGCAGCGCCGCTGGACCCAGCCGTCGAACGGTGCCATACTCACCGGCGAGACGGTGCGCCGGCACCAGTCCGCCTTGTCCGGCCAACTCGGCCAACAGGATTCGCGCGCCATCGCTGAGGTGCTCAACCAGCCCTTGCAGGCGTTGGGGGCTCTGTATGCCCTCTGCCAGTTGGCGCACGCGCAGCTCCCGGCTCTCACCGCTGAGCGACAACTGCCAGATGGACGCAATGCCCGCCAGCAGCTCGTCGGGTTGCTCATAGAGAGCACGATAAAGATCCTGCAAGCGAACGCTTCGAGCCTCCATGGGGCCATTATAGCCCGCCGCCCATGGGCAACAAGCATTGACTGACACCCCGGGGCGCGTGTTGCGTAGTGTAGATGCACACACGTATTCATAGGGAGAGGGATGATCGTGACCAAGCAAACGGGATCGCTTTCGTGGCAAGGCCCAAGGGGAGTATGGGACCGCCTGCGCTTGGCCTGGCGGCTGTTTCGAGACCCCCGCGTACCGATCTGGACCAAAGCCATCCCCATCGCTGCGCTCGCGTATCTAGTGTGGCCGCTCGACGTTGTGGCCGACCTTGTTCCGGGGCTGGGCCAGCTAGACGACGTCACCTTGCTGCTGGTGGCGACCGAGGCCTTTGTGCGGCTGTGCCCACGTCAGCTCTGGACCCCGTCGGGAGAGACCACGCCAGAGGATAAAGGCGAGATTATCGAGGGCGAGTACCGCCAGATCGACGAGAATACCGCACCGAGCCAGTGGCCAGCGTCACATCGGTGAACCCGATCCGTCAGATCGAGATGCACGGCCTGGTCGATCCGTACTTGTCACTGCTCGGACGAGCATATAGAATGAACCCCGTTCCCGGCATAGATCATGTTGGTGACCGAGAGCGACAGGGGATACAGCGTGGTTCGTCCTTTGGGATGGTCGGATCTGCTGACGTTGCGGCGCATGCAGCCCAAGGGCACAACGTTGGACGTTCGTCGGGCCACTCTTGCTACCGCATCGCCGCTGGTGGTGGGCGTGTTGGGGCTGCTGCTTCATCAGCCCCTCGGTGCCATTACGCTGGTGGATGAGGCCGACGAAGTGGGCATCGTACAGGCCAGCCCCCAGCAAGGCGGCAAGACGTGGGACGTACGGTTCCTGGCGCCGAGTATCGCTCACAGCCCAACCGCAGCTCGCATCTGGCAAAGGCTCCTCAGCGCCCTGGGGATTCTGGCTTGTCAGCACGCCGCGGAGCGCTTGCTGGCCTATGTGCCCGAGGATACCCTTACCGAGGAAGCGTTTCGCGGGGCCGGGTTTGAGGTCGTGGCGCGAGAGCAGGTCTTTGTGCTGACCTCACCACCGCCTCCAGCGCCCGAGCCGACCGGATTCCGCAAGCTCACCGCCCGCGACCACCAGGGACTACGAGACCTGGTCACCGCGGCCGTGCCTAGTCGCGTGTCGGGCCTAGGGGAGGCGACGCCCACGCGCGATCGGGCGCCCAAGGGGTTCTTTGCGGGCACCCCAAAAGAGTACATCTGGGTACGCGATGGCCATATGGGCGCGTACGTGGGCCTCTTTACGGGGGCCGAGTGCTACTGGCTCGAGATCCTGGTACGCCCCGATCTGCGTGCCGAGATCGCGCCGCATCTGCGCTATGCCCTATCTTCCATCAACTGTAGCCCACAGGCACCGATCTTTTGTGCTATCGCTGACTATGTGGGCGGGACCGGCTGGATTCTGAGGGCGCTAGGGTTTGAGCCGTACGCGCGTCAGGCTCTGATGGCATCTCGGCTGGTATCGCGCGTGCAGGTACGAGCGCCCGTGGTCTTTCCCGGGCTAGAGAGTAGTGTCGACACCAGTGCGCCATGCCGCCTCGACTGCGAGCGTGGCCAGTGCTGCGTGCCTAAAAAGGGTGTGCGGATAGGATGATGTCGCTCGAGATAACCGATGATATGCAAGCCCTGCTGGCGGTGCTGCCGCCCGATATCGCCGAGGCCCTCGCTGAGGAGGATCGGTTCGAGGATCTCCTCGAGATCGTCCTGGACCTGGGACGACCGTCCAATGCCCGCTATGTCGATGGCGAGGTGCCCCTCACCCAGCGTGAGATCACGTGCGATGAGATCGATTATGTCGTGTCGCGCACCGGCGCCTTTGGTGAGGACAACCGGGCCGGCATCGAACGTACGCTGCACCGCATCTCGGCCATTCGTAACCGTACCGGACGGATCGTCGGACTGACCTGCCGCGTCGGCCGCGCCGTCTTTGGCACCATCGACCTGATCGAGGATATGGTCAACTCTGGCCAGAGCATTCTGCTGCTCGGCCGCCCCGGTGTGGGCAAGACCACCATGCTGCGCGAGGTAGCACGGGTGCTGGCGGAGCGACGCCGCGTCGTGATCGTCGACACCTCCAACGAGATCGGCGGCGACGGCGACATCCCGCACCCGGCCATCGGCAGGGCCCGCCGGATGCAGGTGCCGACGCCCTCGCTCCAACATGCAGTGATGATCGAGGCGGTCGAGAACCACATGCCCGAGGTGATCGTCATCGACGAGATCGGCACCGAACTCGAGGCGGCCGCGGCTCGCACCATTGCCGAGCGCGGCGTGCAGCTGGTAGGAACCGCCCACGGCAACACCCTGGACAACCTCATGATGAATCCGACGCTGTGCGACCTCGTGGGCGGCATTCAGACCGTCACCCTGAGCGATGAGGAGGCTCACCGGCGCGGCACGCAGAAATCCGTGCTGGAACGCAAAGCGCCGCCGACCTTTGACATCGTGGTCGAGATCCGCGATTGGGACCGCGTGGCCGTGCGTGATGACATCGCCGGCGCGGTCGACGCCATCCTTCGCGGGCAGACGACGCCCGTCGAGGTACGAGTGCGCCTGCCAGATGGCGAGATCCGGCGATTCCGCGAGCAAGATAACCAGACGGCCGAGATCGGAACCCACGCCGTCGAGGCAGCCGAGGCGCCCGCGCCAGCTCGCCCACGAGACGCCAAGGCCCCCGCCGTGTTGCGCGTCTACGCCTACGGCCTGAACCGCGACCGTCTCCGGCAGACCAGCCGACGCATGAATGTGCCGGTGACGATCGCCGCCAGCCTCGCCGAGGCCAATGCGCTGCTGACCTTGCGCACCTACTACCGCAAGCGCCCCCGCGTCATCGTCGAGGCGGAACATCGCAACATCCCCGTCTATGTGTTGCGCAACAACACCTCCGCCCAGATGGAACGCTTTCTGGCCGATATCTTTGGCGTTCAGCCCAACGGGGCCGAGACACTGAGCGCCTTGGCTGAGGCTCGCCAGGCCATCCTGCAGATCACGGCCGGCGAAAAGAGCTCGGTGCAGCTTTCACCGCAGGACGCCCGCACCCGCCGCCTGCAGCATGACCTGGCGCGCGAGGCCAACCTGTCCTCCTATAGCACCGGCACCGAGCCGATGCGGAGTGTGACGGTCCATGACACCCACTGACGCCACGAACCGGGGCCTGTTTGTCACGCTAGAGGGGCCCGATGGCGCCGGCAAGACCACCCAAGCCGGCCTGCTGGTGCGAGCCTTGCAGGAGCGTGGCATCTCGGTGAACGAGACGCGAGAGCCCGGTGGCACGCGTATCGGCGAACGCATCCGCGACATCCTGCATGATCTGGGCCACCAAGAGATGCTCTGGCCCACCGAGGTGCTGCTCTTTGCCGCCTCGCGCGCGCAGCACGTCGGCGAGCGCATCCGGCCCGCGTTGGAATCCGGACAGATCGTCGTGTGCGACCGCTTTGCCGAATCCACCCTGGCGTACCAAGGCTATGGCCGCGGCATCGACCTGGACGCCCTGCGGCGCATCACCCAGTTCGCCACGGGCGGATTGCGCCCCGATCTGGTGATCCTGCTGGACCTGGACGCCAGCGCCGCCATGGAGCGACGCCGGCACGACGAGCAGGCCAACGGCATCTTGCGTAACCGACTTGACCGGTTGGACGCGAGCTTTTACGATCAGGTGCGTAGGGGATACCTGGAGATGGCCAAGCAAGAGCCAGACCGCTGGTTGATACTGGACGCCACGCTCCCAATCGCTATGCTACATCAGGCCATCTGCGAGCGGGTGGAGAGGCTGCTTGCAGAGCGCGGCACCTTTGGCGACCTGGACTAGAAGCTAGGGGGCTCAAGAGACGATGAACATGAAACTGCTCGTAAGCATCGTGCACAGCGACGATGCCGATCAGCTTACGTCCGCCTTGAGGGACGGGGGGTTCTCCTCCACCAAGATCAGCACCACCGGCGGCTTTCTCCGCGAGGGGAACGCCACCATCCTGGTAGGCACCGAAGAGGCCAAGGTGCCCAACGTGCTGGATATCATCAAGCGCAACTGCCACACCCGCACCCAGTACGTGAACCCGCTGCCGCCCGTGATGGAGCCAGGGGAACTCTATATGCCCAACCCTGTCGAGGTGCAAGTGGGGGGCGCGGTCATCTTTGTGCTGGACGTTGAGGAACTGATCAAGCTCTAGCTCGCTCCGTAGGCCAACGCCTGGGAGGTGTCGCCATCTGGCATGCCCGCACCCATGGAACTCGGCAACAACCGCTTTGAGGCAGGCCATGAGCACAGGTAACACGCAATACCGTGGCGATCCCATCCGCCGCTTTCTAGAGCCACCGCCGCTGCTCCTGATCATTTCGGGACCATCCGGCGTCGGCAAGGATACGGTCCTCAACGCTATGCGCGCGGCCGGCCTGCCGTTTCACTTTGTGGTCACCAGTACATCGCGGCCGCCGCGGCCCGACGAGGTCAATGGCGAGGATTACGTCTTTGTAAGCCGCGACGAGTTCGAGCGGATGATCGCCCGCGACGAGCTGCTGGAATACGCCCTCGTTTATGACCAGTACAAGGGCATCCCGCGGGAGCATGTCCGCGCAGCCCTGGCAAGCGGGCACGACGTGGTCATGCGGCTGGATGTACAGGGCGCCGAGACGGTCAAACGCCTGGTTCCGGGGGCGATCAGCGTGTTTCTCGTGGCCTCCTCCATGGGCGAGCTCGAACAGCGGCTGCGATCGCGCCAGTCGGATACCCCCGAACAGATCAGGGTACGCCTCGAAAAGGCGCGCTCCGAGATGGAGGCCCTGGCCAGCTTTGACTATGTGGTGCCCAACCGAGACGGCCAGGTGGAGCGCGCGGTGGCCGATATCGAGGCGATTCTGCGAGCGGAGCGGTTGCGGGTGAGCCGCCGTCCCATAGAGCTGTAGGCGGCCGCCCGACCAGCCTGGGGCGCTCCAAGCCGTAGGAGGTTTGCCATGACGATCCGAAGACCATTCGTTGCTGGCATGTTCTATCCGGGCGATGCAACGGCGTGTCGCCAGGCGCTAGCCCACTACCTCGACCAGGTTCCGCCCGCACAGCTCTCCGGCCCCGTGGTCGGGGGCGTCGTGCCCCACGCGGGTTGGGTCTATTCGGGGCCCACGGCGGCGCACCTCTACGCTCACGTCGATCCGTCCGTTGAGACCGTGGTCTTGCTGGGCGCTGTGCATCATTGGGGCGTCGATGTGCCCTCAGTGTACCCCGATGGCGCCTGGCGCACGCCGTTGGGCGATTGCCCGGTGGATAGCGAGCTTGCCGAGGCCCTCACCAGCTCGCCGGATAGTGTCGTCAGCTCCTCCCGAGAGGCGCACGCCCACGAGCACTCGATCGAGGTCCAGATTCCGTTTGTCCAGTACCGCGCGCCCAAGGCCCGCATCTTGCCGCTGGCTATGCCACCCAGTCGACGGGCGCTCATCGCAGGGCAGCAGCTCGCCAGGGCCATCCTCCGTCTCAACCGACGGGCCGTGGTGATCGCCAGCAGCGACCTGACCCACTATGGCCCCCGCTATGGCCTGGCCCCCGCGGGCCTCGGCACCAAGGCGTTAGCCTGGGCCAAGGCCAATGACCAGCGCCTCATCGATGAGGTGGTGGCTCTGCACGGGAGTCAGGTGTTGAACCTGCTGCCAAGGAGCATAGCGCATGTGGCGCCGGCGCCATCGCCGCGGCCATCACCTGCGCCCAAGAGCTCGGCGCCACCGCAGGGCAACTGCTCCATCACACCACCAGCCACGACGTGCAACCCATGGGCCAACCCAGCGACTTTGTGGGATACGCCGCCATCGCGTTCGTGGCATGAGCGAGGCCGATCGCGCAGCATCTCCCGGAACCTCCGTCGGAGCGCGCTATGCCGTCGTGGTGGTACGCACCCATCTCAGACCAAAGGTGGCGGCGCCCGAGGAGATCCCGCCCGAAGACGAACCGGACCATCTCACCCGGGCCTTTCACTATGACGTCCCGGCCGAGATCGAGGATGACGTACAGCTCGGGCAGCTCGTGTGGGTCCCCTTTGGGGCCCAGCAACTTCAAGGCGTCATCATCGGGTTCGACGACGCCGCCCCCGTGGAAGAGACCCGCCCCCTAGATCGGATCGTCGATCCGGAACCCGTCCTCACGTGGGCGCAGCTCGAGCTGGCCCACTGGATCAGCCTCACCTACCTAGCCCCGCTGTCGCGCGTCATCTGGTCGATGCTGCCGGCGGGCCTCACCCGATCGGTAGAGATCGTGATCGACCGCGTAGAGGGCGTCGCCGCGATGGATGCCACCGACGCCCAGCGTGAGATTCTAGACCTGCTAGAGACGCGCGGGCCGCTGATGCTCCGGCAGATCGGGCGCCTCACCGACCGTGAAGGCTGGCGCTCCACCGTCGACAGCCTAGTGCGCCACGGTTGGGCCCGTCGCGATGTGCGGGTGATGCCCCCCGCCACCCGCCCCAAACTAGTACGCGTGGTGCGCGCACGCCATGATGCCGACCCGGACACTCTGTCCAGCCACGCCACCAAACAGCGTCAAGTGCTGACGTATCTGCTGGAACATGCTCGCGGGGGCAACTGGCTGCCGGTCACCAGCGTCGCCAAGCGCCTAGAGACCTCATCCAGCGTGCTGAACGCGCTCAAAGACAAGGGGCTGGTGGAGATTCGCGAGCGCCAGGTGTGGCGCGACCCGCTGGAGGGCATCGCGTTCGTACCGGACAGTCCGCCACACCTGACCAACGCCCAAGCCGCGGTGTGGGAGACGATCCGCGCCGATATGCGACAGCCGGCCGGCAAGCCATTTCTGCTGCAGGGCGTCACTGGCAGCGGCAAGACCGAGATCTACCTCCGGGCCACCGAGGAGGCGTTGGCGCGAGAGAAAGGCGTCATCGTGCTGGTGCCCGAGATCGCCCTGACGCCGCAGACCATCCGCCGTTTTGGGGCCAGGTTCGCCGGCACCTTGGCGGTGATGCATAGCAAGCTCTCGGCCGGCGAGCGGTACGACCAGTGGCGCCAGATCCGCTCCGGCGACCTGCGGCTCGTCATCGGATCGCGCTCCGCTCTGTTTGCGCCCATCCAGGATTTGGGCCTCCTAGTCGTGGATGAGGAGCACGAGAGCTCGTACAAGCAGGACCAAACGCCCCACTATCATGCGCGTGAGACGGCCGTCGAGCTAGCGCGTTTGACCGGCGCAACCTGCATCCTCGGTAGTGCCACTCCCTCGCTCGAGTCCGCCTACCTGGCAGAGCAAGGCGTCTACCGCCGCCTAGAGATGCCGCGGCGCATCATGGGGCACCGCCAGGTCATCGAGGAGCATGCCCGCACCGCGGAAAGCGGCACCGAACGGTACCGCCCCGCCGAAGAGTCGGCGCCAGATGCCGTCCACACTGACCTCCCGCCAGTCGAGCTGGTGGACATGCGTGCCGAGCTCAAGGCAAGGAATACCGGCATCTTTAGCCGGTCCTTGGCCCATAGCCTGAAAGAGGTGTTGGCGGCTGGCGAGCAGGCGATCCTGTTCATCAATCGACGAGGAAGCGCCACCTTTGTGATGTGCCGGGATTGCGGCCACGTCTTGGCCTGCCCAAGCTGCGAGGTTCCCTACACCTACCACGGCAACCGTGACCGCCTGGTGTGCCACCACTGCGGGCGCACCGTGGCTCAACCGCAACGGTGCCCGATCTGCGATGGCCAGCGGATCAAACATTTTGGCGCAGGCACCCAGCGGGTGGAGGCCGAGATCTTGGAGCGGTTCCCAGAGGCGCGGGTTGTCCGCTGGGACACCGATGCCACGGCCGGCAAAGGTTCGCACGATCGCCTTCTAGCGCGCTTTGTCGAGGGACGGGCGAACGTTCTCGTGGGAACCCAGATGATCGCCAAAGGCCTCGATCTCCCGCGAGTCACGCTGGTTGGCGTGGTGGCGGCGGACACGTCGCTCCACCTACCCGACCTGCGCTCGCACGAGCGAACCTTTCAGCTCCTCACCCAGGTGGCCGGCAGAGCCGGCCGTAGCATCTTGGGCGGCAAGGTCATCGTACAGAGCTACTCGCCCGAGGACTATGCCATCCAAGCTGCGTCGCGCCATGACTATGACGCGTTCTATGCCAAGGAGATCGCCTGGCGACGTGAGCACTGGTATCCACCTATCAGCCGTTTGGCGCGTCTGGTCTATGAAAGCACCAGCGCCCGCGCGGCCGAGGAGCAGCCTCGTCGGCTTTATGCCCTGTTGGTCCAACGCATCCGTCGCCTAGGCCTGCCCGACGTGAGACTAGTTGGGCCCGCCCCGGCGTTCTTTGCCCGCGAGCGGGGACGCTGGCGCTGGCACATCCTGGTGCTGGCTCGCGATCCGGCCGAGTTGCTCGCGCCCATCCGCCTCCCGCTCGGATGGCGCCTCGATATCGATCCGGTCTCGCTGCTATAGCGGCGTTACCGGCTTGGCATCGCGGCTACTGCCGCTGCGCCGCCTTGATGCGCTTGAGCCGCTTCATGACGTCATTGGCGCCGCGCCCGAAATAGTCATGCAGCGTCACATACTCGGCATACAGGCTATCGTATACCTTCTGGGCGTCAGGGTTGGGCACATAGGCCACGTCCTTGAGCTGGGCCATGGCGGGCACGGCATCCTGGATGGTGGCAAATCCCCCCGCCTCGGCTCCGGCGGCCACCGCGGCGTGCATGGCAGAGCCCAGACATCCCGCCTGGGATGTACCCGCCACCTTGAGCGTACGCCCGGTCACGTCGGCATAGATCTGCATCAGCAGTTGGTTGCGCTCGGGCAGGCCGCCCGCGGCCACGATCTCTTGCACGGGCACGCCGTGCTCCTCAAAGGCCTCAATGATGACGCGGGTGCCATAGGCCGTAGCCTCGATCAGCGCACGATAGATCTCTTCCGGACGAGTGGCCAGCGTCGCCCCCAGCAACAGCCCCGTTAGGTCCACATCCACCAGCACCGAACGGTTTCCGTTCCACCAATCCAAAGCCAGCAATCCCGACTCGCCAGGGCGTAGCTGCGCAGCTTTGCTCTCCAGCAACTGGTGAGCGTTCAGCCCCGCATCGGCCGCTTCCTGAGCGTATGCGGCCGGCAGGCAGTTCTCAACGAACCAGGCAAAGTGATCGCCGACGCAGGACTGGCCCGCCTCGAACCCCGCCAGGCCCGGGATGATGCCGTCCTCTACCACGCCGCACATGCCGGGCACGATGACGGGCTCGGGGCCCATCACCATATGGCAGGTCGAGGTGCCCATAATCATCACCATGCGCCCCGCCTCCGTCACCGTGGAGGCAGGCACCGACACGTGCGCATCCACATTGCCGATACACACCGCCGTGCCCTCTCGTAGGCCCGTGGCGGCCGCCATCTCGGACGTCAGGCCGCCCGCCCGCGCCCCCAGCGGACTGATCTGGTGCGACATCTTGGTGGCCACAATGTCGCGCATGCGCGGATCCAGGGCAGCAAAAAAGTCCGCCGTTGGGAACCCATCGCGCTTGCTCCAGATCGCCTTGTACCCGGCCGTGCACAGGTTCCGCGTCTCCACGCCCGTCAGTTGCCACACGATCCAGTCCGCGGCCTCGATCAAGCGATCAGCCGCGTCATAGATGTCGGGGGCCTCGTCCAGGATCTGCAGCGCCTTGGGGAAGAACCACTCGGAAGAGATCTTGCCGCCGTACCGCGGCAGCCAAGGTTCGCCACGCTCAGCCGCAACCTCGTTGATCAGGTTGGCTTCGGGCTGGGCGGCATGGTGCTTCCAGAGTTTGACCCAAGCGTGAGGCCGATCGCGAAAGGCCTCCAGCATGCATAGCGGGGTGCCATCCTTCCGAACGGGCAGCATGGTGCAGGCGGTGAAATCGGTGCCCACGCCGATCACGTCATCCGGCGAGACACCGCTCTCCCGCAGCACCCGCGGGATGGTATCCACCACGGCCCGCACATAGTCCTCTGGATTCTGTAGAGCCCAATCGGGATCCAACCGCACACCAGAGCCCGGCAGCCTTTCGTCGATGACCCCGTCATCATAGGCATAGATGGCGGTGGCCAGCTCGCTGCCGTCCTCAAGGCTGATCAGCGCCGTCCGCGCCGACTCGGTGCCAAAGTCAATCCCGATCGCGTACTTCATCGCTGTTCCTCCCATATAACGAGGCAGCTCCTGCATGGGAGCCTTGCTTCCAGAAGCGGAGCGACTATAACATCGGGGTATGGGAACGTCAAGGTCCAGGACCGCCGCCAAGACGCGTGCGGCCTCCTCCCGAGCTAGCACAGAGCCGCGCGGGCCCTTGTGGGTGGCCCGCGCGTGCATCGTGCTCGTCCTGGTGGTGAACCTGCAGTGCGCCGTGGCCTTTGTGGTGAGCCCCCACGCCTACACAGGGAGCTTTCAGCTCACCGGGCCAGAGGGCGCCACCATGGTCCGCTCCATGGGCTTGTTGTTCCTGATGTGGAACGTGCCCTATGCCGTCGCCGCGTGGCACCCCTGGCGGCACCGAGTGTCTCTGGTCGAGGCGGTCATCATGCAAGCCATCGGGCTGGTCGGCGAGGCGCTCATGCTGCAAGCCCTGCCCCCGGTGGGCTATGCGGCCCTGCGCGCCACCGGTGAGCGCTTTGTCCGGTTCGACGCCGCCGGCCTGCTCTTGCTGCTGCTCGCCTGGAGCTGCATAGCTAGGAGGCAGCGCGGTGCGCGCTCCCAAGCCCCCTGAAATAGTCCACCGTGCGCCGGAGCCCCTCTGCCAAAGACACCTCTGGTCGCCATCCTAGATCACGGGCGGCAGCGCTGGCATCCAAATAGACCTTGAACACCTCGCCCTGCTTGGCTGGCGCATGCACGCCCTCGCCCTGGTAGCCCGTCGCCTCTTTGAGGAGGGCGTACACCTCGTTGATGCTGGTGCCGACCCCCATCCCCAGGTTGTAGATGCCGCCACTGCCGGCCTCGAGGGCCAACACATTGGCCCGCGCGATGTCACCGACATAGCAAAAGTCGCGCGCCTGCTCGCCGGTCCCGTTGATCTGCGGCGTCTTGCCCGCCAGCATCTGGTTGGTCCAGATGGCCACCACGCCGGCCTCGCCGTAGGGATCCTGCCGAGGGCCGTACACATTGGGAAAGCGCAGCACGGTATAGTCTAGGCCGTGGTTGATCCGGTAAAGGACGAGGTAATGCTCCACATGGTGCTTGCTGGCGCCGTACGGGTCCAACGGATTGATGGGGTGCTTTTCGTCGACCGG
Source organism: Anaerolineae bacterium (assembly GCA_040767425.1). Taxonomy (GTDB): domain Bacteria; phylum Chloroflexota; class Anaerolineae; order UBA1429; family UBA1429; genus DAIRUQ01. Next base: position 32,292 of record JAXGON010000006.1, on the reverse strand, counting down.
CAGGTACTCGGGCTCGCCATAGACGGCGCCCCCGGTGGAGGCATACACCATCTTGCGGGTGCCATGCCGACGCGCCAGCTCTAGCAAGTTCAGCGACCCGATGATATTGACCTCGGCATAGAGCACCGGCTTTTCCATTGACTCGCGGACGTTCGCCTTGGCCGCCAGATGGCAGATCGCCTCGGGCGAAAAGTCAGCAAAGACGCGCGCCAGCGCCGCCTCGTCTCGGATATCCACCTGATGAAACCCAGCGGCAGGGTTCAGGTTCGCGGTCTTGCCGGTCGAGAGATCATCCACGATGGCGACGACGTGCCCCGCCCCAAGACAGGCGTCGACCACGTGTGACCCGATAAAGCCAGCCCCTCCAGTTACCAGCACCCTCATCTCGCACACCCTTTCGCCATGCCCGTCGCCAACCAGCGGCATTATACCATCGGCCTAGCGCAGGCAGAAGCAGACGATCTTGGCGTGCCCCTCTGGGCCATGGCGCGTTGGGTTGACACGGATCCCTCACCCGCCGCATAATGGCAACCGTGCATCCGGGGACCAGAGGTAGGTTCGGGGGACGATGCTTGATCTGACGTTGCGGGGCCAATGTGATCGTGCCAGCCGTCTGCTGGCGGAGAACCGCACTGTGGAGGCGGAGCTCGCCTGCCGGCGCGTCTTGACCGCCTATCCCCACTATGTCCGAGCCTATGGCATCCTCGGAGAGACACTGATCGCTCGCGGGGACTATGAGCGAGCCACCGGCATGTACCAGCGCGTGCTCGGCGCCGATCCCGAGAACACCATGGCCTATACCCAGCTCTCGCGGCTGTTCGAGGCGCGCGGGGTTCTGGACGAGGCCATCTGGCATCTGGAGCGCGCCTTTGAGCTCGAGCCGGGCAGCCACGCCATCCGCACCAACCTGAGTCGCCTGTACCAAGCGCGGAGCATCCCTGTTCACGGCAGGCTCAGGATGAACCGCGCGGCCTTGGCGCGCTGCTATATGCGGGGGCACCTCTACGATGAGGCCGCCCAGGAGCTGGGGCCACTCGCCCGCGAGTTCGAGGGCCGCCTCGACCTGCTCACGGCCTTGGCGGAAGCGCTGTGGTATGATGGTCAAACGGAACGGGCCGAGCGGATCTGCCAGGAGATCTTGGCTTCGGCGCCCTACTGCCTCAAGGCGTGCCTGATCCTAGGCCGCATCTGGCTAGGATCGGACCGCGATCAAGAGGCGCGAACGCTGCTGCAGCAGGCTCAGGCCCTAGACCCCGAGAACCAGGTGGCCAGCAGCCTGTTCGGCAGCGCCACACCCTTGCCCCGCCGTACGCCGCGCGTGCCTCTGGAGCCCGACCGCGAGGACACCCAAGTCGCCGAGGAGCAGGGCGAGGTCGACGTCCCCTACCACGTGGTAGAAGAACCGCAGGAAGAGCCGGCGCCCGAGTCCGAAACAAGCAGCGCCATCCGGCCCGTTCAGGAGATGGCGCGCCGCCTGGGCAAGCTGCTCCGCCCTAGATCGACGGCAGAGCCCCCGGCCGAGAAAGAGGGCGCCGCGCCCGCCAGCGAGGCCAAAGAGCCCGCCCAGCCGGCCGACAGCGAGGAGGCCCCCACCCTCCCCGAGACCCAGCCGTGGCAGAGCAAGTCGTTGATGGATGTGCTGGGCGAGTACGTGGACGAGCACCCCGAGGATACCGAGGCGCGGCTGGATCTGGCCCGGCGCTACCGCGATGTTGGTGACCTCTCTGGTGCGCTGACACACTATCGCGTATTGGCCGAGGCCAGCGCCGAGATACTGCCGGGCGTGATCACCGACCTCGAGTTCCTCAACAACGTCTACCCGCGCACACGCACGTTGCTCGAGCTGCTCGAGCGCGCCCGTGACCGCGCACGCCGCTATCCGGGCTGACGCAACGAACCCCTTCATAGACAAGGAGCCAGCAACCATGGAAACAACCCTCGTCATCCTCAAGCCGGATGCCGTGCAGCGCGGGCTGATCGGCGAGATCACCGCCCGCCTCGAACGTCGCGGCCTCAAGCTGGTCGGCATGAAGCTGATGCAAATCGACCAGGATCTGGCCGAGCGCCACTATGGCATCCACCGCGGCAAGCCCTTTTTCGAGGGGCTGATCCGCTATATCACCTCGGCGCCGGTCGTCGTCATGGCGTGGCAGGGACCCAACGCTATCGAGATGGTGCGGGCCACCATGGGCGCCACCAACCCACTGCAGGCCAGCCCGGGGACGATTCGGGCCGACTATGCCCTAGAGATCGGCCGCAACCTGGTGCACGGGTCCGACGGACCCGAGACGGCCGCGCATGAACTAGCGCTGTTCTTCCAGCCCGAGGAGCTGCTCTCCTGGGAACGCGACACCGATCGCTGGATCAACGAATAACACCTCGCGCCGACATCGACGTCCACGAGGGAGCCTGAAGGCTCCCTCGTCTTGCGGTCAGGGCGAGTCACTGCCTATGAGGGAGGGTTGGTGAGCATTACGCTGTCCGCGCTCCTCTTTTGTTGGAAGCCATCTGGGGCGCCTCGTTTCTCATGATCAAGGCGGCCGGCCAGGCCTTTGGCCCGCTGACGCTCGCTTTTCTACGAGTTGGGTTGCTACTGGCGCGCTCGCCCAAGAGGAACCGCTAGGCCGCACCAGCCCAGAGGGGGTGATCTCCCATGCCGAGAGTGGCGCCGAATGACCGCCACCGAAAAGCTAGCCTAGCCCAGCGTATCAGCCGGATCTGGCTGGTCTATCTTCGAGGCCAGATCCTCTGCGCGCTGGGCATCGGAGCGCTCACCTGGATCGTGGGCAGCGGCTTGGGTCTGCCAGGAGCTCTGTGGTTGGGGCTTTTTGCTGGCCTGATGGAGACCGTGCCCCACATCGGCCCGCTGATCGCCGCTGTCCCGGCGGTCATCGTGGCGCTGGCGTTCGGGTCCAGCGTCATCACCAGCATCCCCAACTGGTCGTTTGCCCTGATCATCGCTGGCGTCTACCTGGCCATTCAGCAGGTAGGGTCATTAATCATCCAGCCCAAGGTGCTGGGGAGGGAACTCGACCTGCCGCCGCTGGCGGTGCTGGTAGCCGTGGCGGCCGGGGCCGCCTTGGCGGGCATCGCTGGGCTCTACCTGGCGGTTCCTCTCCTGGCTACCGCTCGGGAGATCGTGCTCTATGTCAAGGAACGTCGCCGAGGCGCGGGCAGCCAACAAGGCGACGCGGCGAGCGTTGCGCCACCGCCAGATCTCGAGTAAGCTGAGAGTTGACTGGATCGCCAGTCGATACGCAGAAGTCTCAACTAGGAGGTACCCATGCAACGGATCGGCTTTATCCTCAAGGTCAAAGAGGACATGATCGACGAATACAAGCGCCGCCATGCCAACGTCTGGCCCGAGATGCAGCAGGCCCTGCGCGAGACCGGCTGGCACAACTATACCCTATTCATGCGCGAGGATGGCTTGCTCTTTGGTTACCTGGAAACGCCCGACTTTGAGGCGGCCAAGGCCGGCATGGCCGAAAAAGAGGTCAACGCCCGCTGGCAGGCCCAGATGGGGGATTTCTTTGAGGCGCTGGAGGGACAGGCCCCCGACGAGGCCATGACGCCGATGGAGATTGTGTTCCATCTCGACTAGCGTCCAGCACGAGTCCGGTTACAGGGCAGCCACGAGGCTGCCCTGTGCTGTTTTCGGTCACCAACCGGCCTCCCCCGCAAGCCGTCGCAACTCTGAGGAAGCCGCCAGCACCTGAGCCTTGATCTCGGCCAGCGCCGCCTCCGTGCGCCCCTCAAACCGCAGTGTGATCACCGGTTCGGTCACCGAGCGCCGTGCCAGAGCCCAACCCTCGTCAAAAAGCACCTTGACGCCATCCAGATGACGACGCGGCCGCTCGGCAAAAGCGTCATCGAGATCGGCCAGGATCTTCTCGGCCGTCTCGGGCCCACACGGCAGCCGCAGGTCCGGCGTGACGGGGTAGCTGGGCACGTCCGCCATAGCCTCGGCCAAGGTGACGTTCCTCCCTTCGAGGAGCCGGGCTAGCATCAGCGTCGCATAGAGCGCGTCATCGCGGCCCAGATCGCCGAAAAAGTAATGACCGCTGATCTCGCCTCCCAGAACCGCGCCCTCGTCCAGCATCCGAGCCTTGATAAAGGCATGACCCGAGCGCTCCTCCAGCGGTACGCCGCCGGCTCGCTCCACGGCCTCTGGCACCACCAGCGAGCTCTTGAGATCGTAGACCACCCCGGCGCCACGCCGCCCGGCCAAAGCGTACGCCAACAACAGGGCAAAGACCCGGTCAGCCGGCAGCACACGGCCGAGCTCATCCACAAAGATGACCCGATCGCCGTCGCCGTCATAGGCCGCGCCCCAAGCCCCCAACTGCGCACAGGCGGCGCTCAGGTCGCCAAGATGGTCGGCAACCGCCGGGTTCGGGTGGCGCGCGCGAAAGGTGCCGTCGGGCAGGCAGTGCAGGGGGTGGACGTCCAGGCCCACCCGACGCAGCACCATGGGCGCCAGCCACCACATGGCGCCCGTCCCAGCGTCCACTACGACCGGTCGTCGCTCCAGCGCCAGGCCGCCGGCCATGGCGTCCGCATAGGGCGCCAGCGCCTCGGCGGTGCGGTAGCTGCCGCCCTGGCGAGGATGAGGCCCGGCATGCTCGGCGATCCAGCTGATATCCGCGGGCGTCACCGGGCGCTCGCCGAACATGACCTTGAACCCGTTATAGCGCGGCGGGTTGTGAGACGCGGTCACCATCACCGCCCCGTAGGTCGCCAGCCGATCCTTGGCATCATAGAGCACCGGCGTCGGCACTATGCCGATGTCCACCACTTTAGCTCCGCCGGTGATCAGCCCGCGTACCAAGGCCCACTTGAGCGGAGACGAGCTGGGGCGCAGATCGGCGCCCAGCACCAGGTCGCGGCCGGCCAACCGCGCCGCGATGGCCCCTCCGATCGCCTCGGCCGTCGGCTCGTCCAGCTCCTCCCCGTACACGCCGCGGATATCACACGCCTTGTAGATGCTCATGGTAGATATCCTCTCTGCCGACAGGCCTCCACAAAGCGGTCATAGCCCTCTTGGTAAGCCTCAGCCCGATCACTCCGTGGACTTACCGGCGGACGGAGCCGCACCATGCTGGCCACAGCCTCGCCCACCGAAGCATAGTGGCTTGACCGCGCGGCTAGCATCGCGGCGCCCATGGCGCCCGCCTCATGCTCCGGCACCACCAGCTCCTTGCCGAGGACATCGGCGCGGATCTGTAGGCCCGCGGCGCTGCGCGAGCCCCCGCCAGCACAGTAGACGCGCGGCCCCACCTCGGCGCCCAACGACGCCACCACCTCATAGGCCAGCCGCTCCACATAGGCGAGGCCTTCCAGATAGGCGGCATAGAGGGTCGCTTCGTCGGGCGCTTGCCCCAGCGAGAAGCCTTCTGCCTCTGGTTGCACAAAGGGGAAACGCTCCCCCCGCCGCGTCAGCGGGTAGACCACCAGCCCGGTGGGCGAACGCTCCAGAGCGCTAGCGTTGAGCGTTTGTAGCCGATCGGTCCCAAAGCGCAACGTCAAACAATCGGCGCCGGTGCTGCTGGCGCCTCCGGGCGACCAATAGCCATCGGGATGCCGGTGGCAGTAGATGCGCCCCTCTGGGTCGCGAACCAGCTCCGAGGTGACGCCCTTGAGCACCAAGGTCGTTCCTAGCGTCGAGTTCCAGTCGCCCAGAGAGGCCGCGCCGCTGGCCAACTGTGAGGCGTTGCCGTCGGTGGCGCCGGCCGCCACCATGGTGCGCGGTGACAGGCCGGTGGCCCGCGCTATGGCAGGCGAAATACGCCCCACCGCTTGGCCAGGCGCCACCACGCGCGGCAGCTTGTCGTGCGCCAATCCCAGCCTCTCCCAGATAAAGGGAGGCCAGGCGAGATCCACCACGTCATAACCCCACTTGAGGGCGCTGGTCCAGTCAGCCACGCCCGGCTCGCCAGTGAGCCAGCCGGTGACCAGATCCGCCGGGCTCAGCAGCCAGCGAGCTCGCTCCATGCGCCGCGGATCCACTTGGGCCAACCATACGGCCTTGGTCAAGGCGTAAGAGGCGCCCATCCGCGTCCCGATCTGGTTCTCCCACGCGGCACTGGCCGCGCGGACGACAGGAACCACCTCGGCCGAACGGGTATCGGAGTACATGATGGCGTTGCCGATAGGCTCGCCCTGGGCATCGCAAAGGCAGAGCGTGCCCGAGGTAGAGGTCACGGCGACGGCGGCGATGGCGTCGGCAGGGAAGCCTTGGTCGGCCAGCTTGTGCACGACGCCAGTCAGGCAGCGCTCCAACGCCTCTCGCCACATGCGAGGATCCTGCTCAAAGGCCCCCTCGCCGGTAGACGCCAGCGTCTCGGCTCCAAAGCTCTCAGTGACCTCGGCTTTGACCACGCCCGACAGATCGGCTACCATGGCCCGTGCGCCCTGTGTGCCAACATCGATTCCCATGACTAGCATCTACATCACCTCTCGGCGGCGCCATTCACCCAGCCCGCCCATTCTATCCGCGCCGCCTCATCCGGGCCAGCGACTCGGCGCGCCCACACAGACGGAGGTTCACCCATGGCCGAGATGACACCCTACCAGCGCACCATGGCCCGCCTGCGCGGCCAGCCTGTGGACCGAGTGCCCAACCAGAACATTCTCATGGCCTATGCGGCGCGCTATATCGGCGCCACCTACTCGCAGTTGGCCCAAGACCATCGGGTGCTGGTGGAGGGCAACCTGCGCGCCTGCCACGACCTGCATATCGACCTGGTCAGCGCCATCTCGGATCCATGGCGCGAGGCCGCGGCCTTTGGCGCCGAGATCACCTTTCCTGAGGACTCGGTCCCCCAATGCCATACCCCCCTCTTGGCCAGCTCTGCCGACTGGACCAAGCTCCAGCCGTGGGATCCCTGGGCACATCCGCGCACCCGTGACCGGCTCCAAGCCGTCGCGCTCTATCGCCAACGAGTCGGGGGGCACTATCCCATCTGCGGATGGGTCGAGGGCGCCGCGGCTGAGGCCGCGGACCTCCGCGGAGTCAGCGCCTTTCTCGAGGATTTGGCCCTGGAGCCAGAGGCAGCCCATCGCCTGATGGCGGTCTGCTGTGAGGCCGGGACCCGCTTTGCGCTGGCTCAGGTAGATGCCGGAGCCGATATCATCGGCATCGGCGACGCCGTCGCATCGCTGATGAACCCTCGCATGTACCGCGCCTACGCCTGGCCGTACGAACGCAAGATGATCGACGCCATCCACCGAGCCGGAGCGCTGGTCAAGCTGCACATCTGCGGCAACACGAGCCGCCATATCGCGGATATGGTCGCCACCGGGGCCGACATCATCGACATCGACTGGATGGTGGACATGGGTCAGGCCGTTGCCACCTGTGGCGGCCGGGCGGCCATCAACGGCAACTATGATCCCGTTGACGTGCTCCTCCAGGGGACGCCCGCAGAAGTCTATGCCGCGACGCTAGCTTGCGTTCAGGCGGGAGATGCCAAGGCGTTCGTCAGCGCCGGCTGCGAGGTGCCCGTGGAGACACCCCAAGAGAACCTGATGGCCCACTATCGGGCCGTATGCGACGCCGGCTTTCAGGAGGGCGCGTCGTCGTAAGCCCGCGATGGCCTAGGAGCGGCGCCCGCAGCAGTGCTTGTACTTGAGGCCGGACCCGCAAGGGCAAGGGTCGTTCCGACCTACCGACGCCCGGGCCGCGGCAGCCGACGATGGCCGTTGTGGCTGCCTCACCCGATCACGGAGGTGCTCAAAGCCAGCCTTGCTATAGGCAAAGAACTGCTGGTACCCCTCGCAGAGATAGTGCCGCGGCACGCCGCCGATCCCCACGAACCGGGGACAACCCTGCTGGCAGAGGTGCAGCCACGGGCAGGCCTGGCACTCGGGGCGGGGATGGCTCTTGGCGGCCGCAAAGGCTTGCACCACCTCGGTCTCGAACAGCTCCTCCAGTGGCGTCTCCATGATGTTGCCCACATAGAGATCCTTGCGCACAAAAAAGTCGCAAGGGTACACATCGCCATTGTGCTCCACCACCAGATAGTTGCCACACTCGTGCTGGTAGCAGCACATGGGCGCCGTCTGCCCCACATAAGCCGCCAGGATGGCATCAAAGTCGCGCACCGATGTTTGCGGATGGCCCCCGTTGTACCAGCGGTCGAACAGGGCGCACATGGCATCGCCAAACTGCTTTGAGCTTACCGAAAAGCCGGTGGCCTCGCCCGTTTCGGGATCGGGCTCCACGCACGGGATGAACTGCAGATAGGTGAATCCCTGCCCCACCAAGTAATCATAGATCTCGACTGCATGGGCCGCGCTGACGTCGTTGAGCACGGTGAGCACGTTGAACTCGGTGTGGTAGCGGCGCAGCATCCGCGCGGTCTGCATCACGCGCGCATGAGTGCCCTCCCCGCGCAGATCGCGCCGATAAGCGTCATGGTAGGCAGCCGGGCCGTCCAAGCTCAGGCCAACCAGGAAACGATAGTCCCGCAAGAACCGCGCCCAGGCGCTATCCAGCAGCGTCCCGTTGGTCTGCAAGCCGTTGCTGACCGACTGTCCCGGCCGTCCGAACTCTTGCTGGAGCGCCACGACGCGCTCAAAGAACGCGAGCCCCATGAGCGTAGGCTCGCCACCCTGCCAGCCAAAGGTAGCGTGCTCTGGATTGAGGGCCATGCCCTGGCGGATCAGCTCGATCAGCACCTCGTCGCTCATCCGATGCCGCCGCTGGTCTTTGTACGGGTCGGTCGGCCGCTCGTGGTAAAAGCAGTAATGGCAATGCAGATTGCAGTCGCCCGCCGCAGGTTTGACGAGCAAGCTGCGGGCCGCTTGGGTTGGTGGCACGTACAACTCTCCTACTGGATTCATCTGTGTCGATCTTAGGAGCGGCCCCAGGCGCTGTCAAAAGGCCAGCCCTTGCGAGCTCAGGGGCCTAATGCTACAATCACCCCCCACGGAAGCGAGGCCATCCTCGCGCAGGAGGTAGACGCCCTCGATGGACATGCTCGCCACTCTCAATCCTGCCCAACGCGAGGCCGTCCTCGCCGTCGACGGCCCGGTGCTGGTCCTGGCCGGCCCAGGATCGGGCAAGACTCGCGTGCTGACCTATCGCATCGCCCACATGATCCGCCAGCGGGGCATCTCGCCCTATCGCATCCTGGCGGTCACCTTTACCAACAAGGCCGCCCGTGAGATGCTGATGCGGCTCGAGCAGCTCCTGGGCGAGACGCGCGGCCTCACAGTGGGAACCTTTCACGCCTTTTGCGCGCGGCTGCTGCGCCAAGAGGCCGAGGCGGCGGGCATCAGCCCCAACTATGTGATTTTGGACGCCGACGAGCAGATTCAGCTCGTCACCCGCCTGGCCAAGCGGCTCCAGCTTGACCCCAAGCAGTACCCGCCCCGCTCCATCCAAAGCGCCATCTCCCAAGCCAAGAACGCCAGCAAGCTGGTCTCGGACTATCAGGCTCCCACCTACTGGCATGAGGCCGTCGCTCGCGTGTGGCAGCAGTACGAAGAGATCAAGGAGAGCACTGGCGCGCTCGATTTCGACGATCTGCTGGTCCGCTCCGAACGGCTCTTGGGCGAGAACGCTGACGTGCGCGCCCGCTACCAGCAACGTTATGCCTACATCCTGGTGGACGAGTTCCAGGACACGAACCAGGCCCAGTACGACTTGGTGCTGCACCTGGGCGGCAAGAGTCAGAACGTGTTCGCCGTGGGCGACGAGGACCAGAGCATCTATAGCTGGCGGGGCGCCGATTATCGCAACGTGGCCCGATTCCAGTCCAGCTATCCCGAGGCCAAGGTCTTCCTGCTGGAACAGAACTATCGCTCTACCCAGCATATCCTCGATGTGGCCCAAGCCGTCATCTCGCCCAACCCGCACCGCACGCACAAGAGCCTTTGGACGGACAACCCGTCGGGCCCCAAGGTGCGGCTCTACGAGGCCTATGACGAACGGGCGGAGGCCGACTTTGTGGTGGACGAGATCGCCCGCCTGGCGCGGCGCGAACGAACCTGCCGCCTGTCGGATTGCGCGGTCATGTTCCGCACCAACGCCCAGTCCCGCACCCTGGAGGACGCCCTCTTGCGACAGGGCATGCGCTATGTGCTGGTCGGAGGCACCCGCTTCTACCATCGGCGCGAGATCAAGGACCTGGTCTCCTATCTGCGGCTCATCCTCAACCCCAACGATGAGCTGGCGCTGGCTCGCATCATGAACGTGCCCCCTCGCGGCATCGGCCGCAAGACCGCGTCCGATCTCGGTCACTGGGCGCGATCCATCGGCAGGACCCGCGGCGAGGCACTGCTGCATCTCGCTGACCTGGTGGAATCGCGCCAAGAGGAGACCCTCACCCCCTTTGACACGCGGTCGCGCCGCGTTCTGGCCGATCTGGCCGCGCTGCTGGGCGGTCTTTGCCAGCTGGCCCGCCAGGCCTCGACGCTGTCCGTCCTCCTGACCCAGGTGATCGAACGCACGGGCTACCTCGATTACCTCAACGATGGGTCCGAGGAGGCCGAAGATCGCATGGAGAACGTCCGCGAGCTTCTCTCAGCCACCCACGAGTTCGACCACCAGGAGCTGGCGTTGGCCCTGCCAGCCTTTCTCGAGCGGGTGGCTCTGGTGGCCGATGTGGACGAGATGGACGACCAGGGCGACACCGACGCCGTCACGCTGCTCACCTTGCACGCGGCCAAGGGCCTCGAGTTCGAGACGGTGTTCATAGTGGGCATGGAGGAAGGCCTCTGCCCCCACGCGCGCTCGCTCAACGACGAGCATGCCATGCGCGAGGAGCGTCGTCTCTGCTATGTGGGCATCACCCGCGCCAAACGTTACCTCATCCTCGTCCGTGCTTTTCGCCGCACGCGTTACGGCCGATCCGAGGTTCTGGAGCCCTCCCGTTTCCTCCGTGACATTCCTGCGTCGTTGCTGGCGGGGCAGGGGGCCTCCTCCTCGCCAGCGTCTACGCCGTCAGCGTTCACCCAAGAGCGAGCCCAACGACGGCGCGCCTTGGTGGAACGCGCCCGCCAACGCACCGAGGCTCCCCCCACCACGCAACGCCCTGGCAAGGCCCTGGCGCCGGGGGTCCATCCTGCCCCGCGCCAGCCGTCGCCCGTAGGCCCGCCAAAGGCACCGTCTCACGAACCGACCTTTGCGCCGGGATGCAAGGTAATCCACAGCGTCTTTGGCGAGGGCACGGTGATCAGCAGCGAGGTCACCGATGATGACGAACAAGTGACCGTGGCCTTTGCCAAAGAGGGGATCAAGCGGCTGATGGCCAGCTATGCCAAACTCGAGCGCGCCTAGCAAAAGGATCACCCCGCCCACTTGGCAGCGGCTGCTGCCATGGGCGGTTGGCGCCATAGCCCTGGCCATGTACGGGCGCACCGCCGCCCCTGCCCTGACTTGGGCCCACCACGGCGCCGACGGCGGCGACCTGATCGCAGCCGCAATGACCTGGGGCGTGCCCCATCCCAGCGGATACCCCACCTATATCCTGCTCTCACGCCTCTTTAGCCTCTTGCCCCTCGGCGAGCCAGCGCACCGCTTTGCGCTCTTTTCGGGCACGATGGCTGCGCTAGCGGTATCGTTGGCGGCCCGCGCCATCCACAAAGCGCTCGACAAAGGGCAACCATCGGCACCAGCTTGGTGGTCGGCGGTGGCCAGCGCTCTGGCAGCCTTGGCGCTGGCCGCCAGCCCCGCTCTCTGGTCGCAGGCCATCATCGCGGAGGTCTATGCCCTGCACCTCGCCTTGGTGACCGCGTTGCTCGTTCTGGCTCTGTCACCAGGCGAGCACCGTCGCGCCTACTGGTTCCTCCTGGGCCTAGTGGCGGGGCTAGGCCTCGGCAACCACCTCACGCTGGCGCTCACACTGCCTGGCATCGGCATCCTCTGCTGGCCGCGGACCAGCACGCGCGACCGACTGGCGACAGCCCTGGGCACCATGCTGGGGCTGGGCGTCTATGCCTATGTGCCGCTGTCCGCGCGGGCCCAGCCGCCTGTTAGCTGGGGCGACGCCAGCTCCTGGTCGGGTTTCTGGTGGCTGATCAGCGGACAGCTCTACCATCGCTACGCCATGGCAGCAACAGGGAGCGACGTCGGGCGGCGGCTGCTCGCCGTCCTGGGCCTGTGGCGGCAGCAGTTCGGGCTACTGGGGGTGGGCTGCACCGTCCTGGGGATCTGGTCGTGGGTGGAGGAGCGCCGTTGGCGTACCTTGCTGGGCACCGCCTGCATCTGGTTGCTGCCGTTGGCCTATGCCATCGGGTACGATACGCCCGATTCGATGATCTACCTGCTGCCATCCTACCTGATCGGGGCCGTCTGGATCGCCGCGGGTGCGGGCTGGCTGGCGCGAGTCGCCAGCCTTGAGCGGAAACTGCCCACGCGCTGGAGCTATCTAGGCGCTGCGTTGCTCTTGGCGGTGCTGCCAACGGTCAGCCTGATCCGTTGGTGGGGCCCCCTCGACCTCTCATCCGACCACGAGGCGGTGGCGTGGCTGGATGACACGCTGACCACTCTGCCAAAGGACGCCGCCCTGATCACGCTGCAAGATCGCCACACCTTTGCCCTCTGGTATGCGGTCTATGCGCAAGGTCGCCGCCCCGACTTGCTCGTCGTTGACGGCGACCTCTATGTGGAAGCCTGGTACAGGGAACAGATCGGCCGCCAGGCAGGCATCGACGTTCCACCCCGCCAGTTGTCCGATCTACTGAGTTTGCTGAGCGCAGAGCGTCCGCTCTATGCTTCGGTCAACCGCATCGACCTGGCGCGCCGCTATCAACTCGCGCCCGAGGGGCCCATCTGGCGGCTAGCGCAGCAGGGGCAACACCCATGACGGCAACGCGCCCACCACAAAAACCACCAACCACGCGACCGCGGTGGTGATGATGGCGCTCTCCATGCCGATCTCGAGCGTCTCGCGTACGGCAAAGACGGCCAGCGCCACGGCCGCCAGCCAGGCCACCGCGGTCACGAGCCAGCCTACGCAGCCGATGCCGCTGAGGGCGATCAGCACCATGGGCGCGTTGGCATAGCCCAAGGACCGAGCCATCTCCCAGAAGCTGGTCGAGCTCCCGTAAAAGTTCGTCCCCACAAAGACGGCCACATAGCTCCATAGCAGCCAGTTGACGGCGATGGCAACCAGTAGACGGATCACCAGGGCCAGCAGCCAAGCGTGCGAGGCCGAGGCGGCAGCGCCAATCGCCGATAGGATGGCTACGACGCCGACGATGAGCGCGGCCTCACGAGTCGCCCCTTCATCGGCACGGATCTCTCGGAACACTTCCCAATCGAGCCTCAACAACCTCTGAAGTCGCGCCACAATGGACTGTAACATAGATCTCTACCTCCTGGTTCGCCTCGCGCCAGGGCCCATCGACCCGATCCTTCGCTCTCTATACGTCTTGCGCTGCCCAAGGTATCGCCAGGGGGGCTTGTCAGGCAACCTTTGTCAGGTGGCGAGCCGCATGCTACAATCGCCCTCGTGTCGCCTCCTCAGGTAAGCGAGCTAGCAGGTGGTCTGGTTCGTCTCAATCCTCCCGCTTCCGATCCTGGTCGCCGTGCTGGCGCGCCTGGTGCCCGCGCGCGTAAAGCGCCTCGGCGTGGGATACGCGCTGGCCGCCTCGCTGCTCTTGGTGGCGGCGCTCATCGTTCTGCCCAAGTCCGCCAGTTGGCCAGTCAAGGCGCGCTACCACCTCCTCAGTGACACACCGCTCTACGTGCGGCTAGCCGTCGATGGCCTGACGGCCACCGCGGCCACGGCACTCCTTTTGGCGGCGGCCTGGGACGTTCTGGTCCGCCAGGTGGACGGCTCGCCCCCCAGCGACGTCATCGTCCTGGTGGTGACGTCAGCTCTCCTGGTGTTCATGTCCGCCAACGCCTTGACCCTCTTGCTGAGCTGGAGCGGTTTTGGCCTGCTGCGAGCTATTGTGGCGGCCAATGACCGCGACGCTCGCAGCCGCCCAGTCATCGCTGGTGAGCTGGGGTCGCTGGCGGCGCTGTTGGCGGCCATGCAGCCGTTGGGGCTTGATGGCCTCTCGGCGCCCACGTTGACGGGGGAAGCGCCCGCCATGACGGGCTGGCTGGTGTTGGTCGCCTGTGCGCTGCGGATGGGCATCTACCCGCTCCAGGAAGGTGGCGCCCAGCGAATCCACGTCAGGCTGGCGAGCACGCTCACCGGGCTCTACCTCCTGCTGCGCGCCGCTCCCGCCGTGGGGGTCGCGCCCCTAGCGCTCGTTTTGCTGGCAACGGCCGTGAGCGCCGTGGCGTTCCGATCGGTGGCCGCACGGGACGAATGGCCCTGGTTGCTCCAGCATGCCATCCTCATGGGGGCCTTGGCGGCCACCCTCGGCCCGGCGGGGAGCCTGCCCGGATTGGCCCTTTTGGTCTGCGTCTCCCTTTGCCAGCCCGCGCTGCATCGGCTGCAGGACGAACACGCGCATCCGTGGGATCTCGTGGCGCTCTTGGCGTTGGGGGGCATAGTCCCCACGGTAGGGTGGGCGGCCTGGACGAGGCTGCTTGGGCCCACCACCCTCCTCAGTCCACGGTGGCCCCCCCTGCTCCTCGCGTGCAGCTTTGCGCTCTGCGCCTGGGTTCTGGGGCATGGCCTACGCCTGCGATGGGCGAGTGGCGAGATCGTCTGGCATCGGCTGCTGCGCTGGCAAGATGCCTGGAGGTCGCTGCCAGCTCTGGCCGTTCTCCTGCTGGGCATTTGGCCGAACGCTGTAGGCTTGAGCGGGAAGGCGCCGCCCTGGCAAGCGCTGGCCACGGCCCCCGAGCCGTCGTCCGTAGGGGTGACCTGGCCGCTGGCGCTGGGGATCGCCGTCCTCGTGGCCATCTCGTTTAGCCTCGGTTGGCTCCGCCCCACCGAGCGGCCCGCCGCGGCCGAGGGCGGCGACGCGCAGGCGGTTCGCGCCTCGCTGGACGGCGTCGAACGCATCCGCCAAGCCATCGTCGACATCGACATCACCCTGCGAGATCACGCCACTCTCGCGTGGACGGCGTTGGCCGCCGCGGCGCTGATACTCTGGCTGCGGGGGAGATAATCGCATGGACAGCCTCTGCGAGATGATCCAGACCCTCGCTCAGCAACCCGCCCCCCTCGCGCTGGTCGCCTTGAGCGCAGGTGGGCTCCTCCTGCTCCTTGGCGAGGCCTCTTGGCATCCCTTGCTGCTGTGGCCACTGAGTATCGCGCTGGCCATCCTGGCTGGTGGCCCTCCCCTTTGCGAGATGGTCTTGCTGCGCGCTGCGTTGGGCCTCTTTGCAGCCGCGATCCTGTTGCTTGGCCGAGGGGTGCCAGCACCATCGGGCTGGCGGATTCGCCTGGGCGCCGTGGCCATGCGGGTGCTGGCGGGGGGGTTGGCGGCGGCCGCGGCCGTGTCGTTTGTGTCGGCCAGCGGCCTCACCGCCGATCATCCCGAAGCATGGCGCGCCTTGGCTGGTGTCGGCGCCTTGGGCGCTGCGCATGCGCTCGTCAGCCGCGCTCCCCGAGGGGTCGCCACGGGCATCATCACCCTGCTCATGGCCCTCGAGGGAGCCCTGTGGCTTCTTAGGCCCAGCCTCCTGGTGCTGGCGGGCAGTTCGGCGCTCGCCCTGGCTGTGGCGCTGGCTGGTGCACTATACCAAGAGGCCCACACAGCTGACCTGGTAGAGAAGGAAGCATGAGCGATCTCGTCTGGTTTATCGGTCTGCCGCTGGTGGGCGCCGCCGTCATACTCCTCGTGCGTCGATGGGCGCTCATCGCGGGCCCGCTGGCGGGCGGGACGCTGATCGCGGCCGCTATCCTCGCGGCTGGATCCAGCTCGAACCAGCCCGTGGAGCTTATGGGGCAGACCTTTGCCCTGGCTCCAGCCGCTAGCCAGAGCCTGACCTATGCCTATGCGCTGGTAGGGGCCGCCTGCGTGGTTTCCTCTCGGCGCGGCCACGATGGGTTGCTCTATGGCATCGTGTTAGCCAGTGCGGCGCTCGCCACGGCTGCATTGGCCGCGCAGAGCATCGAGATCATGGCCTATGCCGCGGCTGGAGGGCTGCTCAGCCTGGCCATGGCGGCTCCCCTGGCCGGAGCCAAGCCCCATCTGCAGAGCATCCATGCCGTCGGGGTGATGGCACTGCTCCCGCCGCTGATGATGGCGCCCTTTTGGTTGCTGGCCAGTCAGCAGGTCGCCCCGATCAACGAAGCTACGTTGCAGACAGCCAGCGCCTTGGCGGTGGTGGCTATGGCTCTCGTCCTGGGGCTCTTTCCGCTCCACCTCTGGCGATCGGCCGTGCAGACCACTGGACACCCCGCCCTGACCATGGCGGCCATCACGTGGGGAGCACTGTTGGGGATCCAGTACCTCAGCCGACTCATCCAGATACCAACGTGGCCGCGCTTCTGGAGTCTGGCCAGACCGCTGCTGCTGTATGGCGGGGCGCTCACGACCCTGGTAGGCGGCGTCATGAGCACGGTGCACACGCGCCGCCGCCAAGTCCTGGGCCACGCATCACTGGCGTACTGGGGCGGGACCATTGTGCATCTGGCCCAGGCGCTGCCGGGCTCTTCGACCAGCGTCTCCCTGGACCTGTGGCTCGGAGCCGTCTCGCTGCTCACCGCCAGTTGCGCGTTGTGGTGCCTGGGAAACGAGCCCGATGACACCACGACGGTAACCCCCGCCACTGGACGGATCAGCAGCATCGTATGCCTGATCGCCTTGGCGACTGGTGTGTACGCGCTGAGCGGGCTCCCGCCGGGGGCATCGTTTCCGGTGCGGTTCGCGGGTTCTTTCCAGGCCGCAGGCGAGGATGCCCTGCTGGGCTATGCCATGCTGATCGGAGCCATCGGCGTGGCCTGGGGAGGGATCGGCATGGTCCGGGGCCGCCATGCGGACACGACCGTCAGGGCAGAGCGCAAGCTCTCCACCCTGCTGCCCTGCGCCACGGCCGCCCTGCTGACGGTGCTCCTCTGGACGCTCTTTGCCTTCCCGGCCCTGCTGCGGGCCTTGCCGGTGGCGTGGCTGCCGGATCTGTTGGCCCTCTACTAGGCGCCGGAACGCCCAAGCCTAGGAAGCCATCTGGCGCAAGGCGGCCACGATGCGTTGGTCGACCTCGGTGATATCCTTGGGAACAGCCCGCACCGCTGACTGGGCTTCGGACAGCGTATAACCCAGAGCCATCAGCGCCTCGATGACCTCCCGATCGGGGCCGCCCCCCACGACGGCGCCAGAGCCAACCACCAAATGGCCTACGCGGTCCTTCAGGTCGAGCAACATGCGCTGGGCCGTCTTGGCGCCGATACCCGGAATCCGCGTGAACACCCCCGCTTCGCCGGCCGCGATAGCCTCGCGCATGACCTCGGGAGAGAGAGTAGAGAGGCAAGCCAGGGCTGTGCGTGGGCCGATCCCACTCACCGTGAGGAGCAGTTCGAATAGCTCACGCTCTTCGGGCTCCACAAAGCCATATAGGCTGATCTCGCTCTCGCGCACGTGGGTATGGATGTGCAGCTCCACGGGGTCGCCCACCTCGCGTTGCTGCTGGAAGAACCCTTGCGGCACGTGGACCCCGAACCCAACCCCGCCGACGTCCACCACAACAGCCTCGCCCGATCGGCCGGCATAAGAGCCAGACAGTCGCGCGATCATGAGACCTCGGCGTCGGCGCGAGCGGCCGCGGCCTCAAAGCGGGTGCAGTGAAGGTGACACAGACACACCGCCAGCGCATCGGCGGCGTCATCGGGACGGGGAATCTCATCCAGACCAAAGAGGAGGCGGACCATCTCTTGCACCTGTCGTTTGTCAGCCTGGCCATAGCCCGTCGCGGCCTGCTTGATCTGCAGCGGCGTGTATTCGGCGATGGCGATCCCGGCCTCAGCCAGCGTGAGTAGGATCACACCACGAGCCTGGCCGACGGCAAACGCCGTACGGGCATTGTTGGCAAAATAGAGCTTTTCCACTGCCGCTGCATCTGGGCGCCGTTCCTCGAGCAACCGCAAGAGCTCTGCGCGGAGCAGCAGCAGCCGGTCCGGCAGCGCCAAACCGGCGTCGGTGCGCACCACCCCATAATCAACAGCCACGAGATCCTGGCCATCGCCCGTCGCTAGGCCGTATCCCATGGTGGCCAGGCCAGGATCCAGCCCCAGAACCAGCATGGTCACTCGTCAGGCCGCGCTGTTCTCGAACATAGCCATGGCCTCGTCCGAGATATCCAGGTTGGTGTAGACGTGCTGCACGTCATCGAGATCCTCAAGCGCATCGATGAGCTTCATCGTCTGCAGGGTCGCGTGCTCGTCTAGACTCTGCGTGCTCTGAGGGATCCATGAAAGCTCTGCGTTCTCAACCTCGAACTCTTTCGAGAGCGTCTCTTGCACGGAGCGGAGATCATTGGGCGCCGTGTAGACCTCGATCAGGTCGTCGCTGATCTCGACATCCTCGGCACCGGCATCGATGGCCACCAGCGCCACCTCTTCCGGATCCTGATCGCCAGGCCTGATGGCAATGTACCCTTTGCGGCTGAACATCCAGGCCACACATCCATCTGCCCCCAGATTCCCACCGAGGCGCGAGAATACATGGCGGACATCGGCGACGGCGCGGTTCTTGTTGTCAGTCAACACCTCCACCAAAAAGGCGGTGCCATGGGGCCCGTAGCCCTCATAGCTCACCTCATCCATGGCGCCAGCGTCCTTGAGCTCGCCGGTGCCACGCTTGATGGCGCGCTCGATGTTCTCCTTGGGCATATTGGCCTTCTTGGCCTTGTCCAAGACCAGGCGCAACCGAAAGTTAGAGTCCGGGTCCCCGCCGCCTTCACGCGCTGCAATCACCAGTTCGCGCCCGAGTTGCGTAAAGATCTTGCCGCGCTTGGCGTCGTTCGCGCTCTTGGCACGCTTGATCGTGGCCCATTTGCTGTGTCCAGACATGGAACACCCCCAGACATTTCGGATGGCGCAACACCATGATTATAGCATCAGCAAGTCTCCGTCGCCAAGCAGCGCCGCCACCGCTGAACTCGGGGACGGCTTGCCTCGGCACCGGCGCTTGCCCGCGGCGGCTACCGCCGCTATACTGGCATCCGGTCACTGCATGAATCCAGGAGGGATGGACCATGTACATAGACGCCGACTGCCACGTAGCCGCTGATCCCCAGGGCATCGCCGTCGACGCCGACACCGTGGTCCGACGTCTGGACACGGTCGGCGTGGATCGCGCCATCTGCTGGCCTATGCTCACCTACACCCGGCAGGTCGCTGCCGACAACGCAGCCATCGCCGAGGCAGCCCGCCGCTACCCTGACCGAATCATCCCATTCGGCGGCGTCAACCCACGGCTGGGCATCGCCGAAAGCCACGACGAGCTGACGCGCTGCCTGGAAGAGCACGGAATGCGCGGCATCAAGCTAAACGGCGCTCGCGACGAGTATTATATCGACGATCCAGAGCTGAGCATGCCCTTTATCCGGCGTATTGCCGAGGCCGGGCTGGTGTTGGCGCTTCACTGTGGCGCCAACGACTTTGAGCGCACCCATCCCTTTCGTATCGCCGCCATCTCGGATGCGTTCCCCGAGCTGCAGATTCTGGTCGTGCACATGGGTGGCGCCGCTGTGCCCCACCTGCACGACGCCGTCATCGCGTACGCCCAGCACTACCCTACTTGGCACCTGATTGACTCGGAGGCCGACTATCGCAAGGTGCTATCGGCCTTGGAGCTGCTGGGGCCGGAGCGCATCTGCTACGGCAGCGACACGCCGTTCTGCCCGATGCGGTACGAGTGGGGCATCCGCCAAGTGGTCTATCAGGATCTGGACCCAAGGGCCCGTGGGCAGATCCTGGGCGGCAACATCGCGCGCCTCCTGGGCCTAGACGAGTCCTGATCTGAAAGCGGAGTAGTAATGCACCTAGCAGGAGATATCGGCGGCACCAAGACGGCCCTGGCGCTCTTTGATCACACCCACGGCCCCCACCACCCCATGGCGCAGCGCACTCTGCCCAGCCGGCTGTACGCTAGCTTTGCCGACCTCGCCCGTGACTATATCGAGAGCGTACAGCAGCCGATAACCCAGGCTACGCTGGGCGTGCCTGGTCCCGTCATCGAGGGGCACGTCTCGGGCACAAACCTTCCTTGGGACATGGACGAAAGCTCGCTGGCGGCGGAACTCGGCCTAGAGCGCGTGCGCCTGATCAACGACTTGTACGCCCTGGCCCAAGCCATCCCGGCGCTGGATTCAGCCGATCTGGTCACGCTCAACGAAGGCCAACCCGGCCAGAACGAGCCGATGGCCGTCGTGGCGCCCGGCACGGGCCTCGGCACCGCCTACCTCATCTGGGATGGCGAGCGCTATCGCCCTCAAGCCTCCGAGGCCGGCCACGCCGACTGGGCGCCCAACTCGGCCCAACAAGCCAGGCTCTACAGCTACCTAGCGGAGCGCTTTGGGCACGTCAGCAACGAGCGGGTCTGCTCGGGGACCGGCATCCCCAACCTGTATGCCTTTCTGCGCGATGTCGAGGGCCTAGCCGAGCCACCGGCGCTCCAGGCTCAGCTGGCAGAGGCGGACGATCCGGTGCCCGTGATCGTTGAAGCGGCCCTGAAGAAAGACGCCCTGCCCATCTGCCGGGCCACGCTAGGGCTCTTTGTGGAGATTCTGGCCGAGGTGGCTGGCAACATGGCGTTGGCCGTGCTGGCGCGTGGCGGCGTCTTTCTGGGCGGGGGCATACCCCGCAAGATTCTGCCCGCCCTGCAGACGCCCGACTTTGTCGCGGCCTTTGGGCGCAAAGGCCGTCTCGCCTATCTGATGCAAGAGATACCTGTACACGTGATCGTCCATCCTTACGCAGGCCTGCTGGGGGCGGCCGCCTTTGGCCTGGCATCGGCCTGAGACCCGCGCCGCTCCATCAGCGAACGAAATTCACAAAGAGAGGCAACCATGACCATCCTTCACGACCTACACGCGCTCGGCCAGTCCGTTTGGCTCGACTTTATCTGCCGCTCGTTGATCACCTCCGGCGAGCTGGATTCCCTCGTCGATCAGGGAGTGCGCGGCGTGACCTCTAACCCGTCGATCTTTAACAAGGCCATCGGCGGCAGCGCTGACTATGACGACGACCTCAAGGCCCTGCTGGCCCAGAACCCGCAAGCCGATGCTATCACCCTCTACGAGGGCCTCGCGCTCAAGGACATTGCCGCGGCGGCCGACGCCCTGCGTCCCCTGTGGGATGAGAGCGCAGCGGGCGACGGCTTTGTGAGCATTGAAGTGAACCCCAAGCTGGCCCATGATACCGAGGCCACCGTGGCTGAGGCGCGCCGCCTTTGGAGCACGCTTCAGCGGCCCAACATCATGATCAAGATCCCCGCCACCGATGAGGGCCTCCCCGCCATTCGGACCGTCATCAGCGAGGGGATCAACGTCAACGTCACGCTGATCTTTTCCCAGAAGAAATACAGCGAGCAGGCCCAAGCGTACATCGCTGGCCTGGAAGATCGACTCGCCAAGGGCGGCGATATCAGCCAACTAAACTCTGTCGCGTCTCTCTTTGTTAGCCGCCTGGATACCAAGGCTGACGCCGCACTCGCCGCCATCGGAGCGGACGAACTGGCGGGCAAGGTCGCCGTCTCCAACGCCAAGATCGTCTACAGCCTGTTCGAGGTCCTCTTTTCGGGCCCGCGCTGGGAAAGGATCGCCCAGGCTGGCGGGCGGGTGCAACGTCCCCTGTGGGCCAGCACCAGCAGCAAGAACCCCGCCTACCCCGATACCATGTACGTGGACCCGTTGGTGGGGCCGCATACGGTCAACACCATGCCGCCGCAGACCATCGAGGCCACGCTGGACCATGGCGTAGCCGCGCTGGCCGTGCGCGACGGCCTGGATGAGGCCCGCGCCGTGCTCGCACAGCTGGAGCAGCTCGGCATCAGCCTGGATGACCTCACCGATCAGTTGTTGGCCGAAGGCGTGGCCCAGTTCGAAGACGCCTTTGACGAGCTGCTTCAGGGCGTCGCCCAGAAAGCCGAGCAGCTCCGCCGCTAGGCGGGCACGTTCAGCCCATCGCGAAAGGCAAGAGGGTGGAATTACAGGAACGCGTGGCAGTCGTCACGGGCGCAGGGGTGCGCCTGGGCAGGGCATTGGCCCTGGCCTTGGCCGAGGCGGGCGCCCACGTTGCCGTGCACTATCATCGCTCCTCAGCCGCGGCCGAAGCGACCGCCGACGCGATCCGTGCCCTCGGGCGCCAGGCCACCACGATCCAGGCCGATCTCGGCGACATGGGCGCAGTCAGGGAGATCATCCCCGCCGCACGGGAGAGCCTGGGTTGCGTCAGCATCCTGGTGAACAGCGCGGCGATCTTTGAACGCGGCACCCTCTCCACCACCACCGAGGAGTTGTGGGACCGTCATCTCGATATCAATCTCAAGGCGCCCTTTTTGCTGTGCCAGGCCATGGCGGGGCAACTAGAGCCCGAGCTGCGAGGCCAGATCCTGAACATTGTCGACTGGCGGGCGCTGCGGCCTGGCAAACTCTATGTGGCCTATACCGTCGCCAAGGCGGGGCTGGTCGCCCTCACCAAGACGCTGGCGCTGGGCCTCGCGCCCCAGGTCCAGGTCAACGCTATCGCGCCTGGGGCCATCCTGCCGCCGCCTGGCGAGAGCGATGACGCGCTGCAACGGCTGGTGCCTCGGATCCCCATGGGGCACACTGGCAGCCCCGACGATATCGTCGAGGCCGCCCTCTACCTGCTGCGTGCTGATTTTGTGACGGGCGAGGTGCTGCATGTGACGGGCGGCGAGCATCTGTGATCGCCATTCGCGCTAGGAGTCGACGTGCCTGACCTGATCGTGATCCGCGGACTGCTGCTGCGCACCATCATCGGCGTCAACGACAAAGAGCGCCACAACCTGCAGGATGTGGTCATCGACATCACGGTGGAGACCGACACCCACACCGCGGGTCGAACCGACGATGTGCGCCACGCCGTCAACTATCGCACCATCACCAAAGAGGTGATATCGCTGGTGCAGGCCAGCAGCTTTTTCCTGGTAGAGCGGCTGGCGGAGGAGATCGCGCGCGTCTGCCTGGCCCAACCGCGGGCCCTAGCTGCCACGGTCAGTGTCGCCAAGCCAGGGGCGGTCCGCTTTGCCCGAACGGTGGGCGTAGAGATTCGCCGCGAACGCGTCTGCCCCCCCGACCGCCACTGGATCTATCTGCTGCTCGGCGCCAACATCGATCCAGTAGCCAGCCTGCAACGCGCCGCCGTCGAGATCGCCAATGCCGTCGACCTGGTGGCCTTTTCGCCCGTGTATGAGACGGCGCCAGTAGGTGACCCCGACCAACCGCCCTTTCTCAACGCGGCGGCTCTGGTCGAGACGTCCACTGGCCCCGATACGCTCAAGGAGCAGATCCTGCGGCCCATCGAGCAGCGGCTGGGTCGGGTACGCACCGCCGATCCCAACGGGCCGCGGACCATCGATCTCGACATTGTCCTGATGGGCGGGGGAAGCCTGTCACAGCCCTGGGGACAGTTGCTTGATCCGTCGGTAGTCGACGCTGCCCATGCCTTGGTGCCGCTGGCCGACCTCGCCCCGACGCTGGTTCCCCACGGACACAGCGCGTCGCTCAGGGCCATGGCAACACGGCTGGCTGGAAACACGGTCAAACCCCGCCCCGACGTTTGTCTATAGCCCAGCACCCTGGTGTGTGCCAAGCAAGGAGCGCAATGCCCAAGATGACGATCAACCCTGGCGATTACGATGCGTTTCGCGTCGACTTGGTAGACCTTCCCGAGCAAGAGTGTCACAGCGACATAGAATGCGCCGTGCGGACCATTCTGGAGGCCATCGGTGAGGACCCCAACCGCGAGGGCCTGGTCAAGACCCCGTCGCGGGTGGCGCGCATGTACGGCGAGCTCACGGCAGGCTATCACGTCGACCCCGTCAAGCTCGTCAACGACGCCGTGTTCGAGGTGGATTACGACGAGATGGTGATCGTGCGGGATATCGATTTCTACAGCCTGTGCGAACACCACATGCTCCCGTTCATCGGCCGTTGCCACGTGGGCTATATCCCACGCGGCCGCGTCATCGGGCTTAGCAAGATCCCTCGCATCGTCGAGATGTATGCGAGGCGACTGCAGCTCCAGGAACGGATGACGCAAGAGATCGCCGACTTTTTGAACGAGACGCTGCATCCGCTGGGGGTGGCCGTGGTGGCCGAGGGCATCCACATGTGCTCGGCCATGCGAGGCGTGAAAAAGGCCAACGCCCGCATGGTCACCAGCGCCATGCTAGGCATCTTCAAGTCGAGGGATTCGACCCGCAACGAGTTCCTGAACAATATCAGCCGAGAGCATCTGGTCACCTGAGCCCAAGCCCAGCCCGCTCCATGGCAACAGAAAAGCGGGGGAGCCTAGCCCCCCGCTTTTGTCGTCCTACGTGCCTACTCGGCGTCGCCTAGCTCGGCCTTGGCGTAGACCTTCTTGGGCGTCCGATACCCAGCGGCGGTTACCTGGCCGCTGGAGCCAAAGGTGCGGATCTTGTGCCGCACCGCCTCCATCACCTCATCGCGCGAGTGGACCAGAATCTTGCGGGGATCGACCTCATCGGGCGACTCGGCCAAGCCACGCTTGATGCCCGTGGTAAAGGCCTGGTTGAGCAGCGTCGCCACGTTGATCTTGGCCACGCCGTAGGGGATAGCCTCCAGGGCGCTCTCCTCGCGCACGCCCGAGCTGCCATGCAGCACAAAGGGGATATCCACCACCTCGCGGATCGCCTTGACGCGGTCAATGTTGAGCTCGGCAGCCTGTGAACGCATAGCGTGCACCGATCCCACCGCGATGGCCAGCGAGTCACACTTGGTCCGTTCCACAAACTCGCGGGCTTCCTCGGGCTTGGTCATCGCGTTGAGGACATCCTCTTCGCTCACGTTGTCGGTGGATTTCAGCACCTTGCCCAGCTCGGCCTCTACGGGCACGCCCACAATGTGAGCGATCTCGGTCACCCGCGAGGTGATAGCCACGTTCTCTTCAAAGGGCAGGGCCGATCCGTCAAACATCAGCGAGGTGAACCCAGCGCGCATGCAGCGGACGTTCTGATCAAAGTCGGTGCCGTGATCCAGGTGCAATACCACGGGGATACTCACCAGGTCGGCAGCCGTCTTGACCATCGCGGCGGCAAACTCGAGGCCCGCGTAGCGGATGGCCCCTTGGCTGACCTGCAGGATCACGGGGGCGTTCTCGGCTACCGCAGCGTTGATGATCCCCTGGATCTGCTCCATGTTGTTGGCGTTGAAAGCGCCAACCGCATAGTGCCCCTCCACCGCCGCCAGCAGCATCTCTTTGCTCGTTACCAAAGGCATCGGACGACTCCTTTCACTGGGCTCTGCCGCATGGCGGCCTACCCACAACCAGCGCTGCTACAAAAAAAGAGGCCCAGGCCTAGCGTACTGGCCCGAGCTCCTTGAACCACACCGTTCAAGAGCCCTCGGCGCGCAAGGCTTGCCAACCGAGGTCCCTCATACTACCATAGTGCCGAAGGTGGGATTCGAACCCACAAGGAGTAACCTCCAGTGGTTTTTGAGACCACCGCGTATGCCGTTCCGCCACTTCGGCAACGTCAAACCGAGTATAGACTGCGACCCAAGTCGCGTCAAGTTTGGTCGCCCATGCTATGTGCGCTAGACTAGGGCGTCGCTCATTCGTCTAGCATGATCTGGTTTTCGCCATAGGTGGAGACACCGCCAGCGGGATGAACGAACCACAACTGATCGCCCACGCGCAAAAGGGCGACCTGGATGCCTTTAATGACCTGGTATACTACTACCAGGACATGGCCTATAACGTCGCCTACCGTGTCCTCGGGAACGAGAACGCGGCGTCCGACGCCACACAAGACGCCTTTATCAAGGCGTACAAGGCACTCCACCAGTACCGCGGCGGCTCGTTCAAGGCCTGGCTGCTGCGCATTGTCACCAACTGCTGCTATGACCTCTTGCGCACCCATCAGCGTCGCCCCAGCACCCCCATCGACGACTTGGTCGAGGACGACGAACACTCGGACATTCTTGAAAACACCGATGACGAGAGCCCCGAGGATTGGGTGGACCGCAAAGAGCTGGGCAGGCTTATCCAGCGAGGGATCGCCGAGCTCCCGCCCGACCAGCGCACGGTCTTGATACTCTCCGATATCGAGGGTATGCCCTACGAAGAGATCGCCGCGGTGACCTCGGTCGCTCTGGGAACGGTCAAGTCACGACTCTCACGTGCGCGCGCCAAGCTACGCGAGTTCCTCACCGAACGACAGGAACAATTACCGATGGGGTTCCGTCCTAGTGCTGAATAGTAGTTATCCAGTTAACCATAGCTCTTGAGATTGTCCAATGGCGACCCGCACCCGATCGACAAACGGTCACGAGCATCGGTTCTCGCAAGAGAACCTCTCGGCCTATATTGACCAGCAGCTCACGGCCTCGGATCGTGCGCGTGTGGAGCGCCATCTGCAGGCCTGCGAAGCCTGCCAGCAGGAGCTCACTGCCTTGAGGAGGACCATCGCCCTGGTTTCGCAAGCGCCCAGGATGCATGCGCCCCGCAGCTTTGCCCTGCCTCGCACCATGCAGCCCCTCCAAGCCCGCCAGCGGCGATGGGAGCGGTTGTTCGCCTTTGCCCGCACGGCCGCGGTGGTGGCGTCCGCGCTGATGCTGGTGTTCTTGTCGGGAGACATGGCATTGACGCTGGGATGGTCTCCCTTTGGCGCCGCGCGCTCCGCCCGGCCCAGCGCGGTCGTCGTCACCACCCAGGTTGTCGAGCTAGCCCCCGAAGAGCCCGTGATGATGCTCGAGGCCCTACCTGCGGCAGAAGAAGCAGTTGCCGAGAAGCAGGTCGAGGCCGCCTCAGAGCAGGCTGTCGCGGCCGTCACCGAGGTCGTGGCCGCAGAGCGGGCCGTCGAGGAAGCGCCCAGCGAGGGTGAGCCCAAGGCGGAGATGGTGGCCATGCGTATGCCCCCGACACCCGACCAGCGGACACCTACCATGGTGGATGGCATGGGCGGCGGCGGCTCTCTCGAGGTGGCGGGCATGGCTCCGCCAGACAAAGTCGAACCCACAGAGGGAACGCGTGACCAGCAGCTACAGGCTGCCAGAGCCGTAGAGGGCACCGTAGCTGCCGCCGCCATCAGCGAGCCGACGCCCGTGCCAGCGACGGCCACACCCACGACGGAGCCGCCGACGCCCGAGCCCGACGTGGAGCCACCCGCCGCACCTGAGCAAGCCGTCGCCGCCGCCGTCGAACCCGCGCCCACCGACACGGTTGATGACTATGGCATGGCCCTCGTTCACCCGCGATGGCAGCTCTGGGGCTGGCTGCGAACCATCTGGATGCTCATGGCAGGGCTGGTCCTGATCCTGCTGGGCATCCTGGTATGGGCGGCCTACCGCAAACGCCTCTGATCCCATACCCGCAAGAGTTCGGGGCCGCGAAGCAGCAGCCCTGGTTTCGAGCTGCCGCGGCCATCTGCTATAATGAGATTTCGTGGTGCGAGTACGCGCAGGTGAGGATCGCTTATCGTGGCCATCGGAAGAAAACTCCAAGATAGCCTGACCAAGACCAGGCGTTCGTTCTTTGGGCGGATTGTCGGCCTCTTTCAGCAAGAAGCCATCACCGAGGATACCTGGGACGAGCTGGAGATGCTCTTGGTGCAGGCCGATGTGGGCGTCAGCACGACCATGGAGCTCATCGAGCGACTGCGCGCCCAAGCCAAACCAGGCATGACGCCCACAGAGCTGCGCGATGCCCTCAAACGCGAGCTAGTGCAGATGCTGGAGGCGGTGCAGCGCCCTTACCTCCCTGGCGAGCGGATGCTGCACGTGATCCTGGTAGTCGGCGTGAATGGTTCTGGCAAGACTACCAGCATTGCCAAACTGGCCCGCTATCACCAAGAGCGGGGCGACAAGGTCCTGCTGGCGGCCGCGGATACCTTTCGCGCCGCGGCCATCGACCAGCTGGCCATCTGGGCCGAGCGCTTGGGCGTCGGCATCGTGGCCCCGCAGCCTGGCGCCGATCCTGGAGCTGTGGTCTATGATGCCATTCGGGCCTGCCAATCGCGTGGCGCCAACGTCCTGATCGTCGATACGGCTGGCCGCCTCCATACCAAATACAACCTGATGCAAGAGCTCGTCAAGGTGCGATCGGTGGCCCAAAAACAGGTGCACCGCGCCCCGCACGAGACGCTATTGGTCCTTGATGCCACCACGGGGCAGAACGCCCTGCTGCAGGCCCGCACCTTTGCGGAAAAGGTACAGGTCAGTGGCATCGTCCTGGCCAAGCTGGACAGCACAGCCAAGGGCGGCATCGTCTTTGCCATTGCCCACGAGCTTGGGCTGCCCGTCCAGTTCGCCGCCACGGGCGAGTCGGTTGACGATTGGGCCCCGTTTGAGCCCGCGCTGTTTGTTGACGCCCTCTTTGACGAGCCAGCCTAGTCGTTGCCCATACGACGGGAGGATCTGTTTCATGGATGACTTGACGACACGCCTAGACGGGATGCTTCAAGAGATCGAGACGCTCATGGAGCGTCTTTGACCTCGCCGCCCAAGAGTCCCGCATTGCCGAGCTGCGCGCCGAGACTGCCGATCCCAGCATCTGGAATGACCCCGAGCGCGCCCAAGAGCTGATGCAGACGCTCTCTAGCCTGGATAGCCAGGTGCAAGAGTGGCGCGAGCTTGAGACCGCCGCCACCGATCTGCTTGATCTCGCCCAGCTGATCGAGGGAGAGGACGAGGCGCAGATGGCCTCGGAGATCGCGCAGCAGGTCGAGCAGCTCGAGGCCAAGCTGGCCACCATGCGGTTCCGCGCCATGCTATCGGGGCCGCACGATCACCGCTCCGCCATCCTGTCCATCTATGCGGGCGCGGGCGGCACCGAGTCGCAGGATTGGGCCGAGATGCTCTTGCGTATGTACCTGCGCTGGGCCGAACAGCAGGGCTATGGCAGCGAGATCTATGATGAGACCCCAGGCGAAGAGGCAGGCCTAAAGAGCGTCACGGTCGAGATCAGCGGGCGCTACGCCTTTGGCTACCTGCGCTCGGAAAAGGGCGTACACCGCCTGGTGCGCATCTCGCCCTTTGATAACGCCCACCGACGGCACACTTCGTTTGCCTTGGTCGATGTAATTCCCGACATCGGCGACGAGATCACCGTCGATATCAACCCTGACGACATTCGCACCGACGTCTACCGCGCCTCGGGGCATGGCGGTCAGAACGTCCAGAAGAACTCGACCGCAATTCGCTTGACCCATATCCCCACGGGCATCGTAGTCCAATGCCAGAACGAGCGCTCACAGGCGCAGAACCGTGAACGAGCCATGGCCGTGCTGCGTGCTCGCCTCTATGACCTCGAGCTCCAGCGCCAGGAGGAAGAGACGGCCAAGCTCCGCGGCGAGCATGTCTCGGCGGGGTGGGGGAACCAGATCCGCTCGTACGTGCTGCATCCCTATCGGATGGTCAAGGACCTACGGACTGGCTACGAGACGGGGAACACCGACGCGGTGCTGGATGGCGGCCTAGATGAGCTAATCGAGGCCTATCTCAAGCACGCCGTGGGCAACGGGCACTAGGGATTAGGCGTTGGATTAGGCGTTGACGTCGCCAACGCGCTCGCCCTGCTGAGCACCGCCGCGGCCTCGCCGCCCTCCAGCAGGCGGGGACGGCACGATTCCACCCGATAGGGCACCAGCTCTACCGATCGCACGGCCCCATCCCCAAGCGTCGCGACCAGAACCACGCCTTCGGCGGACGCCGCCTCGGACCAGGGATGGTAGACCAGGTCGCCCAGGCTGTAGGCCACGACACCGCCAGGCTGGTACGAAATGGCCTGCACTGTGTGGGGATGGTGCCCGATGACGAGATCGGCGCCCGCCCCCAGGAGCGCCTCCCCCACCGTGATCTGGTCGGCGGTGGCTTGATCTGTGTGCGGCTCGCCCCAGTGGCACGAAACAACCACCAAGTCGGCCTTGCGGCTGGCCTCGGCCACGGCCCAGAGGGCACGACTGTCATCCAGCCAGGCGACGCCCGCCCGCTCCGAGCTAGCCGCCAGCTCCTCGGGCCCGATGGCATTCAGCGCCAGGATGGCGAGCGCCAAGCCGTTTCGCTCTACTACCACGGGGGCATAGGCCGCATCGCGAGTGGCGCCTGCCCCCACGGCCTCGATGCCCGCCTCACGCAGCGCGTTGATGGTATCCAGGAGCGCCTCGGGACCAAAGGCAGACACCTGCTCGTTAGCGACTGACATCACATCCAAGCCGACCCGCGCCAGAACCTCTGCCGTCGTCGGATCGCCGCGATAGGCCGTCACCCCCTCCAGCAACTCGCCCTGCCGCGACAGGGGCGACGCCAGGTTGCCCAGCGCGACATCCGCCTCCAAGATCAGCGCAGTCAAGCCAGGATCGCCGAACGGATAAAGCGGCCCCTGCTCGCTCATCTGCTCGGCGCAGTATCCCCCTAGCATCACGTCGCCGACGGCCACCAACCGCACCGTGGGGCTGGTTTCGTGCGCCAGCTCGCGGCGCAGCTCCTCCAGGGCCGCATCGGGCATCAACATGGCAGAGCTCTCGAGCAACCAGATGCGGTGACAGAAGGGATAGTCGGCCGTACTCGTGGGATCGGCCCGACGCCCGTCGATGGCTGCCAGGCGCACGCGCTGATCGACCACTTCCCACGGCACGATGGCCAAGGCATCATCGTGGGCAGCGACATAGCCGATGGCCTCGTCCCACGACTCCACGCGCGCTACGGTCAGCCCCCAGTAGTCCCGTTCGAGAAAGGCGCGCACGAGCTGGTCATCGCGGGGCACCACCAGGGTATAGGTCTCGTCCAACCCATCGGCGATGGCCCCCAACTGCGACCGCGAAAAGCCCTCGCGATCGAGCTGCGGATGCGTCACCAGCGCATAGGGGATCTCGGCCAGGGGAATGCCATACGGCAACGGCTCGACGGTCCAAAAGACCACGCCATCAGCCAGGCGCTGCGTCAGCAGATCCTCTGGAGATGACGACGGCGCATAGGGAAGCACGATCACATCCTCGTGAGCCCGATCCAAGGCCTCCAGCGGGCTGGAAAACGCGGCGTAGAGGTCCTGTTCCACGGCCAGACGAAACGTGCGGGGCGGCATCGTTGGGCTGGGGACCTCGGTGGAGTGTGGCGATGCGTCCGCGCTGAAAGCCTCCGCGGGGGATTCGGCAGTGGGAGTAACGCTGGGGCGGGGGACCAGCGTGACGGCACTGGGCGCAGCGGGCGCATCCACCAGCACCACTAGGGCCAAGCGGACACTGACGGCCGTGAGCACCAGCACGGCCAGCGCGGCCACAAACCAACGGCCGCTTTGGGCTGGCGGCTTTTTCTGGCTGTGAGCTGATCGGCCCTGGTTGGGCTCGTCATTCCAATAGATGGGCATACCACTCCCCTCGGGCGATGGTATCCCTCGGTGGCATACCTGTCAACGCGAGCCTGCACAAAAGATTCACACAGGTCCATTGACACGGAAGCGTGCCCATAGTAGCATAGAGTTGCACAGCGCACCTTAACAAGGCTCGTGAACACCCGCACGGGAGCTCTTGGCCTGGTCGCTGTGTCGATGGGCACTAGGCTCACCCGGCAGAAAAAGGAGTTTGCGAGATGGATATCATTATCAGTGGACACAACCTCGAGATCACCGACCAGCTCCGAGAGCTTGTCGAGACCAAGGTCTCCAAGCTCAGCCGTTACCTTCCCAACATCAGCGAAGCGCGCGTCGATCTGTCCTCCCGAAACACCAAGAGCGCAGAGGATCGCCAGGTTGTACAGCTCACCTTGCGGGCCAATGGGGCGCTGCTCAGAGCCGAGGACAGGTCATCGGACCTCAGGTCCTCGCTCGATGCCGTTCTTGACAAGATGTCGCGGCAGATTGAGCGCTACAAGGGCAAGCATTGGCGCTCCCAGAACCGCGTTGAGGCCCCCGAGCCGGGCTTGACCGAGTCACAGGGCGATACACGGGAGCAGGTCGTCCGTATCAAGCGGATCGAGATCATGCCCATGTACGTGGATGAGGCCATCGATCAGATGGAGCTTCTTGGGCACGATTTTTATCTCTTTTACAATGCCGAGACGGATAACT
Organism: Anaerolineae bacterium; assembly: GCA_040767425.1. Lineage (GTDB taxonomy): Bacteria > Chloroflexota > Anaerolineae > UBA1429 > UBA1429 > DAIRUQ01. The sequence continues at coordinate 223 of JAXGON010000006.1, read as the reverse complement.
ATGCCGTCACTTATCGACGCCGTGACGGCGGATACGGGTTGTTGTTGCCAGAACTGAGCTAAGAGCCAGAGAGGGGGGCTGCCATCGGCAGCCCTCCTCTTGTCGTGTGCGAGGAGACCGATGACCTATCGGCCGTTGATCCTTTTCGTGTGCACTGGCAACACCTGTCGCTCGGGCATGGCCGAGCGTCTCTTTTCCCATAGGTTGGTACCGCCCGGTGGTC
>JAXGON010000005.1:0-134911 GCA_040767425.1 Anaerolineae bacterium | reverse complement strand
CTGTACGCAGGGCCGTGTGAGGGCGGCAGTCACCTTTCCCCCGTGCACGGGGGAGAGGCAGGGAGAGGGGGTCGCCTCCGCGCCCTCCTCCCCGTCCACGCCTTTGGCCAGCCCGCCGACATGGATCCCATCCTAGCGACGGCCAATCGGCACAGCTTGGTCGTGATTGAGGATGCTTGCGAGGCGCTGGGGTCATACTACAAGGGCCGTCCCGCTGGCTCTCTGAGCGACGTGGCCGTGTTTGCCTTTTATCCCAACAAGCAGATCACCACCGGCGAGGGCGGCATGATCGTTACCGACCGCGCCGACTGGGCCGACCTGTTCCGCTCGCTGCGCAACCAGGGCCGCGACGTCTTTGACGCCTGGCTCAACCACACCCGCCTGGGCTATAACTACCGCCTGGACGAGATGTCCGCCGCTCTCGGCCTGGCCCAGATGGGGCGCATCGACGAGCTCCTGGCCAAGCGCGCCCAAGTGGCTGCTTGGTATGATGAGCGGCTGGCGGATGTTGAGCTGGTCGAGACGCCCACCATCGTCCCCGAGACCACCCGCATCTCCTGGTTCGTCTATGTGGTCCGCATCCGGCCGCCCGCCTCGCGCGACGATGTCTTGCAACGCCTGGCTGATCGCGGCGTCCCCAGCCGGCCCTACTTTACGCCCATCCACCTCCAGCCGTTCTACCGAGAGCGGTTCGGCTACGGACCAGGCGACTTTCCGGTGACCGAGGAGCTGGGGCGCGTCAGCCTGGCCCTGCCCTTTTCCAGCGTGATGACCGAGGGGCAGGTGGACCGCGTCTGCGAGGCCTTGGGCCAGGCCCTGGTCGTCTCTTAGCGGGGCGCCTCGCCGGCGTGGCCGCCCCGTCGCGTTGGTCGGAACCCTACGCCGCTCGGTCAACGCGGCCCGGGGGCAGATCGCCGTGGGCCGCGTGCGGTGCCTGTGGGGCGGGCCAGCCGCTCGGTTGTCAGCGGCGCGCGAGCGTCGTACAATGATGGCATGCTTGACCATCATCATCCCCACTGGCATCGGCTGCTCTCTCTCATCTTTCTCATCGCGGCGTTGGCATTGATCGCAGGTTGCGGCGCCAATCGCGACATCTCCACCGACCCTCGCACGTTGTTCGAGGCCTGGGAGCTGATTGAAGACTATGCCGAGGGTGAGAGGCTGCTCTTTGTCGGGTATGCCGCTGTGCTGATCGATCCCGAGGGCCGCAGCGACGACTTTACGCTCTCGGCGTATGCGCCCGACCAGAACGTGCTCTACGTTCTACAGGCCACGCCCAGCCGCATCCGCTTCTACTCGCTGCCTGGCTCTGAGGGGCAGTTGGCTGTGCCTCTGGACGAGATCCGCGACTCGCCCGCCTTGGTCCAGGACGCGCTCGCTCAGAGCGGTGTCTGCCGTGGCGATCTCTCGCTGGGGGTCAACCTGCCCGACGATCGGGCCGATGCTCTCTGCACCCAGCCGCGCTGGGCCGTCAAGGTCTCGCCTTACGTGGACTGAGCTCCCCCGCGTCGCTACCCCCACAGCCTCGGTCACGGTATAATCTACCAGGTACTGCCCGCAGCCGAGGAGCGACTATGCCTTCCGAGACGCCCCCTAGCGCGACAACCCAGCCCGATCCACCCTATCTCGCCAAGCTGAACGAGGCCCAGGCCGAGGCTGTCACCAGCATCGATGGCGCCTACCTCGTGGTGGCGGGGGCTGGCAGCGGCAAGACCATGGTTCTGGTGTCGCGGGTGGCGCATCTCGTGGCGCAGGGCGTCGATCCCCGCGCCATCTTGCTGCTCACGTTCACCAACCGCGCCGCCCGCGAGATGCTGCGTCGCGCCACGGCCCTGCTGGACGAGCGCTGCGCCCGCGTGGCTGGCGGCACCTTTCACGCCTTTGCCAACGCCGTGCTGCGTCGTTACGCGCCGCTGCTGGGCTATGAGAACAGCTTTAGCATCCTCGATCGCTCCGACTCGGAGGACCTGATCCACCGTATTCGCACGCACCTGGGCCTATCCACCAAGGAGCGAAGGTTCCCCACCAAGCGAACGTTGCTCGATATCATCAGCAGCGCCGCCAACACGGGCCGCGGCCTGGTGGATGTGGTCAACGAGGACTATCCGCACTTTGCCAAGGATCTGCCCGATATCGGCAAGGTGGCCGAGGCCTATGATGAGGCCAAGCGTCGCCGCTCGCTGATGGATTTCGACGACCTGCTGCTCAACCTGCGCCAGCTCTTGCGCGAGCAGCGCCAGGTCACCCAGAAGCTGGCCCAGACCTATCGCTACGTCATGGTGGACGAGTATCAAGACACCAACCGCGTGCAGGCCGAGATCGCGGCGCGGCTGGCGGTGGGCCACGGCAACCTGATGGTGGTGGGGGACGACTCGCAGAGCATCTATGCCTTTCGCGGGGCGCGCTACCGCAACATTCTCGAGTTCCCCGAGCTCTTCCCCGATTGCCGCGTCATCAAGCTAGAGCGCAACTATCGCTCCACCCAGCCCATCTTGGACCTGACCAACGCCGTCATCGCGCAGGCTCCCGCCATCGTGCGTAAACGCCTCTACACCGACGTGGCCGAGGGACTCAAGCCCGTCTTTATCCGGCCAGACGACGAGATGCAACAGGCCGCCTTTATCTGCCGGCGGGTGCTGGATCTCCGCGAGGAGGGCGTGCCCCTGAAGGAGATGGCTGTGTTGGCGCGCTCGCTCTCCCACGCGGGCGAGGTCCAGGTGGAGCTGGGTCGACATAACATTCCGTTTGTGGTGTATGGCGGGCGGCGGTTCAACGAGGCCGCCCACATCAAGGACGCCCTGGCCTACCTGCGGGTGATCCAGAACGTGAGCGATGAGCTGGCTTGGCAACGGGGCTTGGAGCTGATCGAGGGGGTGGGGCCCGTCACGGCGGCGCGGCTGATCGAGGCCATCGCGGCCCAGGGCGGTGGCTATGGCGCCCTGGTGAGCGAGCCGTTCCAGGGCAAACGCTACTCGCCCGCGTTTGCCGAGCTCTATCAGGTGATCCAGCGGGCGGCGGCCCAGGGCGTCAGTGTGGCGCAGCAGGTGGGTGAGGTGTTGGCCTACTACCAGCCGATCCTGGAGCGCCAGTACGACGACCATCCCCGTCGCCAGCCCGATCTGGACGTGCTGCACAGCCTGGCCGCGCGCTACGATAGCCTGGAGGAGCTGCTGACCGACCTGACGCTGGAGCCGCACCAGGCCGAGGAGCGGGTGGACGAGGCGGGGCATCCCGATGAGGATCCCCTGGTCGTGTCGACCATCCATTCGGCCAAGGGACTAGAGTGGCACACGGTGTTCCTGATCCATCTGGTCGATGGTAGTCTGCCATCAGAGCTCTCCATGGGCAGCCAGGAAGAGATCGAGGAGGAGCGCCGCCTGCTCTATGTGGCGGCGACGCGCGCCAGGCGCCAGCTCTATCTTTTGGCGCCCGTCACCCGCTCGGTGGGGCGGCCCTGGTTCCTGCGGCAGGATGGCGGCCCCTTTGCCAAGCCGTCACGCTTTTTGGAAGAGATCGAGGGGCTGGATGACCTGGTGGAGACCTGGGGCCTCCTGCCAGGGCAGGGCGGCCAGATCCGCGCCTATGGACCGCCCGAGCAGCTCCCACATGGAGCGCTGGATGACGATGCCAGCGACCGCCTGCGTCGCGTGGATGATTTTTTTGGGCTCTAGGGCGCTCGGTTTGCCAGCGTGCGGGCGGGGTGCCATAATTGAGGCTCACCCGTGTGGCGTGGCTAGAGCAGGGCAGCGATGAGTACAGAGACGCCACAACTGAGCGAGCCAGAGCACGCCGCTTACCACGAGGCGGCGCATGCGGTGATCTCGTTGCTGCTGCGGGTGCCCTTTCGCCACATCAGCGTCGTCGCCTCCGAAGAGAGCCGTGGGCGCATGGTGCAGGGCCCGATCCTAGAGATCCGCGAGGAGCGCAACAACCCCTCGACGCGCACGCGACTCTGGCTGGAGCGGCGCATGATGGTGCGCCTGGCGGGGCCCGCGGCCAGCAGCCTACTGGGCTGGGGCGGGGCGGGCGGGTCCGATTGGGCCGAGGCGCGAGCTATGGCGCGGCGAGCTTGCGCCAACGAGGCCGAGGCGGCGGCCTTTGAGCGCTGGCTCTATGAGCGCACGCTGAACATGCTGCGCGAGCCCGACACCTGGGAGGCCGTGCGGCGCGTGGCGGTGGCGCTGGAGGCATCGGGAAGGCTGGGGGTGCGTACGGTGCGTCGGATCGCGGGTGAGGTGCTACCGCTGCGGCGAGGCGCACGGGCCGACCGCAGCCAGGTAGAGGCCACCAGGGCGTCGGCCCGGAGCGAATCGGGCTGACGCAGCCCTGCCCGTGTAATCGCTCACACGGAATCGGCCTTTTGATGCGCTGATTGGAACGACTTTTGCACACCAGTTACATGAGGCTGCTGTATAGTCACGCGCGATGACGGCAGAGGGCCGTCGGTATGGATCTGGGAGACGGAGGAGCTATGGCAATCGCGCATTGTCCCGACTGTGGCCGTGCCATCCGCATCGGAGGCGAGCCCAAGGTCGGCGTCCGGCTGCACTGCCCCGCTTGCCGCACCGAGCTCGAAATCGTCGAGTCGCACCCGGTCGAGCTGGACTGGGTCATCTCCAGCGCCAGCTGGGACGATGATGAGGACGACTGGGACGATGAGGACGAGGACGAGGATTGGGACGACGACGACGAGGACTGGGACGACGACGACGAGGACTGGGACGACGACGACTGGGATGACGACGACCTGGAGGAGGAGGACGAGTAACGTCCTCGGCCGGGTCGCATCAAACACAACGCTATAGGCTGGATGGACACCAACGAGTGGGGGCGGCCGTGGGCCGCCCTGCTCTTTTCTGGGGTTGACGCCACCGGGCTTGGCGGTCAGAATGGGCCAGCGGGGCCGACCGACGTCGCTAGCTCGAAAGGATGTCCACCATGGCCATGACCCCCCGCCAACGTCTGCTCGCCACGCTACGAGGCGAGCCCACCGACCGCGTGCCCGTCTCCCTCTACGAGATCGACGGGTTCACCAGCGTCGCCTGCCCCGATCATCCCTCCTATGAGCCGATCCGTCGGGCCGCCCGCGAACGGCTGGACAATATGGTCTTTTGTGGTGGGGGCGTGCCCGGCCGGCTGGGTTTTCTGATGACCGCGGGCGACGACGACATGGTGAGCCGCGAGACCTACCCAGAGGGCGCTAGCACTGTCACGGTCACGCGGGTGCGCACGCCGCGCGGCACGCTGCAGACTACCACCCGCCGCGATCCCGCTACGTATACCACCTGGACCACCGAGTACCTGCTCAAAGGGCCGGAGGACGTCGACCGGCTGCTCTCGTTGCCCTACCATCCGGCTCCCGCCGACATCAGCCGTGTGCGCGAGATCCAAGCCCTGGTGGGCGAGGCGGGTATCCCCCTGGTCGATATCAGCGATCCCATCGGCGCGGCCGGCGCCTTTATGGAGTTTCAGGCGTTGCTAGAGCTGGTCGCCTTTGATCGCGTCCGACTGCGGGCGCTGCTGGACTGGGCGCTGGAGCGCATGTTGGACGTGACCGCCTCGCTGCTGGAGCAGGGCGCTGGCCCGCTGTTTCGCATGTGTGGCGCCGAGTTCGCCACCCCGCCATATATGCGGCCGGACGATTTCGCCGAGTTTGTGGTCGCCTATGATCGCCCCATCATCGACCTGATCCACCAGCACGGGCAGATGCTGCGCCTCCATTGCCACGGTCGACTGTCCCAGGTGCTGGACATGATCGCCGAGCTAGAGCCCGACGCCCTGGACCCGGTGGAGGCGCCGCCCGGGGGCGACATCGAGCTGGCCGAGGTCAAGCGGCGCATCGGCGACCGCATCTGCCTCATGGGCAACATCCAGGAGAGCATGTTCGAGCTAGCCACCGAGCGTGAGCTGCGCGACATCGTGCGGCGGACGCTGGAAGTAGGGGCGCCGGGTGGCCGCTTTGTGTTGCTGCCCACGGCCACGCCTATCACCGTCCCGCTACCGGCCCAGGTGGAGCGCAACCTGTTCGCGTATATCGACGAGGGGCTGCGCTAGCCGCTCCAGGCGCCGCACAGAAAACGCTGGCCCAGGGTGAGGATCTCTTCCGCGTGGGTCTCTAGCGGTCCGTGCCCCCAGCCGGGTAGGATCCATAGATAGGCCCAGGGGATGCCCCGATAGAGCGTCAGCGGGATCTCGACCGGAAAGAGGGCGTCGCGGTCGCCGTGTACCACCAACGTGCGGGCCCGGATGCGAGCCAAGTCGGCCTCGGTCAGCGCCATGTCCTCGGTATCGAGCCGAAAGGCATAGAACTGCTCCCGCAGCGCCCGTACCTGCTCGTCGCTGCGGCGATGCAGGCTGCGTCGCTGGGCGATCTCCTGCGCCCATTCGGCGGGGGTGAGTTTGGCTGGGTCGTGGTGCGCCATGATGCGTCGGGCCGACTCTGGAAAGTGCGTACTGGCATAGATTAGCACCATGGCCTCGAGACGATCCGGCGCCTGCAGGGCGGCGTGTAGCAGGGTCATCCCGCCCGTCGAGGCGCCGATGCCACAAAAGCGCCCTACGCCCAACCCGTCGCACAGCGCCAGGATGTCCTGCGCCGCTTGGCGGTGGGTGAATACGCCCGATGGGTTGTTCGAGCGGCCGTGGCCCCGCAGATCCGGCAGGATCACCCGGTAACGCTCGGTCAAGAGGTGCAGCCAGGGGTGCCAGATGGCCCCGCTGCCGAAAAACCCATGCAACAGGACCAGGTGCCCCTCGCCTTGCCCATGGATCTCGTAATAGATCTCGGCGCCGTTGACCAGGGCCAGCCGGCCCTCAGGGGTGGGGTCCAGCTCTGGCGGGACGGGCAGATCGACGCGGACGTCCGATGGCGACATGGCGTGCTCCCGGGTGTCAGTCTAGTGCCAGCTGGCGGCGGGCCGGCGTGGACCACGGGCGGGCATGGCAGAGCTGCATAACGATCGCCACCAACCCCACCGCCAGCACGGCTTGGGCCAACCCGGCTCGCACGGGGGCGCCTCCAGCGGGCCCATCACGCCCCCGCCATTCACAGGACCCGGGCCAGCAGCGAGTAGCCCAGGTAGGGCAGGAGGATCTGCTTGGCTCGCTGGCGGACGTGATGGCGGCCCGAATCGCGGGGGGCAACGCCGGACTCGAACCCGGCCAGGAAGAATACGAGAGGCCAGGTAAAGATAAACACCACGTCCAGCAAGAGCTCTGGCAGCATCGCATAGCCCAGAGCAACCAGCAGCACCGCGATGCCCCAAGCATAATCCAACCAGGCCGGGCGCATGGAGGATGACATCAGCACGGACCTCTCTCTGTCAGCACTGGGTGACATTCTAGCCGCCCCCACGCCCGGTGCAACCGCTAGCCCCGTGCTCTCGGGCGCTAGCCGCCTTGCGTGCCGGCAAAGGCTGCGGTTATCATGGGGGGCATGATGGAACCGACGGGTGCCGAACACGAGCTGGTCACCTTGGGCCTGGGGCGGCCCTTTGTGTACCGTGGCAGCCTGGAACACGGGTTGGTCCTGTGCTACGGCTCGCGCCAGCGCGAGGTCAGCGCGGGGTTCCTGGCGGCGCTACGACGTCGCCATGCTGGGCGCGCCGTGCCGGCGGGCTTGCACGGCGGCGCCCCGCCGGCTGGCGGACTGGGCTGGTGGGTGCGCAGCGCCTCGCGGCGCCTGAACACGCAGCCCCTGACCGTCAGCGACGCCAGCCGCCTGGCGGCCATCCTGGTGGCCGAGGGATGGGCGGAAGCTATCCAGCGGGATCGTGCGCTCTACCTGCTGTTTGCCGGCCAACCCGAGACGCCTCTCGAGGAGCCGTTGCCTGTCGACGATGGTGTGCGGGGCTGATCGGATGCCGATGGGCGCGGCCTCTGCTGTTCGATGACGCCATTCCAGGCGTTTGGTCCAGCGATGTGACTATGGGTTCGACGGCCGGCCGATTCGCCTGGCGGGCCGCCTTGGCCCCAAAGGATTGCACCTGCCGCATGGCACGATGGCGCTCCTTGATGGGGCGGACGGAAGAATCGAGAAACAGATGGAGATCCCCACAGGGACGGGACGGTTCGGGATTCGGCGCTGGAGACCGGAGGACGCCTCTCCCTTCTGGGAGGCGGTTGTCGAGTCCGTGGCTGAGGTGTCTCGCTGGCTGCCCTGGTGTCACCCGGGCTATTCGCTGGCCGAGGCCGAGGCCTGGATGCACGCCGCCGACGAGGGCTGGCGCAGCGGCGAGATGTATGATTTTTGCCTGCATGAGCGTGCGACCGGGTGGCTGGTTGGAGGCATTGGCCTGAATCGCATCGATCGGCCGGGCCGTATGGCCAACCTGGGTTACTGGGTGCGCACCAGCCATGCCGGGCAGGGGGCCGCCACCGAGGCGACCCGTCTGGTGGCGCGCTTTGGCTTTGAGCAACTGGACTTGATGCGCATCGAGCTGGTGGTGGCTGTCGAGAACCTGGCCAGCCAGCGGGTGGCGGCCAAGGTGGGGGCGTTGCGCGAGGGGTTGATGCGCAACCGCCTGCAGATCCATGGCGTCACCCATCATGCTTATCTGCACTCGTTGGTGCCCGAGGATATGGCCGGCTGGCCGCGAGAGGGATGAAACCTACCATGGAAGCGATCACGCGCGTTTCCATCGACCCCTATGCCCAGGCACATACATTTCTGGAGGCGATGGCTACCAGCGGCGTTCTCTGCACAGTGGCGCGCCATGACGGCGCCCAGAACGTGCTCACCTTGGGCTGGGGACAGATCGGGCCTTTCTACCACGGACGGGCCATCAGCACCATCGCTGTGACGCCGCTCCGCTACTCGTTTGGCTTTCTGGCCGAGATCCCCGAGTTTGTGCTGGCGGTCCCCGACGCTCGTTCCAAGGCGGCCGCCGAGGTGTGCGGCACCGTGTCGGGGCGCGACGTGGACAAGTGGGCGGCTACGGGCCTCACCCGTGTGCCGGCCCTGCATGTGCGTCCTCCGGCCATCCTGGAGGCGCGGCTCAACCTCGAGTGTCGTGTGTACGCGACGGTGCCACCGCCTCACGACCTACTGACACCGGAGCATCGTCAGCGGCCGCTGGAGCAGCAGCATACCATCTACTTTGCCGAGGTCCTGGCCTGCTACCGGTGGGCTGGGTAGGCCCCTCCTCGGCGGCATCATCGAACTCGTTGGCGGAATCGGGTGCCTTTTTTTACCTCTTGCCCTTGTGAGCTGCCTCTGAAGACTCTATAATGGCCCAGGTTGGGGTTCAGAGAGAGTCGCTCTGCTTGCCGGCACCCTTATCGGGTGGGGAGGTGAGTGCAGCCGCGCTATGGCCGAATCGGTGCGTGGTGTTCCATCGTGCTGGGGAAAAGGAGAGCTATGGGCATAGGTCATCGAGCGAGAACGTCCCGAGTCTTTGCGTGGGTTACCGTGCTCGCCATGCTGGTGGGTATGCTGCCGCTGGCCGTGGTGGCGGAGGAGCCGCTGGATCTCACGGATCCAGCCGAGCTACGGCGGCAGCTCGTTGAGGCTGATGCCGCCCGCCGCGCCGCTGGTCGGCCAGACGGTGAGCTCTTGCCGGAGGAGGTGTTCCAGCGTTTTGAGGGTGGCGTGAGTGCGGCCGAGTTGGTTGATATGGCCGGCTATGTTCCTCGCGCGTTGGAAGGGCTGGTTGACGAGGATGTGTTGGTCATCATCCAGATGGAGGGCGACCCCATCGCGGCGTTGCCAGAGGTGCAGCAGGCCGCCCGGGGTGGCGCCAGCATCTCGAGTGCGGCGCTGGGGCATGCCAGCGCTTTGGAGGCCGCGCAGGCCGAGCTCCAGAGCCAGATAGAGGCTCTGGGTGCGCAGGTGATCTCCAAGTACACCGTGGTGTACAACGGCATCCAAGCGCGGGTGCCAGCCAAGCAGCTGGCGACCATCCGCGAGCTGCCGGGCGTGGTGGCGGTGCATCGTGCGCCGGTGCACAAGCCCTCTCTGGGCGCCAGCGTGCCGCTGATTGGCGCCGATCAGGTCTGGGAAAACCTCGGTGTGGACGGCGAGGGGATCGTCATCGCCATCATCGATACGGGCATCGATTACACCCATGCAACCCTGGGCGGCGGCGGGAACCCACTGCAGTATGAGATGAACGACCCCAACTGGGTCGAGCCGAATACCTTCCCTACGCTCAAAGTGGTGGGTGGCTATGACTTTGCCGGCACCCTGTATGATGCCGGTTGCTCGGCTGCCGACGAGGCGGCGGGCATCTGCTCTGCCATCCCGACGCCGGATGAGGACCCCCTGGACGAGTACGGCCATGGCACACACGTGGCCTCCATCGCCGCGGGCGTCGCCGCTGGTAGCGTCATGACCGGCACCGCGCCAGGGGCGGGCTTGATGGCTCTGAAGGTGTTTGGTCAAGCGGGTAGCACCACGCTGACGATCGACGCCCTGGAGTATGCCACGCTGCACTATTTGCAGTGGGGCTGGCCCCAGGTCATCAACATGTCGTTGGGTTCGCCCTTTGGAGTCAACGACGCGTCCGATCCCAGCGTCTATGGCACCGACCTGGCGGCGTCGGTGGGCATCGTGGTGGTGGCGTCGGCCGGCAACGAGGGCAACGTGGAGTACATCACCGGGTCGCCGGCCGTTGCGGACAAGGCGATCTCGGTGGCGGCATCCACCACTGGCTATGCGACCGGTCCGACCGTCGGCATCCAGGATACGCCGTTCGTGACGCAGACGAACATCATCTATCAGCCGGCAGCCTTTGACGGCAACACGGGTCGCATTGAAGAAGCCATTACTGCCCCCATTGTCGATGTGCGCGTGCTAACCGATGCTGGGGATCCCACCTTTTGTGATGTCACTGGGGTGCCTGCCGGCTCACTGGATGGCGAGATTGCGCTCATCCAGCGAGGCACTTGCAGCTTTAGCGAGAAGGTCGACAATGCAGCCAGCCTCGGAGCCGTGGCGGCGGTGATCTATAACAATGCCGCGGGCATCATCACAATGGCCGGAACGCCAGTGAGCATCCCGGCGTGCTCGATCCAGCAGCAAGACGGTCTCAACCTACGGGATGCCAGTGGCCAGACGGCCGTCATCAGCGCTGAAAGCGATGTGACGACGATTGAGGATCCGTACACCCCGGCCGACACCATGGCCGACTTTACCTCGCGCGGTCCCCGTGGCTACGACTCGATGCTCAAGCCGGATGTGACGGCGCCCGGCGTGGCGATCTTTGCCGCCGATATCGGGACCGGCACCGGTGGCGTGAGCATGAACGGTACCTCCATGGCGGCCCCCCACGTGGCTGGTGTGGCGGCGCTGATCAAGGAAGCGCATCCCGATTGGAGCGCCCAGCAGATCAAGGCCGCGATCATGAACACGGCCGAACCCGATCTCAGCGACGGGGGGGACTGGGCCTCTCCGCTTCGCATGGGCGCCGGCGGGGTGGACGCTTCCCCAGCGATCCTCCTGGGCGCATCCGCCGTGGCTGACGAGGACCTCGTTAGCCTGAACTGGGGCGTGGTCCGTAGCAATGAGGACACGGCCACGTTGCAGGGCACGGTCACGTTTGAGGTGTTGCCAGGAGTCGTCCTTTCGCCTAGCATGACTCTCGAGGGCGATTGGGTCTTTGCCTCGGATTCGCTCTTGGATGGCGTGATCGAGGCTAGCCTGGACCCCGTCACCTTTACGATCCCCATGACGGGGAGCGTTGATGTGACGGCAACCGTCGAGCTAGATCTCACGAACGTACCGCTCGTTAACGGGTTCGGGTGGCTGGAAGAGTACGCCGGCTTTCTGGTGTTCGGGCCGTCGACTGCTTCTCCCGGACCTACTGCTGTCATGGATGACTTGCTCAAGGTCCCGTTCTACTTCCAGGTCAAGCCCTACAATAGCCTCGAGATCTATGCTAATGATGTCATCACTCATCCAATGCAGGACCGGATGGTCATCACATCAACGCACACCGGCCCGCAGTACTCGTACCATTGGGCGTACTCGGCATTGCAGGCCAGCGATGCGCCCGATCCCGCCCTGCAGGGTGCCGCTGACGCGCGCATGCTGGGTATGGGCGGCTGGACCGATTCATCGTACGGGCCCATGCTGGAAATCGCCATCAACACCTGGGAGCCATGGCACGTGCCGCAACCCCGCCGAGTTCGACTTGTATGTCGACTCTGATCAAGACGGCACCGATGATTGCGTTCAACTATAACTATGGCGCGTTTGCTGCTGGCGCCGACGACAACACCTGGATTGGTGCAGGTTGTAGCCACGGGCAATGTCTATCTCGGCAGCCCCTACACCATCTATACCGATTCTCAACAATGCCTACATGGAGTGGTGGGTGCCGGTGTCGTGGCTGGATCTGGCGCCCGGACACAGCGCCTTTGACTATCAGCTCGTCAGCTTTGACACGTACGGCACGCCGGGCGTGAACCCGCGAGGCAGTTTTGATCCCCTCAAGCTGCCGCTCATGTTCGCGATCTTTCAGGATCCGGGTCCCGGAGTCGAGGGTGAGGTGTTGGCGGCCGTGGATTCGCTCTCGGGCTATCGACTGGCCGAGCCTTTGGGCTTGATGCTGGTAGACTATACCGGGGATCCCACCAATCAGGATGGCCCGGCCTACCTGGTGCCGCTGGATGTGCTTCTACAAGCACCCGACGTACCAGCCGCTGATCCTGGCCAACTGGACGGGCGAGGTCCCTCGCTAGGGGATTGGCGGGTGGCGCTTCCTGCTGCCGCCGTTGCCAGGGTAGCTACGTGCCGGACGAGAGGATTACTCCGTCCGGCTCCTCTATGGGCGGTCTCGCAGGTTGGCCTCCGGTGGCACTGGCGGCGGATGCGTGGATTGCCGGTATCGGTCCGTCGCTCCAGAGCCAGCCGTACGGCTTCATCCAGGTCCGCCAGGTCGAACGGTTTGCTCAACAGTAGCTCTCGCCGAATGGCCATGCTGGGGAGTGTTGGAGGCGTCCCAGTGAGCCAGAGATGAACGCTGGCAGCTCTGGGTACGACTGGCGAGCCTGCTCGGCCAGCTCGGTGCCGTTCATGCCCGGCATGCGGTCATCTCGGTGATCAGCAGGTCGTCCAATGTCGGGCATCAGCACGCGCAGCATCTGCAATGCTTGCTGCGGATCGTGCACTCGTAGACCGTGGATTCCCAGGCTCGAGAGAGCGTTGGCGGCCTCCATATCCTCGTCGTCATCTACGATGAGGATGCGCTCAGTGCCGCCCTGGTAGCCGCGCGCCGCTGACCGGTTGTGGCGCATAGGCGTTTTCCGACCAGAAGGGATATAGAGGCGGATCTGCGTGTCGCGTCCCCGCACGGTCACGATCTCCATGCCGCCGCCCAGGGCCTCGATGCTCCGGCGCAACTCGTCGCGCCAGCCCAGGTCGATCGTCGGCCGTGTCCGACGACTCAAGAACTGCGCGGCCTCGCGCCGGGCAGGGCGATGCCGTTAAACTGGATGGTTAGCCGGGCGTACTCGCCGGGGGCGGCTTGTACCAGGTTCAGTCGGTGGCGGCGCTTGATGGTGGCCCGCTCGGTGCTCAGGCTGATGAGCGTGTGACCGGCGGTGTGGGCCTTGGCGGTGCGTCGGGCGTGGGCGGCCAGGTCAAGGATGATGCCCTCCATCTGGCGGCGATTGCCTAGCACCTCGGGCAGGTCGGCCGCCAGCGTCCCCACCGTGAGGCTGGTGCGGCTGCCAGAGAGGCGGTGGAGCGGCGCCTCGACGCCGCGCAGCAGCTTGTTCAGATCGACCGCGTCGGTTCGCAGCCGATCGGGCGCCATGATCCGCTGCCGCCGAAAGGCCAGCAGGCTCTCGATGTTGGCCAGAGCCTTGGTGGATTCGGCCAGGGCTAGGTCCACGGCGTCCCGTTGCTCCGGCGTCATGGGAGGCTGCCCGTCGCCCAGCGTGCGCTCCAGCAGCCGATTCGCCATCAGCAGGTTGCGGCGCACCTCGCGGGCGGTGCCCACGGCCATCCGCCCGATGTCGCGCAGGTTGGCTACCCGCTCCAGGGCGCTTTCCAGGTAGTTGGTGCGCTGGCTCAGGCGGCTGGTGTGTGCCACGGCGTCCGCCAGTTGCTGCCGAAGCTCTTTCTTGCTGGGTCCCTTGGCCATGGGGTGCCTCCTGGCTGGATCGCCTACGCCGGTACCGGCAGCATCAGCAGGCAGACCGGTGCGCTGACTGCCAAGACGTGGTCGGTCGGCGTCAAGGCTCCGGTGTCGCCGTCGATGGCCAGGACGACGATGTTATTGCTGTTCTGGTTCGCCACCAAAAGGTGCTGGCCGTCGGGAGCGATGCAAAAGTTACGCGGCCAGGCCCCGCCGCAGCTCCAGTGCCCGATCAGGGTGAGCTCACCGCTGGCGGCGTCGATGGCATAGCCGACGATCGAGTCGTGCCCCCGGTTGGAGCCGTACAGCCAGCGCCCGTTGGGATGCAGGTGCACGTCGGCGCAGTAGCTGGTGCCGGACCAGCCCTCGGGCAGGGCGCTGATGGTCTGCAGGTGCGTGATGGCGCCGGCGTCCCCGTCATAGGCGTAGGCCATCACCGTGTTGCCCAGCTCATTGATGACGTAGAGGTACCGCCCATCCTGAGAAAACTCGAGGTGGCGTGGGCCGGAGCCGGGCATCACCTCTACGGCGACGGGGTCGCCTGGCAGCAGCGAGGCCGCGGCGGCATCCAGCTGATAGACGCGGATCTGGTCGATGCCCAGGTCGGCAGCCAGCACGTGGCCGTTGCTCGTGTCGGGGCGGATGCAGTGGGCGTGGGGGCCCTCCTGGCGAGCTGGATCGCCACCGGTGCCACGGTGCTGATGGACGCTGGCAGCCTCGCCCAAGGCGCCATCTTTGCCGATGGGGTAGGCGGCCACGCTGCCGCTGCCATAGTTGGCCACCATGGCAACCCTGCTGGTAGCGTCAACGCTGACATAGCAAGGTACCGTGCCGTGGGTGGGCTGCTGGTTGATCGGCTCCAGAGCGCCGCTGGCTTGGTCGATGCGATAGGCCGTCACGATGCCCATGGCGTCGGCCTGGCCCCCGGGCAGCTCATCCACCGCGTACATCCAGCGGCCTTGTGGGTCGGCGGCCAGAAAAGATGGGTTCTCGGCAGGCGTGACGCCACGTGGCTGCACGGCTCCGGTTGCCGGGTCATAGTCCAGCAGATAGATGCCCTCGCTGGTACCTTGGGTATAGGTGCCCACATACAGGCGTAGCTTGTTTCGGGTGTCGCTCATGGCAACGAGGCTCCTCTCGCTAGTGCGTCGGCGAGACGCGCAAGACGACAGTCGGTGAACCCACGGGCGGCTTCATAGGGCAGGCGCACGCCCTCGCAATAGTCGCAGGTGGCGTCCCAGGCGGCATGGTTCGCCTCGGGCAGACAGGCCACGGCCGCCAGCTCCAGGATGCCGCCGTGGGTGATGAGCAGCGCCGCTTGCTCGTCGGCCAGCCCCCGGGCGAGGCCGGTGAGCAGGTCACACAGCCGGCGGCCGTGTCGGGTCACTGAGGGCTGCTGCCGGCAGCGCCGCCCCCAACCGGAGAATCCGACATCCCACGGGCTGGCGTCGTCGGGCAGGCTGGCCAGGATGTCGACCTGTTGATCCACGGCAAAGCCCATGGCCAGGGCGGTCTCATAGGCACGGGGCAACGGACTCGTGACCACCCGGGCGAATGGGCCCATCTCGTCGCCCAGACGTCGCGCCAGGCTGACGCCCTCTTGCAACAGGTGTTGGCCGGCCTTGGTCCGGTGGGCATGGCGACGGATCTCTAGCGTCGGCATGGGGACCTCAACTCCGGGCCTGCTCCAGAGCCAACTGCTCGTGATACCAGGGGATCATCTCGCGCATGATCTCGCGGATGGGCAGATGGTAGGGGCAGCGCTCCTCGCACTCTCCGCAGTCGATGCAGGTCTCGGCCCTGGCGATCAGCGCCTGGCCCCATTCGCCAAAGAGACGGTCAGTGGGCATCCGTTGGGCCCAGCTCTTGAGCGTCATCACCACGGTGATGTCGATCTCCTGAGGGCAGGGCTGGCAATAGCCGCAGCGGCGGCAGAACTGATGCCCCAGCTCGTCACGGATGGCCGCGATGCGGGCCTGCTCGTCGTCGCTGAGGCCGGCGGAAGCCTCTACCACGTCCACGATCTCATCGATCTCTTCGCAGCGCTCGATCCCCACCAACATGAGGATATCGGGCCACTGCTGCAGGAACTTGAAGCTCAACGTGGCATCGCTCAGCAGGCCGCCGCCCATCGGCTTCATGGCCAGGAACCCGATGTCGTGCTGGCGGCACAGGGGGATCAGCTCGCGGGCGGCCTCATCGGTGATATAGTTGAACGGGAACATGATGGTCTCAAAGCGACCCGAGCGGGCGAACTCGATGGCCAGGTCCAGCGTGTGGGATGTGATGCCGAGGTGCCCGATGCGGCCCTCGTCGCGGGCGCGGCAGGCGATCTCGTAGGGGCCGCCCGGCGCCATGATCTGCTCGTACGACGCCTCGTCGCTAACGTTGTGGAACTGGAATAGGTCGATATAGTCGACCTGCAGCCGCTGGAAACTCAGCTCCATCTGCTGGCGGAACGGCTCGGCCTGGCGCGCGGGGCTCTTGGTGGCGATCACCAGCTCTTCGCGGCGCCCCTGCAGAGCGGCGCCGATGCGCTCCTCGCTGGTGGAGTAGCCGTGCGCGGTATCGAGAAAGGTGACGCCGCGGTCGATGCAGTGTTGCACCACGCGCACGGCCTCTTCGTGGGTGAGGCGCTGGATGGGGATGCCCCCAAAGCCGACCTCGGGCACCATCAAGCCAGTCTGACCAAGGCGAATCTGACGCATAGAGAACCCTCCTTCGGGAGGATTCTAGGGGGCCAAGGGCCACCCGTCAACCCCCAGGGCGGTGCGGCCCCAGCCGTGGTGGTGTGGCCGGGGCCGCTCACCGTGGCGGTTTAATCTAGGCCCAGAACGACCCGGGCGTGGACGTCCAGCCCGTGCTGGCGTGGGTGAACGCGCACCGACGGGATGGCCCCGATCAGGCGGTGGTAGGCGGTCGAGGCTTCCAGTGCCGGCGCCGGTCCGCCGCAATGCTCAAGGAACCAGTAGTAGGCCGGCCAGCTATGGGGCGCGTCGACGCCGGCGGGTGTGCCCATATGGCCAAAGAACCGCGTCTCCTCGCCAAAGAGCAGGGCCAGGATCTCGGTCTGGCGGCCGGGGATCGCCTCGGGTCGCAGGCCGCACCAGGGCGTCCCCCACATCTGGAACAGCGGCAGGTCGCGAAAGCGTTCCTGGATCACCTCGCCGCCCAGGGCCACGCCCGGCAAGAGGTCGGCCATCTCGTGCGCATAGACGTGGGAGCCTGAGGCGAAATCGCAGCCGGGATCGTCGCTCCAGGCGCCGATCTGGTCCAGAAAGACGGCATCCAGGTCGAACGTGTGCACCAGACGGCTGATGCGTTCCTGAATGTAGCGTCGCCACGGCTCGTAGGTGGGGCGAATGTACTCGATGGGCGGCTCGCCGGCCTCGCGCCAGCCGGCACGCTCCCCCGCGCGATTGCGGACCTGATGGTCCGCAAAGGTCTGTTCATAGGCGGGCAGCCGGCCGTCCAGCCCCCACCAGTTGCAGTGCGGCAGCAGGCGAAAGCCGTACCCGTGGGCGGCATCCACCAGCCGGCGAAAGCCATCCACGCCGCCCAACTCTTGGGCGGGCCAGTACTCGGGGTAGGTGGTGTCAAACGGCGCGTGGAACCCCCAAAAGTAGAGCAGTGTGTTGGGGCGGGCACCGGCTTGGGCTAGCTGATTCACCAATGCGAGGGTATCGGCATAGTCATTGACTATGTGACCCGTGCCGGTCCACATTTCGACCATGACACAGCCGGGGCAATCGGCCAGCCAGTCGGGCGCGGCGACGGGCTGGTTGGGCAGTGCGCGCTGCATCCAGTTACGCTGATCGCGTACTGCCTCGCGCCAGGTGGGATAGGTAGCCACATAGATCATGGGCGGCTGCGATGTGTCGCCCCGCCAGGCGGCCTCGCGCCAGTTCAGCGCCAAGTCCCAGCCCTGGTCGCTGCGGGTAGCGCTCAGCCGCGTAAAGGCATCCGGTCCGCCGCGCAACGCTACCAGGTGGGCCGCCTCGCCCGACTGGACAATGACGAATGGGGCGCGCCAGGGCAGCGGCGTGCCCACCTTGATCGAGTCTAGCGGACGATCACCCGCGGCGATCACCCGGCCGTCGTACGCGGGCAGGTGCAGGTGGCCCACGGGCAGCCAGGCGGTCACGGTCCAGCCCCCCCCGGGAGCGGGCTGCCAGTCGGTGATCGATGGTCGCACGGTCATGGCGATCTCTCCTCATCAGTGAGCCCGGGTTCGCCATCGGCATGGCCGGTGATATGCAGCCGCTCCAGCAGCCGTTTGGCGGCCTCCAGGTTGGGGGCGTAGACGATGCGGCTGAACCCGGTCCGGATGCGCTCGCGGCATTCCGCGTTCAGCGGTGTGGTCCACTGGACGATGGGCACCCTGGCCGCGGCGCAACGCTCATACATGCTGGGCAGATCATAGAACTCGCCCTGGTAGGGGTTGATGCCGCGGAGGTGTGGGATCTCGAGCAGCTCCTGCCACCAGGCGGCGCGCCCACAAAAGTGAATCCAGCCGCCCCACGGCTCTAGCAAGCGCTCATCATGTTGCCGGATGAGCTGACGGTACTGCTCGCGCCCTAGCGTGACGGACGAATCGTTACGCACGCACAGCCCACCCAGGTGATGCCAGGTGCCGTCGTGCTCCTGGAGCGGGCGGCCGTCGATGCGGCGATGCTCTCTGACCACGTTGAGGATGGCATCGACGATCAATGACATGAGTCGTTGAACCTGCTCGGGCGCATCATAGAAGGCAGTAGATGGACGAGCCCCAGAGGATGGTGGCGTTGTCAAAGGGGCCCTGGATGTCCAGCATCTGCGAGCCCACGGCCTGGCTGAGTTTGGGGTAGGGCGCCAAGGCCTCGCGGTAGAGGGCCACCGTCTCTAGCGCGCGGCCGGCCACGCCACTGTAGGGGCCGGGCGGGTCGCTCTCGAGGATCGTTTCCAGGGCGGCCGGCGACACGGCCTGCCCGATGGGTAGCGTGTCCTCAAAGACGACGGTGGGCGCGCCGAACATGGAGGCGATGATGCCGGTGCCATAGTTGGCGCGGATGCCGTATAGGCGGTCATCTCCGAGACGGGCGCTGGCGTAGACGTCCGCCAGCTCGTGCAGCAGCATCTTGACCGGATCCTCATAGATCTCGGGGTAGCTGTAGCGCGGCCACTCGTCCTCGGGGACGGAATAGAGGATGGCAGTAGGGACATGCGGCACTGGCTCAAAGGCAAAGGCGGCACGTTGCAGGGCGCTGGTGCGCTCTATGTGGTCCAGGTCGATCAGCGCTTCCAGGCGCTCGAGCCAAGGCGTGGCTTGGGCAAGGTCCATGGTCTAGCTCTCCTCGTTGTGAGCTTGTGTCAGCTGGTCCAGCAGATCGCGAACGGCCGTGGCCAGCGACGGGGACTCAGCGGGCGAGATTGGATGCCCCTCGCCATCGCGGGCATCCAAGATGTGGACGGGGCAGGCGAAAGCGCCGGCCAGCTCGGGCAGATCCAGGTACAATAGCGCGTTGGTGAGGTAGGCGTCGGCGGGCCAGGCGGGTCGCTCGGCGGCTACCAGCGTCTCGAACGACTGGGGCGCCGACTGCGTCACCACGGCGGCGACGTCGCCAGCGGCGGCCGCGGCCAAGATGGCCACCACGCCGCCCAACCCGTGCCCGCTGATAAAGATGGGTTTGCCAGCCACCGCTGGCAGGGCGCGTAGGTATGCCAGGGCAGCCAGGGCGTCGCGCACTCGCTGGCTCAGCAGGGGGTCACCCAGGGCGGCGCTCATATAGCCCAGGCAGCGATCCGGGCTGCCCCAGCCGGCGATCTCGTAGGGGTAGGGCGCCGGGGCCGAGTCACCCCAGCCGCGCAGGTCGACGGCCAGCCCCACGGCGTAAGGCGGATCGCCCAGGCAGCCCAGCGCCTGCGCCAAAGGGCCCTGGCGCAGCAGGTCGGTGTGGCGTCCGCGATCATCCAGGTGCAGCACGGCAGCAACGGCGTCTTTATCGGCCGGCGTGAGCAATGTGGCCGGCAGCACGATATCCTCTGCATCGCCCTCCAGCAGGAGCTCTTGCCACAGGTGCGTCCAGACGCGGAACGGGGCGGCTGAGCGGGCGGCTGGCGCCGGTGGGAGCTCGTTCATATCAAGTAGCGCTCGGGCCGCCGTGGTGGCGTCCTCGGGCGTGCGCAACGTGTGTGCGCGCGCAACTCGCAGCTCGCGCGCGCGCAAGGTGCTCAGCGAGCGCATGTGCACGTCTTGGCGGGGCTCGCAACGGAGCAGCTCGGGTGGATCTAGAACGTACGCCTCGTCCGGCCGGTCGGTCAGCGGGCGTTCGGGCTGGCCACGCAGCCAGCGGTTAGCGAAGCGAGCGAGGGCGCGGGCCTGGTTCAGCGAGTAGCCGTGGCCGCCGTGGTCCACTAGGAACTGGAAGCGGTCGGCGGCGTCGGCGATGTGGTAGAGCCGCTCCACCTCGGCCGCGAGGCCGCGCACGTCGTCGAGGTGGAACACCTCGTCGTGGGCGCCGGTCATCAAGAGCTGCGGCATGGGCGCCGCGGCCGCGAGCAGATCGGTGTCATCCAAGCCGAGCGCATAGCGCCCGGGATAGTGCGTCTCGGGGCAGCCGGCATAGCACTGCTCGATATCCAGCGTGGCCAGGGGCGCTGCACAGCACGAAGGCGCCGACAGCTTGATGCGCTCATCCAGGAGCGCCGCCAACATGGTGGTGTTGCCCCCGCCCGAGCAGCCGGTGGCGGCCGCCCCGCCGCTCCAGTCCACGTCATCGCGTGTCTCCAGATAATCCAGGCAACGGAGCGCATCCCCCACAAAGTAGCGGGCCGAGGTTTGGCCAACGAGGTAGGGACGCACGCCGTCCACAAAGTGGTCATTGCCGGGGCGCTTTTCGCCGGCCTGCCCGGGCGGATCGTAGGTGATCACCAGGTAGCCGCAGTGGGCCAGCAGTTGGGCCGGCAACTGGTAGCTGGCGAACTGCTTGCCCGAGTGCCCCACCGACAGCACGACGGGCGGGTAGGGCGGCGGCAGGTTCATCGGAACATAGACGGTGGCGTTGACCTCCCAGCCCGGCCAGGAGCAGAATAGCACGTTCTCGAGGGTATACCCACGGCGTTCGTGGCGGCTGACCAGGCGCGGCTGGATGGCCTCGGCCTGATCGCCCACTGGCATGGGACCCATCACCTTGTTCACGGCGGCGCGGATCTGCGTTCGATAGGCCTGCAGGTCGGCGCGGCTGGATACCGCCTGGCGCCGTTGCGCGGCCTGGTCCATGCAGGCCAACGAGCGGGCCACCAGATGGCGGCGCAGCATGTCACGCAGGTCGAGGTTTGGTGCGACGGGCCCTTGGCTCAACATGACGTCTCCTCGTGATCGGCGGTGGGGCGTTGGTACCAGCCATGGCGGCGAAAGGCGGCGCACATGGCGGCGACCTTTTCCGGCGTGTGATGGACGGCCTCGGGCGTCGAGTAAGCCATGCTGATCAGGCCGCCGTTGTGGCCGCCCAACGTGCGGATCATGCGTTGTACATAGCTCTCGATGGCAGCCAGATCGCCGGTGATCATGGTGGCCTGGATATCGACGGGGCACCAAAAGGCCACCCGACCACCCACGGCCGCGTCGATAGCCTCCAGCCCCATGTTCTCTTGCTGGTCCATCTGCATGACGTTCACGCCCCAATCGGCTAGGGTGGGCAGCAGGTCAAGGATATGTCCGCACGAGTGCAGCCAGACATCCATGCCCAGGGCGTGCGCCAGCGCCCAATTGCGGCGATAGTGCTCGCCAAAGAACGCCTCGACCATGCTGGGGCGCACCATCAGGCCGTACTGCAGCCCCCAGTCGTCATAGCCCATGACGCCATCGCAGCCGCATGCGGCCAGCGAGCGGATCGAGACGCGCTGTGCCGCCGCCAAGCGGGCGATCCAGGCCTTGAGCTCGTCAGGATGCTCGCGATAGGCCAGGAACATATTCTCGAGCCCCATCAGGTTGTGGGTGCCCTCGTTCAATGACGAGACCGGCATGACGCCTAGGCAGTAGCGGGGGTTGTCGCTGGCATTGTTCTCTTGGATGCGGCGACGGACCTCGGCCAGATAGCGTGGGTTGTTGACGTCAGGCAGCTCATAGGCGGCCTGTTTGGTGATGTCGGCGATGGGCCAGACCACGGCCTCGCCAAAGGTCTCCTCGCTGGCCCGCTCCCAGACGACGCCCCAGGCGTCGACGCGGCGTTGGCGGCCGTCCACCGGGTGCCATTCCTGCCGGTCGGGCGGCCTCTCGGGCCAGAGCCAGAGGATGTCGTTCTCGCCCCCATCGGGCAAATAGTGGGGCATCCGATCGGGCCCCTGAAAATGGATGGCGCGGCGGACGCGCTCGCGTGCGTGCATCGCGGTGTCTCCTTGCTATTCTATACTGCCGGGACAGGGAGCAATCCTAGCAGGCGCCCGGCCAATAGATAGGCTACGGGGTTCCCCTGGACGCGGCCGGCTAGGTCGACCTGGCACAGCCGTACGATCCCCCGGCCCACTGTGCGCTCGGCGGCGGCCAGCGCCGGTCCCCAGCCGCTGGACCAATCGCCGTTGCCGCTGGCCAAGATGCTTATCCAGCCCTCTCGCGAGGCCTCATCCCCGCAGAAGGTGGCTTGCAGGAAGGGCGTCACCATGCCGGCGTCGGCGTCGTACCAGAAGTGGACATCGTGGGGCCGCAGGTCAGCCACCATTGGGTGGCCGGTGGCGCGGGAGGCGAAATGGCGGGCGTTCATCCCGCAGCGCGTGACGGCGACTGGCTGGCCGAGCAGGTCATGCTCGCCCGGCGGCAGCCCCAAAACGACGATAGTAGCTCCCGCCTGGGCCGCGGCGGCCAGCATCTCGGCGTGGCGGCGCAGGGCAGAGGCGTCACCCACCAGGTAGGTGGCGTCTGCCGGGGCGCGGTCCGCATTGACGGGCTGCACCCCCAGCTCGTGCAGCAGGCGGGCGGCTCGCAGGTCGTCCTCATCCAGCGCCACGATCTCGCGGTTAATGGCCGCCGGCCGCGCATAGACGTCCAGCGCCAGCTCGGTATCGTGGATGGTGGCACCCTGCTGGTCGACGAGGGCCAGGCGGACGGCGATGGTCTCGCGGCCGGAGACCTCGGGCGCGTGGAATCGCAGCCACCCCTGGAAGGCGCTATCGCACGAGGCCAGGCGCGCTGGAGCGCGACCGCTGGCCACGACGCGGCCTTCCGCTTCCGCCTCGTAGCACAAAGTCCCCGTCGGGAGATCGGTGGGGTCGCAGCAGATCCAAGCCTCGAGTGCGATCTCCTCGCCGCTCCAGTAGCCGTAGCGGTCGGTGCGTAGGCTGGTCAGGATCGGCGCGAGGGCATCGCGATAGGCCCAGTAGGCCGGCTTGGGCTGGCGCTCGACATCCATGATGGTCTTCATCCAGCCAGCCGGAAAGGCGTCGATGCCTAGATGAATCGCAAAGGACTGCATGCGGCCGTCACGGCGGAACGCCTCGGTCATCAGCCGGGTGGCCCAGGCCTGATGGGCCTGGCTGGCGGCGCTCCAGTCATCGACGCTGTGCTGGGTATCGAACCACATATAGTGAAAGCGTCCCGTCTGCGCCTGGGGGATGCGGTCTGGCGTCCAAGCTGCGTCCTCTGCCGGCGTGGCCGGCAGCCACTCGGCCGGGTAGCGTCGCCGCATTAGCTCGGCATAGTCCAGCCCCTCGGCGCCGTATTCGCCGCAGCCGTAGCGCCAGCCGGGCTTGGCCCGCTGCCACCAGCCGCGATGTAGCTTGCCCAGGTCCACGCCGTGGCCATTGTACCAGGCGCAGTAGCAGTGGTTATCGGGCATGCCGGGTCCGGGCGGGTCATAGTCGCCGTCCACGGCCTTGATCACGCGGTCCGGGTTCTCCAGCAGCACAGCGCTATCGGCGGCCGCAAAAAAGGCCTCCATCTCGGCACGGGAGCAGTGCCGGTGCAGGCTCCCGTTGCCGTTGGGGAACGGTTCGTTGATATAGGTGACCATAATGTTGCAAGGATGGCCTCGCACCAACCGCTCCATCTCGCCGGCTTGGCGGACGGCCTCCACCCACTGGTTGCGGCGCAGCACGCCAAAGAGCGGCAGGTCGGTCTGAGTAAGCATGCCCAGGGCGTCGCACATGGCATAGATGGCGGGCTGCACCGGGCGCTGGGTCAGCCGCAAATAGTTCATGCCGGCGATGCGGCATAGCAGAATATCGTCGCGGAGCTGGTCCTCGTCGCCGCGCATGACGCACTGCTGGAGGTGTCCCATGGTGTTGGCGCCACGCAGGCGGATCTCCTGGCCATTCAGGTAGAGGCGACCCAGCGGCTCCTGGTCCCGTTCCATGGCAAAGGTGCGCAGGCCAAAGGTCTGCGTGGCTACGTCGCGGGTGCGGCCCTCTTGGTCGGTGAGGCGAGCCTGCAGCGAGTAGAGCCAAGGAGCATCGGGCGACCAGATACGTGGCTCTGGCACGGTGAGCGGGAGACGGTAATAGTTCACGCGTGGGCCGGCCGGGCCACCGAGATCGTAGCTCTCATCCTCGAGGGGCGTTGCCTCCCAGTTGTGGCCATAAAGCGACAGCGACAGCGTCACCGGCTGGCGCAACAAGCCAGCGTTGTATACCTCGATCCAGGCCTCTACCTCGCCCGAGGGCGCGCCGTCGGCATCTGCCAGCGGCCGCACAAAGACGTCGCGGATGTGCAGCGGGTCGCGGGCCTCCACCCAGACGCGCTGGTAGATGCCCATGCCGGGCGGGCAGTGGTGCCAGCCCAGGCCGGGCTGATCCCACCCGGGGCCGGTGGCGGCATATAGCTTGTCGCCCTCGTACAGGTGACCGTCCTCGCCCCAACTGCTGTTGCCCATCATGATGGCGTCGTTCTCGACGCGGACGACCAGCTCGTTCTCGCCGAGGTGCACGTGGGCGGTGGCGTCGAACGCGAACGGGCTGAAGAACCCCTCGTGGGAGCCCACGTGCGTCCCGTTGACGGCCACGTGGGCGATATAGTCCACGCCCTCAAAGCAGAGCCAGACCGTGCCCAGGGCCAGCATCTCGGCCGTGACCTGGAAGGTGGTGCGGTAGGTGGCGGTGGCGCGCCCGATGGGAGGACCATAGTGGGGGATCCGGACCTGTTCCCAGGGGCCATCGTCGCCCAGGCGCCAGTCAAAGCGATCCAGCGGGATGCGGATACGGCAGTCGGCCGGATCGGGAGCGTGGCACGCCATGAATGGCGCCATCCGCTCGCGCCAGCCAGCCAGCTCTTTCTGGAGGGCCTCTGGCGTCTCGCGCCGCGGGCGCGGGTTTACCACACGGGTGGGGCTGGCGTCCAGCGGCAAGGCGGTATCGGGCAGCTCGGGCGGCGCCGGGGCTACCAGGGCGTCGCCGCGGGTCGCCCGTGGCTGGGGGTCGTCGGTCGGCCGCGCGGCGATCTCGGCAAAAAGGTCGCGGCGAGGAGAGCGGTTTGGACGGTTTTGCATGGCAGATGCCTTTCGTACCGTGGCGCCTAGACGCGATTGCCCAGTCGCAGCGCCGTAAAGATGTGGGTGTGCATCATGCGGATCATCACCACCGCCTCTGCCGCCAACAGGGCCACGCCCATGACGACGGCGATCTGGCGGGTGCTGACCCAATCCAGCAGCGGGATGAACGGTGGGACGGGGCGGCCGGCCGTGGCGCTGAGCGGAAAGTAGGGCACATAGAGCCGGGCGCAGGCGATGCCGCAGAGAATGCCCCCCACGAGGCCGTACACCAGCGAGGCGGCCTCCTCCATCAGCACGCTGCCCAGCAACGTTTCCTGGCGGAACCCCAGCGCTCGCAGCACAGCGTGGCGTACTGCCCGCTGCTGTAGCATGGCGGTGCTGTATACCAGCAGGTCCGCCACCGAGAGAGCCGCCGCCGCCACAAAGCAGAACGTCAGCAAGCCAAACATGCCGGTGCGCTCGACCCGGTTGGCCTCGCGGTCGATCAGCTCGGGTAGGGACACCACGTTACGGGGCGTCACGCCCAGCTCTCGCGCTCCGGCTAGGACGGCGTCGGGATCCGCCCCCGCCTCCAGCCGTAGCCACACATGGTGGGGCAGCAGGCTGCTGGTGTTCATCTCGAGGAAGGAAAAGTTGGTGACCAGCACCGGTGTGGCGATCTCGTCGCCCTCAAAGCTCATCGTGGGGAAATACTCGAACAGCCCAACGATGGTGTACTCAAAGAGCTGTCGGTCGTTGCCAGCTACCAGCACGTTGGCCCGCAGCCGATCGCCGACGCCCAGGTTGAGCCGCGCGGCAATGCTACGGGGCACCAGGACGCCGTTGGGCACCATGGCCAGGCGGTTCATCAGCTCGCCCAGCGAGGCCCGGGCATAGTCCTCGCGAAAGTAGGCGCTCCGGGCAAAGTCGAGGCGATCCACCGTGAGCAGGCGCACATACGGAAGGTCGCCGCCGCCGGCCAGCGCGGCCTCGAACTCGCCCACGCGGGCTGCGGCCGCCACGCCCGGCAGGTCCTCGTATTCGGCCATGGGGATCACGGCGAAAGGCTCCTCGGCGGGAGCTCCTTCACTCCCACTGCCAAAGATGCCCAGCGAGACCGAGCCCTCCTGCTGTCCTACCGTAAAGGTCAAGTCGCTGCCCACCTCGTAGCGCAGGCGATCCACCAGCCAGACGTCGGCGCTGCGAGCCGCCGACGCGTAAAAGACGCCCAACGACAAACATAGCACTAGGCGGTAGACGGGCCCCCGGTACAAGCCGCCGCTGCGTGCCAGATTGAGGGTGGCCAGGTAGGACGAGACGCTGCGCAAATAGTCAGCCAGGTAGCCTAGCGGCACCATCAGCCAGACAAACAGCTCGGCGGCCAGCATCGGCACGGTAAAGATAAACAGCGTGGGCGCTAGCAACACCAGCGGGTCGTTGCGCGGGTCCAGCACGTCCATGCCGGCTACGGCTAGGCTGCCTCGCGCCGTCAACTGGCCGTACGCGTACCAGGTGACCACACAGAGCACCGCGGTGAAAAAGAGACGCATGCTATCGAGGATCAGTTGGCGACGTCCGGCGGCTCGCTCGTGGGATACCACCGTCCATCGAGAGGCGCGCCAGGTCGCAGCCAGTCGGATGGCCAGGCTGGCGCCGATGACCCCCAACACCGGCCCCCAGCTCACCGAGGCCAGGCTGACGCGCAGAGGCTCCCGGGCGGCAAAGGACATAAAGCCCTCGGCATAGCTCATGCTCCGTGCCAAAAGCAGCGAACCGCCCAATCCCAGTGGCGTGGCGACGGCCAGCAGCAGCAACGACTCGAGCGACCAGATGCCCAGCAACTGCCAGCGGGAGCTCCCACGGCTGACCATGGTGGCGATCTCGCCAGCCTGGAAGCGCGTCTGCGTGGCCGAAAGCGATCCCAGGAAATAGACCATGATGACGATGACCGGCACGCTAAAGCCAAATAGCACCGTCTGTAGCGCCTGCTTGCGCGCCTGTCCCCGCAATAGGTCCTCGCGGGGGTCCAGGTCCATCTGTCCGCCGGGAAGGCGGTTGGCCACCTCGCGCGAAACGGCGGTGAGCCCGGCCGTGTAGGCCTCGGCACGGTCCAGGTTCATCCGCTGTTCGTCCATCACAAAGTACCAAAAGGTGAGACTCGACCCCTGCGGGGTGATGGGCGCGATCCACTGGGTGTAGGCTTCCGGCGTCGTCAGCAGGCTGCCGGCGAACTGTACCGCTGGATCGCGGTACCAGCCGTCGTCGCTGGGGTCGGCGGCCGCCCAGATGCCGGCGATGTGCACCGGCAGGCCCTCGCCGGCGGATGAGTAGAGCTGCCCCAGCTCATACGTCTCGCCGGGCTGGAGGGCCAAGCCGTCGGCCAACTGCCGCTCCACCCATACGTTCAGGATGCCGGGCTCTGCCTCTTGCCCGTACGGTGTGCCGGCGACGGTGACGAGGCCGGCGCCGTCCTCGCCCGCCGCGGTGCTTTCCACCGTGACCACTCGCACGCTGGCGAGGTGCTCGGTGGTGTAGCGGGGATCGTCCGGCAAGGGGGCCAGGCGGTAGGCGGGGCTCTGCGTCTCGGTGTGGAGCGCCCGCACCGGCAGGCCCACGTGCTGGTTCAGCCCCTGCTGGAGCCACCCCAGGATCTCGCTGCGCTCATCAACCCCTATGGGCTGGCGTTCTGTGGGCGCGGCGCTGATGCGCACCGAGAACACCGGCCAACCCTTGGTCTCACGGCGGGTATCGATCTCCTCCTGCATGATCACCTGGCTGACGGCGCCGGCAAACACGGGAATGCCAGCGGTGATGGCAATGCCCAACGCGGTCGTAAAAATCAGCAGCGTCGTTAGCAACGGGCGGTTGCCGAGGCGCCGTAGGATCAGCGGTATGAACCCAAACAGCATGCGTACTCTTTCCGTCAAACGTGCGCCGCGCAGCTTGCGCTATCCAAAGGCAAAGGTGATCTCGGGGTCGCCGTGCTTGTCCACGAACCGTAACCCCAGCGTGCCCCCGCCCGTCGGTGGCTCCCAGACGAGGAGCACGCTGTTGGCCCCGGCTTCCAGGTCGATGTCGGCGATGCGGCCTTGGCCGTTCTCTAGGGTGACGCGCGGCCAGGCGGCGCCGTTGATCCACGCCTGCACGCTGCCTCCGCCCGTCAGGGCCAGATGCGTTTGTAGGTCGGGATTGGGCAGCCCGCCCAGGGTGGAGGTTAGCTTGCGCGCGGTGGGCGCGCTCACCTGAAAGCCGATGACGACGCGACGAGCCGGCTTGGCTGCGCTGGCGGCGAGCTGACCATCGGGCGTGTCCATTCGCTGCCACTGCGATTGCTGGAGAAAGGTGGCGTTGTCGCTACAGTACTCTACCTGACGCTCGGAGGCCTGCCGCAGCAGCTCGACGGCGTCGTCATCGAGATCCACTGCCACCAGGACGCTAAGAGGATAGCCATCGCTGCGGCGACCGCTGGTGGGGGTGGTGTCGCCATCGAGGATGTCGCTTCCCTCGACGCCGGCCAGGTTCCACAGCAGCGTGCCCAACAGGCGACGGAACTGCCACTTGGCAGGGCGCCAATGGACCTGGCACACCAGCGCGCGCCCACGACCGACGGGGACCTCTACCAGGCCTCCCAGGGTGGGCGGTGGGTCGGCGTCCAGGTAGGCGCTCATGGCCACCATGCGCTCGCGCTCGGAAAAGCGCTCGTCACCAAAGAGCACGTCCAGACCCGCCTTGGGCGCATTGGTCAGCCACTGGCGACCGACCGAGGGATCCAGGAAGTGCGACGCGATGGTCTCTTTGCGGTTGCCACGCGTGTACTGCCAGTTCTCCAGCCAGCAGGTGTCCTCGTTGGACAGGCCCGCCAGGATACCGGTGGGTCCGTCGGCCGTCTCAGCCCGGACCAGATGGTACACGGGATGGGCTGGCTCGACCAGTTCGATCTGGGCCGACAATGCCTCGTTCCAGGCGGCCAGGGCGTCCGGTTGGAGATCCCACAGGAGCAAGGTGCCGCCACCCTCGAGCCACCGGCGCCAGGCGGCGGGGTCGGCGGGAGGGTGCGATCCGTCGGCCAGGGCGAACCGGGCCCCTTCTGGCGGCTGCTCGCCCAGCAGAGCTGGGAGCTGGTCGGTGAGGTCGCTGGGCCACGCGGCGACCAACGCCTCGTCTGCTACAACGGGCTGCGGCTGTGGCGGCGCGGCCTCGGCCAGATAGCGCAGCGCGTTGCTCAGGAGCCGATCGGCGACGGGCAGGCGCCCCAGCCGTTCGACCAGATTGAGCTGCATGCCGATGGCGATGCCCTGGCCGATGCGAGCCTCGACGACCGGAGCCCTGCCTAGGCCGCCGGTGCCAAAGTCGCCGCCGCTGGAATCGATGATCGCGCGGACGTGGCCGGCGTCACGCGGCTTTACATAAGGCATCACCGTCACCCAGCTGGTGGACGACGGCAGGCCGAAGGGGTCATCGCCCCAGAAACGCAGGTCTAGAGGGGTGATGCCCGCGACTACCGGATGCTGTGGGTCGCGGAGATGGGCCGTCTCGTTGGGCAGCCGCTCCAGGCTGAGCCCCGGGAAGAGGCTGTGCTGCTGCTCGAGCACCAGCAGGCGTCCTCCGGCCTGGCAGTAGGCCTGGAGCGACCGCGTGACCGGGCTCCCGGGCCGTACGGCCCCCTCGCCGACGACGATGATGGGCATCTCGGTGGGGGCGGGCAGCGCCTCCGGGGAGATGGCGCGAGTCGGCACACCACGGGCCTCCAGCCACGGGACCAAGGCGCTCTCGCCCCACACGCCCACGGGCGCGCCCATGGGCAACGTGAGCTTGCTAGCTCGGTCGGTGGCGTCAGCGATGCGCAGCGGCCGCTCGATGACGTCCGCAACTCCTGCGTCGCCGCCCTTTTCGGGAGCAAAGAGCGTCTCTAGCATGGCGTCGCCTGAAGCTAGGCCCTCCAGGGGAACCTGCCAGGTGTGCTCGGCGGTGCCGCCGGCCGGCGCCGTGATGGCGATCTGATCCTGCCAGACCGTGCGCCCGTCCTGGACCAGCCGCGCGATGAGTTGGCCGCTGAGCGTCTGGAGGAGGTCGTTGACCAGGAAGACGCGGTGCTCGGCCGTGTCATCAGAGTAAAAGCCCGAGCGCTCTTGCCAGGGTACCAACGCCACCGGGCGATTGGCGCGGCGCAGCGTCTCGAAGCTGGGGCCGGGGCGGTACGGCTCCTCATCGCGCCACCAGGCGTATTCGCTCTGGTAGGCCGTGTGGACCAACGGCTTGGCGTGGGGCGCCGAGGGGTCCGGCCAGTCGAACGTCCGCTCCTCGGCTGGGCGCAGGTTGTCGAGCCCGGAGGTGTTCCAGGGGAACAGGCACGAGACCTCGTTGGCGCGTCCCAACTCGATGATGCGAGCGGCGTCCTGGGCGATAGAGCGGCACATCCGGCCATAGTCGGCATAGACGACGTCATCGTCCCAGGTCAGGGCCACGTGAGGCGAGCCGTAATGCCATCGCCCCAGCTCGCTGGACAGTAGCGGCCGTGAACGATCCCACCAGCCCCAGCCGTGGCAGGCTGGGCCATAGTGACGCGAGATCAACTCTTGTTCGCGCTCGTTCCAAATGCCGCTGTCGCCATCATGGATGGCGGGACGGGTGGGATCGAGCTGGTTGAACAGGTGCCGTAGCTTGGGCAGTTCCACCCGGGCCTGTGGCATGGTGTTCAGCGCCCAGCGCATCTCGTTCTCGACGCTCCAGATCACCAGCGAGGGATGGTTGCTATCGCGGCGGACCATCCGGCGCACATGAGCGGCGGCGTTGGGCCACAGGTTGGGCGTATCCAGCCCGCCCTGGAAAGAGCCATAGAGGGCGGTTTCCTGGCAGATCAGGATGCCCATCTCGTCAGCGATGTCCAGATAGAGCTCCGGGTGCGGAAAGGTGTGCAGCCGCACATAGTTCATATTCAGGTCGCGTAGCTGCTGGTACCACTGGCGGACGTACTCGGGACGCAGCCAGTGGGCGTGAGCCTTGTGCGCCCACTCGCCGTACCAACGCTGGGCCTGTCCGTTCAGCCGAATGCGGTGCCCGTCGATCCATACCTCGCGAAAGCCCAAGCGCTCGCGCACGGCGTCGACCACGCGTCCATCGGTAACCAGCAAGAGATCGAGGTGGTAGAGGTGCGGGTCATCGGGCGACCAAGCGCGGTAGTTGGACCAGGGAGCTTCCAACGTGATCTCGGCCGCCTCGCCCGGCGCCAGCGTCACGGGTTGCGGTGACAGGGCGGGGCCCGCCTGCGCGCCGGTGTCTACCTGGGCGACCAGCTCGCCCTCGAACGGCTTGGCTGCGTCATTGACGATCTGTACACGAATCCAGAGACGATCCTCCCGTACCGAGGTGCGGATGGTGGTATGCGCGATGTGGGTCGCTGGGCGGACGTCCAATCGCACGTCCTGCCAGATGCCGGCCTGCTGGCGGCTGATGCAGCAGCCCCAGGGCACCTCTTCCAGCGTTAGCTCGCCGGTATCCGGGTGCGGGAAGCGGCGATGGTCCGTGAGCAGCACGGCCAGTTCGTTTTCGCCCGCTCGCAGGCGGCCGGTGACGTCCACCGGATCGCCGATGAACATGTCGTCCTGCACGGCGATGCGGGTTCCATTGAGGAATAGATGCGCCCGCGGAATGGCGGCGTTGATGGTGAGGATAGCTCGTTGGTCGGGCGCCAGCTCTGGCGAGCGAAAGGCCGTACGGGCCCACGCCGTCCGCGTCTCTTTCCACGCGTCGGGATAGCCCGCATCGGTGAAAAAGCCGGGCACCAGATACGCCGCTGGCGTCCAGCCGCGAGTCGGCACCGTCTCTGGCTCCAGCGGCACGGCCAGATCGAGGTGCTCTTGCGGAAGGATGTCCCACCAGCCGTTGAGCAACCGCTGGCCGCGGATGGCGTGCTCGGGATGGGGTTGCATCATGGTGTCTGCTCCTCAAAGCGGGCCTCGTGGGCGGCGCAGGCCTCGCGTAGCGTCTCCAGCGTGCGGCGGGAATCGTCCAGCGGCTGGGCGGGCATGTTGAATAGGAAGCGGGTGTTGGGGCGCGCCATCTCGAGCATGGCCAGGGCGTCGGGCAACGCCGTCCACGCCTGCATCAGCACGGTGTGGCCCGAAAACGCATCGATGGCTGGCTGTGGCCCGGGCGCCTGGAAGACGCGATTGATCCCGCGCAGGTTGGGGATCCGCCGAAACGACGGGTACTGGTGATCGGCGGTGGCGCAGCAGTGCACGAACAGCCCGCCAAAGGTCTCCGAGAGTTCCACCAGCCAGGGCAGGCAGAACTGGTCGAACATGCGCGTGGAGATGCTGCCAGCCTCGTCCTCCGAGAGCCAGACGCCTTGCTCGGGCGGGGCCCAGGCGTAGGGGCAGTGGCAGTAGTTGATCTCGCCCAGCTCCTGGCGGAACCGCTCAAAGAAGGCGATGAGGAGCTGCTGGCACTTGGACGCGAGGCGCTGGACGGCATCCGGATCGGCGATCATGGCCAGGAACAGGTTCTCTTTGCGCCAGATGAGCGCGGCGATGTCCAGCGCGCTCTGGATGTCGGGCACGCCGATGGGCACCTCGGGGCCGACACGCTCGCGGACCAGCCGACCCAGCTCGAACACTCGCGCCAGCGGCGGATCATCCAGTGAGGGGATCTCTATCGCGTCGGCCTCCTCGGCTGTGCTGACGATGGGCAGCGCGCAGGGGTTGTCCTCGTCATACTGGTGCACGGGGCAGCCAAAGGCGGCGGCAAAGAGCTGAGTGCCGGTGGATAGCTTGACGTAGGGGATGGCATCGTCTTCCACGGCCTCGTGCCATGCCACACGTCGTTCATAGTTCTCCAGCGCCCAACCCAGCCACTCTTTTACTGGCCGGTCCGACACGGTAAAGTCGCCCCGGCCCTCATTGGCCTCGATCAGCCGGATGGTGTTATCGGGATCCATCCAAATGGCGTGGCCCGGGAACGGCCCGGCGAACAGATCGCGCATCTTGGCTTGGAGTTGTGCGGTTCCTTGCATCATGGCCTAGCTCTCCTTGGGTTCGGGGTAAGGAGTCAGCGGGTAGTGGGCTACCCGCATAAAGCCCTCATACTGCGCCTGCGCGGCCTCTACCGTAATGCCCACGGCATTGGGTTGCTGGTAGGCCTTGACCATGAATCCGCCGCCGTAGCGGCCGAGGTGCCAGACCTGGCGGTGGGCCTCATCTCGGATGAGGTCGGGGTTATTGGTGGGCATGGTCTTTTGGATGTCCACGCAATTCCAGAAGCAGAGCTTGCCGCCATAGTGCTCGCCCAGCCACTCGATGCCCATCAGCTCCGGCTGGTCGAGCTGCAGCACGTCCAGCCCCGCCTCGACGAACATGTCCATGTACTCGCGTACCTGTCCACAGCAGTGATGCAGGAAATGCATCCCGTGCTCGTGCAGGGCATCGATGGTGCGCCGGTACGGCTCAAAGTAGAGCTGGCGGAACACCTGAGGCCGCATAAAGCCGCGCTCATCGGTGCCCATGTCGTCATAGGAGATGACGCCGTCAACGCCCGCCGCGGCATAGTGCTCGATGGCGGCTAGGCGCGCCTCCAGGATCCGATCGAGCAGATAGGCTAGCTCACTGCGATGGAGGGCGTGATCGAGCAGCCAGTTCCCCATGCCGCGCAAGTTGATCGGTAGAAGCATGAGACTGGGGACGTGCCCATAGACGTACTTGCCTTGAGCGTGCCCTGCCGCGGCCGCCTCGGCGACGCCGGCGTAGCGGCCGGGGGCGTGGAAATCGGGGAAGCGGTAGCTCTCTAGCAGGTGCCAGCCGTCTCCCAAGGGAGGATCCAGCGACTCGCCCATGTTCTCGCCGGTGGGGTCGGGGCTCTCCATCTTGACGCCCCACTCGTCACGTCCGTCGGGCCCGGGCTGAAAGGCGGGATCGGGTCCGTAGGACGCGCCGGCAAAGTCGGTCACCGGCCACACGCGCGGGCCGCTGGGCGTGATGATGGGGCTGACGTGGAAATGCAGCCCGATGCGCGGCGGATCGTCAAACTCGATGCAGCGGCGAACGATCTCGCGCGGCTCCATTTCGATCTCTTTGCTTGCTCCCATGCTATGCTCCCACCGGGCCCTGGGGGCCGATCTCGTCCAGGCTGATGATCTCGAATCCTGCCGGCAGCGACGGCCCCTCGGGCGAGGCCACGTTCACCCCCAAGGCAACCTCGCGCATCGCGTCGTCGTCGGTGACCAGGTTCTCGCCCCAGGTCAGGTGGCGCTCCTCCGCGTGCCAGTGGACCTGCCGCCACGTGCCGCCCACGCAGACGTTGCCCGCGATGACGTTCCCCTCGGGCGGGATGTGCGGCTCTGGCTCGCGCTGATAGTAGGCGAGTGTCTCGGCAAGCTCTGGGTAGCGCTCGCTATAGGGCGGCTCGTCCGGTCGCATGGCCAAGAGGCGTTCCTTGAGCGTGCTGATGACCATGTTCCGCCAAACGGGACGGTCGTCCATGCCGCGGCCGTCCACCGCCAGGGCGGGTTGGCACTTGACCAGGAGGTTGCCGCGCACGATATTATCGCGTCCCCCGCCGATGAACACCGCGCGGGTGCAGCGCTCCAG
Organism: Anaerolineae bacterium; assembly: GCA_040767425.1. Classification (GTDB taxonomy): domain Bacteria; phylum Chloroflexota; class Anaerolineae; order UBA1429; family UBA1429; genus DAIRUQ01. Next base: position 99,814 of record JAXGON010000005.1, on the reverse strand, counting down.
CACGTTGCTCACCAGGGTCTGTCCGCTGACGCAGTCGTCCAGGTAGATGCCCATCGACCCCATCCCCACGCCGCCGCTGTCATGGATCCAGTTGTGCGCGATGAGATTGCCCCGCGCGGTATAGTCGCGCCCCGTATAGATGGCCCCGCAGTCGCCCGTCTCCATGGTGACGTGGTGGATGTGGTTGTAGCTGATGACGTTCTCGTTGCCCCAATAGATGATGGCCGAGTGCGGCGCATCGTGGAGGTGGTTGTGAGATACCGTAGCGCCAACACCCCAAATTTGGACCGCTGGCGTGTAGCAGCGAACCCACCGGGAAAAGTGGTGGATGTGGCAGTGGGTGACGGTATGGTTGCAGGGTGTGAGGCTCTCTCGCTCACCGGCGCGGATCTCGATAGCTCCATCGCCCATCTGCGACATCTCGCAAGCGGTGACGGTATGCCCCTCGCCGCCGGTCAGGACGACGCCACGGTTGCCCATGCCGCGCAAGGTGCAGCGCTCGATGCGGCAGTTGGCGCCGCCCTGGATGACGACTGCGTCCCCTCGGGTGACCTCCAACGTGAGGCCCTGAAAGGCGACGTGGGAGACGTCCTCCAGCGTGATCATCGGGTCGCCCAGGGTGGAAGCCCACACGTCCGCCAGCGGAGCGTCCTCGGGCGGCAGCAGGTAGATGCGTCCGCGCTGGCGATCCACATAGTAGCTGCCGGGCTCGGTCAGGGCCTCCAGCACGTTGAGAAATGCAAAGCGCTGGCCCACGTGGAACCCGCTCCAGCAGTAGGGCGGCGCGGTGACCACTAGGCCCTGATCCGGGTCCAGCACGTCCACGCGCTCGTACGTCCCCGACCAATCCCAGTCCCAGTAGCCATAGGCCCAGATGTCGTCGCTGGGTGCCCAGGTCGCCGGGGTGGGATCGTCAAAGAGAAAGCCCTTGTGCTTGAGGCCTAGGGTGCCGCCGTGGCCGTCCTCCCGGGGCATCTGCTCGGGCAGGCCGGTGATGGTGAGCCAACCCTGGGCGGGGTAACGAGGCAGGGCCATGAGCTCGCCATCGACACATAGCTCCAGATGGGCCGGCCGGGTGGGGCGCTGAAACCCACGGGACGAGAGGGGCGCGGGCTCGTCGATGCCCGCCTCGCCCAGGTCGGCCTCCATAACGCGCGCGCGCACGCTGGGGTCGAGGCGCTGGAGCACGGCTGGGTCGCTGACGGGACGCCAGTGGCGCAGCGGCCTACCGCCCAGGATGCGCACGCGGCCAGAATCATGGGCGCCGCGGTAGATGATGGGGGCATCGGCAGTCCCGCCGTCCTCCGCCGTGAGCGCGAACGACTCGTCCAGCCTATAGTCGCCCGGGGCCAGGACTATCTCGGCGCCACCGGCGGGCAGCTGTTGGGCGGCCCGCAATGCTCGCAGTCGGTCTCGCGCGCCCGCCAACGTCGCCAGGGGGCCGTCGCTCCCTCTGGCGTTGGGCTCGGGCCGGCTGCCGGACCAGCTATCGTCTCCGTTGGGTGCGATGTGCAACCTGAGCATGATAGATCTCCTTGGATTCGGGCTTTCGAGGACGCGACGGGCCGGCGAGCAGGCGCCCGCCAGAGCCGCCGCCCCCAGGCCGAGCAGGAATGTGCCCCTTCTCACGGCTCGTCTCTTATCTCCCTGGCGCATAGCAACGCTGCCAGTGGCAGACACCGGCACGGGGCCGGTGGGCGTGGCAGCGTGCTCTGCGAGACTATTGCTTGACGGCGCCCAGCGTCAGCCCGGTGACAAAGTAGCGCTGGAGGGCTGGGTACACCAGGATGATCGGAATGGTCGCGATGATGATCATCGCGGCCTGCAAACCCTCTGGCGTCGCTTGCTGGAAGGTTGCGCCGGCGCGGTCGGCCCCTCCCGAAACGTTCCACTGGAGCATGCGCGTGGTGACGCGCGTATACAGATAGCTCTGAAGCGGCCACTGGGACGAGTCCTTGAGATAGATCAGGCCGTCGAACCACGAGTTCCAGTGTCCGACCGACGAGAACAGGGTCACCGTGGCGAGCACCGGCGTCGAGATCGGCAAAAAGATGCGAAATAGCACCTGCAGATGGTTGGCGCCATCCAGCACGGCCGACTCGTACAGCTCGGGGGGGATGCCTCGGAAAAGTTGATGATCAGGATGGTGTTAAGATGTTCAGCGCCGGCGGTACCAGCACGGCGAACTTGTTCAAGAGCCCAAATTGTCCAATGACAAAAAGTAGGGGATCAGGCCGCCGCTAAACATCATGCCAAAGAGCATCAGCCCCTTGAAGACTGTGCGCCCGGGCATATAGATGTTGTCGCGCGAGAGGGAGTGAGCCGTAACCACCATGACGAACAGGCTGAGGCTGACCCGGCCGCCACTCGCGGGACCGAGATCCCAAATTGGGTAGTTAAAACATCATCTGCGAGAATATAGCCATAGTTATCGAGATTAAAATCAATAGGCCAGAACCAAACTGCCTTGGCGGATACCGCTGTGAACCCGCTTAACGAGATGGCGATGACGTTCAGGAATGGCAGCAAGCACGCGAGAGCCAGAAAAGTTAGGACGGCATAGAGCACGATGTCGACAATCCGATCGGCTACGCCGCGTTCTTCGACCATGGCCATAGGAGGAGGACTCCTTTGCTAAAAGATGCGATAGTTCGCGAACCGGTCGGCCAGCCAGTACGACAGCATGATCAGGAAAAAGCCGATGAATGACTTGAAGAGACCAACATGCGTGGGGAATAGTCCGTCTCGATCAGACCAACCCGATAGACATAGGTGTCGATGATGTCGCCCGTCTTGTAGACGACCGGGTTGTAGAGCACCAGAACCTGCTCAAAGCCCGCGTTGAGGATGCTGCCCAGGCTGAGGCAGGCCATCAGCGCGATGGTTGGCGCGATTCCAGGGAGTGTGATGTTCAACAGGCGCTGCCCAGCAGATTGGCGCCGTCCACCGTGGCGGCCTCGTACAGCTCGGGGTTGATGGCCGTCAACGCCGCCAGGTAGATGATGGCCCCAAACCCAAAGCCTTTCCACGTATCGGAGACGATCAACGTCCAGGGAAAGACCGAGGCATCGCCCAAGAAGCGGACTGGCTTTCCACCGAGGGCCTGCACCACATTGTTGATCGGACCCGTGGTGGATAGGAACGTCACCATGATGCCGCCGATGATGACCCACGAGAGAAAGTTGGGCAGGGTGGTGATGGTCTGCACGCCTCGCTTGAACAGCTGAGACCGCACCTCATTCAGAGCCAGTGCAAAGACGACGGCAGAGATCTGGCCGAGGACGATTTTGCCGACGGCGATAACCACCGTGTTGCGCAGGATATTGATCGCGTTACGGCTGCCAAAAAAGCGCTGAAAGTTGCCCAGCCCAACCCACGGTGGATCGAGCAGGCCCTTGGCTGGCGAAAAGTCCACAAAGGCAATGCCGATACCCCAGAGCGGGTAATAGTGGAACAGGGCCAGCAGCACTATTGCTGGAAGGAGCATTACGCCAAAGCAACCAGTGCTGCTTGATGACCCTTGAGAAAGGGATGCGCGGCTCCTTGTAGGCTCCCTTGGGGGCCGCCGGCTTGTCTAGAGCTTGTGGTGCGGTGATTATGGCGCTATCGCCCATGGCGTCTCCTTTCCGCATAGATAACCAAAAGCGGGCTGAGGCTTGTGGCGGTTCAGCCCGCTTTTGGGGTTCGCTACAGCCGCCTAGCCGTACGTTTCGCGGTACCAGGCGTTCACATCTTCGGTGACTTCATCGCCGCCTTGGCTGTTCCTCTTCCCCACCGAACTCGTCAAACGATCCAGAAGTCCTCGTTGCCGAGGACGATGTTCAGCAGCACCTCGGATTCGAGGGTGCCCAGGTCGGGGAGGAGCTCCTTCATGCGATCGGTGGCGATGCCAAGAGCCTCGTTGGGGATGGCCACGTCCAGCGTCTCGTAGACAAAGGAATAGTACTGCACCTCTTTGTCCATGCCGGGCTTGTTGATGATATAGCGCTGGGCCTTGTCCAGGCTGGCCGGATCCTGCTCAAACCAGGGGGCCATATCCGCGTAGACATCGTACTGGTAGGACGGGTAGATCCCATACGGGAAGCCAAAGTCGATGGCGTTCATGTAGCTGTAGGTGCCGGCGATGTTGCTGGGGATGGGGCCGTTCTTCGCTCACGGTTCTCGTCCCACTCCCACTCGAACCCCTCGGCAAAGGCGTGGCTGTTGCGATGCTCGCCGTACTGCTGGTACTGGAGCCAGTTGACATGCATCTCCATGTGCCAGTTCAGGTTGTTGATGGCCGCCTCGATGGCGGTGGGATCCAGGCCCTTGCGGGAAGCACACCAGGTTCTGCACCTCGCCGGATCCGGCGCGGCCGCGCAGCCCGTTGGGGCCCTTGGGATAGTCGGAAACGGCATGAAAGCGCCAGCCGTAGTTCTCTTCCTCCAGCTTGCCCTGGGCGCCGCCGTTCCACCAGGGCGGGGAACCGAGGAATGCCGACGCGAGCGCGAGACATCGGCGTGGGCATCGCCCTCACGCCAAGGTGTAGAAATCGAAGGTTGAAGGCCCTCTTCGTACCAGCCGCGGATGACGGCCAGCGCGTCCTTGACGGCAGGGGAGATGGTGTCGTGATGCAGCGCCTCGGCGCCCGTAGACACCCAACGTCCAGGGCATGACGCCAAAGGCGCCGAATCGGATGTCCAGGCTCGTGTGCCAGGTGACCAGGTTCTTGCAGGCGCCGATGCCGAACTGGCACAGGCCGGCATCACGGAAAGCGCGGGCAGTCTCGCCCCAGCCCTCCACGGTGGTGGGGAGCTTCCGTGCCAACTCATCCAGCCAGTCCTGCCGGATGTAGCATATGTTGTCGACGTTGTATGGTCCCCAGGTAAAGAGGATGCCGTACAGCTTGCCGTCGCGCATGGCGGGCTTCCACCACTTGAAGTCTGGGTACATCTTTTTCTCTTTGACCAGCGGCGAAGCGGTCGCTTCCCAGATGGCCGAGATATCCTCGATCATGTCCTCGTCGATCAACTGCTCGAGCGTGATGCCACCTGTGTTGAACTGGTCGGCCAGTGTGCCGGCGGCCATGTCCGCCGCGAACTTGGAGGTGGCTGTCTCGCCATAGCCCTCCCAGTGCATGGTGTACTTGATGTGGGTGTGCTCGAGGGTGCGGTTGTACATCGGGTTATTGAAGCGGTCATACCCCTCGGGATACTCGGCGCCCGGCTCCCAGATAACCGCGATCTCCACCGGCGGATCGTAGACCTTGGGCGTCTCGGGGAACGTGGGGTTCCAGTCCATCTGGCACTCGGTGGCCGCTGGCGCCGACGTGGGCTCGGCGGCCTTTTCCTCGGGGGCCGCGGTCGCTTGCGCCGGCGCGCTGGTGGGCTCAGCAGCCTTTTCCTCGGGCGCTTCCGGCACAGCAGTGGCGGCGGGCGCGCACGCGGCCAGCGCTACCATGCCGGTGGTAATCGCGGCTGACTTTACAAAGGCACGACGTGTGAGTTTCGCAGACATTTTGTTCTCCTCGCCAAGTTAACCATCTCTTCCGACGACCCGTGCGTTCACGTGCGTTGCTTGCAGGCGCACCTCCTGCCCCTCAGGGCCTATGGTTGCATCCATCGCTGTCTCCTAGTATAACAGGGATATCGCACGTTCGGGGGCCAATTGGGACATTCAGAGGACAACCACCAGACATGGATCAGGCTTTTCGCCAGGAGGCACAGCCCGAGTTTGTCGAGGCGCTGCGCGAGGCGCTGTCGCATCTCTATGACCCTGGCGGCCTGCGTCAGAGCCTGCTCCTCAGGCTCCTCGGCAATGGCGCCGATGTCGGGACGCTGACCGACCGCCTGGTCCGCGCCGTCGCCGATCTCCAGCCCTCCCCCGATGTGCCCCCCCACGCGGTGGCGTGGCGCAACTATTACGTGCTGACCTATCGCTTTGTGGAGCAATCGACCCAGACCGAGGTGGCCGACGATCTGGGCGTGAGCGTGCGACAGCTCCGACGCTATGAGCAGGCGGCGATAGCCTGCCTGGCGGACGCTTTGTGGCATGAGTATCGTCTGGGTGAACGATCTGTCTCGCACGGCGAGCCGGCACTGGATCACGACGGTGTAGAGCAGGCACCCCAAGACCGCGAGCAGGAGCTGGCTTGGCTTCGTCAAAGCTTTCCGCGGGGGGCCAGCTCGCCTCAAGAGCTGGTGCGGAGCGTGGTGCGGACGGTGGGGCCGCTGGCTGACGAGGCCGAGGTGCGGCTGGCCTGCCACCTGCGGGAGGGACTCCCCCCCGTTGTGGGTCAGGTGGCGGTCTTGCGGCAGGCGCTGATCAACCTGCTCACGGCAGCGGTGCGTTCGGCGCCTGCGGGGGTGGTACAGCTTTCGGCCCAGGCCACCGACGGGGGGATGGCGCTCATCGTCCGGGCCATTGCCCCGGCTGCGGGGGAGGCCGATCAGCCCCTGCCAGCAGTGGAGGAGAGCCTGGCCATGGCGCGCCAACTGGCCGATGCCTTTGGGGCCAAGCTCACCGTGCGCCTCTGCGGAGGGGAGCCTGACGAGCGCCTCTACGCTCGCGTGACGCTGGCCCAGGCCCGCGAGGCGCAGATCCTGTTCGTGGATGACAACGCCGACGCCCTAACGCTTTTTGAGCGGTACTTGCAGGACACGCACTATCGGTCGCTGCCGCTGCGCGAGCCCGAACGCATCCTGGAGATGGCCGCGGAGGCCCGTCCCGACGCCATCGTCCTGGATGTGATGCTGCCCGGCACCGACGGTTGGGAGCTGCTGGGCCGCTTGCGCGAGCACCCCGCCACCCGCGAGATCCCCGTGCTGGTTTGCACCATCCTGCCCCAAGAGGAGCTTGCCCTTGCCCTGGGGGCCGCCGCCTTTGTTCGCAAGCCGGTTAGCCGCCAGGAGCTACTGGCGGCTCTGGCTCGCGTGCTGCCGTAGGCGATAGCACCTCGATTAGCGCGCCAATGGCCGCCAGCAGGCGGCGCACCGAAAGGCCTCGATCGGTGGTTACCGCCAGGGCGTTGCTCACCAACGGGTGCCCCAACGGATCGCGGGCCGAGACGAGAATCACGGGAATGTCCCGCAGGGTGGGATCTTGGTTCTTGGCCTGCAAAAAGCCATAGCCGTCCATGTCCGGCATGGCCAGGTCCAGCAGCACGACGTCCGGGTGTTGGGAGGCTAGAAGCTGCAGCCCGCGCACACCGCTACTGGCGCGCATCACCCGGTAGCCTCGCTCGGCGCTGGAGAGCATCCTGCGGAAGAGGTGCAGCGCGTCGGGCTCGTCGTCGATGAGCAGCAGGCTCTCGATGGGGCCGGGCAACGCATCCAAGGCCTGTAGCATGCGGGCGCGGGATACCGGCTTGAGCAGATAGGCGCTGACCCCGGGCAGGCTGGACGCGTCCTCGGTGGCCGGAATGCCACACACCATGATGGGGATATCGGGCGGGAGCGGCGCCTCAGCGCCCAGATTGTTCAGCGCCGACCCCACATCGAGATCGTTGATCAGGATGGCCTGCGCTGGATTCTGCATGACCTCCTCGCGGGCCTCGGCCAGAGACCTGGCGGTCACAATCTCGACCTGATCCACATAGCGGTCCAGCAGTCGGCTCATGGCGTTACCCTGTTCCACCACTACCAGACGTGCGCGGACGGCCTCGGGGCGAAAGCGCGTCGGACGCGTTCGCTGCTCGTAGGGGCGGTGGGGGTTGAACCAGCGCAGTGCACCGGGGTCAACGGCGGTGGGTGTCTCGATGGGCAGCACGATATGGATGGTGGTGCCGCGTCCGGGCGCGCTCTCTAGGCTCATGCGCCCGCCATGCAGCTCGACAAAGCTCTTGCTAATCGACAGCCCCAGGCCGGTGCCCCCGTAGCGTCGTCGCAACGTGCCGTCGATCTGCTCGAACGGCTGAAAGATCCGCTTTTGCGCCTCTGGGGCGATGCCCGGGCCGGTGTCAGACACGCTGATGGCCAGATCGCCACCCTGCCGCCTGACGCTGATTCGGCAGCCTCCCTGCTCGGTGTAGCGACCGGCGTTGCTGAGCACATTGAGGATGACCTCGCGGATGCGGGTGCGATCGCAGTGTAGCATGGGCAGGTCCGACGGCATCTCGACGTCCAGTGAGAGCTGCTTGGAGCGGAATAGCGGCTGCACGGCTAGCACGGCCGAGTTCACGATCTCGGCCAGCGAGCAGCGCTCTTTGGAGAGCGCCATCATGCCGGCATCCACCTGGCTCAGATCCAGGACATCGTTGATCAGCTCTGAGAGGTGCTGCCCGTTTCTTAAGACGACGGCGAGATCGGCCAGCAGCTTGGGCGGGATATCCTCGCCGTACATTTGCGGAGACTGGGTGATCATCTCACAGAACCCGATGATCATGTTCAGCGGCGTGCGTAGCTCGTGGCTCACGTTGGCCACAAACTGCTGTTTGGCCTGGCGCTCGTCCTCGGCCACCTGCCGCAGGTTGTTGGCAAGCTGGTTCAGCCGGGTGAGCTGAGCATTGGCGCCCGAGAGGTCCTCCATGGTCTCAAAGAGCTGCACCTGGAGGTCACGCGCGCGCTCCAGGGCGGCACGGCTCTCGTTATAGCCGCTCCAGGCCCAGTGCACGGTCCATGAGAGGTGGTGTAGCACCAGCCACTGCAAGCCGGCCGCGCCCCAGATCGCGATGAACGTGGCCGTGCGCTCCGCTACCCCGAGGGCTGGCAGGAGCGGGGTTCGGCCATAGAGCACGAACGTGAGTAGCAGCGCTGTCAGCAGCGATCCGCGTATGGAGAGAACCAACCCGGCCAGCAGAACCGTCAGTCCCAGCAACGGGGCGGCCACCACGAACCCTCCCGGTTGGACGATGCAGAGCGTCAGCGCCGCCATCGCGATGATGAGCAGCGTCCGAGCGACCATCGGCGCCCACCGCAGCAGCAGGGTGATCGCACCCGTTAGGAGCAGCGCCGCCACAGGCAACCACAAACGCACCGGATTCTGGGCCAGGATCTCCTGGCTAAAGGCGAGCATCAGCCCGGCGGCGTACAGGCCCGCGATCCCGACGGCCGTCGCCTTTTCCTGCAACTCGGTAAGCCACGAGCTCTGGCTGCTCTGCACCGCATGAGCGGATAGGCTCATGGTCGCCTCACCTTCTGTTCCCTCTTGGCATCTTGATGCGCTGGAGCTTTTTGACTCGCTCTCGCGCCGGCATCCGAAAGACACACGCGGGCAGGAGATGGGCTACCTTACCCGCGTGTCTGGCGCCAACTGGGGACGCGTAGCCGGCCGGGCGTTACGCGTCCAGATCCCAGGCGAATAGGCGCACCTCGTCGTCGCCCCAGGTCTCCTCGGGTACCAGCCGCACGGCGCGCGTGGTCAGGTCGGTCGGGACGCGCACCAGCCGCTGATAGTTCTCACGCTCGCGATGTATGACCTTCCAGCGGCCTGCATCGTCCTCCGCCTCCAGGCGAAAGGCGCGCACCATGGTGGGCGGCACGTTGGCCGGCTCGGCCTGCAGCGGGTAGGCGCAGGGCATGTTCTGGCCGGTGCGGTTCAGGTGGCTATCGAACACCAGGCGTATCTGACGCACGGTCTGCGGCTCGGCAAAGCGATACTCGACCGATGCCCCCTTGGGCGCCACCCACCCGTTATAGTCGTCGCCGATGGCGCGGTCGATGCCGTTGCGCAATGGCTCGGGGTCGCCGTCGGTCGCCGTGAGCTGGGCCGTTCGGCTCAGGGCGGGCACTTGGCGGACGTTCCAGGGGAGGTAGCAGTCGTCGTCCATCAGGGTTTGCTTGAGCTCATCGATCCGCTCCTGGTAGACACCACGTGGAGTCAGGGAGTGGTGGGTCGCTAGCGCGGCAGCGGTGCCGACGGCCTGGCCCAGCAACGCGCAGGTGGCCATCACCCGCGTGGAGCTGAGGGCGGCATGGCTGGTGCTGATGTTTCGGCCGGCGCAGAAGAGGTTGGCAATATTGCGCGAATAGAGGCAGCGGTACGGGATGCCAAAGGGCGACGGCGCCGGATGAAAGATGGTTGGTTCGCCCTGCCAGCGCAGGCCGCCAGGGTGATGGTCATCCATCGGCCAGCCGCCATAGGCCACCAGGTCATCAAAGCGCCCCTCGGCTCGCACCTCGTTCTGGGTCAGAATGTGATCGCCCACATAGCGGCGGCTCTCGCGCTTGCCGGGCAGGAACCCGATCCACTCCAGTGCCCAGTTATCGGCGCCATGGTCGCCGCGGTTCTTGATATGATCCCAGATGCCAAACGCGGCCCGCAGCAGCTCATCCCGGACCTCTTCGGTGTCGTGAATGCTGTCCTGCTCGCCGCCCAGCTCGATCCACCAGAAATTGGATTGGGGCAGGCGATGGTCGCGATGGGGCAGGCTGTCCTCGCTTGGGAAGACCTCGGCCCACGGAAAGGGGATGAACTGCTGGGGGCGGTCGGTCTCTCGCGCTTGGATCAAGCAGCTCATGCCCATGGTCTTTTTGTCGGCCTGCTCTGGCTCGATCGACTCGTCAAACTCGGATCTGGCCTCGCGGCCCACGCGGAACTCGGCCCCCGAGAGCGGCGCTAGGACGCTATCGCCCGAGCAGTCGGCGAACAGAGCAGCTTCCACCGTGTGCCAGGTCTCGGCGGTGCCCTGCCACCCCTTGACCGAGCGGATCCGGTCGCCATCCATCACCAGGTCATTGCAGGAGCAGTTCAGCAGCAGCGTGAGGTTCTCCTGGTAGCGCACCTTGGCCCAGAGGATGGCGTCCCACATGGTATAGTTGCGCATGGGGTTGCGATACAGGTTCTCCAGCAGGATCTCCTCGATGATCCCGGTCTCGCGATTGTCGCGGCCGCGGGCGCCGCACACCCACATGCGGACCTCCGAGGAGGCGTTGCCGCCCAGGACGGGCCGATCCTGCATGAGCACGGTCTTGACGCCGTGCCGCGCCGCCGCGATGGCGGCGGCCATGCCGGAGAGGCCCCCGCCTACGACACAGAACTCGGCCTCGTGCTTTAGGTGTCTCATTCCTACTGCCCTCCTATGATCGCCTTGCTCAGGGGCCAGACCGTCAGTCTCAGGCCAGGGGGTAGCGGCCCCAGCGCCTGGCCCAGGCCGCTGGCCTGAAACCCCAACGCGTCCAGTGCCAGGCCCAGGAGCAGGCCGCCCACGTATCCCACGCCGGTATAACGCACCAGCTCTGAGAACTCTTGTTCCTGCAGGGGGAGCGAGTCCTCCTCTAGGTCGCTCTCGGCTTGGGAGTGCAGCTCGTCCATACGCCTAGATCTCCTCGATCCGTCGATTGAGATAGGCCTCCATGTCGGGGAGGATTCGCTCGTAGGCCTGGTCCATCAGGCGCGACGACACCATAAAGTCGGCCGAGGCGCGGTTGGTGGCCACGGGGATGTTCCACACCTGGGCGATGCGTAGCAGCGCCTTGACGTCGGGGTCGTGGGGAACAGAGTCGAGGGGATCCCAGAAAAAGATCAGGAAATCGATCTCGCCATCGGCGATGCGAGCGCCGATCTGCATGTCGCCGCCGAGCGGGCCAGAGTTCACGCACTGGATGTCAATCCCCAGCGTCAGCTCCAGGAGCTTGCCGGTCGTGCCAGTGGCATAGATGACGTGCGACGCCAAAAAGTCTCGGTTGTAGCGTGCCCATTCGATCAGGTCGCGCTTTTTGTTGTCATGCGCCACCAGGGCGATGCGCTTGCGGGCGCCAATGACGGCCGTCTTGGGCATGGTGTGATCCGTCCTTCCGCGGGAAACGTCTTGCCACGGGGCGAGTATACCCGCTGGGGTGGTGCCAGGGCAAGGACGATCGGAAACGATCAGGCGGGGGCTACGGCTCGATGATCACCGGCACGCCGGGCTCGGCCCAGTGGTAGAGCTGCTCGGCCTCGGCCAAGCCCAGCACGATGCAGCCGTAGGAGGCGTCGGTGCCCAATGCGCCCTCCCACAAGCGATACCCCGAGGAGAGCAGCGGCAGGCCGTGGATGCCGTTGTAAAAGCCGGGCCCGGCTTCGTACACGGAGATAAAGTGGGGCATGTGCAGATCCCACAGGCTGGCGTAGGCTTCCTCCTCGCGGTCGAGCACCTGATAGATGCCGGGATGGGTGGGCGAGCTATCTCGGCCCACGGCCACCAGCCAGTCCCAGATGAGCTGGCCATGCTCGTAGGCGCGCAGCCGCCGCTGGCTCACGCTGATGACGATCCGCTTGTGGGCCACGGGCATCAGCGGGGTAAGCACGTCCTGCGAAGGGATCACCAGCGTCTGGCCGACGCGGAGCATGTTCAGGTCGGTATCGGGGTTGGCCTGCTGGAGGGTCCATAGCGGCATGCCGTGGCGCTCAGCGATCTTTTCGCCCGTATCGCCCGCCTGGACGGTGTACTCGCGCGGATCATGGCTCAGGTAGAGGGTGACCGTGCCGCCGCCGGCCGCGTGGGCCTGCAGCAGGGCCGGGACGGCCTCGTATGGGCGGAGGCGATAGCCATTGGGCAGCTCTTGCGACAAGCGCTCGACGGTGGATGCCACGGCCTCCTCGGCCAGGAACGCCTCGACGGCGGCGGGGTCGTCCGGCCGATCCTCCGAGCGCCGCAGGCGGATCCAGGTCGCCATCTCTTCGGCGTCCAGTTGCCATTGGTACCACCGGTCCTGCACCAGGTCATAGCTCTCAACGACGATCCGCGGGGCCAGCAACGCGTCGACCTGGCTTTGGATGGGGCCCGTATCCAGCGCTGGCGCCTCTTGGGGAGTGAACACCATGGCGACGGGCGAGACGAGGTCGCCCCTGCCGGCTTGGGTTACCAGGTTGGCCAGGGTCGCCTCGACATCCAGCGTGCGTCCGGGAGCGCCTGGGTGGACAGTGACGCGGCCTTCCTCCAGGGACAGCGAGCTAGGGCCTGGCGCCACGGCCAGCGCTGGCGCAGCCAGGTTGAGCATCTGGCGGGCCTGGTCGGCATCCAGCCGGTAGGTGGGTGGGACATCATGGCGCGCGCGAAGGACGCGTATCCAGCGGCGTGGATCGAGATCAGCTGGCTCGTGGCCGATGCGAAAGGCCGTCTGGGCTGTGGCTTGGGGGTCATAACGCAAGCCGGCGTCATGCCAGCTGCTCTCGTAGACGCGGTCGCCCGCATCCAGCAGGAGGATGCCTTGGTGCGCCGGGGCCGGAGCGTCCCCCAGCGCGGCCGCCGCCTGCTCCAGAGTGAGGCCCGAAATGTCGATGCCGAGCACATAGGTGTTTGGCAACATGCGGTCGGCATAGAGACGTTGGCTGCCGACGAGCAGCCCATAGAGCAGCGCCAAGCCCATGGCCAGCCCCAAAAAGACCGCCGCGAACCCCACCAGCGGATGGGCATAACGCCGCCCCGCCGGAGCCGGTTCAGGCTGGCGGGTCGGCCTCTCCAGGGGCTGTGTCTCGTACCGGTCTGCGTCGGTGGACATGGCCTGGCACTCCCATTACGGCGTAGCGTGCATCATACAGAAGACGGCGCGAGCGGGCCAAACGTTCCCCTCGGCCTTGGCCAACGGATCATCCGGGCATGGCCTACGGATGGCAGAAAGATGGCACAAATATGACGCATTTTGGGGATAAAAACGCTTGACCGTATAGCCTTATTGTCCTATTCTCGGTGGCGTCTGCTCCGTCGATATCCGCGCCCCGATGCTGCGGCGTCGCCCAAGGCGATGTGAGCGACCTAGTCAAACTTTCGCAACAGCTAGCGTCGGGAGGACAACATCGTGGATACATCCTTGAGCGCTGAGACGGACACTGCAACCCAGGTTAGGCGTACGGTCTTGGTGGTCGATGATCATCCGGATATGCGGGTGCTCTGCCATCGCATCCTCCAGCGTTTTGGGTATGAGGTCTTGGGCGCCGGTAACGCCGCCGAGGCGGATGCCATCATCACCGCCCGTGACGGCGCGCTCGGCGCGGTGGTGTCGGACGTGCACATGCCCGGTGAGCTGGGCACCTCGCTGGCGCGACGTCTGCGTAGCCGCTATCCCGAGCTGGGGATCCTTCTGGTCTCTGCTGCTCCCCCCGACGGAGAGCTCACCCAATTGCTATCCAACGATCCGCGCATGGCCTTTATGCTCAAGCCGATCAACACCCAGGATTTTGCCTCGGCCGTGGAAGGCTTTTGCGGGTCCTGATCCATCCCATATCTTGCCTTCAGCGCCCCACGTCCTCCATTGGACGCGGGGCGTTTGCTGTGCTAAGGTGGGGCCCGTAGCACAGTGGTGAGGTCAACATGGCTTGTGAGGCCGAGTTTCTCAAGCGGTTGCATGAGGCCGGGCTGAGGCTGACGCCTCAGCGCGAGCTGGTGTTGCGGGCGCTCCACGACATCGAAGGCTTGGCCACGGCAGAAGAGATCCACCATTTGGTGCAGTCCAGCGCCAGCGCCGTCGACATCTCTACGGTCTATCGCACGCTCGACCTCTTGAGCCAGTTCGGCTTTGTGGCCGTGCTGGAGGGCGAGGACGGTCAGCGGCGCTATGAGCTGCTGGGCGTTCATGGGCCGCATCTCCATCTGGTGTGCCAGCGTTGCGGGGCGGTGGAGGGGATGCCGCTGGACGAGGCGCGCCCGTTCTTGAACGCCCTGCAAGAGATGTACGGTTTCACGGCTATCCCCGAAAAGCTGACCATCGCGGGACTGTGTCGCGCCTGTTCACAGGCGCTGGAGGATGAGCCAGCAGGCTAATGCGGCTCACGTCGGTTAGGCAACGAGAGAGCGCTGGGCGCCCGCGCCTGGCGCTCTTTGCTCGGGTGGGGCGCTGCCTCGCCAGGGAGAGGTGGTGAGCATGCACAAGCGAACGATCCGTGGGCTGCTGGTGATCCTGACGCTGTTGCTGGTGGGTACCGTCGTGGTGGCCGATACGGCCGAGCCCGCCAGCGACCAGACGTTGGTGGCGGTGGTGGCCTATGTGGCCGACGAGCAGGAGATCGAGGTGCTCGGCTATCCGCGTCTGGTGCAGCATCTCGAGCTGGTAGTTCGCTCCGGACCGCGCGCTGACGAGTTACTGGAGGTCGAGCATCATATCGAGACGTATGCCGGGCAGGTGCCCTATCAAGTCGGCGACCTGGTGTATGTTACCGAGACCATCATCGAGGGCACAGAGCCGTCCTATTACGTGGTAGGGTATGTCCGCTGGCCGCGTCTGGGCTTTTTGGCCGTCGCACTGGTGGCCCTGGTGGTGCTGATCGCTCGAGACCGGGGCGCGCTGGCGCTCCTCGGAATGGCCTTTTCGTTCGCGGTTATCTTTATGCTGGTGCTGCCGCGGCTGGCCGAGGGGCGCGAACCGGTGACCAGCGCGCTGCTCGGCGCGGCGGTGACCATGCCGGTAAGCTACTATTTGGCGCACGGATTCAATCGCAAGACCACCGTGGCCCTGGTGGGATCGCTGGTCGGGCTAGTGCTGACGGGGCTGATGGCCGTGGCCGCGGTAGAGGTGGCGCAGCTCAGCGGGTACGCCTCCGAGGAGGTGGGGCTGCTGCGGGTGATGCGCCCGGAGGTGGCCGATGTGCGCGGCCTGCTGCTGGCAGGGATGATCGTCAGCATGTTGGGGGTGCTGGATGACATCACCGTGGCGCAGGCGGCCGTGGTGGAGCAGCTCCACCGAGCTAATCCCTCGTATTCCTGGCAACAGCTCTATCAGCGGGCCATGCAGGTGGGGCAGGACCATATCGCGTCCATGGTGAATACCTTGGTGCTGGTCTTTGCCGGCGCCGCCTTGCCGCTGCTGCTCCTCATGTCCGACCAGAACATGTCGCCGCTCTATGCTCTCAGCCTCGAGCCGGTCTCCGAAGAGATCGTGCGGATGCTGGTGACGAGCTGCGGCATGGTGGCCACGGTGCCGATCTGCACCGCGCTGGCCGCCTTGGCCACCCGCCGTCATCGGCGCCGTCTGCCCACGACGCCGTAGCGTTCGCCTCGCCCTGCGTCAGAAACCGCTCGATGATTACCGCGAGGATGGCGATCTCGCGCTTGCCCAGCCGGTCATAGGGCAGCGTGCTGGGCTGGCCCTCGTACTGGGTATGGAGCGGGGCGGCGCCGTCGTCATAGCCGGTGATCACGCCCCATTCGGGTGGCTCCTGGATATCCCAGCCGATGGGCAAGATGCCGTCATCCAGGGCGGTGCGGATGGCGTCCAGGGCCTGGGGGCGCAGCTCGCGGCGCTGTTCCTCGCTCAAGGCTATGAGGTCACCTACCTGATGGCCTGGCGCACCGTCTTGGGCAGGATGGTGCCCCAATCGAACACGCTGGTGGCGGAGGGACAAAGCTCCTCGTAGGCGATGATGCGAAAGGCCCACCCGCTGGCGCCCATGAGCTCGGTTAGGTCGACCGGCTCGCCGCGGGCCTGCAGCTACTGTCCCAATTTGACGGCACAAGCAAATGGGTCCATATTGTATGTGTTACCATTGAAGGCCATGGCGCACTGAGAAGGCCTGACGAAAACCGGTTCCTGACCGTCGATCCTCTTCCAAGAGAGCTCGTTACGAGGACTGGGCTACGTAGGACCCTCATGCAGCGAAACCCTTGACGCGTTTCTAGCGCCCTCAGCAGTCACGCTGACCCGGTGGGTCTGAGTGCCCTGGCCGAGAACTGACCACAGGAAAATGAGGAAGAGAATCGATGGGTAAGAAACTGTACGTAGGCAATCTGTCCTATAACACGACCGAGGACGGCCTACGCCGTCACTTTGAGGCCATCGGCCCCGTGGCCGAAGCCGCCGTAATCACGGACCGCGAGACCGGCCGTGCTCGCGGGTTTGGCTTTGTGACCATGGAGAACGAGGCGGACGCCGCTACGGCCATTTCCGAGCTGGACGGCAAGGATCTCGATGGCCGCAACCTCAAGGTTGCCGAGGCGAACCCGCCTCGCGAGCGCTCCGATCGCGGTGGTGACCGCGGGCGTCGCTGGTAACTCGCAACGTCGGCGGCGCGGGCGAGCGCTGAGGGTGATTCCCGGCTAGCGCCAGGATCAAGCTCGCAATCCGATCGCCGTCAGGACCGTACAACTGCATAGACCGAAGAACCGCGCTCGATGTACACCATCGAGCGCGGTTTTGTTCCGAGGGTGGGTCTTGAGGTTCGGCCTACCGCTCCAGCAGCAAAACCCAGTCCCACGGTCGGTCGGCGGGGCCGCTCTGGGGCGCATCAAATCCGCCGGCGTCGGTGGGGCGGGCGGCTCGCAGCGATCCCTCCCGTGGGTCGAACCAGCGAGCCTGCTGCCATGACCCCAGGTTGCCAGGTGGCGAGATGGTCTCGCCTGCGGGCAGATAGTAGCACAGCACATCACGTTCGGCGCTGGCCAAGGCCAAGGGCCTGCGTCCGGTGGCCACGTCCTCGGGCGGGACCAACTCTGGCGCCGGAGCGAGCCGGGCAAAGGGCGCGATCTCGGTCACAAAGTGGTGAGCCAGCAGCAGCTGCGCGAGGCCGGGTTGGTCCTGATCTAGCACGCCCCAGGGCCCCCACGAGTTCTCAAAGCCGTGGATGATCCCCAACCCGCTGAACAGGCCGCGCCAAGCGCCGCGGCGCGTGTGGTCCACATCGCAGTAGCGGTGCCCAGGCATGCGCAGCTCAAAGCCCGGATTGCGCTCATAGCCCCATTCGGCCAGCAGTGCTGATCCCTGCCACCCTGCCAGGGCTCGCGCCGCGGTATCCTCGATCCCCGCGGCCAGCCAGCCGTCGTCGGCTCCGGTGGTGCCCCAGGTTTGAAGCATGATGGCGTCGATGGCAGTCGGGTCTTGGCAGAAGCGCTCGGCAAAGGGCGGCGTGGTGGGGCCGTTATGCACCGATATGATGTGGCCGTGAGGAGCGGTGCGCTTGATCCAGCGGGCGATGCGCAGCGCCCAGCGGTCGGCCACGGGACTGTGGCGCCAATCGCCATCGGGATAGTACTCGTACTCGTTCAGTGGCGTCCAGAACCAGACGCAGTTGTAGGCGTCATAGCGGGCGATCAGGTAACGCATCCACAGCTCTTCCCACTCGGCGACAAAGCGCTGGCGCGCATTGAAGGGAAACTCGAATCCCCAGGCCTCCATGATCATCTCCAGGCCGAGGCCCAGCGCCTCCACGCGGCGCACGACCCGATCCACGGTGGCGAAATAGTCCAGGTTGAAGCGGTCAAACTGGGGCGACTGCTCGCTCCCGCCCCAAGGCCAGGTGCGACGGTGTTGCCAGCTCGAGTACCCCTCGGGCGGATGAAACGGGCTGACCGGCAGGCGAACCCGTAGCAGGTTGAAGCCTTGCGCGGCGCGGCGGTCAAGGAACGCGTCCACCCCCAGGCCGCAGTGGGCCATGCCGAACAGGTTGTAAACCGTATCGCCCAGCAGAAATGCAGGTTGGCCATCATCCCAGTGAAAGCCCCAGGCGCGGCCGGGCGTAGCTCGCAGCGTGCCGCGGCCCTCTGCTGGGGCCACGTCAAAGACGATCTCCTGGCAGAGGCCGTCGTCGTGAGGGCGTGGCAGCGTACGCAGGGTCCAGCGGCCGGGCTGCCGCGGCGTGAACCGGATCCGCCAGCGTCCCTCGCCATCGTAGAACGCGGGCATCTGATGGATGGCCCCGTCCGGCGCGGTCAAGCTGGCATCCAGCAGGACGTCGGCAAAGGGATTGCGGTAGCTTGAGGCGGCGTACAAGGTCCACTCGTGAACTTGGCCCTGGCGCATGATTGCTGGCATGGCGACTCCTCTACGGGCGTGGTCCGTCGGTGGCTTGACTCAGCCATTGCCGATAGGCCGCGTTGAGCTCGGCCGCTCCCGCCACCGGCGAGCGTGGGCTCATATAGTGCGGATAGTCGAACACGGCGTGGCGCTCGACGTATGCCTCGGTGATGGCCATCCTCCGAGCAAGGCGCTCCCAGGTGATGGCGCGATTCACGTCGGCGGTGCGTTCCGTGCGGGGAAAGGCCTCATTGACGGCCCAGAGCTTTGCGCCGTGGGCGGCGAACACTGGCGCCGCGGCGGCGTACCAATCGTCCATCTCGTCGTCGGGGGCGGTGCCATCCTGAATGGCATAGACGTCGATGCCCTCGATCTCGCTCAACATCGCGTCCCACTCGTCGGCGAACTGGGCGGGCGTGGTGGCGTCGTCGCCCAGCGTCAGCCGCGAGGTGAACCAGGGGCCGTGGGCCACCGGCAGATCGGGGCGCATCGCTTTCAGGAAGCGCGGGAGCCGCGTGAGAATCCGCATCACGTCGCCCCGATGGATCCGATCGCCGGCTTCGTGCGGGATGTACCAGCCCCACAGGGCCGGATGGTCGCCGTAGCGTGCGTTCAGCTCAGGGGCGACGCGCAGGTTCACCTGCAGATCTTGCTCCGGATCCCACCGCCCACCCCTGTCCTGGAACTGCCGAAAATAGGTGACGTCGGCCAGGCCCAAGACCACCTGCAGGCCGTGCCGTTCGGCCAGCTCGAACACCATGCCCAGTGCGTCATAGGGGAGCTGCTGAGGCACGGCGCGGCTGGGATAGGCGGCCCGGTCTCGCAGCACGGACATCTGTACGCACACCATGGTGAAGCGGTCTCTCGCCAGGTCAGCAAAGCACTGGGCCCACTCGTCAGGTCCATAGTGCAGTGCCGGCAGGTCTAGCATGTCAAACAGGTCAATTGGCGTGAGAGCAATAGGTTGCATCGGGCTAGTTCTCTTTGTGTTGCATGTTCGCCACCATCCGCCTCGTCGGCGGGTAGACCGATCCCTCGATGCCCGCCCGCCCGGCGTGGTAGATGCTGGCTAGCTCTTCCGCCGCGGCGTAGCAGGCCTCGGTGAGCACGCCGTTACTCTCCGCGAGCTCGGCATCGATCCACGCCCGGAGATAGAGCACGCGCCAGCGCCAGCCTTGCCGCACCGCTGGCGGCAGGGCGGTATCCACGCCGGAGACGATCTCCCAAGCAAGGGCGGCTTGTGGCATGGCGGGCGCGTGCACCCGCGGCGGATCCGAACGGTAATCCAGGTGGTGCGGCAGGGCGCCCTCCATCGCCGCCACGGCCGTGGCCAGGTCGTCAGCGTGGTCGGCGCCGAACTCGTAGGCCAGGTAGGCTCGCAGCGTGTCCTGCACCGGAGAGCCGGGATGCCAGTAGAGCCCGGCGCAGAGGGCCTTGTTTAGATCCTCATAGATGCCTTCCGAGTAAGGGAACCCTCCCGCCAGCCGCGATCCGGCCTCGTCCCAGTAGCGCTGCAGCCGCGCCGGATAGGGGTTGGCGCCGTAGCCGCCCCAGGGCCAGTTGGCGAACATGCTGATCTCGGGAAAGCCCACCATGGGCAGGCCGCCAGGCGCGCCGTGCCTGCGGGGGTAGGGCGGGAACAGGTCCACGGCGTCATCGACGATGAGATAGTCGGCCCACGGACAGGGTCGCGGCAGCGCCTCGTCGAACGCCTCCCACTCTCCCTGGATAAAGTGGTCGAAATACCAGGTAGAGAGCAGCACTTGGCCTTGGGGGTTGTGCTCCTTGAACTGGCGAGCTAGCGGCTCGGCCATCTTGAGAAAGCCGTTGGCGCCCCAGGGCGCGCACTGGGGGCAGGTGCAGCCGCCCTGGTCATAGGGCCAAAGCCAGAGATAGTCGATGCCCACGTCCGAGAACGCCTCCAGCCGCTCGGCCGCCCAGCGCAGCTCTAGCTCGATGGCGCCCGGCTGGCTGGGGCATAGCTCGCGGTGGTAGTGCCCGCCTGGGGGATGATGATAGCCGTTGTGACCAGCGGTCCAGTCGGCGCGCAGGTCCGGCGGGCTGTCGTCATAGCCCTCGTTGGCGATGGTGGTGAGCGCCGTATCCAGCCCCACGTCGCGGGCGGCCTGCAGGATGGCCCGCAGCCGCTCCAACATGGCCTGGGCGGCGGGATCATCGAGGCCGCGGAAATGGTGGAGGTCGAACCAGACGGCCACCACGTTGATGCCCCACAGCGCCAGCTCCTGGACATAGCGTTGGATCTCTTCGATGGGGGCTACGTGGTAATAGTTGTAAAAGTGGGTGGCGAAATAGATCCCCCGTACCGGCAGCGCCGGCCGGTCGGCCCCGCGCCAGGCGCCGGGGGTCCAGCCTTGGGCCGTGAACTCTCCTTCGCGCAAGAGCCGCCCCACGCCGTAGACCAACCCGCGGGCATCGGCCCCGGCCAGCGCTAGACCCTCCTCGGGCGCGTCGCGCAGGGCATACCCTTCGGCGGGGAGGGTCGGATCCAGCGCTAGCGAGAGGGTGGGGGCAGGACCCTCCGTGGGGAGGGGTGGCGCGCCGTGCCGCACGATCTCGGCGTTGAGCAGGCGCGCAGCGGTGGCCAAAGACGGGGAGGCCGGATCAGCCAGACCGATGCGATAGGATGCGGACATGGCGGGCTCCTCTCTGCCTAGGCGAGCCGATCGCAGCCAAGTATAACGCTGGTGGAACTGCTGGCAAGGGCGAGCTCTGTGAGGCTATACTGTGCCGGTGATGCCTCCGCAGCGAGAGACAAGGAGCCTGTGCCCGATGTTTCGTGTGGTCGCGGCCCAAGAGGCCGACATCCCCGCTTGGTGCGAGTTGGCGCGCCAAGTGGAGCCGCTGTTCGGCGCGCCCATGGCCGACGATCCTGGCTTTGCGCGGGCTGTTGGGAATGCCATCGCGCAAGGGCGCGCCCTCTGCGTCCATGGAGCTGAGGGGACGCTGCTGGGCGGCCTGCTCTGGAGTGGATCCGATGGGGCCTACGAGATCGGCTGGCTGGCGGTCGCCGCCGCCGCGCGTCATCAGGGCGTGGGCCGTGCCCTGGTGCAGGGCTTTTTGGCCCAGGTGCCGGCGGGCGAAGAGGTACGGGTGGTCACTTTTTGTGAGGATGATCCTCTAGGTGCGCCGGCGCGGGCCTTTTACCAGGCGCTGGGGTTTCGGCCGGGCGAGATAACCCGCGACCCCCATGGCGTGCGGCGTCAGATATACTATCTGTGGGCCGGTCGATCTTCAGCAAGGAGGTTCGAGCCGATGAAGGTTCTGGGAATCTGCGGCAGCCCGCACGAGAGCGGGAACACGGCCTACGCCCTGCGGCACGCCCTGGCTTGGTTGGATCAGGATGGGTTCGACACACAGTATCTGTCGCTGGCCGGGCTGACCATCCATCCCTGTGAGGGCTGCTTTCGTTGCCGCTATGGCACCTGTGTCCATCATGACGACGCCGACCCGATCCTGGACCAGATGGCCGCCTGTGACGGCCTGATCCTGGCCTCGCCGGTGTACATGGGCATGGTTTCGGGTCAGATGAAGCTGTTGATGGACCGGAGCGTCATGTTCCGCACCGGCGGCGATTTCGGACTGTCGGGCAAACTAGGCGCGGGGATCGCTTGCGGGGGGTTCCGCAACGGCGGCCAGGAGCTGACGCTGCAGAATATGCAAACCTTCTTTTTGCAGCAGGATATGCAAGCCCTCTCCGATGGTCCCCACTTTAGCCACTCGGGTGCGGCGGTGGTAGGGCAGGCCTCCGAGGACGTGGTAGGCCTGCAGACGGTGACGAACCTGGCTCGCCGCATGGCCCGCGCCCTGCGGGAGCGCCAGGGAGGCTGACGGCACGGTTGTGGCGCAGGCAGGGGAAACGGGGCTGGCTCGCTAGAGCCAGCCCCGTTGGTGGTAGTAGCCTACAGGCCCAGCAGCCGGATGGCGTTCTCGCGGGCCACCTTTTGGAAGACGGCCTCGCTGATGGCGCCAGATCCGCGCAGCTCCAGTAGCAGGTCTACCAGGCCGGTGGGTGTATCGGGCGCGCAGATGTCGGTGCCGAAAAAGAGGCGATCCTGGAACTCGGTCAGGAACTTGGCCGCATAGGCCTTGTCGCGGGCCAGGGCGTTGCGGCCGCTGTTGGCCGATAGGTCGCCGCACAGGTTGGGGTAGCGCCGCATCAGGCGGGGGATGGCCCCCTCGCTGGTGATGGGGGTATCGGGGTACCCGTCGCGCGCGCCCACCGTGGGCAGCGGGGCCATCTCGGCCCAGAACGGCTGCGAGTGCCCCAAAAAGATCAGGTCGGGGTACCGTTTCAGCGTCAGTTCGAGCTGCGGCAGGCCGGGGTCATCGTACAGCCCGTAATAGCCGCCTACCGCCGGCGCGATGTGGAACGTGACCGGGAACCCCACCTCTTGGCAGTGGCGGAACAGGTTCTGCACCATGGGGTCTAGGAACGGCAGGTTGGCGGTGATCTCACCCAGGCCCTTGGCGCCTTGCTCCTTGTAGTGGCGCAGCACTGGGCCCAAGTCGGCCGTGGGGCTATTGGCGACGGCGCGGGGGTCCACGTTGCAGAAGGCGATGAAACGGTCGTTCTCCCGCGCAATGGCCAGCACTTCTTCGTTGGATTGCGGCTGAAGCGAGCATTCGGGGCTCACACCCGGTAGGATCACCGCCCGCTCGACCTCGATGGCGTCATACCGCTCGATGAGCTGCGCCGGTGTAGCATAGGGCTGTTTGCCGTCGCGGCTGGGGCCGGGGAGCGTTCTCGTGTGCACGTGGATGTCGATGAACATGGGGCTCTCTCCTTTGGTTGCTTTTACCGTGCACGTCTTGATGTGACACTGGGACTACCTTGATATACCCCCTTCGCTGATCTCAAACTCGACGAGTGTGATATGGTCAGTGCCTCCATCCACACCGAGCCGTTCCATAGTAACGCTATCGTACCACCCCACCACGATCTTTCCCGTGACTGCCTCGGCATCGATGGGGACGTCGATGTAGTGCACATCGCGGACGGTCTGGTCTGGTGTCCAAGCCCTGGTACATTGGGGGGCACCGGGGGGTACCCAGGTGTCAGGCCAAAGGTCCAACCACCCAGGTGGCGCATCATGTTGGGCTACGAGCCTATCCTGGTCTGTCAGCAGATGTACAAACACGGAATAGTCCGCTGCGATCGAGGTGTCCGCGCGCCAGTACAAGTCGATTCGCAGTCGGTCACCCGGCTCGATCCTCAAGGTATCTCCATGCAGGGGCTGCAAGACTCTTTCGGGCGATCCACCGCATATATCCCAGCCAACTAGGGTGGCCATTCCGCTTAGGCTCTGATTCGTGGCCCTCATTGGCCCTCGTTCCGACGTCCGCTCCAGTACGATAAAGCCCCCGCCATCCGCAGCAATGTACCAACTGGTATCCATGAGAAGTTCGCGCGTGGTGACGACGTACTCCTCTTTTCCCAAGGGGTAGGTATGGCCATAGAGGTCTAGTGCAACATTGTCGGCTTTTTCCAGTCCTCGCGGATACTCCCATATCAACTCGCGATGGCTGAGGTGAGTCGCCGTGCCCGTTTGTGCGCTAACGGCGGCATCGTCGGCGATGACGGCCAGAGCTTGGGCGCCGGCAAGGTGACGCGGGTCGACCCTGTAGCGCGACGGCTCATATCGACCGCCCCCTGGTGCAGGACTATGGGCGAGGTAGCCCCCCAATACGGCCAGGATGAGCGCTACCATGCCCCAGTCTCGCAATCTAGGGCCCTTCCATTGCCCGAGACGTTCGATGCCAACCAACGCCGCCCCATAAAAGACCGGCCAGATTGCTGCCATATACCAGGCCTGCAGAGAGTAGACTGCTGACACATCGGTGGCGAACATGAGCATCAGGGATGGTAGAGCCAAGGCCAGCCACTCTGGTGCCAGCAGCGGCAGCATTGCCAGGGAGGCTAGTTCGCGAAGGAGAGCACGGAGCCGATCGATCTGAACAACATTTCGTAGGATCTGCCATGGTTGCCGCAACAGCGAGGTTATGGCTGCCATCGTGTTCTCGTGGTCAAGGGCCTGGTAGTAGCCCAGTTGTCCGTAGGCGCTTTCGCTCGGTGAGGTGCCTTGGAAGTGAGGGATGGCGACGCCCAGCGCGAGGCCTAGCCATGCGATGCTGGCTACCACGAGGGCGCCTCCCAGCTTTTTCCGTTGTCCCGGGGCCAACGCCAGGTACAGCCCGAAAGCCATTACCAGCGCTGTCACGTCTTCCTTGAAGAGTATCGCCCATCCCAGGCCTGCTAGCAACGGTCCATTGCGCTCCTCGCGGAGACCGTACCAGGCGAGGGCGATGCCGGGGACCGCTAGCGAGATGCGCCGGAACTCTCCTAATGCAAGTCGATGTAGCGTGGCCGAGCCATAGTAGGCGGCGAGCACGCCAACCGAGGGAAGAGTACCCCAGCGTTTTCGAGCATAAAAGTAGAACGGGAGCCCTGAGGCTGCATACGCAGTCGCCTGCAGGAGGATCAATACTCGAATGTCTTCCCAAACCCAGTAGAGTGGGGCGATCAGGACCAGACCGGGCGAAAAATGCCACGCCAGAGTGTTGGGCGGCTTGAGAGTGTTGACCATCAGGCGCCGTTGACTTGTGTTCCAGATGGCTTGATCGAACTGGCCCATGTCGAGGGCATACGTATGGAAGCTCACGTGCTGTCGAATGCCCAAGAGGGAAAACGCAGCGAGGCATGCAAGGAATAGCGGTAACCAAGCCCAAGACCCCAGCGGTACGGTGTTCAGTCGCCTCGTCGATCTCGAGATGCGAGCAGTGTTCAGGAACGAGTTCACAAGTTATTCGCTCTTGGTCAGGTAGACGATGGCGTCGAGCGCCGTATCGTTGCTCTGAAGTTGGAGGTGGTCTCTGTGGCCAGTTCCTGCCTACCCAAGATGGTCACACTACCACCGCCTCTTCCCGCACGCCCGCCATCAGCAGGCCGACGCGCTCCCGCGTGGCCTCGGCAGCGTCCAACGTAGCGATGATCTCGCCCTCGTACATGACGGCGATGCGGTCCGAGAGCGACAGGATCTCGTCCAGCTCGGCCGAGACCAACAGCACGGCCACGCCGCTGTCGCGCTGCTCGACGATGCGCCCGTGGATGAACTCGATGGACCCGACATCCAGGCCGCGGGTGGGCTGCGCCGCGATCAACAGCTTGATGGGGCGCCCCAGCTCGCGAGCGACGACGACCTTTTGCTGGTTGCCGCCCGAGAGCGATCCCACGGGCGTATCGATGCTGGGTGTGTGTACGCTGAACTGCTCGACCAGGCGCCGCGCATTGGCGTCGATGGCATCATCATTGCGCAGACCCCGTCGCGAGAACGGCGGTTGGTGGTAGGTGTCCAGCACCAGGTTGTCCCTGATCGGATCCTCGTCCACCATGCCATAGCGGTGCCGGTTCTCGGGGATGTGGGCCATGCCCAGCATGATGCGCGCTCGTGGCGAGGCCTGGGTGACATCGGTGCCGCTGATGGTCACCGTGCCGCCCACGGGCTTGGTTAGGCCCGTCAATGCCTCTACCAGCTCGGTCTGGCCGTTGCCCTGCACGCCGGCGACGCCCAGAATCTCGCCGGCGCGCACATGGAGGCTGGCGTCACGCACCACCAGATGCCTTCCTCCAGCGCCGGCGGGGCGGTCGCCCGCCACCTGGAGTCGGTCCACGTTCAGCACCACCGGCCCGGGCTGCGCGACGCCTTTGGGCACCTGAAGAATCACCTCGCGGCCCACCATCATCGATGCCAGCGATTGTTGGGTGGATTCCTGCGGCAGTGCCTGTCCGACCAGGCGGCCGCCCCGCATGACCACGATGCGGTTCGCCACTTCCAGCACCTCACGCAGCTTGTGCGTGATAAAGATGATGGCGTGCCCGCGCTCTGCCAGGCCGCGCATCACCCGGAACAGATCGCGGATCTCTTGCGGCGTCAGGACGGCGGTGGGCTCATCCAGGATCAGGATGCGCGCCTCGCGGTAGAGAGCCTTGAGGATCTCTACCCGCTGCTGTACGCCCACCGGCAGCTCCTCGATGATGGCATCGGGGTTCACCGCCAGGCCGTGCTCGTCGGAGAGCTGCTGCACGCGGCGTCGGGCGCGGTCAAGATCCAGGAGCCCCAGCCGCCCGGTGATTTCGGCCCCCAAGATCAAGTTCTCGGTCACGGTCATGGGCTGTACCAGCTGAAAGTGCTGGTGCACCATGCCGATGCCGCGGGCGATGGCGTCGCCGGGGTTTTCCAGCTCCACCGGCTCTCCATCCACCAGGATTTCGCCCTCATCGGCGCGGTACAGCCCATAGATCACGTTCATCAGGGTGGTCTTGCCGGCGCCGTTCTCGCCCAGCAGCGCCACGATCTCGCCCGGGTACAGGTCCAGGTCGACCTGGTCGTTGGCCACCACCCCCGGGAACCGTTTAGTGATGCCGCGGGCTTGAAGGATGGGTGCGCGGTCGGACGCGATTTGGTCCATGGCCTCACTCCGTCTCATAGACCTCGCCCTCGGCGGCGGGTGGCCGCGAACGCCCGACGAAACCGGCCAACACGATGATGGTAACGAGGTAGGGGAGCATGCTGATAAAGTGACGCGGGATGGTGGTGATGCCTGCGAGCAGCAGCTCATTCTGTAAGGCTTGGCTGTAGCCAAAGAGCAGCGACGCGCCAAAGGCGCCCACCGGGTTCCAGTTGCCAAAGATCATGGCCGCCAGCGCGATAAAACCGCGGCCAGCCGTCATGCCCTCTTTGAACTGACCTACAGCCTCCAGCACCAGGAACGCCCCCGCCAGGCCCGCCAGCACGCCGCCCAAGACGGTATTGACATAACGCATGCGGTTCACGCGGATGCCCACGGTATCGGCCGCGCGGGGGTGCTCGCCCACGGCCCGGGTACGCAGGCCCCAGCGAGTATGGAAGAGCAGGATCTGGAGCAGCGCCACCAGCGCCAAGGTGGCATAGGTGATGGCGCCATTGTCGAACAGGACGGGTCCCAGGATGGGAATGTCGCTCAGCAGGGGGATCGGCACGCTACCCATCTTGCCGATGCTGACCCAGTCTGGGTTGAAATAGTAGGTGGTCAGGCCGGTGGCCAGGATGATGATCACCGTGCCGCTGATGATCTGGTCGACCTTGAAGCGGATGCTGAGCAGCGCGTGGATATAGCCCATGGCTGCGCCGACGGCCAGCGCGGCCGCCACCGCGATGGTGAGGCTCAGCCAGAGGGGCAGGCTAGCGGTGTTGACCTTGGCAGCAAAGGCGCCAAAGGCTCCCGCCAGCATCATCCCCTCGATGCCGATGTTGATGATGCCCGAGCGCTCGCAGAGCAGGCCGCAGAGTGCACCCAACGTCAGTGGCACCGCCGCGCGCAAGGCAAAGCTGAGCACGCCGCGCCCCAAAAAGATCCCCGGCCAGCCTTCGCCCAGGCCCGTCACTTCGACGATGACGGCGGCGGCCATGACGACCAACGTGGCGATGACGCTACCGTGCGAGAACCAGCGCAGGAACCGTTGCAGGCGGGGACTGGCGCTATCCTGCATCGGATGCCTCCTCTGCTGCGGTGACGACTCGGGCCTGCAACTCGGGCGAACCTTCGCCCAGGTCTCGCAGGCGATAGATGCCACGGATGATCTCGGGCGCGGCCACAAAGGCCAGCACCAGCGCTTGCACCACCTGGATGATCTGGACGTCCACGCCCGAGAGGAACTGCATACGGGCGGATCCGGCGTCCAGCGCGCCGATGAGTAGGGCAGAGAGCGCCACGCCTAACGGGTGCACCTTGCCCAGCAGCGCCACGGTGATGCCTTCAAAGCCGGCGCTCCCGGTGAACTCGGGTGCGAACTTGTAGTTCAGCCCCAGGGTCTCGATGGCGCCGGCCAGTCCAGCCAGGGCCCCGGCGATGGCCATGGTCAGCACCACGATGCCGTTCACCCGCATGCCGGCGTAGCGGGCGGCATCCTGGTTCTTGCCCACCGTCTTGACCTCGTATCCGAGCACGGTGCGGTTCAGCACCCACCAAATCACCAAGGCAACGCCAATGGCCATAAAGATGCCCCAATGGACGCGATCCAGCAGGTTGGGAAGGAACAGGGGGATCCGAGCCGAGACCAGGACGTCATGCGTCTCCGAGATCCCATAGGAGGCGGCAGTTGGGTCCGAGAGCGGCCCCGGGCGCTGGCCTTGGGTCCCGCCGGCATAGACGGTCCAGCCGACGAACTGAGACGCCACATAGTTCAGCATGATGGTGGTGATGACCTCGTGCGAGCCGCGCCAGACCTTGAGGGCCCCCGGGATGGCTCCCCAGAGCGCCCCGCCGATCATGCCGGCTAGGAGCGCGAGCGGCATGTGGACGGCCGGCGCGAGCCCCTCAAAGCTGACACCGACGGCCACCGAGCAGATGGTGCCCATCAGGAACTGGCCCGACGCGCCGATATTGAAGAGGCCACCCTTGAAGGCAAAGGCCACCGAGAGGCCGGTGAGGAGCAGGGGGCAGGCTTTGCGCAAGGTCTGCGAGATGGCCGAGGCATTTCCGACCGAGCCGCGCAGCAGGCCCGAGTAGGCCGCTAGGGGGTTATCGCCCGAGAGCACCATGATGATCGCCCCTACTCGCAGGGCGGTGACGATGGCCAGGCCCGGGATCCGGATGGAGCGGAGGATTGAGGGACCTGAGGGAGCCGATCGGGTCAGGGCGCTCTTGGTACGCATAGGCACTCCCCGGTGGCGGTAGATGAGCAGGTTCGCACAGAGACGATTCTATGCAGGCTCCCCGCAAAACACAAGGGGAGGCGCGGGCCTCCCCTTGTGAATCGCTCTCGCGCTAGCAAGCCCTAGCCGCCATAGCCCGTGCTGATGGTGCCGTCTTCCAGCCCCTTGGCCGTCTCTTCGAGCAGGTCCTTGAGATCCTGGGGGATCTGGTCCTCAAAGTCGTGGAAGGGGGCCAGGCCGGCCAACCCGTAATAGTCGCCCGACGGCGCATCGCCCTTTTGGGCCAGCTCGCAAAGCTCGGCCACGGCCGGGGTGATCAGCTTCATGGCGCTGCTGACCAGACAAGGACGGGCGCCGGGCACCGTCTCCCACTGGTCGCTATCCACGCCGATGCAGTAGAGCCCGTCATGCGTGGCCGTTTCCTCCAGGGCGCCGTTCCCGGTCATGCCACCGGCGGCAAAGACCACGTCAGCCCCCCGGTCGATGGCCTGGGCTGCGGTCGCCGCGCCCCACTCGGGGTCGGTGAACGCCTGGCTGATCTCGCCCGGATGGTAGGTGGACAGAATCTCGATGTCCGGATTAATGGACTTGGCGCCGGCCTCGTAACCCTCCTTGAAGGCCTTGACGGCCGGGATCAAGTCGGTGCCAAACACGCCAGCGATGGTGCCCGTCTCACTCAGGCTGGCGGCCAGGATGCCGGCCAGATAGCCGGCCTGGTCCTCATGAAAGACCAAGCCCACCACATTGGGCATCGGATTCGACTGGAACTGGTCCACCCCGATAAAGTAGATGTCGGGGTACTCGGCCGCCATCTTGGTGGTGGCCTCGCCGAGGGCAAAGCCGACCGTCACGATGACGTCATAGCCCTCTTCGGCGAACTGACGGATATTGTCCTCATAGTCCTTGGCATCGGTCGTCTCGATGTACTTGGCCTCAGCGCCCAGCTTCTCCACTGCCAGTTGGACGCCTTCCCAGGCCGCCTGGTTAAAGCTGCGGTCGTTCACACGACCCACGTCGGTTACCAAACCGATCTGGAACTTGCCGCCGCCGCCACCTACCGCGTCGCAGCCGGCCAGGCCCAGCGACGCAATCAACATGATAGCCACGATGCCGAGCAGTGTCTTGCGCATCTCTTTCTCTCCTATTCCCTTGTCGCATACCTGTGCAGGCCGTCGGCCTGCTCCTCCGCCACCTAGTATAGCCAATCCGCCGTGGCTGTACAGTGCCAACGCCAAGTCTGTAGAGCTGTGCCCACCCTCAGGCGCGCAACGTCTTGAGGCCGTGCCCCGTTAGCGATGTGACCACGGTGGCGCCCTTGGGCAGCACCTGGAGCTGCCGCAGGCGCAGCACGCCCGCTGGCCCCGCTGCCGCGGTGGGCTCTATGTAGAGGCCCTGACGCGCCAGGCCATGCTGCACCGATGCCAACGCGTCGTCAGTCACCGTGAGCACGGTGCCTCGGCTGGCATGGATGGCCTCCAGGATCTGGCGGCCGCGCCGGGGCACTGCGATGGCGATGCCCTCGGCCATGGTGTGGACGGCGGCCGCTGGTGCCGGCTCGCTGAGCCCTTGCCGGTAGGCCTCAGCCAGCGGGGCACAGCCCTCGGCCTGCACGCCGATCAGGCGAGGCATCTCGCCGATGAGGCCCATCTCGTTCAGCTCGCGAAAACCGATGGCGGCCCCCAGCAGCAGCGAACCGTTCCCCACGGGCAGCACCACGACGTCGGGCGCTCGCCAGCCCATCTGCTCACACACCTCATACGCCCAGGTCTTGGTGCCCTCAAAGAAAAAGGGGTTCCACACATGGCTGGCATAGTAGGCGTGTTCAGCGGCCGCCAGGGCGGCCGCGGCCGTATCCTGTCGCGTGCCCGGCACCTGATGCAGCCGCGCACCATAGGCCGCGATCTGGGCCAGCTTGGCCGGCGCGTTGGACGCGGGCACATAGATGTGGCAGCGAATGCCCGCGCGGGCCGCGTACGCCGCGATGGCGCAACCGGCATTGCCGGACGAGTCCTCTACCGCGACGCGCACCCGCAGAGCCGCCATCTGCGTGACCAGGGCGGTGGCCCCGCGGTCTTTGAAGGAGCCGGTCGGAAAGAGCTGGTCCAGCTTGGCCAGAAAGCGCGTACGCTCTAGTTGGATCGGGAGCAGCGGCGTGAATCCCTCGCCCATGGTGACCGGCTGAGCGTTGGGAGCGAGGGCCATGGCCTCGCGGTAGCGCCACAGGGTCGGCGGGAGCTGGGCCAGGGCCGCCGGATCGAGCTTGGGCGTGTGGACAATATCCAGGAGGCCGCCACAAGCACATCGCCAGACTGGCTCGGTCAGCGAATAGTCGGCGCCGCAGCTCGAGCAGGTCAGATGTGCCATGGGGACTCCCCTCCGTATGCGTCTTGAAGCTGATTCTGCTGGGAGGGGCGGTGGGCGTCAAGGGGGACAGAAAACAGAGGGGCTGTTTCAGCCCCTCTGTCCGGTCGGGCAACATGTCGTGCCTACTGCGAGGCGCGGCCCCGGGCGGCCATCGGTGCCCTGCCGCGACCGGCAGCCTGTCTGGTCGTCGATTCACGGGACGCTGCGCGCTCAAAGGCTGGCAAGTGATTCTCTAGCGACGCTCGTTGCAGCGACGTATAGACTCGCTCAATATCCTCGCGATCGGTGCTCGCGAAAAGCTGGTCGTACAGCTCCGCGTTAGCGACCTCGGCATCCACGCCGGCCTGTGCAGCTTCCTGAACACTAGCGAAGGAGGGCACCTCGCCGATCCAAGGGTTCGCGGGCACGGACAGGCCATAGGTGTCAAAGAGATCGACCAGGGCCTCGATATGCCGCTCCTCAGACTTGATGATCCGGCTAAAGGGCCGCACGTCATCGAAATCGACCAGCACCTGATCGTATACCGCCCAGGCGTGGTACTCGTCATTCAGGGCTAGCAGCAGCCCCTCGACCTCGCTCTCGGTTAGGGCCCCCACATAGCTGCTTGTGGCAGCCGTGTCACAGATGGGACACGGCAACGAGGTGTCTGCCGCCACGGGCGTGACCAGCACCGCCAACGATGCCAACGCAACGATTATCATAGTGCCGATTCTCTTCATGATGCTGCCTCCAACTCTCTTGCGCCTTATTGAATCCTCGATCACAGGCAAAGTATAGCAGACACGCGTGAAGGGGGTGTGGAGAGCAGGTGATGGCCTGATGGGTGTCTACGGTGGTAGCGGGCGCCCTAGGCTCGCGCGGGAGCGCTCGATCCCATGGCCCATACGATCAGCGGGATGGTGGCGATCAGACAGGCGGCGCTGGCCAAGTAGACCGGCGCCAGGCCGATCAACGCCATCAACGGGTACACAACAGCTGGCGCCACGCCAGATCCAAGGTCGCCTAGGGTCTGGTAGGCTCCCACCACCGGTCCGCGGTTGGCGGCGTCGGTGATGTCGCCGGCCCACGCCATCAGCAGCGAGGGAACGATCCCGTAGGCGACGGCCGTCAGCCCAAGGCCGGCAGCGATGGCCGCAGGATGGCCGCTCAGCCCGTAGACGGCTAGGCCCAGCACACCGCAAATCTCTCCCAGGATCAACACCCGGGCGCGGCTCTGCAGCAGGTCGCTCAGGTGGCCCAGCAGAGGCCCCACCAACGCCGTGATCACGTTCCGTACGAACAAGAGCGTGCCCGTCAGCCCGGCGACGCCCAGGAGCAGGGCTCCGACGCGGACCTCCTCGCCCAACGCCTCCAGGAGATAACGGCCAAAGGTCGCGTAGAATACCCCAGCAAAAAAGAAGCGGTGCGCTCCGTTTAGGGCTAGGATCACCGCCAGAGGGCGTCCGGCCTCGCGCAGAGCTTGCAGGGCGCGCGCTGCCCCGGTCCGGACCCGGGTCCAGCCAACTCGCTGGGGGGGCGGAGCGCCACGAGCCGGTGGCGTGGCCGGCACCAGCGCGATCCCCAGGAGCAGGCCCGCTCCCGTGCAGGCAGCCAACACCAGCATGGCTAGCGGAAAGCCTCGCGTGTCCGCCAGGTAGCCGCCCAGGATGGGCCCCACCGCGCCGCCGAGAAAGGCAAACGAGTCGTACAGCCCCATCAGGCGGCCGCGTCGGGCGGGGTGGCTGACGTTGAGCAGCAAGGTAGTGCCAGCCACCGCAATCAAAGTCCAGGCGATGCCCCACAGGGCGCGCAGCGCCAGCAGCGGCCACAACCCGCGCACCAGGCCATAGCCGGCGGTGGAAGCGGCCCCCAGCGCGATACCCAGCAGGTACAGGCGCTTGGGGTCGACCCGATCGGTCAGCCAGCCGACCGGCAGGTTGAGCGGCAGGCGCACCAATCGGTTCACCGAGAGCAGCCAGCCGACCGACGCCAGTGCCACACCGGCCTGGGCGTGTTGCGAGGGTAGCACGGCATAGAGTGTCGCATCGCCAAAGAGCGACAGCGCCGTGCAGCCAGCTAGGATCCAGGCGACGCGGGTATCGCGGTGCATTGGACTCCTGGGGGCGCGTGGGCGATCACACGAGGCCGCAGTCTCGCAGAAGGGGGGTGGCTTGTCAAGGCGGCGACCCGTCGAGCACTGGCCGCTGCAATAGAGGCCGGCCGCCCGCAGAACCGACTACCAAACGCGCGCCGCTCGTAGAAGAAAGGGGGCAAGGCGCTGGGGCTGCCTGGGTCGCTTCCGGCACGTCTGGCTATCACCACGCCGGGCCTGGGTGAACATGGTCTCAAGGGAGGGGATCTCGCGTTCATGGGTTACGCTTCACGTCGACGAACCATCGTGGCACTGCTGCTGGTGTTGCTGCTCGCGGGCATCGGCTATGCCCTGGGCCTCACGAGCTACCAGGCCTATGACGACGAGGGTGGGTACCTCTATGCTGCCTGGCGGATTGCCGAGGGCGAGATGCCCTATCGGGATTTCCTCACCCCGCAGCTCCCCGGATTTCTCTATCCAGGCGGGCTGCTTTTCGCGCTGACCGACGGCTCGGTCTTGTGGATGCGCCTCAGCATGGTGGCGCTGGTGCTGCTCACGGCGCTGGTCGGATTCCTGCTCATGCGGCGCATCGTCGGCGAGCGGGCGGCGTTTTTTAGCCTGTTGCTCTTTCTGCCGCAGCATGAAGTCTTTTTCGCTGCCCGCTTTTTCCGGCCCGAGGCCGGCATGCTCTTCTGGGGGGTGGTGGGCTATGCCCTCTACGCCCTGGGCCATCATCGCCGGCGTTCGTGGCTGACGTGTCTGGCGGGGGTGGCGTTGGGCTTGGCCACCATGACCAAGCTGTTCGGCGCGCTGATGGCTGGCGGGCTGGGGCTGTGGGCCGTCCTCTGGGCGTGGCGCTCGCCTGATCGACGCGAGGCCTTGCGGCGGGTGGGCTGGTTCGCGGTCGGGTATTTGGCGCTGGTTGCAGGGGTGGTGGGCGTCTACTCGGCGCTAGAGCCTGGCTTTTTGGGCGCCGTGGTGGGGCACCATCTGGGGCAAGGTGCCGGCACGCCGTGGAAAGAGGTCGTCCGCAAGGCGCTCTCCATGTACTGGGAGGCCGTGCGTACACAGCCGGTGTACACTCTGTTGGCGGTGGCCGGGCTGGCCGTGGCCTATGCGAAAAAGCCGGCGTTGGCTGTGGCGTTGGCGTGCCAGGTGGCCACCGCCCTGGTCTTTATGGGGATGACTCGGGATCTCCAGCTACGGCACCTGACCTACCTGATCCCCACGCTGGCCGCGCTGGGTGGCGTCGGTCTGGACGGCCTGGCGGAGCGGATCCCCGCCCGCGGCTGGGGGCGGGCGTTGGGCGTTGGCACCCTTTTGTTCCTGGCAGGGTTGGCGCTCTATCCCGAGCATCAGCGCAACCTCACGGTAGGACGTTGGCGGGAGGAGGACACGCCGCGCTGGGCGGCGTACCTGAGCGAGATCACCGATCCCAGCGACTATGTGCTGTCGGACTATCCCGGCATCAACGTGGCGGCGCGGCGACGCACCACGCCGCTGGGCGCTGGGCTCTCCGAGGGGGCCACCGAGAGTGGCCAGATCACCGGGCGCGATCTGATCCAGGAGATCGAGGCCTATGACGTCCAGGTGGTCCTTCTCAATGTGGGACCGGGCGCTCATCAGCTCGTGAACCTGGTTGACTATGCCGAGTGGAAGCAGTATGTCCAGACCCATTTTCACCTGGTAGGTAGGCTCCTCTATGACAGCCGACCGATCGAGGTGTACACGCGGGAGGACCACTGGCCGGGCGAGATCACCGAGTACGACTTTGGCCATGTGTTGGCGTTGACGGGGTACCAGTGGGAGGTGGCCCAGGCCGAGCCGGGCCAGAATCTGAGCGTGTTGGTGCGATGGCAGGCTCTGGCAGCGTTGCCGGTGGACTTGAACGCCTCGCTGCGGCTGGTGGACGCAGAGGGCCATCGTTGGGGTTTGGGCAGCAAGGCGCTGGTCGACATGGACGCCGAGACGCTACTGAGCGACGACAACATCGAGACGGCGGTCTTGCGCCCCAGTTCCCAGTGGCCGGCCGGTGAGACCTCGCTGCAGGTGCATGAGCTGCCGGTGGACCTGGCGACACCGCCGGGGCGCTATCAGGTCGTGGCGCGGGTCCACCCGGCGGAGCGTTGGACGGGGCTTCCCGTCTTGAGCGCCGACGGCCATCGGCTGGGCTACGACGTCGACCTCGGCACGGTGACGGTGCTGCCTGCCTCCGAGCCTTGCGACGTGGACGCTCTGCCTATCCACACACGGCTGGGCCTGGCCTTGGCGCCGGGCATCGAGCTTGTGGGCGTCTCGCCCGTCCCCGAGCACGTTCTCCCGGGCGATACCATCGAGCTCTCGCTCTGGTGGCGGTGCGTGGAGCCTGAGGCCTGCGA
The DNA here is from genome assembly GCA_040767425.1 of Anaerolineae bacterium. Lineage (GTDB taxonomy): Bacteria > Chloroflexota > Anaerolineae > UBA1429 > UBA1429 > DAIRUQ01. Next base: position 63,672 of record JAXGON010000005.1, on the reverse strand, counting down.
CCATCGGCTGCGGCTTGACCTGGGCGAGGCAGGCGCGGCCGGCCATGCTAGCGGGCCGGTCGCCGGCTCCACCGGCTCGGGCGTCTGGCGGCCTGGCGATGTGCTGCGCCAACAGATTCGCCTCAGGGTGGAGCGAGACATCGCGCCGGGCCGCTATGCCCTGCGAGCCTCTCTGGATCCGGGCGATGCAGGTTCGTCCCCTGCTCTGCTGGGGACGGTGACGGTCGACGATTATGTACGCCAGTTCCGCGAGTCGGTGCTTCCCAGGGCCGCGTCGCTGCGCTTCGGCCAGTCCATCGAGCTGGTGGGGTATTACGCCAGGAGCTCATCACGGGTCACGGATCAATCGCCGCGGTTAATCCTGCACTGGCGCGCGTTACGTCCTATGGACGTCTCCTACACTGTGTCGGTGCGGATCACCGATGTGACGGGACGGATAGTGGCCCAGGAGGACCGCATCCCCGGCGATGGCGCCTGGCCGACCACGGCTTGGCTCCCGGGCGAGTATGTGACTGACGTCTATCGCCTTGACGAGTCCCTCGAACTGCCGCCCGGCCGATACCAGGTGGCGGTCGTCTGGTATGACCTGGAGACAGGAGTAGAGCTGGACATCACGTGGCCGTCGGGCGAGACCGCCAAAGGCGGCATCATCGCCCAGTTCGACGTCGAGTAGTGGGTTGGCCGCTCAAGTGGACCGACGGCTAGCCCGCAGCTTGCTGCTGTGTCGCCGGCCGCCGTGCATCCGAATGCCCGCATCGATCCGCCACCCAGACCCCGGCCAGGGTCAAGGCGCCACCCAGCATCTGGGGCAGGAGCAGCGGCTCGCCGGCGGCCAGGCCAAAGGCCACCCCGACGATGGGCATCAGGTTGAGGTAGGCGGTGGCCAGCGAGGCCGGCACCGTCTCTAGGGCATAGTTCCAGAGGAACAGAGTCAACGCCGAGGCCACCAGCCCCAGATACAGGATGGCTAGCCAGGTGCCCACGCTGAGGGCTGGCAGGCCGCCGCGTAGCTCCCAGGCGGCCAGGGGGGTCAGCATCAGCGTGCCCGCCAGGATGGACGCCGTCGTGTTGACCGCGGCGGGCTCGCGCGTGCTCAGTCGCTTGCCTTGGATGGTATAGGCCGCCCACACCAGCACGCAGGCCACCATCAGTAGGTTGCCCAGCAGGGGGTTTGCGCCGACCGCCTCTTGCCCCTCGGTCTGGCTGACGATGGCCGTTCCCACTATCGCCAACGCGATGCCGCCCCACTGCACCGGACGAAGCCGTTCGCCCAGCAGCAGCACGGCGGCCACCGCCGTGACGGCCGGGATTAGCCCCTGGATTAGCACGGCACTCACCGCCGAGGTATAGCCCAGCGCCAGGTTCTGTAGGCCAAAATAGGCGGCGATGCCCGTCAGACCAAAGCCCAGGTAGCGGGGCTGAAGGCTCATCGCGGGCCGGTAGCCGCGACGGTGGGCCAGGGGGTACAAGGCCACAAAGGCGATGAGCAGTCGCAGCACGCTCAGCGCGAACGGCCCGATCTCGGCCAGTGCGGCTCGCGTGATGGTGTAGGTCGAGCCCCAAACGGCGACGGTTACCAGGAGGGCGATCAGGGCCTTGCGCGGCATGGCGAGCTCCTATGGGGTAGGCTGGATGGCAGCATGATGCCGGCGATGGACGCCGAACACCGATGATAGCACAGACTGTCGCTCGAGGCGACCAGCACCCTTGGCCCGGGCGAACCGGCGGCCGCGCCCGGGCTACCTGTCGCCACAACGCCACGATGGGGCTGGGGCGCACCAACGACGACTTTGCGGTGTTGCTCCCCCGCCAGTAGCCCCCCTGCGAGAGGAACGACGCCACATGCCCGACGAACCGATCATGCCTCGCGGCGAGATTCGCCGGATTCAGCCGGCTGATTCCCTTCGGTGGGGACAACGGGCGCCAGCTCTGGGACTGGTCGCGACCGCTTGGGGCGGTCCTCGCGCCGGCCGTGGTGGCGCTGATCGTCTTGGCCTAGGGGCAGGCTATCCGGGGGAAAAAGGAGCCGTCGCGAGTGATTGCGACGGCTCGAGAGATTGCCACCTGGCGCTAGGCTCAGACCTCACGCCTCGGAAGGTTCGACCAACTAGGCGTCCGTATCGGTGTACGAGATCAGGTCGTACTCGAACAGGTAGCCCTCGGGATTCCAGCCCGTCAGCTTTTCACCGTCAAAGTCATCGGCATACACCAGCCAGACCTTGGCATCGCTGAGACTGGCGTCCAGGTCTAGGGAGCCTTTCAGCAGCAGGCTGCCATACTCGTCGGCATAGCCGCTAGCAAGCAACACGCTGCCCGTCCCTGGCCACGGATCCACATAGATGATCAACGCGTACTCGGTGCCAGGCGTCAACAATTGTCCGGTAAAGTGGTAGGCAAACTCGGGGGCCTCTAGCCTGTAGCGAAGCTTGCCCCAGCCCTCGCCGAGACGGATCTCCCAGCTCTCGGGGTTCTTGCTCACTAGCTCCATGAACGCATTGTTCGAGCGGCCCGCCTGGCCGATGATCCCGTGCTCACCCTGGCGCGGTGGCTCACGATCCTCAGCGGGAGCGCCGTTCCCCGGGAAACGCTCGGGATCCTTGATCTTGACGCCGTCCTCGAAGCAGACGTGCGAGTTGCCCGCGCAGAACGTCTTGTCGTGGCCGACAGGTTTGTCAGCCAGCACCACCAGTTGCGCTAGGCAGAACAACAACAGCACCATCAGCGCCATAGCCTTGTACCGCATAGCACCTCCTCATGCATCCGCACAGACATACCTATCTACGGCGGGCTGCACACCCCGCCTCTACTGATAGGACGTCCACCAGCGCCAAAGGATACGGATGAGCCCGCAAGCCCGTCGCCTACCATCCCCTAGTCGGTGTGGTTCAGGAAATGCCGTGCCCAGGCCTCCCAGCCGCAGCTATCGACGGTGAGGCCAACCCGACGGCGGTTGGCGCGCAAAGGTAGCGCCTGGACGCGCACATAGCCGCGCCCATCGCGCAGCGCCAGCTCGTAGGCGTCCTGGTGGGTGATGCGCAGCCCCAACGTCTGGAAATAGACCCGGGCCAGCCCCAGAACCTCATCGGGCGTGGTGCGCGGTCGCTGAACAAAGATAGCCATCTGGCTCCTTTCACGCCCCCATCCTACCATGGCGATCGATGCGCGCGCAAGCCCCCAGCGACGGCCCCGGGCGAGGCCAGACCGACGCTTGCTCCGGCGCCGGCAGCTCCAGCAGGCTCCGCAGGTGCGCACGACTGGTCAGCCGGGCAGCGGCCTGTACGAACGCGCTCAAGCTGGGGCTCTTGGCCCGCAAGAGCTTGATCTCCTCGTAGATCGGATCCACGGCGGCCGGCCCATAGGTGTAGGTGCCGTGGAAAGCAAAGTAGGCCTGGTTCAGCTTGCGGATGGCGTACCCCCGCGCGACCAGCTCCTGCCGTCGCGCCTCCATGTACGTCTCGGCCGCCTCGACCTCGCCGTCCGCCAGCAGCCGATCTACGGTCAGGCGGGTCTCGCGCATGAACCGTGTATAGTCGAACTCGCTTGCGACCGTCTCCACCGCGGGAACCGCTTCCCCGCCATAGTACCGATCCAGTACCTGGTCAGCCACCTCGCTGGCCACGAACCCCGCGACGGTCTCGTTGATGCGCGCGATCTCATAGTCGGGCCGCCAGCCCACCAGGTGCAGCACATAACGGCTGCCCACCGGCGTAAAGGCAAGGTACTGGTGAAACCACTCTTCGGTAGCGGTCTCGACAATCCACCGAAGCGAGCTGCTCTCGGCCACAAAGGTGGGATAGGTGCCGCCAAAGCCCCCTATGCCTGTGACCAGCGCCGAATAGCCCAGGGCCTCGACCTCGCTCTCGATATCCAGCGCAGTGGCCAAGTCGAGATCCTGCACCAGCGTGATCTGCGCGACGCTCTCGATGCGGTCTCGCGGCGACACCACCAGTAGGTGCGGCGGATTCTCGATGCGGAACGAGATCGGTGGAAAGAACGGCGTCCACGCGGCCCACCCGTCGGCCGGACTGCGGATACCGAGGTCGATCAGTACGGAGCGGATCTGGCTGGTTAGGGTGCGTTCTACGCCTGGCTGCATGCTCCGCTGGTTCTCACGTAGCCGCGCCAAGCGCGCGTCGAGCTCTGCCGGCACGCGATCGGTCTCGCGTGCGATGGCCAGCTCGCGTTGCTGCTCCAGCCCCTCGATCTCGCGCGTGATCGCCAGATAGCGCCACACAAGGGCCGCGGGCGCCTCATCCAAGGCTTGCCCGCCGTAGGCCCCACCCCGGACCCACTGCGAAACCATCCAGCGAACGGCGTCAAACCGGTAGGGCGCGGCAATGGCCGCAACGGCTCCCCGTACGTCCTCAGCCGGGGCGGCTCCAGACAGGCTCAGGACCAGGCCCAAGCAGACGATCAGCCGCCCCAGCGGCATCCGCCTCGTCGCTCCCGCGCTCGATGTTACCACAGCGGTCCTCACCAAGGCTGCTGGCTGCGGAACAGAATCTGCACCCGACTGGCCAAGGCCTCCTCATCGCTTGTGTACATGGCCTGGTTGATCGGCGCCAGGGTATAGCCCCCCGCGGGGATGCGGTAGCGGCCCGCGCCCAGGGGGCGCGGTGGTGTGGAGGGCAGCTCAATGGGTCCGTTCTCGTTCTCGATGCCCAGGATCAGCGGACCGTGGCGCAGTGTGCACAGATCAGGGTAGCGGGAGGGATCCCGCAGCAGCCGCTCCCAACGCAGCCCCACCTCGTAGCCCATCACCACCCTGTCGCCCGGCGCCCACCGTTGCACGATGGTCGCCAACCCTCGCTCCATGCGCACCACCGCCGCCTCACCGTTGACGACCAATGACACAGACTGCCGTGGCGCCCAAGAGGGGACATAGAGCCTGAGGGCCACGGCCTCAGCCTCGGGCGCCTCGCTGATAGCGAGTGTGACCTCGCCGCTATAGGGGTACGATGATTCCACCGTCCAAGCCAAGGTGCCCTGTGGTAACCGAGCCCGATACTCCCCTGGGTGGTAGAACGGGAGCGTCACCCCCTCATCGTCTTGCCAGGCGGCCTGACGAACCGCCTCGGCCAGCCCCGCCCCGCCCCGCATCGTGCAGCACCAGGTCGCCTCATACACGCCCGGGCTGTGAACCGCCAAGAACGCACCACTTTCGGACTCTGCCGAGGTGCAGGTGTCGCACCCAAAGCCCCCGTTAGGTCGCTGGCCGTGGCCCAGGGCGTTCCAGTAGATGTGATGGGCATCGTCGAGGTAGCCCACCTCTCCCGTATGCCGCCACAGGTCCATCGCCACCAGGAAAGAGTCCACCACGGCACAGGGTTCCGTCCAGGTCGGTCGGCCGAACCAGTTTTCGTTGGCATAGTTCTCGGTCATGCCATACGCCTTGTAGGTGGCGTAACGCTCGGCAGCACACTCAAGCAGCGCCCCATCGCCTGTCGTCTCATAGTGCCGCAGGACGCCCCGCAGAGCCGAGAGGGTGGCGTGGGTCTGAAAAGAGAGCGCTCGAACGTCGATCGCCCGATAGGCGGCGATCATTTCGTCGATGAGCTGGCCCAGCGCTTTGCGGTCGGAGCCTTCGGGCAACACCTGGTAGGCCGCAGTGGCCCCGTCCAGCGCGATGAACGCGCAGCCCACATCGGTGGATGGTATCCAACGACCGATGGGATGGTCCACACGGCTCCCAGCGGCGGCGCCCTCGGGCATCGCCGCGCGCTGCTCCGGATCGCAGGGATAGGCCGCATAGGCGCCAGCCGTCGGCAGTAACAGGCCGATCACCACGCGGCGAATGGCCTCAAGGGTCTCAGCCTCGCCCCGCCAGCGATAGAGCGCCACCAAGGCGCTGAGAAACCAGTTGTGCCCCGAGATCTGCTGCTCGTCCACCAAGTGATCGGCGCGAATCGGCCCCAGGTAGCCGCTCTCGTTCAGGTGGTCGGGCAGCGCGTCGAGGATGGTGGCCAGGTTGGCAGGCTCCTCGCCCAAAGCCTGGGCCAGGAGGATCTGCGCCAGCAACAAGCGGCCCTCATAGTCGCCCGGCCAGTCATAGTCGGCTGGACGAAAGACCTCGCTAGGACGATAGGGTGCTTGCTGCAGACGGACGAACGACCGCCGAGCCCGCTCCAACAGATCGCCCGAGGTTAGTCGGATAGAGCCAAACCCCAACGGCTTCATGGCGTGGTCCTCCTTGTGCCAGATCCCGGCCCCGTCAGATGGTGGGAGGAGGTGCTGGTCGGTAGCGTAACGGGAACAGCCCGCGCAGCGGCTCACCCGTCGACTGGGCTAGGCGTGGCGTGCCATCTCCATCAGCGGTCTCGAGCGTGATCTCCACAGACTGGCCCGCGTGGTTGGGATCGTACACCTGCAAGCGTATCGTACCGGTGACCGCGTCACAAGTGCAGCCGTGCGCCACCACCTGATGGTTGTTCCAGGGACGCCTCAGATCTCGCGTGCGTACCAGCATCAGCGGCACGGGCCGGCCCTCCTCCAGCGCTGCCCGCAGCTCCGGCACCACCTCTGCGAACACCTTTTGCGCGATGGTCGCGTCCGCCATGAGCAGCCAACGCGCCAGCTTGCAGAGATGTCGTGGGGCCATGCTGGCCGCCTGGCGCCGCCGCAAATAGCCCAGCGTGCGAGAGCGCAATCGTGCTGGGTCGCGATCGGTCGGGACGGGCCGGCCTTGCGCCCAATAGTCCAGCGCCGCATAGCAGAGCCCACCGCACAAGCCATAGGCCCAACGCCCCCGGGGCCCCCAGCGGAAGTGGTTCGGCAGACGCCAACCGTGCAGGTTGGGCTCAAAGGCCGTGCGACTCGTCCACTCGCAGCGTGGCTCTCGGGCTGCATCGTACGCGGCCGCGTCGCCGTCTCCGATGCTAGCCCAACAGCCTTGATTGTGAACCTCGATACGACTCATCGGCGCTCCCACGCTGGTCCTGTGCCTCGGATGCAGTATAGGCCGACGTCCGTCGCCGCGGCAAGACGCGAGCTGGTACCCACCGAATCCTGGAGCTTGCGCTGGAATAGGCAAACAGGGCCCACCCAACCCTCTTGGGGTCGAGCGGGCCCTGCGTGGCAACCGCGTCGGCGCTAGAGCCTAGTACTGGACCACCCGCGGCAGCTCCTTGGCCTGCGCCACCCAACTGGTGACCTGTGATAGCGCCGGGAGCTTGCGCACCAGTTTTTTCTCGGCGTTCACTTCCTGGAGCTTGGCATAGAGGTTCTCAGCGTTGCGCTGGGCCAGCTCGACGACCGTATCCACACCCGCCTCTTCGAGCAGGTCCGAATACTCTTCGCCGATACCCTTGATGCGGAACAGGTCTGCCAGGTTGACCCACTCAAGGATCAGCTTGCCGCTGATGCCCGTGGCCTCGGCCAAGTCCTTGCGCCCGTTAGGCGTGGATCCCTTCTCGAGCAAGTCCTCCAGGCTACGGACGCCCACCTCGGCGAGCTGGTTGGCATAGGCCTCACCGATACCTTCGATCTCGAGCAGCTTGGTCATGGTACCTTCTCCTCTTTGAGCTGGCAGCCCCCAATGGCCGCCTCCGGATATGCGGCGCCGCTATCGGAACTGACGCCATTATAGCCATGCTGCCAGAGGTCACAAGCGCGCGAGTAGAACAGGGCAGACCCATCACGATGGGCCGCTAGATCACCCTCTGATCGGCAAAGTGGATACAGCCCTCTTCTGGTCGGGTGTCGGTGCAACCATGTCGAACGATCATTCGGCCTGGTGAACCTAGACGCGAGGCGAGGATCTCTGCTCTGCGACCCAGGCGGTGCAGGGCCTGCCGTCGAGCGCAAAGCCGCGTGCGCCCGCAGAAGGACAATAGTGCTCACTAGGTAAAGCTCGTATGCGCGCCCAACCTACCTGCCCCGGCGCTAGGAATCAACTGTCGATCCTTGGACGCCCCGCGGCTCAGTCGGCACGGCTCCCGTGGGGCCGGCGCCTGCGTCATCTGCGCCAACCGCTGGAAGAACGCCCGCTTGATCGGCGTGTTGATCTCCCAGTTGACGGGCACCGTCTGGTAACCGCTCAGGTCAGAATGGCGGTGTTCACGGGGGCGAGTTGTCCAGTCCATCCGATCACGGTAGTGGCTGCCGTATCCCTGGCAGTAGAACCCCCATGAGCATCCCTCCGCGACCGCCGCCTCCATGTTCTCCACATAGATCGAGTCTTCGTTCACGACGATGGGCTTGGGCCTGCGGCGGTAGCCCTCCGTCGCCTTGAGCCGTCGCAGCTTGGCCGCGAGCTCATCGGCCATCAGGCCGTTGCCATGGGGCAGATGGAAATCCTCAGCCCGCTGCCAGCGCGGTGTCGGCAGCCCTGGCCCGCCGATGGTGCTGACCGCGGTGGGGATCCTGCGCCCTTGCCAGGTAACCTGCTGCGCGATCTCGATCAGACGGTGGATTTCCTCGGGCAGCAGGCAGGCTGGGATGCCCTGCCATGCGTGAGCCTCGTTCATGATATCCAGCAAGAGATTCCGGTGACCGGTCGAGAGCAACCAGTGGGTAGCCTCCTGGACCGCCCTCACGACGGCGGCGTCACCAGCGAACCGCGTGGCCTGGCGCCAGTAGAAATAGTTCACGATCACCACCAGGCCGGCCTCGTCAGCGGCATCCAGGATGCGGCCCATCCGCGCGGCATAGGCAGGCTTGAGCGCCCCCTCTGGCGTAAAGGCCGAGTTCAGGTAGTGGCCATAGACCTCGTCCGTGAACACAGCGCCACCGCCCTGCAGGCCGACGGTGACGGCGAGCAACCCGTGCCGCCGGTATGCGGGCAGCGCACGACAGAACTCGTCGGTGTTGCGGTCGGGGTCCCACGTGCCCGTGTCCGGATACGCCCAGACCTCGCGGGTGGAGGGATTCTCGTCATCAAAGGTGGCCTGCACCATGCGAGAGTTCATGAGCAGGCCTTCCATGGAGCGCCCCTGCCAGGTAACGCCCTCGTACGTGGGCTGCCCGTTGATTAGGAATCGGGCGCCATCGATCTCTACGGCGGTCGACATGGGCACGCTCCTCGTGACTCTCTCATCTCCGATCAATTGCGCCGCGCACCGGCGCGCGTCATCCTAGCCCAAGCCGGCCGTCAGTCGCCAAAGCTGGTCCCCACCGCTCGCGCCGAAGCGATCCAAGGATGGTTCTTGGGCACCTTGCGCAGCTCGCCGGCCACCTCTTTGAGCGGAACGGGCACACAGTCGTCGCCGCGCACTGCCACCATCACCCCGCCGACGTCATCGGCGATCAGTTCGGCGCAGCGCGTGCCCAGCCTGGTGGCCAGCAGGCGATCATAGGCCGTCGGCGAGCCCCCGCGCTGCAGATGGCCCAAGGCCGTGAACCGCACCTCGATCTCGGCCCTCTCTCCTAGCTGCTGCACCAACGCCAGACTGTGGCTGTGCCAGGCCTCCTCGGGATCCTCATCATCGTCATCGCCATGCTCGGCATCCTCGCCCTTGGGGCGGGCGCCCTCGGCCACGGCCACGATGCTAAACCGCTTGCCTCGGCGGCTGCGCGAAAGGATCGGCTCCACCACCCGCTCCACATCATAGGGGATCTCGGGGATCAGGATCACATCGGCTCCACCCGCCAGGCCAGCCCCCAGCGTCAACCAGCCCACCTCGTGGCCCATGATCTCGACCACCATGGTACGCTGATGGCTATCCGCCGTCGTATGCAGTCGGTCGATGGCGTCGGTGGCGATGCTCATGGCGGTATCAAAGCCAAAGGTCACGTCGGTTCCGGCCACGTCATTGTCGATGGTCTTGGGGAGCGTCAGGATATTCAGCCCCTCCTTGGCCAGGCGGTAGGCGTTCTTTTGCGTGCCGTTGCCGCCCAGGCAGACCAGTGCATCGAGGTGCAGACGATCATAGTTGTCCACTGCCACGGGCAGCATGTTCATCACCTCGCCCGAGCCCATGACCATCTTGTGAGGCTTGTCTCGGCTGGTGCCCAGGATGGTGCCGCCCAGCGTCAGGATACCTGAGAGCCGCGCATTGTCCAGTCGGATGTAGCGGTTCTCCACCAAGCCGCGAAACCCGTCCAGGAACCCCACGACCTCGATGCCGCGTGAATGCGCCGCCTTGCCCACCGCCCGAATGGCGGCGTTCAAGCCGGGGCAATCACCGCCCGATGTCAGGACGCCGATCAGCTTGCCGCCCATGGGCCACCTCCTACAGCTATCGCGCCACGCCGCCATTATGGCCTGTGAACGGGGCCGGGTCAATGGTACCAAGCTGGCGCTCTGCGCTATAATGTTGGCCTAGATTGGTCTCATGTGAGCCCTTGCCGTCTCGATCCATCACACACAGGGAGCCCTGTTCATGTCACTCACCCATGACGTCGCCATTCTACGCCAGTTGGCGAGCTGCTATGCGGAGCTGGCTGCCGACCCCATTCAGGACCGTCGCCGCGATCTCTGGCGTCGCCACAATAGCCTCCAACGCGTGGGGGTGCCCATCTATGTGCGCGCGTTTGCCTGGGAAGAGCTGCCCGAGTCGCGCCTCCAGTGCGCCGATCCCTTCTGGCATCCCTACGAGAGCGTCATGCGCCAGGCCTTGTTTCGCGCCCAGTTCGCCGATGACTATATCATCGAGCCCTGGCTGGAGGTACGTGCGGCGGTCGTGGTGCCGCCAGAGGGCGTCTGGGGGTTGCCGGTGCGGTGGCACGGGCGCGGCGGGGGCGGCGCCGGCGTGTGGGATCCTCCTCTCAAGGACGAGTCCGATCTGGCCCACCTGCACCAGCCCGTCCATGGCGTCGATGAGGAGGCCACCGCCCAACGCCTCGCCCGCGTGCAGGACGCCATCGGCGATCTGCTGCCGCTGGTGGTGGACCGCGCCCCTGCCTACCGCATGTGGGATGGCGACATCTCCACCCAACTGGCCTATCTGCGCGGCCTGGAGCAGATCATGTGGGACATGCACGATCGCCCCGCCTGGCTACACCGCCTCCTGGCCCACATGCGCGATGGTATCCTGCGCACCCACCAGCAAGCCGAGGACGCCGGCCACTGGACGCTGACCAATCATCAGAACCAGGCGATGCCTTACGCCCTAGAGCTGCCCGATCCCGTCGCTGATGGCCGACCGGTGACCCGTCGCCAGCTATGGACCTACTGCGCCTCGCAAGAGCTGACAGCGGTGGGGCCCCGCCTCTGGAACGAGTTTATGCTCCAGTACCAGATCCCGCTGATGACGCCCTTTGGTCTCAGCGCCTATGGCTGCTGCGAGGACCTCACCCACAAGATCGACCTGCTGCGGCAGATCCCGAACCTGCGCCGCATCGGCGTGGCGCCTGCGGCTGATGTGGCCCGCTGCGCCGAGCAGATCGGCGATGCCTACGTCCTGAGCTACCGCCCCAGCCCAGCCGACATGGTCGCCTACGGCTGGGACGAGGACCGCGTTCGCGGCATTCTGTGGGAGGATCTCACCGCTTGCCAGCGCAACGGCTGCATCGTCGATGTGACCCTCAAGGACGTCGAGACCGTCCAGGGCGAACCGGAGCGGATCGTGCGATGGGTGCGAGCTGTCCGAGAGATAACCGACGAGATCTGGGGCTAGACGCCCCATAGAGGAGCCTCCCATGCGTGCCATGGATCTGCTCACCAACTGGAGCGCCGAACGCGACCGCCCCCGCCGCGGCCTGGCGCTCCTCTCGGACGAACAGCTCACCTTTCGCGTGCGGTCGGGCGGCATGAGCATCAGCGAGATGGTCTGCCACCTGGCCGCGGAGTAGCGGTTCTGGTTTGCCGCCCGGGCAGACGCAGCGAGCCCGATGCACCGCCGCCGAATGCGGTGCACCGGGCTCGCTAACCAAGGAGGAGAGAGAGTTGCTCACACGTCGTTGTGGAGCCGTCAGGCTGTTCAGGGTCGTCGAATCTGATCAGTCTGACTCTTACACTAGACAGTATAGGCCCGATGCCCCGTTCGCGCATGGGCAATGTCGCGCAAATCGTGTGGGTGATTTTACGGAGTTACCCGATCGCCCTTGTGTCTACCCAAATGATCATGTTACCGAAGGCTGATCCATCCCTCAGAAGATAATGTTACCGAGCGGCTGGGTAGGCCGTGATGGGTGGATGCACTATGGACGAGAACCCGTCGTTGCTGATCTCGTCGCTACCCGTGTTTCTTGATCGCGACGAGGAGGCCAAGGCCGAGCGCGGGTGTAGCTAGGCCTTGGGCCAAGCTCCCGACCTGGACGGCCAGGCGCGAGCGGAGCTGTTGCGGGTGGCGGCTGCCGCAGGGTTGCTGCCCCTGGGCGACGAACGGCTCAGCGCCGGGCTGGTGGGGGGCGGCCGTCTCTGCCGCGCCTGGAGCAGATTGCCCAGTTGCGGCTAGAGCTGACGTCGGGCTGAATGCCCGGCCGACCAACTGAACCCATGTGCGAAAACGCGGAGGGGGAAGCCTCCGCGTTCTGATGCGTGGATGGGTGGGCAGGCCCCTAGTGTACGTCAACCCGACGCTCCAGGCGGCGGATGGTCGTCTCGACATAAGCGTTATCCTCCACGCAAAGCTCCAGCGCTTGGTTGGGGCAGATCTCGACGCAGCGCCCGCAGGCCACGCACAACCCCGCGATCACCGCGCGCCCATCGACCATCGCGATGGCGTTGGTAAAGCAGATTCCCCGCGTGCAGCGACCACATCCGGTGCATGCGTCGGTTACGCGCACGTGGACGCCGGGCATGGGCGCGATGCTATGGTGGACGTGGGGCGGCACATGCTGCAACTGACCGATGACGCAGCAGCAGGGGCAGCAGGAGCAGATGGTCATCAGGCGCTCGGCCGGGCGCGCGCCCAGCCAGTGCGAATCAAAGGTGTGGCGGCCGACCATGTGCACCAGCCCCAGCTCGCGAGCGCGTGCTACGTGGGCTAGCGCCTCTTCCACCGTGGCTGGCCGCCCCAGGCTGGGGTTGATCTGGCGGGCGGCCTCTCCCAGGAACAAGCACCCCAGGTCGATGGGGTACTGTTCGCAGTGATTAGCATGGCGGCACAGGCATCGGTTCATGATCCAGCGAAAGCTGGCCTCTCGCACAAAGTGCTCCACGATTTGCGAGGGCAGGGCCAGGCTTTCGCTGGCTGGTAGGGGCTCTCGCACCGCGATGACCCGATCCTTGGGTAGGTAGATGGCGTCGTCGTGGCGCGTGAGAAAGCATAGCAAGGCGCGCAGCACCGGCCCCACCACCGGGAGCTGGGTGGCCTTGGCGATCCATGGGGCGGTGCGCACCGCGTGTCGGACGAGTGCGACGAACCAAGAAGGGCGAGCCATGCGGTTTCCCACCGTGGGTGTGGATGCCGACGACTCCAGAGCATACCGATTCGGGGGCCTCTTGGCAAGGTAAGCCGCCAAGGGGCCGTTCCGCTACGGTGGGATCGAGGTAGCGCGTCGGCCCGCCCTAGCCGCGCCGTGCCACGGGCCGCAGATAGAATCGCTCGCCCCCATAGCCAAGCTCTAGTAGCTGCTCCGAGGCCACCAGTCGTTCCACCACCTGCCACGCCTGCTGGTTGCGCTCCAGCAACTCTAGCACGGCATCTTGGCGCATCGGATGCACCGCCGTGATCTGCATCAGATCCTGTGCCGTATCGCCGGTGGAAGCAAAGGCGTTGCCCTCATAGCCGACCAGCCACTCGACCCGGGGGAGCCGCGCCGCCAACGTCTGAAAGGCCGCGTTCAGCGCTGCCTCCGCCGGAGGCAAAACCCACGACTCGGCCGGGGGCCGGGTGGGGATCGAAAGATAGGCGATGGTTGGCCCGATGGCGGCGAGCTGCTCGGCCACGGCCTCCATCTCTTCCTGGCCATCGTTTAGCCCGCGCACCAGCATCGTCTCCGTGGCCAGGATGCCCTCATAGCCCGCAGCGAATTCGACGATGCCGTGTAGGATGGCATCCAGCCGCAACCGCCCATGGGGCCGATCGACGGCCCGCCAGACCTTTTCATGGACCGCGTCGACCTTGAGAGAGACCCAGTCAGCTTGCCCCAATGCCTCCCGCACCGCTGGATCGCCGATCAGCGAGGCGTTGCTGATCACCGCTGTGGGTACCCCTAGCGCGCCCACGCCGGCCAGCGACTCGTCCAGGTAGAGGTCCAGGGTGGTCTCGCCGTCGGGCACAAAGGTGACATAATCCGGGGGCGCCTCCCCTTGGGCCTCTAGTGCCTCAAGTCGCTCTGACACCGCGGCGATAATAGTCTCCGGGCGTTGAAAGGTGCGCCGGTCGATGTGCAGGTTGGGCGTGCGGCCCAACTGACAGTAGACGCAGGCATAGGTGCAATGCTTGGGGGGCACGTTGTTGATTCCCAGGCTGCGGCCCAGGCGACGTGAGGGAACGGGGCCAAATGCGATTTCCATGGCGTTCCTTTTGTGGTATGACAAGTTGATACCATGATAGGCCCCCGTCTGGCGCTGGCCAAAGAGATCACGCGTATCCCCCGGGCTTGCGAGCGGATGGTGGGCCTAGGGCTCACTTTTCCCAGGGAGTCGATCGGCCCTAGTCGCGTCCCGCGGGCTCTAGCGCCGGCGCTTTTCCTGGGTCCAATGTACCAGCTGCCGGCGGAGCCACCGCGCCCGGGACGCCGTCTCGTCGTCGATGGGATGGCTAGAGTAACGCGCCTCGTGAAAGATTCCCGTCAGCTCCTCGGCCTCGGACGTGGCCTCGGGTATCTGCTCGACCAGCACCTCTCGGTACTCGTTGGGCGTGAGCTGCGCCGGACGGGCCAGCCCCGCGCGGCTGGTCTGCCGTAGGGCTGCCAGGTAATAGTAGCGGGCGCGGTCGCGTGGCGAGAGCCGCTTGAGCGAGATGTGCCGGCGGGTGCGCACAGCGGGTAGTTGGGCCCGCTGCCGCCGGGTAGCCGCCTCGCGCCATTGGCGCACGGCTCCTCCGGCCAGTGCCCATGCCCGCCGCCAGGCCCGGCGGATCCTGTCGGCCAGCTGGCTCAGCCAGGCCCACCCCTTGGTGCGACGCAACCAGGCCAGCAGATGCAGCCGATCTCCCACAAAGTGCAGCACCGAATAGGCGGCGATGCCCAGCAACGCCCACCAGAACAGCAACGATCGGAGTATCTGCCAGGCGAGGGTGGTGCCACGCCCGGTGGCGCCCTCGGGAGGGGCCGGCGTGGGCTGGAGCGTGGGGTATCTCGGTTGCGGACCAGGCTGGCCCGTGAAGAGATCCAGCAACCAGCGCATGGCCACGGCGACGGCAAAGATGATCAGCAACACAAGTTGGGTCACGATCCAAGCCAGCCAGCGTGCCGCCACGCTAACGGCCTCAAAGATCGGCACGCTGTACCCTGACGGCAAGAGCACCGCCCCCAACGCGACCATCAGCAGGAACAGGATCGCCAAGGCCATCCAGCGCTCGCCGATCCGGCCTCGCACCGCGATGCCCTGCAACTCCCACTGGGCCCGCAGGACCGTGTAGCGAGCCTGGCTAAAGAGGAGCATCCCCACGGCGAAATAGACCAGCGCGTTGGCGCCCAACGACCCCAGGCGCGCGTTCGGCAGCGCCTCGAGCATCTGCAGATCGAACTGGGCCATGCCGGTGAACATCAAGAGCGACGTGCCCCCGAGCAAATAGATGGCCATGATCATAGAGATCCGACCGGCCCGATCCGTCTGACCGTGCCGCGGCATGGTGGCCCGCAAATAGTAGCGCGGATCGGTGACGTCGGGGATGTGCTCCAGCGGCGTGACCTCGAGCTCCCAAATGGCCTGTGCCAGCGTTAGGGCCATGTACCAGAACACCAGCGTCAGCATGGCCATCATCACAAAGCCATAGTCGATGATGGCGAGGGCGTTGGCGGTCCAGAGGGCGGCATCTTCCAGCAGGCGATCCCAGCCCAGGTGCAGATAGACGCCAAAGCGGATGATCAGCAGGAGCGTGACCCACTCGACCACGCGAAAGCGAAGACGATCGCGCTGGCCCACGTCTCGATGAGCCAGGATGCGATAGGCCTGGACGCTCTCTAGGCTCACAAAGAATACCAGCACGACGAAAAAGCGGCCGGGCCACTCTGGTACGATGCGGGCCAGCAGCGCCGAGAGGGCGATGGCGATGCAGGTGAGCATGACGGCGATGGCCAGGGGGCGGACGATCTCTTGCAGGGTGATCTGGCCGGGCGTGCGGGCGGGCGACCCGTCGCTCGCACGGGCCGTGGAGGTATTGGTCGACAGGGCGGTCGTCTGGGGCATCTGAGCGCCATCCTTGCGACATGACCCGACCAGGTCGGACACTCCTATTGTAGCAGATGGTCATGGCCCACGAAAGATGCGTTGTTGCCGAAAAGCCCGCAGAATTCGGGCTGGAAAACCCTTGACAGCCTCTCGTCGGTGTGCTATTATACTGGTGCAGGGCTCGAGAGATTGGACTGATCTCCGGGTCTGACCCCAAAAAGCGGGGAGTCTGGCAGACGGGGAGCTGGAGGGCGCAAGCCTAGACAGGAACCGTGAGCTGAGGTAAGGGTCGAGAGCTCGTGTGACGTGTGGAAACACACGCTGAGCCAAGGTCCGAGAGCAGTGAGCGCCAAGCCGGCTCGCTCGGCCGCGTAAGCCAGAAGAAACGTGTTTCGGTGGAACGGATCGTGAAACGTCCGAACCGCTGAGGGGCAGATCATCAGGGGAGCAGAAAGGTCACTTGAGTCCTGCATCTTTGTGAGGCCGTCACCGGGAAACCGTGGCGGCCTCACTTGGCGTTTGGGGGGCTAGGCCACGCCGCGCTCGGACAAGGCCCGCTGCAGCGCTTGGACGTCTCGGCGAGCCGCGCGGCTGCCCCAGGGGTCCAGCACCTCGATCGAATACCCGCCCCGGTACCCGTGCTTCGCCAGTAGGGCCAGCAACCGGTCCAGATCGAGCTCGCCCCGTCCGTAACGCACCTGCATCTCACCACGCGCGGCATCGCGCAGATGCACGCGGCCGACCCGATCCAGTAGCGGGCCGGTATCCTCGAGCGCAATCCCCTGCATGATCAGGTGCGAGGGGTCATAGGCTACCGTCAGACCGGGCACCTCGTCCAGGATGCGGGCCGCCACGACGGGGTCTTCCATGATCGAATCCACATGGCACTCGAGCGCGATGGTCAGCCCATAGGGACGCGTCACCGCCATGATCTCGCGCAGGGACGCCACGGCCCGCTCGATCTGAGCCTCGGCGGGCAGGGTGGGGTCCGGGCGGCCGGGCACCAATGAGGCGGTGGTGAGGTTGTAGCGGGTCATCAGCTCGGCCATGGCGGCGGCCTCGGCCTGGCGCTGCTCGCAGGCCGCCGGTCGTCGTTCATGCAGCGCCATGGAAAAGCCCATGTTGAACGCGTCCAGCTCTACGCTGGCTGCCTCCAGGGCCTGCTGCAGGCGGGCATCCACGGCGTCCACGTCATCGGCAGCCTCGCTGGGATTGATGTGGTTCCAGCCCTCTACCGCCAGCAGGTCCACCCGTCGGAAGCCGAGCTTGGCGACGCCCTTGAGGGCGGGCTCGAGCGGGAGTTGGTGAAAGAGGCCGCTGGAACAGGCGATGGGCGACATGGGTACCTCCTCTGCTATCCGAACAGCTCGCGGGCGGCGTCCATGCGATCCACCACCGCCACGCCAAAGGGGCAGCGCGTCTCGCAATCGGCGCAGGCCAGGCAATCGTCGGCGTTGGCGGGCATGGCGGCATAGGCCTGGCGCAACGCGTCGTCGACGCCCTGGATGCGCGCCCGATCGAGCAGGCGGTTCATGGCGGCAATGTCGATCTCGGCAGGGCAGGGAAGGCAGTGGTTGCAGTAGACGCAGTGCCCCTCCGCGTACGTCGCAAAGCTCTCCAGCACACCGCTAAAGTCGCGCGACGCGGCCGGCGCCCCCCAGTAGCCCAGATCCTCGTGGACCTGCTCGACCGTGGCGCAGCCCGGCACCACCGTGCTGACCTCGGCGTGGGCTAGCGCATAGGCCAGGCAGGTGGCGGGCGACACCGGTTCGCGGCGCGTCAGCTCGCCCTCACGCGCCGAGACGTACCGGTTGGCCTGGATGGTGGGCTCGGGCTGGAGCAGCATGCCGCCCGCAAACGGCTTCATGGCCACCAGGCCCACGTTGGCGCGGACGCAGGCGGCCAGCAGCTCGGCCTTGCCCGGCGCGGCGTGGCCGGTCAGGTTGATGGGGAACATGAGCACGTCAACGATGCCTGTCTCCACCGCCCGTTGGGAGCTGGCCGGCGTGTGCCCGCT
The DNA here is from genome assembly GCA_040767425.1 of Anaerolineae bacterium. Taxonomy (GTDB): domain Bacteria; phylum Chloroflexota; class Anaerolineae; order UBA1429; family UBA1429; genus DAIRUQ01. The sequence goes on along the minus strand of JAXGON010000005.1, from coordinate 45,493 downwards.
GAACCCGATCCAGCGCGCCCGCCCTTGGCGTTGTAGCGCCAAAGCACGATCGGCCAGGCCGCCCGGCGCCAAGATGGCGTCTAGGTCGTCCTGCTCGTCGCAGTTGTGCAGGAACAGCACGTCCAGGTGATCAGTGCCCAGCCGCTCCAGCATATCCAGCACGAACCGCTCAGCCAAGTCGGCGTCGCGAGTGCGGACGTACTGGCCGCTCTGGTGGGTCGAGCCCAGATGTCCAGCGATGAGCACCTCGTCGCGGCGGCCGCGCAGGGCGTTCCCCAGGCGATCGCGAAAGGTTGGCTCGGCGTACCAGGCGTCCAGATAGTTGGCGCCATGCTCCAGCGCCGCCCCGATCACGGCGTCCATGCGGGCCTGGTCGGCGTCTTGGATGTATTCGGTGCCCAGCGAGATGGCGCTCACGCGCGCGCCGGTGCGGCCGAGGGCGCGGTACTCCATGAGGCCTCCTGAACGAGGGTGGTGTTCGAAGGGAGAGGATAGGCGCATGGGGGCGGGGCGTCAAGGGAGTGTGCTCTTTCAGCTAACATGTCGCCGGAGGAGTGTGATCCCCTCAGATGATGATGTTACGGGGGGAGTCATGCGGTGGGGAAACCGATGTCTCTCGAGTCTCGGCGCTCGTCTAGGAGCAGGAACGAGATCGCCCAGGAGATCCCGATCCAGCGCCTTTTCTGGAACGAGTCGCGACCGGGACATCTGGAGATGGACCTGGTACAGCATAGCGGTTTCAATGCCGGCGGCAAGGATTGCCGCCGGGAGTTCGCCTACAGTCTACCACTGGTGGATGTGGCCGCCGGGGGAGCGAGCTGAGCCAGCCTTCCGTCACGATCATACCGCGAGCAGCCTGGACGCCAAGCTGCGGCGCGATGGGCAATGCCGCGCTACGCCCAGGGGCCGCATCGGGTGACGCCCCCGAGGTGGTGTGCTATACTCGCCTTACGTTTCGCACCGTGAGGTGATAGTGAGCATCATCCAGTCCGTCGACACAGATCGCGTACCCAGCGAGACCCGCCGCGCCTACCGGCAGGCGGCGCTTATCGCTCTCGCCGGCAACCTGCTTCTGGCGGCGGCCAAGGCCATCGTCGCCTGGCGCACCGGCTCGAGCGCCATCTATGCCGACGCAGCCAACTCGCTCTCGGACCTAGCCTATAGTCTGCTGATGTTGATCGGCCTCTGGTTTGCGTTACGCCCGCCCGATTCGGGTCACCCGCATGGGCACCGTCGGGCCGAGCCGTTCGTCAGCCTGCTGATCGGTGTGGCCATGGCCATCGCCGGCATTCAGGCGGCGCGCACCGGCATACGCGGCCTGATGGTCGGCTCGCGCCCCACGCTGGACGCCTGGCCGCTGGTGGTGCTGGCGGGTTCAGCCCTCATAAAGATTGGCATGTACCTGCGGGTACGCCGGCTGGGTCAAGCCGCTGGTAGCTCGGCCCTATGCGCCTCGGCCAAGGACAACCTGAGCGACGTGGTCACCTCGAGCACCGCCGTAGCCGGAGCCTTTGCCAGTCTGCTCTGGGCGCCGGCCGACGCCATCACGGCGGTGGGCGTTGCCGCGTGGATCCTACGCGCCGCCTGGGGAGTGATCCAGGAAGCCGCCAACCAGCTCTTGGGTGGCTCTGCATCGCCCGAGCTGCATGAGGCCATCATCACGGCCGTTCGGTCGGTCCCCGGGGTGATCATGACCGACCGGGTGATTGTCGAGCACCAGGGTCCGCAGGTATACGCCGATATCCACATCCGCATGGACGGCACCACCAGCCTGGAGGAGGTGCACCGCACTAGTCATGAGGTGCGCGATCGCGTGCAAGCCCTGCGCCAGGTGGACCATGCCTATATCCACGTGGAGCCGTGGCCGCTGCGTGAGAGGGGACTAGACGGCGGAGACGCCGGCAGCAATCCAGGGGCGGAGCCGTGATGGCCAGACAGGGCGCTCTCGACGACCTCATCTCCCGGGGAGCGAGGAGGCGGTGGTGCAGCGCTGGTGCGCTTTCCCAACGGCGAGGCGCTGGTTGCCAAGGCGTTTCGCGACTCCGTGGCCGGGCTGAGCCGCGGGCCCATGGCCTCCTGGAGCGGGTAGAGGCGTACAATAACACACGCCCCCGACGCCTCGCGGTGTCGGGGGCGTAGGCGTTCGCCGTCCGCTAGCTGGTCTCCGAACAGAGGCTGGTACTCGAGCTCCGCGAGGACGTCGTCAAGCTCGTCATCAGAGATGCGCTCCATCTCTACGGCGTCACCCCAAGGGTTGGTCAGCAGAATGGTGTCCGACCCGATGAACTCGACCGAGGCGATGGGTTGCCATTCATCGTTCGAGGCATCATAGACCATGATCCAACGCTCGCCATCCTGATCCTCGAGACGGTACTCGGCATCGCTCCAGTACCCCATGTCGGCGTCGGCAATGATAAAGTCGCCATCATCGGCGAACTGAAAGTAGCCCGCGATGCCGTCCGAGTCACGCCGTACCAGGAACCCCAGATGGCATCACTGGCGATCACCTCCCCGCCGACGAGGCGCTCGCCCTGCCGTCGCTCTGCAGCGCATAGACGCGCAGGTCGTCAAAGGCGATCTGAACGCCAGGCTGCCCGAACGAGCGCCACCAGGCCGACATCGCCATCGGAAAAGGTTCGGTCGACGGCCAGTCCAGCAGGGTACCGTTCGCATAACAGCCGGACGGGTCCCCCGCCCATCTCGTCACGCCGAGGGAGGAGCTGGCGGCGTACCCGGCGCTAGCGTTGCTGGGTAGCGTGGCGGATCTGGTGGCGTGGGTGGAGGGAAGCGCGAAACGCCCCCGACACCGCGAGGCGTCGGGGGCGTAGGCGTTCGCCGTCCGCTAGCTAGTCTCCGAACAGAGGCTGGTACTCGAGCTCCGCGAGGACGTCGTCAAGCTCGTCATCAGAGATGCGCTCCATCTCGATGGTGTCGTCCCAAGGGTTGGTCAGCAGAATGGTGTCTGACCCGATGAACTCGACTGAGGCGATGGGTTGCCATTCATCGTTCGAGGCATCATAGACCATGATCCAACGCTCGCCATCCTGATCCTCGAGACGGTACTCGGCATCGCCCCAATACCCCATCTCGGTGTCGGCAATGATAAAGCCGCCGTCATCGGCGAACTGAAAGTAGCCCGCGATGCCGTCCGAGTCGACGCCATACCAGGAACCCCAGAGGGCGCCAATGGCGATCACCTCACCGCCGGACGAGGCGCTCGCCCCGCCGTCGCTCTGCAGCGCATAGACGCGCAGGTCGTCAAAGGCGATCTGAACGCCAGGCTGCCCGAACGAGCTGGCCACTAGGCCGATATCGCCGTCGGAAAAGGTTCGGTCGACGGCCGAGTCCAGCAGGGTACCGTTCGCATACAGCCAGATCGTCCCCCCGCCCATCTCCACGGCGATGCTATTGGTGTCCTCGCCCGGGTTGACCTGATCGGTCTCCATCCAGGGGATCAGTTCGATCCACTCGTTAGCCACGTACTTGCCCAGGCGATAGTAGCCGTCGCTGGCGATCTCGTACCGGTAAAAGTTTTCCACATCCTGGTAGCCAAAGACAATGCCGTAGCCGTTGTCGTCGGGACCACCAATCTTGGTAGCATCCACCTCGACCACGATACCGTCGCCAAACCATTGGTAGGCGTTACCCCAGGACATCCAGTCGGTGGCGTTGATCACGATCACATAGCGGCCGCCCTCGTAGCCCACGGTCTGGTCATCACCGGCAAAGACATCCCAACCGCTGTCGGCATCACCAAAGTCGTCCTCATAGAGCAGATCGCCCACAATAGCGGAGAGGCCTGACGTCGCGCCAGCAGGTTCCGAGGTGGGCTCGGTGGGCGCCGAGGTCGCCTCAGCCTCTTCGGTTGCCACCACCAAGGTCCCCTCGGGGCGCGCCTCGACGGTGACGGCCCGCTCGATGGGGATGCCCGCCTCGCCAACGGCGCTCTCGATCTGGCTGCCAAGCTGGCCCGCGCCGCGCAGTGCGATGACGACCACAATCACCACAGCCAGCAGGACCGCCAGGCAGCCGCATCCCAGCACCCAGTAGAGCGTCTTGTTCTTTTTGGGTTCGTCGGCGCCCGTGCTGGGCGGAGCCGTCCGCACGGGCTGAGCCGCCCGCGCAGGCCGCGCGGGACGGGAGGGCGTGCTGCCGACCGGCCCACCTTGGCCGCCTAGAGGCGGCACGCTGCCCCCTCCACCGGTCGTCGCTGGCGGGGCAGCCGGTCGCGAGGGAGGTGGTGGCGGCGATGCCGGCTGCGATGGCGTCGGTCTGGTGGGCTCAGCCCTCTGGCCGGACGAGCCGGCGGCCGTCGGCCCATCATCGTGCGCCGACGACGAGGCCACCGGCCGTAGCCCTCCGCTGGGCGGCGGGGGCGGAGGCGGTGCGGGCTCGTCGTCGCGGGGGCCCTCCGACTCAGCCTCCCAGGCCTCGTCGATCGGGGTCACATCCGCCTCGTCCTCGGGAAGGCTGTCCGTGGGCTGGCCGCAACTGGGACAGAACCTCTGCCCATCCTCCAAAGGCGCGCCGCAGTTCACACAGAACTTTTCCGGGCTCATCTTGGCTCCTTCTCGCGCGTGTCCATGGGACGACACTACTCCTTGCGTGGGGACACGCCTGCATCATAGCACGTCTGCACCTCAGAGGCGAACCGGTAAAGCGGCAACTTGCCCGAGTGTACGTAAGATTGACATGAAACCTTTGCGCCGGTATCATGGCGAGTCTATGGTGTCGGTCACGAGAATAGCAGAGGACGTTCCGATGCCAACACGCCGTCTCGGACTCGTGGTCTTGGCCCTGTGGTTGCTGGTCGTACCGGCCGCTGTGGCCCAGACGCCCCAGGGCCCTGTGGTGGTGGATCTGCCACAGCCCCCCAGCGAGCCGGCCTATGTGCCGGGACGGATCCTGGTGCGGTTTCAGCGGGACGCGGTGCTGCGGGGGGCTGGCGACGTGCTGGCTCAGTTCGATGCTGCACTCATCCAGCGCTCTCCCGCCACCGGCGGCGAGGTGTGGGAGGTAGCCGCCGGCCGCGAGATGGAGGTCATCGACGCGCTGCGCGAGCGCCCCGACGTGGCCTATGCTCACCCAGACTGGATCGTCTACGCACTGGACACCATCCCCAACGACCCCAGCTACAGCCTGTTCCAGTGGAACTTGCCTATCATCAAGGCCCCTGCCGCCTGGGACGTGACCACCGGCGGGCCGGTGATCATCGCGGTGCTAGATACGGGCGTGGCGCTGACGCATCCCGATCTCCAGAGCAAGCTGGTCAGCGGCTATGACTTTCATAACGACGACAGTGTCCCTAGCGACGACCACGGCCACGGCACCCATGTGGCCGGCATCGCGGCGGCGGCGACCAACAACGGCATCGGCATCGCCGGCGTCTCTTGGGGCGCGCAGATCATGCCCATCAAGGTGCTGGGGGCTACGGGACAAGGGTCCATGTCTGCGGTGGCCGACGGCATCGAATGGGCGGTGGATCATGGCGCGCAGGTGCTGAATATGAGCCTGGGCGCCGCCTACAATCCGACGCGGCCCCAGGATTACCAGTACCTCCAAGACGCGCTGGACTATGCCTATGCGCAGGGCACCGTCTCGGTGGCGGCTATGGGGAACTGCTTTGCAGGCCAGGATTGCTCGGTCACCGATCTGATGGCCCCGGCTGCCATGAACCACGTCATCGCCGTGGCGGCCACCGGCCCCACGGACGTGCGTGCCCCGTACAGTATGGTGGGCGATCATTGCGACCTGGCGGCACCCGGCGGGGATGACTCTAGCGGCAATACAGCCGATCAGGTGTACAGCACTTGGCCGTGGCTGTGGGGGGGAGATCTCTATCGGCATTTACAGGGCACTTCCATGGCCACGCCCCACGTGGCGGGGGCGGTGGCGCTGCTGTTCACCATTGAGCCGTTGCTGGCACCAGGCTTGAGAATGTCGCCCGGGTTGGTCGAAGCCCTGCTAAAGGCTGGCGCCCACGACCTGGGCACCCCCGGCCCCGACGCCTCCTATGGCGCCGGCCGCCTGGACGTGGAGCGTTCGTTGTGGCTGGCCATGCATATCGAGCCGCGGGTGGCCCTGCCGCTGGTCGCCCGCAACTGGTAGCTGGCGGCCTCAGCGCCAAAGTCTGAGGTCCTTCGCCCCTCAACCGGACCTCCAGGCAGCGTCACGAATAGGAGCGAGGGCGAGCCCCGGGACACTCGTCGCACCCTGGCTCGCCCTCGTCGCGCGTCAATGAGATTGGGGGGGAACCTAGCTTCTGGGACGAGCTCCCACCGTCACCTCGACATCCACCTGCTCGCCGTCCCTCAGAACTGTCAGTGTGATGCGCTGCCCAACCTCGACTTTGCGCGTCAGGTACGAGATCAGGTCGTCGAACTTGTCCACCTTCTGGCCATCGATGGCGACGATGATATCGCCACCCGCCGGCACCGAGGAGCCCATATACTCGACGGTCTCATTGGAGGGGCGCAGGCCGGCTTGGGCCGCGGGGCCGCCTCGGGTGACTTCTAGCACCAGCACGCCGCGCTGGTCGGTGGGGAGACCGGCAACCTGGTTGTAGGTGGGCGTCAGCGTAAAGGTGGTCACGCCCAGATAAGGATGCTCATAGTAGCCCTGGGCGATCAGGTCTGGGACGACGCGAGCGACGATGCTAGAGGGCACCGCGAACCCCACGCCGGTGAACCCCGCGGTTGGCGACGTGATGGCGGTATTGACGCCGACCACGTTGCCGTTGAGATCCAGCAGCGGGCCGCCCGAGTTGCCGGGATTGATGGCGGCATCGGTCTGGATAATGTCGGGCAGGGTGTACGAGCCCCCCGAGGCCGAGGACGACGTCGGCATGAGGCGCCCCAGCGCGCTGACGATGCCGCTGGTCATGGTGCCCTCCAGGCCATACGGGTTCCCGATGGCTACCACGCGGTCGCCTACTTTGAGCTGGTCAGAATCGGCCAGGCCGAGGGGGTGTAGCTGCTCATCCTCCACCTCCACGCGGATGACGGCCAAGTCGCTATCGGGATCGGTGCCCACCACCTCGGCGACGGCGGTGACGTCGTTCCAGAAGGTCACCTGCACCTGCTCGGCGTTGGCCACCACGTGGTTATTGGTCACGATGTGGCCCTCGCCATCATAGACCCATCCCGATCCTTCGCCTTGCGGAACCAAGCTGTCCTCCTGGTCCATGTTAGGGCTAGGACGATAGTAGCGGCCATAAAGCTGTGACAGGCGGGTCAGGGTCGTGATGTTCACCACGGCGGGGTTGGCGCGCTCATAGATAGAGGGCAGCACCGAATCGCCCGGCAGCACCTCGGCTACCGGCTGCGCAGGGGGCACCGGCGTGGGCTCAGGAACGGCCGTGACCACACGCTCAACCACCTCAGTGACGACCTGGGGAGTGGAACCCGAACGGCTGGAAGCCAAGCGACTGGCCACGCCACAGCATCCTGACAGCGCCACCGCCACGATCACCAAGAAACTCACCAGCGCCAACGTCCAAACCCTGTTCCGCATGGCTACCTCCGTCCTTGAACGCAAGCGTGTATCGCATCCATCGGTATCGTTACCGTGTGCATTATGCTAAGCGTGGGAGTCGAGCATGTCAAGAAGCTGTGGAGATTTGGTAGAGATCGGCTTGGCAGCATGCGTGGCCTCGGGTACGATGGCCGCCAGGCTCGGCAACGCCGCGCCCAGCCGATTAGAGGAGCACCCATGCACACCCGCCAGCGTCTGCTCGCCGTTCTTGCCGGTCGCGCGCCGGACCGCGTCCCCTGGGTGCCACGGCTGCTACTCTGGTACAACGCCCGTCGCGCCACGGGCACGTTGCCACCAGAGTGGGAGGAGCTCTCGCTGCGCGAGGTGGAGCGCGCTCTGGGTTGCGGCACGCCCGCTCGCGACGGCCAGGTGGCGCAACGGCGCTATGAGAGCGTCACCGTAGAACGACGCCTGGAGGACGGGCTCGAGGTCCTCAGCTATCACACGCCCGTCGGAAGCGTCCGTCAGGTCAGCCATAGCTCGGAGACGTTGCGCGGGCTGGACATGGGCGGCCGGGTCATGGAGCCCCTGCTCAAGGGCCCCGACGATTATGCCGTGTGGGAGTGGGTCACGGAGCACACCTACTGGGACGCCACCTATGACGCCTACCGCGCCTATGACGCCGAGATCGGCGAGGATGGCCTGCCCATGGTGTCGGCTGGCGATGCGCCCTTCCACTGGTTCCTGCTGGACGGCGCCGGCTATGAGGACGGCTACCTGCAGCTTCAGGATCACCGCCGCGAGGTGGAGCATCTGCTAGCCGTGATGACCGAGGTGGAACGCGACCGTCTCTGGCCGGTGCTAGAGGCGTCGCCGGCGCGCTTGCTGCTGCACGGGGTGCATCATTCCTCCAGCTACACCCCACCCCGCATGTATGAGCGCTACATCCTGCCCTACTACCAGGCGTTCAACCCCCGGATGCAGTCCGCCGGCAAGGCCGTGGCGCTGCACGCGGATAATGACACCTCGCGCATAGCAACGCTGATCGAGCAGGCCGGCTATGACATGGTCGAGTGCTTTGTGACGGCGCCCATGGTGCCCTTTACCCTCAAGCAAGCTCGCGAGACCTGGGGCACGCGGGTGATCATCTGGGGCGGGTTGCCCTCGCTGCTCTTGTCGCCTAGCGTGCCCGAGGACGAGTTCCGCGCCGAGGTGCATCACGTGCTGGACGTGGTGGCGCCCGGCGACGCGTTCATCCTGGGCGTGGCCGATAACGTCATGCCCGACTCGCTGATCGAGCGGGTGGCCTGGGTGAGCGACCTGCTGGAGGAGCGAGGGCGGTATCCGGTCGTTCCGCGGGGGTGAGCGCCGGGCCGTGATGCGCGTCCAATTAGCCAGCTAGCGGCGCGGCGGATCCCTTGGTGAACCCGCTGCGCCCTCATGACAACGATACCGAACGCCGGATCTAGTCCGCGTCCGCGCGGGTGTACCCCCGCAGCAGCAGGTAGATGCCCCCGCCCAGCAGCCCGACCGGCACCACATACTTGGCCAGCTCGGCGCTTGCCAGGATGATCAGGATGCCAATGAGGCCTAGAATCGCGGCTGGGATGAACGCCCAGCGGGTGTCGACGTCGGCGGGCGAAAAGAGCGCCACCACCGCGAACGCCACGCCCATCAGCAGCATGAACAGCCCGCCGGCATCCACGGGGATGTTGAGCCCCTCCGAGAGCAGCATCAGGGCCAAGGCCGCCAACACGCCGCCTGGGATCATGGCCCACCAGTGCTCGTGGCGGTCCAGGTAGACGGCCCAAAAGCCCAGGCTGATGCCCCCCATGAACGCCACCACGCCTAGATCCGAGCCCCGGAAGATGGCATCCCAGGCGACGAGTGCCGCCAGGCCCAAGAGGCTCAAGCCCGGGATGAACGCCCACCAGTTCTCGACGTTCTGCGTGCGCACATAGATAAAGATAGCCCCGCCCAAGGCCAGGAACCCGGCCCACAAGAGCTCCCCCATGCCCTGGAACAGATTCAAGCTCTGCATCAGAAAGCCGATGCCGAACACGATCAGCAAGACACCCCAGATCAAGGCTCCGTTTCGTCGCTCCATGCCTCCGCCCTCCCGTATGCGTGCCCCATGCCGGTACCCATTGATGCACTCACTCTACGTCAGAGCCGTGCGCTGGTTGCGGCCAGCCACGCCAAGTTTGACAAGAGCCGGTCGCCGACCTAAGGTCGAGCCACATCATCACCCACCGATCCACCAAGACGAAAGGATCCGCTGTGCAGACCTATCTGGACTGCTATCCCTGTTTTGTGCGTCAGGCGCTGGAGGCCGCCCGCTTGGCCACCGATGACGAGCGCATCATCCGCCGGGTGCTGGACGGCACGTTGGCCATCCTGCAAGAGATCGACCTACGAAGCACGCCACCCGAGATCGGCGCGGCGGTGCATCGCCTGGTCCGCGAGGTGACGGGCAACCCCGATCCGTATCGCGCCCTCAAGCGGGCATCCACTGAACACGCCCTGGCTCTCTATCCAGCATTGGTGCAACGGGTCGCTGACTCTGATGACCCCTTTGCCACGGCTGCCCGCCTGGCTATCGCCGGCAACATCATCGATCTGGGCGTCCCCGACGCGCCCTATGACGGCGAGGCGCTGCGAGATGATATTGAAACCGTGCTGCGGACGCCCCTGACGGTGAACGACCTGGAAGCCCTGCGCGCCGAGGTTGGCGGCGCCACCCGGGTGCTCTATCTGGGAGACAACGCCGGCGAGACGGTGTTCGATCGCCTGTTCATCGGGCAGATCGCCGCGCCGGTGACCTATGTGGTCAAGGCGACGCCGGTGCTGAACGATGCCGTGCTGGAGGATGCGCTGCAGGCCGGGTTGGACGAGGTGGCCACGTTGCTCGATGGCGGATTCGACGCCCCTGGTACGCTGCTGGAGCATGCCTCACCCGCGCTGCGCCAGGCGTGGGAGGACGCCAGTGTGGTCATCGCCAAGGGCCAGGGCAACTTTGAGGCGCTGAGCCAGACACCGGGGCGGGTCTTTTTCCTGCTGCGGGCCAAGTGCGCCGTCATCGCGCGGCATCTGGGCCTACCGCAGGGCAGCCTCATCCTCAAGCGCAGCGATGCCTGGCCTAATGCAGCGTGAGCCGCCCTACCCCACAAAGTACCAGTTGGCGTTAACAGTCACCAGCATGCCCAAGAGGATGGCAAAGCTGGCCAGCAGGGCGCGGTCGACGGCCCGGTGCCTGGCCCAGCGCGCCAACAGCACATAGATCGGAAACGCCACCACCACATAGCGCGTCATGGACATGGTGTGGCTCCAGATGGGAAGCAACACGATGCTCAGGGTGTAGAGGGCATAGGCCTCCCCCAGCCGCTTCCAGATGATCGGCACCAACGCCACCGCGCCAAAGAACGCGGCCAGATCGATGATCTCGCGCCAGGGCACCTTGCCGCACTTGAAACTGCCGGCGATTAGGCGATCCACCGCCCCGCGGACGATCAAATAGGGCCCCGCCATGCGGCGATTCCAGGTACCCGCCGCCACCCGAAAGGCCCAGGGGTCGCCGAACATGCGCGCCCCGAACGCCATAAAGCTGAGCAGGCCCAGCGGGATCAGCGCCATCACCAGCAGCCCGCCCCAGTCATCGCGCAGGCTGCGCCACAGGCTGCGCCAGGCCTCGCCGCGCCAGGCCGTGCTCAGCGTCCAGCCGTGGGCCCGCAGCCATTCCAGCCCCACCAAGCCCAGGATAGCCAGCCCAGGCACCCGCGTGGCCGTCGCCAGCGTCCCCCAAAAGGCCGCCCAGACCCATTGCTGGCGCCGCGCGTGGTAGGCCGCCGCCACCGTGACCAGCAGAAAGAGACTTTCGGTATACATGGCCGAAAAAAAGAAGGCGCTGGGAAAGGCCGCGGCATAGAACACGGCTCGCTCGGCGTCGGACCGCTCGCCCGTGAGTTGCTCAGTGAACCGGTAGAGGTAGAACAGCGCGCCCAAGAGTGACGCGTGGCTGATCAACAGCCCGGCAACAACCTCGTCGCGCACGACCCATTGCAGCGCGCATACCAAGCTCGGGTAGAGCGGGAAAAAGGCCATCGAACTCTGAGCCTCGCGCGAAAAGGTATAACCTTGTCGCACGATGCTCAAGTACCAACCGGCATCCCAGCGCGCCCACACGTCCAGGAACATGTTATCGGGGCGCGCATGCCACACCCAACTCTCGTCCAGGCCGGGGATGGCCAGCTCGCCCAGATAGGCGGCCGCCCACAGGGCCGCTCGCGTCGCCACAAAAGCCAGCAGCGGGTGGATGATCCAGCCCAGATCGCGAGCAGCCCACCAGCGGCGCAGACGCATCCAGCGCGACCGTAGTTGGTTCATGGTGCCGCCGGCGCCAGTTTGAGGTAGAGCATCAGGTTCAGCCCCACCAGGGCCACTCCGGTCAGCAGCAGCGGCAGCCACACCTCCCACCAAACCTGCAGGCCTCTCCGGCCCTCGTCGCCCGAATCCCGCATCAGCGATGCCCCAGGGCCGCGCGCTCGGCCAACGCGATGGCCCCCAACACACCGGCGCGCCCGCCGAGCTGGGGCGGCACCACAAAGCGATCCAGGTCGCTGGCGATCTGCGGCACCTGGAGATAGTCATTGAGCAAGCCGCGCACCTGGCGGCGGATCATGGGAAAGAGATGCGCCTGCGCCATCACGCCGCCGCCCATGATCACGCGTTGCGGGGCCAAGGTCAGGGCATAGTTGACCACGCCCAGCGCCAGGTAGCGGGCTTCGAGCTCCCAGGCGGGGTGATTGGGCGGCAGCGTCTCGCCACGTTGGCCCCAGCGCGCCTCGATGGCCGGGCCGGCCGCGAGGCCCTCCAGACAGTCACCGTGGTAAGGGCAAGACCCCGGGAAGGGATCGGTCTCGCGATTGTGCGGCACATAGATATGGCCCATCTCGGGGTGCATCATCCCGTGGAGCAGCTTGCCCTCCACCATGGCACCGCCCCCGATGCCGGTGCCCACCGTCAGGTAGATGAACGTGTGCAGGCCGCGGGCGGCGCCCCAGCGATGTTCGCCCAGGGCGGCCGCATTCACGTCGGTATCGAACCCCACCGGCACGCCCAAGGCTCGCTGCACCTGGCCGGCAAAGTCGGTCTGAGCCCAACCCGGCTTGGGCGTGGTGGTCACATAGCCCCACGTGGGCGAGGCGGGGTTCGGATCCACCGGCCCAAAGGAGGCGATGCCCACCGCGTCCAGCTCGCCGGGGGCGGTGTTCGCCTGAAAGAACCGCGCGGCCCGAGGGATGGCGTCCTCTGGCGCGCTGGTGGCGAACCGCTCCTCGGCGCGGATATCATCGGGCGCCGTGCCCACGGCGCAGACGAACTTGGTGCCGCCCGCCTCGATGCCGCCATACACGCCCATCAGCTTCCTCCTAGGTTCATGTAGGTCATAGGATGTCCCAACCTGGATCGTGGCGACTGGGCTGTACCAGGCCGCGCCCGCCATCCACCCAGAGCGTATCGCCATCGGCGACGTTCTTGAGCAGCCCCGGGACGCCAAAGACGGCCGGAATACCGTACTCGCGCACCAGGACGGCGGCGTGATCCAGCAAGCCACCGCGCTCGGTAACCACCGCCGACGCCATGCCAAACCACGGGCTCAGATCATACAACGGAGTCCGCGAGCAGAGCACATCGCCAGGGCGGACGCGAGCGCCGTCAGACAGCATCTGGACGACGCAGACACGGCCCTGGGCCACCCCCGGCGAGATGGCGCGGCCGCGGAGCACGCGGGCTCCGTCCAGCCCTCCCTCGGGCTGGGGCGGCTCGCCCTCTTCCTCGCCTCCCAGGGTTAGCGGCGGCGCATAGCGCCACCACCGCCGCACCAAGTCACGCCGCTCGGCCACTAGCTTGGCCAGATGCTGCGTCTCGGTCTCGCCCAAAAGCCAGTCGAGCAGCTCGTCGTCGCGCAGCAAAAAGGCGTGGTCCGCGTCGCTAACGGCACCGGCTCTCAACAGCCGCCGCCCCACCTCGGCGATGGCCAGATGCTCCAGCCACCCGCAGCGCAAGACCGGCTCGTCCTTGTCAGCGCGCAGCGGAGCATAACGCTGGGCCAGCCTGAGCACCCGAGCATAGACCCAACGCCGCGGCCATGGCACCTTTGCCACCATGTCAGGGGGCAACGCCTTGGCGCGCGCTTTGGCTTTGGGAGGGTGCTCCAGAGCCTGGCGTAGCAGATTCTCGTCCACCGCCCAGCACGCCAGGTCACGCTGCTCTCCCAATGGATCGCCGCCGAGAAACAGGTGGCCAAAACGTTGGCGCAACCCCTCGATCGCCGCGTCGCGAGCTGGCCCGGGCTCCGGGTGTTGTTGAGCCAGTTCAGCCACGGCGGCATCTCGGCGCGCCACCGCCTGGCCGGCGACCGGCAAGAGCTCGGGGGCGCTGCCCTCGCCGACCCAACGCTCATGCAGACGGGCGAACAGATCTGCCAGCGCATCGGCGGCACCATCCAGCCGCCCCCGCTCGACGGTGTACTGCTCGTGCAGGCGAGCCAGGTCTTGCAGATAGCCGCCCAAGGCACGATCGTCGAGCTCGGTGAGGTCACGCTGCGCCCAGGCCTCCAGTTGCGGCCTGCGCGACCGCTCCAGCGCGTGAAAGGCCCGATCCAGCGAGCGCGCTGCCCAGAGGTGGCGGGCGGCCATCAGCAGCCACATGCCACTGGGCAAGCGAGAGGTATCGGCGGCCAGGGGCTGGCGCTGGGGCCGCTCGTAGAGATAGCCGCGCAGATAGAACTGCACCTTGCCGCGCTCACCACTCAGGCCGGTCAGGCGCTCCCGGTAGTAGGCTGCGGTGAGCACCCCGCTGCGGCTGCGGTGATACCAGGAGTAGGGCGCCGCCTCGCGGGGCTTGACGCCCGGCGCCAGGATGAGGCGCAGCGGCTTGCGATCATCGCGGCCTCGCCGCAGCGAGACGGGCAGATAGCCGGGCACACGGCTCAAGGGACGCACCCGCAAGACCTGCACCGCGTCGCCGACCAGGGCCCACTCGAGCGCCTGATAGCTTTGGTAGTGCTCGTCCAGCAGCAACCCCATCCGGCACAGCTCGGAGACATGGCCGGGCGCAGCTGGCGTCTTGTCGTAGGGATCGAGCCGCGAGAGCTCGGGCTGGCCTTTGCACTGGCTCTCGAGCAGAAACACATCCGGGTTGCCAGTGATGGGATCGACGGTAAAGAGCGAGCCTTGCTCGTCTAGCGAGAGCTCGGGCTGGATCAGAACGGCCATGGCCGAGTTGAGCAGGTCAACCCCGAAGCGAGCGGCATAGGCCAAGGCGCGTGCAGAAAAGAGGGACATCCAGCAGGCCACTACGGCCTCGACGGCCGCCTCAAGCCCCTCGACGCCCAGCAAGGTATCGTGCTGACCCACAAAGCTCTGGCGGGGGCTATCCTCGTTGAGCGCCGACGAGCGCACGGCCAAGGCCGGGGCGCCCAACTCGTCAAGCGCCGCCGCCACGGCGTCGCGCACGTCCGTAGGCACCCGCCGCACCGCAAAGGCCGATCGGATGGCCCATTCGGCCGCCTGAAAGTGCGCCATGGCGGTGGGATGCATAGCCCCCAGGATCGAGGCGATCTCGCCGGCCAGCCCCCCCTGCCGCATAAACCCGCGATAGAGATCGGTCGTCAGCACCACGCCAGGGGGCACCGGGCAACCCAAACGATGGGCGTCGCCCAGGCGAGCGGCCTTGCCGCCCACCGCCGCCAGGTCGTCCAGAGTCACCTCGGCCAGCCGCCGCGCCATGGCTGGCCTCAGGGATGATGGCTCAGGCATAGAGCAGATGCCTCCTCAGGAACGTGAGGGTCTCTTCCCAGAAAGCGACGATGGTTTCGCGGCGACGCCAGCCATGGCCCTCGCCGGCAAAGGTACGATAAGTGTGCGGGACCCCTCGCTCACGCAAGGCTGCCACCAGCGCCTCGGCCTGCGAGAGCGGCACGACCTTGTCCTCTTCGCCCTGAAAGATCGCCACCGCGTCGCGGATGCGTTCGGCATGGCGGGCCGGACTGCGCTCACGGTAGGCGGCTGCGGCCTCGGGCAGGGGACCCACCAGCCGGTCGGTATAGTGGGCCTCGAACTTGTGGGTCTCCTCGGCCAGCGCAAAGAGATCGGTGACGCCGTACATGCACACGCCGGCCGCAAAGACGCCGGGATGCTGGGCCAGCGTCTCCAGCACCGTGTAGCCGCCAGCACTGCCCCCCATGATGGCCATGCGATCGCCGTCGACCAAGCCGCGCTGAGCGCAGTGCCGCGCCCCGCTCACGACGTCGGCTACATCCAGCAGGCCCCAGTTGCCGCGTAGGCGGTTGCGGTAGGCACGCCCGTATCCGCTGCTGCCGCGATAGTCCAGCGCCAATACGGCCCACCCGCGCGTCGCCAGGAACTGGGCGGCGGGGTCCCACCCGCGTTTGGCGCGGCCCGTCGGCCCACCGTGCACCGAGACCATCAGCGGAGGCCGTTGCCCCGGCGGCCCGCCCATGGGCTGGTAGAGCAGGCCATAGACCTCCTCGCCGTCCTCGCCGCGCCACGTCAGCAGGCTGGGCTCAACCAGGCTGGCGGGATCTAGGCGCTCAGCTGAGGCCCGCGCGCGCACCTGCACCGTGTCATCGTGGGGATTCCACACCAGCAAGCGCGGCGGGATGCCATGGCTGGAGGCGATGCAGGCCAGGCGTCCGTCGGCGCTCACCGTGGGCTGCTGGATGGAGCCATAGTCAGCCAGCGCCCGAATCGGCTCGGGCTCACCTCCTTCGAGGGACACGCGCCATAGGGCATCGCGCGCCTCACCACGCCGCACAGCATAGAGGGCGCTGCTATCGGCGGCCCAGGCATAGCTGCGGATCCCTTGCGCCCAGGCTGGCTGGCCATAGTCGGCCCCGCCCAAGGTCAGCCGACGCGCTTGGCCACGTTGAAGGTCATAGAGGTAGAGATCGTCCCAGCCGTCGGCATCGCAGATATAGGCCAGCCAGCGGCCGTCGGGCGAGAACGAGGGCTCGGTGGCGGCGGTGTCGTCGTCACCAGCGATGGTGGCTGTACGCTCCAGACGGGGGAAGGTATCATCGCCAGCTGTTCCTGCTGTGTCAGCTGGGTCGTCGCCCGAAAGCGTCGCCAAGACCAGCCGAGTCGCATCCCAGGGCATGTTGGGGTGGTCCCACTCGACCCACGCCAGGTGGCGACCGTCGGGGTGCCAGGTAGGGCCGGTATAGAAATCGGCGCCTGAGGCCAGTTTCTGGGGCCACCGCCTGCCGTCGGCATCGACCACCGCCAGCACGTCTTCGGTCCCATCAGAGTGCACATAGGCAACGCAGCGCCCGTCGGGCGAAGGCGCCGGCGACGCCACCGAGCCATACGCAGGCGTCAGCGGACGCGGCTCACCGTGATCATAGGCCAGCCGATAGAGCCGCCCCCCAGAGCAGTAGACGACGCCGTCTTCCACGGCGGCCATCTCGCCCCCCCCATAGCCCACGCCGCCACGAACCGAGCCCTCGACGGTGAGATCGCGGGGAGCGTCGCCGTCGGCGGCGGCGACCAGGACGTTCTTTGACGAGCGTCCCTCGACCCAGATCAAGCGATCCCCGGCTAGGCTCCACGCCACCTCGGAGAGTCGTCGCTCCTCCGCCATCATGGTCGGCGTCAGCTGGCTGCGCCAGAATCCATAGGCACCTTTGGTCATCCCCACCTCCCGCAGCTCTGGGCTTGGACGCTCCATCACGCGCGCAGGGTAACACAAAAGAGAGGGCCCCTCAAGGCCCTCTCTCGTATTCAGGGCGAGCGCAGCATGGCCGCGTGCCTAGCTGGTCCCGTCTCGCAGCGCTTTGAGCTGCGCATAGAGATCGGGGGTCAGGTTGGCCATGGCGCTCTCGAGCTCGTCGTCGCCAAAGGCGGTCACCCGGCCCTCGTCATAGCTGCGCTGCACATAAGCCACCAGTTGCTCAAGCCGGGCATCGCGCTTGTCGAGGCTGAAATCGGCCGGCACCCGAAAGTGCGAGCGGATCCAGTGTAACAGCCCGGCAGCCCCAGAGGTCTGATTGATGAGCACCCGCGGACTTCGCCTCAACAGCTTTTGGGTATCAAAGATGTTATAGATCTCTTCGTCCTTGAGCAGACCATCGGCGTGGATGCCCGCCCGGGTGGTGGCAAAGTCGCGCCCCACCAGCGGCGTCATCGGCGGGATCTCGTATCCCAGCTCTTTTTCGTAATAGTCAGCGATCTCGGTGATGACCGTTGTATCCATGCCGTTGGTGGTGCCGCGCAGGGCGGCGTACTCGAACACCATCGCCTCCATGGGCGTATTGCCGGTGCGCTCGCCGATGCCCAGCAAGGTCGCGTTGACCGCCGCGATGCCATAGAGCCAGGCCGTCGAGGCGTTGGTCACCGCATGGTGAAAGTCATTGTGCCCGTGCCACTCGAGCAGCTCGGCCGGGAAGCGGGCATGGTGCCACAGGCCGTAGGCGATGCCGCACACCGAGCGCGGCAGCGCCACGCCAGGATAGCTGACGCCAAAGCCGAGGGTATCGCAGGCGCGCAGCTTGATGGGGATGCCGCTTTCCTGTGAGAGGCGGCGCAACTCTAGAGCCAACGGAACCACAAAGCCGTAGAAATCGGCTCGGGTGATGTCCTCCAGGTGCACCCGCGGCCGCACGCCCTCGGACAGGGCCTCCTTGACCACGCCCAGGAACTGGTCCATGGCCTGGCGGCGGGTCATGCGCAGCTTGCGAAAGATGTGATAATCGGAACAAGAGGCCAGAATGCCCGTCTCTTCGATGCCCATGCCCTTGACCAGCTTGAAATCCTCTTTGCGGGCGCGGATCCAGGCCGTGATCTCGGGAAAGCGGAACCCCAGGGCCTGACAGGCCTCGACCGCTGCGCGATCCTTTTCGGTGTACAAAAAGAACTCGCTCTGGCGAATCATGCCATTGGGGCCGCCCAAGTGATGCATAAAGGTATAGAGCTGGACGATCTGCTCCACGGTATACGGCTGGCGGGCCTGCTGGCCGTCACGAAACGTGGTGTCGGTAAGCCAGATCTCATCAGGCGGACGCATCGGCACGCGTCGGTGGTTGAACGGGATCTTGGGCACCTCGTCGTATGGGTAGAGCAGACGGTAGAGGTTTGGCTCGGGCACGTCCTGCAGTTTATACTCATACTCGGTTTGCTCCAGCGTATTACTTCTCTTGCTAAACTCTAGTACCATGATCCCTCCCCTTGCTCTCTATCTACCCCAACATGACACCAAGCTGGCCGATTCCGTGTACGAAAAAAGCCAGTCATTCCGGTCTAGGAATGCTGGCCCGTCACCCTTGAGCGCTGCCATGCAAGCCTAACCCGGAACCGCCCCCCTCCTGGCGGCGGCGGCTGGTTCAGGCCTAGCAGGCTTGGCGTTAGCAGCGACCATGTGACGCACGACAGACCTCCAAAACACACAAGGGCGCCCCTCCGGGCGCCCTTGCTCGATGAGCTAATCGTAGCATAGGGGGGTGGCCATGTCAAGTGAGTTGCTGGCTCGGCTCTACGCTCTTTAGTGTGGTGATGGAGGGGTAGATAAACACCCATAGCGCACGCGCATTTGACACTAGGCAGGAATGTGATATTATGTAGGGCTGCGAGCGTGAGCCTCAGGTGCGATTCATATCGCACCACCTTTTTGCATAGAGACGAGCCTCCTCTGTTCAAGGTGGATGCCTAGTTTCCTCGCATATGCTACCAGAAACCGCCCTGTATGCTACCCGCAGGGCGGTATGCGTGTCTACGGCCCAAGGGAGATTGTGCCACGGTTGGGCGATCAAGGTTTGAAGGAGAGTGACCCATCATGACAGCTTTTGAGTCGGGGATGGCGCTGAGGGATGGAAAGCCACGTGTGGCGTCTCGACGAAGCTTTGCGCGCATTGAGGATGTTCTGCCCGTTCCGGCCTTGATCCGAATGCAGGTCGAATCCTTCAAGTGGTTCCAGGAGGAGGGCATCCGCGAGCTTTTTCACGAGATCTCTCCCATCACTAGCTTTAATGACAACCTGGAGCTCCATTTCCCCGGCTATGACGAAAAGCGGAACGAAGAGTTTGGGCTGGACTTTCGATTCGAGGAGCCCCAGTACTCTCAAGACGAATGCCGCACCCGCGACGCCACCTATGCGGCGCCGCTCTATGTCAAGGTCTTGCTCTATAACAAGGAAACCGATCAGTCCATCGTCCAGGATGTCTACATGGGCGATTATCCGATCATGACTGAGACGGGCACCTTTATCGTCAACGGGGCCGAGCGGGTGGTGGTGAGCCAGTTGATCCGGTCGCCGGGGGCCTATTTCACGGTGGATGAGGATTTGCGCACGGGGCGTCAGCTCTGTAACGTAAAGCTGATCCCCAACCGTGGCGCCTGGCTCGAGTTTGAGACCGGCAAGCGCGACGTGTTGGCCGTCAAGGTCGACCGCAAGCGACGTATTCCCGTGACCATCCTGCTGCGAGCGTTGGGCGCCGTCAGCGATGGCCGTGACGACTTTGACCTGGGCGATCTGAGCGACGAGTGGCTGATCAACTACTTTGCCGAGGTGGATAACGATCCCGACCGCCAGCTCATCGCGACGACGCTAGAGAGCATCTCGGATCATCCCAAGACGCCCGAGGAAGCGCTGCTAGACTTTTACCATCGCATGCGCCCGGGCGACCCGGTGACCCTGGACAATGCGCGGAGCTATCTGGTCTCCCTCCTGTTCGATCCGCGGCGGTACGATCTGGCCAAGGTGGGGCGATACAAGCTGAATCGTCGCCTGGGCATCGAGCCGGAGTTGCCCATCAAGCAGCGCACGGTCACCAAGCAGGATCTCTTTGCCGTGCTGTGGCACATGATCAAGGTCAACAACGGCGCCGAGGGGGCCGACGACATCGACCACTTGGGCAACCGCCGCGTCAAGACGGTGGGCGAGCTGATCCAGAACCAGCTCCGCGTGGGCTTTTTGCGGATGGAGCGGGTGGTGCGCGAGCGCATGAGCATTCGCGACCCGGAGCAAGTATCGCCCATCTCGCTGATCAACATCCGCCCGGTGGTGGCGGTGATGCGCGAGTTCTTTGGCGGCAGCCAGTTGTCCCAGTTCATGGGGCAGACCAACCCGCTGGATGAGCTGACCCACAAGCGGACGCTTTCGGCGTTGGGTCCTGGCGGCCTGCGGCGCGAACGGGCCGGCTTTGACGTGCGCGACGTGCACTATTCCCACTATGGCCGTATCTGTCCCATTGAGACGCCTGAGGGCCCCAACATCGGCCTGATCGGCCGTCTGGCGACCTTTGCGCAGGTGAACCCGTACGGGTTTATCGAGACGCCCTATCGCGTGGTGACAAAAGAGATCTCCAACGACCCTGAGCGTCTTGTCGGGCACGAGCTGCGGCAACGAGTCATCGATCCCGATACTGGCGAGGTCATCGCCGACAAGGGGCAGGTGATCGACGAGGAGCTGGCCGCCAAGTTGGCCACGTTGGAGGAGACCGCGTTCCAGGTGCGTCCCTATGTCACCGACGAGGTGGTTTATCTCTCGGCTGACGAAGAGGAACACTATGTGGTGGCCCAGGCCAACGCGCCCATCGACGATTTGGGGCAGTTTGAGCACGATCGCGTATCGGTGCGCTACTATGACACGTTCCTGATCGAGACCGTGGACAATGTGGACTATATGGACGTTTCGCCCAAGCAGATCGTGGGCGTTTCGGCGGCACTGATCCCGTTCCTGGAGCATGACGACGCCAACCGTGCGCTGATGGGCTCGAACATGCAGCGGCAGGCGGTGCCCTTGGTGGTGCCTCGCGCGCCGGTGGTTGGCACGGGCATGGAGCGACAGGCGGCGTTGGACTCGGGCCAGGTGCTCCTCGCCGAAAAGGCGGGCCGGGTGACGGCCGTCAGCAGCGAGCGGGTAGAGATCGCCGCCGATGACGGCGAAGAGATCACCTACCGACTGCGCCAGTTCAACCGCTCTAACCAGTCCACCTGCATCCATCAGCGCCCGGTGGTCCGCCGCGGGCAGCGGGTAGAGGTGGGCGACGTCATCGCCGACTCGTCCTCCACCGAGCAGGGGGAGCTGGCTCTGGGGCAGAACGTCATGGCGGCGTTCATGTCGTGGGGTGGTGGCAACTATGAGGACGCGATTCTGGTCAGCGAACAACTGGTGAGGTCCGATCGGTTTACCTCGGTGCATCTGGAAAAGCACGAGGTGCAGGCCCGCGAGACCAAGCTGGGGCCTGAGGAGATCACGCGGGACATCCCCAACGTGGGCGAGGAGGCGTTGCGCAACCTCGACGAGGACGGCGTGATCTATGTCGGTGCCGAGGTGGGCCCTGGGGACATCCTGGTGGGCAAGATCACGCCCAAGGGCGAGACGGAGCTAACCCCCGAAGAAAAGCTGCTGCGCGCCATCTTTGGCGAAAAGGCTCGCGAGGTAAAGGATTCGTCGCTGCGGCTGCCCCACGGTGAAGAGGGCACGGTGGTGGACGTTCACGTGTTCACCCGCGACGACCACCGCGACCTGCCGGCCGGCGTGGAAAAGCTGGTGCGGGTTACGGTGGCAGAGCGGCGCAAGATCACCGAGGGCGACAAGATGGCCGGGCGCCATGGCAACAAGGGCGTCATCTCGCAGGTGGTGCCGATCGAGGATATGCCTTACCTGGAAGATGGCACCCCAGTCGAGGTCATCCTGAACCCGCTCGGCGTGCCGGCGCGCATGAACGTGGGCCAGGTGCTGGAAACGCATCTGGGCTGGGCGGCGGACCGGTTGGGGCTGCGGGTGGCCTCGCCCGTCTCGGACGGGGCGACTGAGGACGAGATCGCCGCAGAGCTGGCCCGCGCCTGGCTCATCGATCGCGCCTGGAAGGATCTGACCGAAAGAGCCTGGGCCTGGTTGCAGGCAGAGGGCCAGGACGGCAAGAGCCTTCAGAACGATCAAGAGGCGCGCGAGCTGTTCCTGGGCAACTATCTCTATGACCAAGGGCGTTCCCCGGCCGAAATCGATGCCGCATTGGTCGACGAGGTCTCGGCGCGTCGGGCATGGCTGGCCTGCTGGTTGGGTGAGATGGGCTATGACGTCACCAGCGTGTTGGCGTACGAAGAGTCACCGCCGCTGGAGCAGCGTGGAGCCATGGACGACCTCGCTCGCAAGCTCTGCCTGACGGTTTGGCTGGGCGACCACGGCATCGAGGTGGGGGACGCCTCCTTTGAGGAGATCACCAAGATGGCGCTCGAGCAATCGCAAAAGGTCGGCGATCCCCTGCCGACCAGCGGCAAGATGGTGGTCTATGATGGCAAGACGGGCCGTCGGTTCGACCGCCCGGTCACGGTGGGCATCATCTATATGCTCAAGCTGGCGCACTTGGTGCAGGACAAGGTACACGCTCGTTCCACCGGCCCGTACTCGCTGGTGACCCAGCAGCCGCTGGGAGGTAAGGCTCAGTTTGGCGGTCAGCGCTTTGGCGAGATGGAGGTGTGGGCTCTGGAGGCCTACGGCGCCGCCCATACGCTGCAAGAGATGCTCACGATCAAGTCTGACGACGTGACCGGCCGCGTCAAGACGTACGAGGCCATCGTCAAGGGCGAGCCTATCCCTGGAGCGGGTGTGCCCGAATCGTTCAACGTGTTGGTCAAAGAGCTACAAGCGCTGGGTCTGGCCGTGGATGTGTACAACGACAAGGGCGAGCCGATCAACCTGGCCCATGATGACCAGATGGTGCCGATGCCCAAGTTCGGGTTGGGGATGGGATTCGGTCCTACGTCCTAGTGTGCTAGTTGAGGGTGGCGGCGGGTTTGACGGCTCGATCCGCCCATGCTATAATCGACGTTCGTGGGTCGCAAATCCTGCATGAGCAGGTCACGATGGAGGTAGATCTTGCCGACGATCAACCAGCTGGTTCGAAAGGGCCGCAAGCAGAAGCAGAACAAGCCCAAGGCGCCCGACCTGGGTTACACGTATAACTCGCTGACGGGGCGGACGACGCAGACCAGCAGTGGGGCTCCGCAGAGGCGCGGCGTATGCACGCAGGTGCGTACCATGACGCCCAAAAAGCCCAACTCGGCTTTGCGCAAGATCGCTCGTGTGAGGCTGTCGAACGGGCGCGAGGTGACCGCCTATATCCCGGGAGAAGGCCATAACCTGCAGGAGCACTCGGTGGTGCTGGTGCGGGGTGGCAAGATCAAGGATCTGCCGGGCGTGCGGTACCACATCGTCCGTGGCGTATTGGATTCGTCCGGCGTTGAGGGTCGCGCGCGCGGCCGCTCGCGGTACGGCACCAAGAGGCCCAAGTGAGATAGAGCAACGGTCCTGGGGCCGCCGGCCAAACATGGCCGGCGTCCCGTGTGTAGGACAGTGAACGATCCAAGGTGAACCGCCCGGTCGCTGATATAGAGCGGTGCGGTGTACGGTGGAGGAAGTGAGCATGCCCAGACGGTATCGTCCAGAGCGCCGCAAGGTGGAGCCTGACATTCGCTACAGCAGCGAGCGAGTGGCGCGGTTTGTGAACAAGGTGATGCGAGACGGCAAGCGTTCGGTGGCAGAGGGCTTGGTGTACGACAGTTTTGATGCCATCGCCGAGCGCACCGGGCAGGATCCACTCGAGGTGTTTGAGACGGCCCTGCGCAATGTGATGCCGACGATCGAGGTCAAGCCTCGTCGCGTCGGTGGTGCCACCTATCAGGTGCCCGTCGAGGTGCCTCCCCAGCGGCGGCTGTCGCTGGCCTATCGCTGGATCCTGATGGCGGCGCGCAGCCGTCCCAAGCGGGATTTCAGCCAGAATTTGACCGATGAGCTCATGGAGGCAGCGCGGGGCCAGGGTGGCGCGGTGCGGCGCAAAGACGAAGTCCATCGCATGGCAGAGGCGAACAAGGCCTTTGCGCACTATCGCTGGTAGCGCAGCCTAAGGCGCGTGGCACAATGCGGCCTTAGGGTGGGCTGGCTGGTTCGCCGCTGACTCTGTGGTGAGGCGTCACACGAAACGGAGTTGAGAGTGGCAGAGCCAGTATCGTTGGAACGAACGCGCAATATCGGCATCATCGCGCATATTGACGCCGGCAAGACGACAACCACAGAGCGCATCCTGTTTTACAGCGGCCGGACCTATCGGTTGGGCAACGTAGACGAAGGCACAACCGTCACCGACTGGATGGAGCAGGAGCGCGAGCGGGGGATCACCATCGCCTCGGCGGCAGTTTCCTGCTACTGGCGAGACCACCGCATTAACATTGTTGATACACCTGGCCACATCGATTTCACTGCCGAGGTGCAGCGCAGCCTGCGGGTGCTGGACGGCGGCGTGGTGGTGTTCGATGCGGTGCACGGTGTAGAGCCCCAGTCCGAAACGGTCTGGCGGCAAGCAGATCGCTACCATGTACCGCGCATCTGCTTTATTAACAAAATGGATCGCACGGGAGCCGATTTCTGGCGTTCGATTGACTCGATTCGAGAGCGCTTGAGAACTGTACCTGTCGCGTTACAGGTGCCCGTGGGAAGTGAATCCTCATTCGTGGGCGTGGTGGACCTGATCGAGAACGTGGCCCTGCTGTATAGCGATGAGCTAGGCAAGGAGGTCCAACGCAGCCCGATCCCGGACGACCTTGCCGAACTGGTGGCCGCCAAGAGACAAGAGCTGATCGAGGCGGTGGCCGAGACGGACGACACCCTTCTGGAAAAGTATCTGGAAGGCGAGGAGATCACTTCTGAGGAGTTGCGGACCGCGATTCGCCACGCAACGCTGGCCAACAAGCTGGTGCCAGTGCTGTGTGGTGCGTCGCTTCGCAACAAGGGCGTACAGCCGGTTCTAGATGCCATCGTAGATTACCTGCCCTCACCGCTGGACGTGCCGCCTATCCAAGGGGTTCACCCGGATAGCGGCGAGACGGTGGTGCGCCATGCTGACGTCGAGGAGCCATTCAGCGCCCTCGTGTTCAAGATCGTCAGCGACCCCTTTGTGGGCAGGCTGGCCTACATACGTGTCTACTCTGGCAGGCTGCGCTCCAACTCCTCGACCTACAATTCTCGCACGGCTAGAAAAGAACGAATCGGTCGTCTCCTGCGGATGTATGCCAACCACCGCGAGGAGGTCGATGCGGTGGCGGCTGGCGACATCGCGGCCGTCGGCGGGCTCAAGTTCAGCTATACCGGCGATACGCTCTGTGACCCAAGCGCGCCGGTGGTGCTGGAGCGAATCCGCTTTCCCGAGCCGGTCATCTATGTGGCCATCGAGCCGCGCACCACGGCGGACTCGGACAAGCTTGACGAAGCGTTGCGCGCCCTGGCCGATGAGGATCCCACTTTTCGTGTGAGCACCGACGAGAATACGGGGCAGACCATCATCTCGGGTATGGGCGAGCTCCACCTGGAGATCCTCGTTGACCGGATGGTGCGCGAGTTCCACGTCGAGGCCAAGGTGGGCCGCCCGCAGGTGGCCTACCGCGAGACGGTGACACGCGCTGTGCAGGCCGAGGAAGAGATCGATTTTCAGGCGCTGGGCAAGGCTCAGTATGCCCGGGTCGGCCTGGTAGTGGAGCCGTCGCCGGCTGGCGAGGGATTCCTGTTCGCCGATGAGTTGCCTCCCGAGGCCTTACCGAAACCGTTCCGTGAGGCCATTCGCGTGGCGGCCGAAGAGTCGCTTTCTGGTGGGGCATTGGCCGGCTTTCCGCTGGTGGATGTGCGGGTGCGGCTGGTGAGTGCGGGCTATTTGGAGCAGAGCTCGACGGAAGCGGCCTTTCATCGGGCGACGGCCATGGCTTTTCAAAAGGCGCTTACGGATGCCGCACCGGTGTTGCTAGAGCCGGTGATGAAGGTAGAAGTCGTTGTGCCGCAAGAGCACACCGGCGACGTGATCGGCGACCTGAACGCCCGTCGTGGCGAGGTCACCAGCATGCAGCTCCTGCCCGGAGGCTTGCAGGCGATTCGCGGAAGGGTGCCGCTATCGGGGATGTTTGGCTACGCCACCGATCTGCGGTCCTCGAGCCAGGGGCGGGGGTCCTTTACCATGGAGTTTGAGCGCTATGCGCCTGTGCCGGCCGAGGTTACCGAGCGGATCCTCGGGGGCGGATTCTAGCGGCGCAGAGCATGGGATGTGGGGATTTGGGGGATAGGGCAGTCCTTTGCTATAATAAAAGGGTTGTGCCTATGACCGGTCGCCCGGCAGTGCCGGCGCCGTGATGTGAGTTGAAAGGGGAGCAGTATGGGCAAGCAGGTCTTTGAGCGCACCAAGCCGCATGTGAACGTGGGGACGATTGGCCATGTGGACCATGGCAAGACGACGTTGACGGCGGCGATCACCAAGGTGCTGTCCTTGAGTGGTGGGGCGAATTTCCTGGCGTACGATCAGATCGACAACGCGCCGGAGGAAAAGGCTCGTGGTCTGACGATCTCGATCTCGCACGTGGAGTACGAGACAGAGAATCGCCACTATGCGCACGTGGACTGCCCGGGCCACGCCGACTATATCAAGAACATGATCACGGGTGCGGCGCAGATGGACGGCGCCATCCTGGTGGTGAGCGCGCCGGACGGTCCCATGCCGCAGACGCGGGAGCACATCTTGTTGGCGCGCCAGGTAGAGGTGCCGGCGATGGTGGTGTTCCTGAACAAGTGCGACATGATGGAGGACGAGGAGCTGTTGGAGCTGGTGGAGCTGGAGCTGCGCGAGCTGCTGACAGAGAATCGGTTCCCGGGCGACGACATTCCCATCGTGCGAGGGTCGGCGTTGGCGGCGCTGGAGAGCGACTCGACGGACCCGAACGCGCCCGAGTATCAGCCGATTTGGGAGCTGATGCGGGCGGTGGATAGCTACATTCCGACGCCGCAGCGCGAGATAGATCGTCCGTTCCTGATGCCGGTGGAGGACGTATTTGGCATCAAGGGGCGCGGGACGGTGGTGACGGGCCGTATCGAGCGCGGTGTGGTCAAAGTTGGCGACCAAGTCGAGATCGTGGGATTGCGGGATGAGAAGCGGACCACGGTGGTGACGGGCGTGGAGATGTTCCGGAAGACGCTGACCGAGGGTCAGGCGGGCGACAATGTTGGCTGTCTGCTGCGGGGCATCGATCGGGACGAGGTAGAGCGCGGGATGGTGTTGGCCAAGCCGGGCTCGATCACGCCGCACACGACCTTCCGGGGCGAGGTCTACGTGCTCAAGAAGGAAGAGGGTGGTCGGCACACGCCGTTCTTTGACGGGTATCGTCCGCAGTTCTTTATTCGGACGATGGACGTGACCGGCGAGATCAAGCTGGACGAGGGCGTCGAGATGGTGATGCCGGGCGACAATGCGAACCTGACGGTCAAGCTGATCGTGCCGGTGGCGCTGGAAGTGGGATCGCACTTTGCCATCCGCGAGGGTGGCCGCACGGTGGGCGCCGGCGTTCTCACCGATATCATCGAATAGCGCAGCGCGGAGGAGGAGGTCGGGCGACGGTGCGCTAGGGCGACACCTGGCCCGGAAAAGTATGGCCAAACAACAGCGAATCCGAATCAGGCTCAAGGCATACGACCATCGCGTGCTGGACCAGTCGGCCAGGCAGATCGTCGATAGCGCTGAGCGAACTGGGGCGGCGGTCGTTGGTCCCGTTCCGTTGCCAACCCGCATCGAAAAGTTCTCGGTGGCGCGTTCGCCGTTCATCGACCGCGACTCGCGCGAAGCGCTAGAGATTCGCACGCACAAGCGTCTGATCGACGTGCTCGATCCGAATCCCAAGACCATCGATGCGTTGACGCGGCTGGACCTGCCCGCTGGCGTCGATATCGAGATCAAGTTGTAGACGGCATCCTTTACGCGACGCGGCGGCCGGAAACTGGGACGCGGCGACGCCATTGGCAAACGGGGATGGGGTGAACCCCACAGCCCAACAGCCATCGGCTGCGGCTGAGTAAGACCATTCCCCTGGAGGCAAATGTGGCAACAAGAGAAGGTATCCTAGGCAAAAAGGTCGGCATGACCCAGATCTTTACCGAATCCGGTAAAGTAGTGGGCGTGACGGTCATCGAGGCGGGGCCCTGCTATGTGACCCAGGTCAAGACCCAAGAGACCGACGGCTATAACGCCGTGCAGATCGGTTACGGGCACAACAAGCGCCTGAACCAGCCCGAGAAGGGTCACCTGAAGGGCCTGCCCCCCCTGCGGCATCTGCGCGAGATTCGCACCGACGATGTGGAGCGCTATGAGCGCGGCCAGGTGTTGACGGTCGACGGCTTTGCCGTAGGTGACGTCGTTGATGTGACGGGCAAGTCCAAGGGGCGTGGCTTTGCTGGCGCCGTCAAGCGCCACGGCTTTGCTGGCGGTCCCAAGACACACGGTCAGTCGGATCGCACGCGCGCCGTCGGTAGCGTTGGCGCCGGGAGCACACCCGGACGGGTGTTCAAGGGCATGCGCGGCCCCGGGCACATGGGCAACGAGCGGGTGACCACCCTCAACCTGAAAGTGGTCCTGGTGGATCCCGAGCGGAATCTTATTGCGGTTGCTGGCGCGGTGCCGGGCCCCAAGGGCGGGCTGGTATTCCTCCGCAAGGCCGCCAAGACCCGGGCGATCCGGAAAAAGGGCAACAAGGAAGTCTAGCGCATTAGGTTAGGCGGACTGGGCTCTGACGGATCACAGCAGGAGAAGCAACCATGGAAGTTACAGTTCATAATACCAAGGGAGAGGCGGTTGGCACCGCCGAGCTGCGGGACGATGTCTTTGGCATTGAGCCGCACATCTCAGTGATGCATCAGCATGTGGTGCGCCAGCACGCCAACGCGCGGCTGGGAACCCACAAGACCAAGACTCGCTCGGAGGTCAGCGGTGGCGGGCGCAAGCCGTGGCGCCAGAAGGGCACCGGCCGGGCGCGGCAGGGCTCGATTCGGGCCCCGCAGTGGAAGGGTGGCGGGGTGGTTCACGGGCCGCAGCCGCACAAGTATACCCAGAAGATGAACCGGAAAATGCGGCGGCTGGCTTTGCGGTCAGCGCTGTCGATCAAGGCCGGGGAAGAGCAGCTGGTCGTTCTTGATACGCTGGCGATGGCATCGCCCAGGACGGCGGCGTTCTCAGAGCTGCTGGACAACCTCGGGATAGACGGGTCGGTGCTGGTGCTGCTTCCCGAGGCCGATGTGAACGTCGAGCTCTCGGCGCGGAATCTGCCGTATGTGAAGACGATTAGGGCAAACTGCCTGAGTGTGCGCGATCTGCTGGGCTATGACGTGGTGATGATGCCGCTCGCGTCAGTGGACGCGGTGCAGCGGACCTTGGCCCCGGCCGAGTAGCGGACGCGAGAGAACGGGAGCAGGGCGATGAATCTCTATCAAGTGCTCGTCAGGCCGATACTCACCGAGAAATCGGGCTTTCAGGCCGATAACCTGTCCAAGTACACCTTTGAGGTCGATGCGCGAGCGACGCGCGCCGATGTCAAGCGAGCCGTCGAGAAGGCGTTTGATGTATCGGTGACCAAGGTGAACATGATGGTCGTGCCCGGCAAGACGCGGCGTTGGGGCCGGCGCGTGGGCGTGTCCTCGAGCTGGAAAAAGGCCGTGGTCACGTTGGCCGAGGGTGATAGCATTCAGCTCTTTGAGGGCGTCTAGTTCAAGTGGTAGCAGGGCGCCGGGTCAGCGGCGTCGCAAGGTAATAGGGGACGCGACATGCCTATCAAGTCATACAAGCCAACAACGCCCTCGCGGCGCGGCGACAGGCTATGCGTTCAGGGAAATCACGGCGAAAAAAGCGGAAAAGTCGCTGTTGCAGCCGCTGAACAAAGAGCAGAGCGCAATCACCGTGGCAAGATCACGGTGAGGCATCGCGGCAACGGCGCCCGGCGGCAGTACCGCGTGATCGACTTTTGCCCGCGAACTGAAGCCGGCGTGCCAGGCCAGGTAGCTTCACCATCAGTACGATCGAGCCCGGTCGGCGCGCATCGCGCTGGTGAACTATCGCGATGGCGAGAAGCGCTACATTCTGGCGCCGGTGGGGCTCAAGGTTGGCGATGAGATTATGGCTGGGCCAGATGCAGAGATCCATATCGGCAACGCGTTGCCCTTGGGGTCCATTCCGCTAGGCACGGTGGTGCACAACGTGGAGCTCAAGCCGGGTCAGGGTGGTCAGCTCGTAAGGGCGGCCGGCACCGGTGCTCAGATCCTGGCCAAAGAGGGTCGGTATGTGCTGTTGCGCATGCCCTCGGGCGAGCAGCGGCTGGTGCATCGTGACTGCATGGCGACGGTTGGTCAGGTGGGTAACACCGAGCATGCGAACATCAAGCTGGGCAAGGCCGGCCGCAAGCGTTGGCTGCGCCGTCGACCGCATACCCGTGGCTCGGCCATGACGCCGCGAGACCATCCGCATGGCGGCGGTGAGGGCAAGGCGCCGATTGGGATGCCTTCGCCCAAGAGTCCGTGGGGCAAGCCCACCATGGGCGCCAAGACGCGGCGCTATAAGAAGTCTGATCGATTCATCGTGCGGCGTCGCGGAAAGCGTCGGTAGCAGAGACGCCGTTAGCGTTGCCAGGAGGCTGATGCATGTCGAGGTCGTTGAAAAAGGGACCGTTCGTATCGGAAAAGCTCCTGAAAAAGGTAGAGGAGCTCAACCGCCGAGGCGAGAAGCGAGTCATCAAGACGTGGTCGCGCGCCTCTACCGTGTTCCCTCAGATGGTGGGCCACACCATCGCGGTGCACGATGGCCGGCGACATATCCCTGTGTATATCACTGAGCAGATGGTGGGACACAAGCTGGGTGAGTTTGCGCCGACGCGGTATTTCCGTGGGCACGGCGGTTCTGAACGACGGACCCGAATCGGCTAGTGCCGGGCCGCCTTCAGAGCCCAGGGCATTGTGGTGCCCTGCGGCCGGCTGTGGGCGCGGCGACCGAGGAGATAGACGATGAACATCGAAGTCAGGGCTGTATCCAAGTATATCCGGATGTCGCCGCAAAAGGTGCGCCTGGTGGTGGATCTGGTGCGCGGGCGGGCTGTGAACGAGGCGCTGAACATTCTGCGCTTTACGCCCAAGGCGGCGGCGGATCCGGTTGCGCGTGTGATCGCCAGTGCGGCGGCTAACGCTGAAGAGAACTATGGTCTTTCGGCCGATGAGCTGTACATCGCTCGCATTTGGGCGGACAAGGGACCGACGCTACGGCGCGGCCGAGCTGGCGCGCGTGGACGCTACAAGCCCCTGCTAAAGCGCGGTTCGCATATCACTGTTGTCTTGTCTGAGCGGACTGAGGTCTAGGCCGGTCTGCGGGGTCTGCCGTAAGGAGGCAATCTTGGGCCGTAAGGTGCATCCCATTGGGTTTCGGCTGGGGTATATCAAGGACTGGGAGTCCAAGTGGTATGCCGAAGGCGAAGAGTACGTCGCTCGCTTGGCCAATGATATGGCGATTCGCGAGCTGATCCGCAGCGAACTGCAGGGCGCGGGGATCTCGCGCATCGAGATTCAGCGCTTTCCCAAGCAGTTGGCCATCGCCATCGTGACGGCCCGGCCGGGAGTGGTCATCGGGCGGCGCGGCGCGACGGTGAATACGCTCAAGGCCAAGCTTGTCGAGCTGACGGGCGTCGAGGAAAAGAACCTCCGCCTGGATGTGATCGAGGTGGAGCAGCCGGATCTGGATGCTCATCTGGTGGCTGAGGGGATCGCCGAGCAGCTCAGCCGTCGCGTCTCGCAGAAGCGTGCCATGCGGCAAGCAATTCAGCGGGCGATGCGTGGCGGAGCCGAGGGCATCAAGATCACCTGCAGCGGCCGTCTGTCGGGTGCCGAGATGGCGCGGCGCGAGTGGTCGCGTGAGGGCCGCGTGCCTTTGCACACCCTGCGGGCCGATATTGACTATGCCGTGGCTGAGGCACTGACCACCTTTGGTCGCATTGGGGTCAAAGTTTGGATCTATCGTGGCGAGGTGCTGCCGCAGTTGGCAGACACGGCCGCCGTTGAGGCATAGGAGCTGCGTGACATGTTGATGCCAAAGAGGCAAAAATACCGCCGGGTGCACCGCGGCCGAATGCGGGGCAAGGCGCAGCGTGGGTGGCAGATACAGTTCGGCGAGTACGGGTTGCAGTCGCTGGAGCCCTGCTGGGTCACCAGCCGTCAGATCGAGGCGGCCCGCCGTGTGAGCACGCATCATATGAAGCGCAGTGGCCAGCTGTGGATTCGGATTTTTCCGCACAAGCCGGTGACACAGCGCGCGGCCGAGACCCGCATGGGAAGCGGCAAGGGCGACGTGGATCACTATGTGGCCGTGGTCAAGCCGGGACGTATTCTGCTTGAGATCGGTGGCGTCGACGAGGCCACCGCGCGAGAGGCCCTGGAGCTAGCGGCGCAGAAGCTTCCCATGAAGACGCGCTTTGTGGCGCGCGAAGTCTAGGGAGGTTGGGAGCGTGAAAGCTGCGCAGTTTCGCAACATGACGCGCGGAGAGCTGGAGCATAGGCTGGATGAGCTCTATCAGGAGCAGTTCAACCTCAGGTTCCAGATGGCGAGCCGGCAACTCTCCGACACCAGTCGCATTCGCGAGGTCCGCCGGGAGATCGCCCGCGTCAAGACAGTACTATCAGAACTCGCTCAAGACGCGGAGGTATAGGGTCCATGCCGGGAAGCCGCAAGGTCATGGAAGGCAAGGTCGTCAGCACCAAGATGCAAAAGACGGTGGTGGTGGAAGTGGAGCGCACGACACGCCACCCAGTCTATAACAAGGTGCTGCGCCACAGGAAAAAGTATCTGGCTCACGACGAGACGGAAGAGTGCCAGGAAGGCAACTTTGTCCGAATCGAAGAGACGCGCCCGTTGAGCCATCGGAAGCGCTGGCGAGTCATTGAGATCGTGCGTTAGGCCGAGGCCGCGCAGGTAGGTCGGTCTTCTTGGGATGACATGCTGATGCGCCCGGCTGGCCTGGGGCGTCAAGATAACGGATGGGTGGGTTCAGATGATTCAGGCAAACACGAGGCTGCGAGTAGCGGACAACACCGGCGCTCGCGAGATCATGTGTATCAAGGTGTTGGGTGGTAGCAGGCGCCGGTATGCGCGGGTTGGTGATATCATTATCGCCTCCGTCAAGGTCGCCAATCCTGGCGGCATCGTCAAGTCCAGGGAAGTCGTCCGGGCCGTGGTTGTCCGGACCAGCAAAGGCTTTGGCCGCTCGGATGGATCGTTTATCCGCTTTGACGATAACGCTGCTGTGATCCTGGACCAGGAGCAGAACCCGCGGGGGACCCGCATTTTTGGGCCCGTCGCGCGCGAGCTCCGCGAGGCCGGATTCATAAAGATCGTTTCGCTCTCGCCAGAGGTTGTGTGATTCCCGGCGAGATGTGGGTTGGCGGACGGAGGAGTTGGTGATGAAGATTATCAAGGGCGACACCGTCGAGGTGATTAGCGGCAACGATCGCGGTGTGCGCGGAACGGTGAACCGTGCCATTCCTCGTGAGGGGCGCGTCGTGGTGAGTGGGGTGAATGTGCGCAAAAAGCACCAGCGCGCCACCGGCGACGTGCGGACCCAGGCGGGGATCATCGAGGTCGAGGCGCCGGTGCGCGTGGAGAACGTGGCCCTCGTGTGCCCGCACTGCGACAAGCCCACGCGGGTGGGTTACCGTGTGCTGGAAGATGGCACCAAGGTGCGGATCTGCCGCAAGTGCGACGAGGCTTTGGATTAGCGCCGTTAGAGTGCGGCTGAGAGGGACCTGGGGAGCCCAGACGTATGCAGAGAATACAGCAACAGTATCAAGAGCAAGTCGTTCCTGCCATGATGGAGCGGTTTGGTTACAAGAGCATCATGCAAGTGCCGCGCATTGAAAAGATCGTGGCTAATGTGGGCGTGGGTGAGGCTCTGCAGAGCGCTAGCACGCTGGAGCATGCGGTGCAGGACCTGACGGCGATTACCGGCCAGAAGCCGATCGTGACCAGGGCCCGCAAGTCCGTCGCGGCCTTTCGGCTGCGCGCGGGTAGCCCGATCGGGGCCAAGGTCACGTTGCGGGGCGAGCGGATGTGGTCGTTCTACGACCGCCTGGTCAACATCGCCTTGCCCCGGCAGCGAGACTTTCAGGGCGTGCCGGCTTCGTCGTTCGATGGGCGCGGCAACTATACGCTGGGCCTGCGCGAGCAGTTGGTGTTTGTCGAGGTCGATTATGACAGCATCGACAAGGTGCGCGGCCTCGAGATCACGATCGTGACCACCGCCGAGACCGACGAAGAGGCGCGGTTCCTGTTGCAGGAGCTGGGCATGCCCTTTGTGCGGAGCGAGGCGCGGCAGCAGGTAGTCTAGCGATTTGGCCGCGAGGCTTGAGCAGTTCGGAGGAGAAACGAGTGGCAAAAAAGAGCATGATCGTGCGCGAGACTCGTCGCAAGTACCAAGTGCGGGTACGGAACCGGTGTTCGCGTTGTGGTCGGCCGCGTGGGTACATGCGACGGTTCGGGCTGTGCCGCATCTGCTTCCGCGAGATGGCCATGTCGGGCAAGATCCCTGGTGTGGTCAAGTCGAGCTGGTAAGTAGCCGCTCTCGGCGGCAAGGCCCCAGCTCCCCGCGAGGCGGGAGTGCGGCAGGGCACTCGGTGCTCGCCACGAGGTAATAGGAGATCGTGAGATGATGATGACGACGATCCCATTGCGGACATGCTAACGCGCATCAGGAACGCACAGATGGTGCGTCATAGTGCTGTGACCATGCCCTCGACCAAGTTGCGTGAGGCGGTTGCCCGCGTGCTGGCTGAGGAGGGCTATGTGGCGCGATATGAAGTGCTGCGCGACCAAAAAGTTCCCGACCCTGCTGATCCAGCTCAAGTACTCGGAGGATCGCGAGCCGGTCATCCGGGGGCTGGAGCGCGTGAGCAAGCCTGGCTGCCGGGATCTATACCCAGCGCGACAGCATTCCGTGGGTCAAGGCTGGCATGGGCACCGTCATCCTGTCCTACTCCGCGAGGCGTGCTCGGCCGGCAGGCGCGGAGCCAGGGCGTTGGTGGCGAGGTCCTCTGCAAGGTTTGGTAAGCGCAGTCCTTGCGAGCGGGAGGTGATGACGGTGTCAAGAATCGGACGTATGCCGATTCCCGTAACGGACGCGGTAAAGGTGTCTATCGATGGGAATCGTGTCAAGGTTGTAGGCCCCAAGGGCGAGTTGGAGCGCGAGTTCCATCCGACTATGCGGATCAAGCAGGCCGATGGCGAGCTGGTGGTGGAGCGGCCGGATGACTCCCGCCAAAGCCGTGCGCTGCACGGGCTGACGCGTGCCCTCTTGGCCAATATGGTCACGGGCGTGACCGAGGGCTTTCAGAAGCAGCTGCAGATTAATGGTGTGGGGTTCCGGGCGGAGGAAAAAGGCCAGGGCGTGGTGTTGCAGATCGGCTACAGCCACCCCGTCGAGGTCAATCCGCCGGAAGGGATACGTGTTCGCCCCGAGGCTGGTGGGCGGATCGTTGTGGAAGGTATCGATAAGGAACTAGTGGGCGAGGTGGCCGCCAAGATCAGGGCGGTGCGCAAGCCCGAGCCGTACCAGGGCAAGGGTATCGCCTACGTGGGCGAAGTCATTCGGCGCAAGGCTGGCAAGGCCGGCCGGGCTGGAGGCGCATAATGGATAAATCAGCAGCGCGACGTGAGGCGCGGTTGCGACGGCATCAGCGCGTGCGTCAGCACGTAACAGGGGTGCCCGAGCGGCCTAGGCTGAATGTGTTTCGTAGCTTGAAGCACATCTATGGTCAGGTGATTGATGATACGGTTGGCTACACACTGGTGTCGGCCTCGACGCTGGACCAGGAAGTACGCGACCAGATGGACGGCCTATCCAAGACGGAGGCCGCCAAGTTGGTGGGCAAGCTGCTGGCGGAGCGCGCTCTGGCCCAGGGCGTGACCCAGGTGGTGTTTGACCGCGGGGGTTATCAGTACCAGGGCCGGGTAAAGGCCTTGGCCGAAGCGGCGCGTGAGGCGGGGCTCGAGTTCTAGAGGCGTGTGGGGCGGGTTCCGCGCCAAGCGAGGAGTGTGTTCATGTCAAGCAGGAGCGATCGCGACCGACGGGACGAGGGCGATGGGCTCTTTGAGCGCGTCGTGCACATCACGCGCGTGGCCAAGGTGGTCCAGGGCGGCCGTCGCTTTGGGTTCCGTGTGGTCGTTGTGGTGGGAGATCAGAACGGCAAGGTCGGCGTGGGGATCGGCAAGGCGCGTGACGTGCCGCAGGCGATCCGCAAGGGTGCTGAGCGCGCTCGCGCCACCATGGTTTCCGTCAACCTGATGGGCACAACGGTGCCGCACGATCTGTTGGCCGAGCATGGTGCCGCCAAGGTGCTGATCAAGCCGGCCGCCATGGGTACCGGCGTGATCGCCGGCGGTGGCGCGCGCGCGGTGCTCGAGGCCGCGGGCGTCAAGGACGTTCTTTCCAAGTCGCTGGGCAGCGCCAACATCCTGAATGTGGTGATGGCCACCTGGAAGGGGCTGCAGCAGATGCGGAGTCGCGAGGAAGCGGCTGCCGCGCGCGGGAAGACCCTGGCCGAGCTGGCACCGCCTTGGAGGACTGCAGGAAATGACAACTAGACTCCGGATAAAGTACGTGCGTAGTGCCATCGGGCGCACCAAGCGCCAGAAGGACACCATCGCCGCGCTGGGCCTGCGCCGGATTGGCGATGTGGCTGAGCATGAGGACAACCCCGCCGTGCGTGGCATGGTCAGCGCGGTGGAGCATCTGCTAGAGGTCCAAGAGGTGAACGAATGAAGCTGCATGAACTAGGCCCGGACGACGGGGCCAAGCGCCCGCGCAAGCGCAAGGGCCGTGGCATCGCCGCTGGGCAGGGCAAGACAGCGGGCTATGGTACCAAAGGGCAGAACGCCCGCGCTGGCCGCGGCGGCAAGCTCTACTTTGAGGGCGGTCAGCTCCCGTTGGTGCGGCGCTTGGCGTTCAAGCGCGGGTTTCGTAACCCGAATCGCGTCGAGTATGCCGTGGTGAATGTTGGCGAGCTACCGGCGCGCTTTGAGGCCGGTGCGGTGATCGACCGCGCTGCCCTCGAGCAGGCCGGTTTGATCCGGGCCAACGATCAGCCGGTCAAGGTGTTGGGCGACGGCGAGCTAGATCGAGCGCTGACGCTTCGAGTCGACGCGGCGTCCCAGTCCGCGCGTGCCAAGATCGAGGCCGCTGGTGGGGCCTTGGAGTTGTTGGAAGTCGAGCCCGCGTAGGCTTCTGAAGGGAGCCGGAGGAACCGATGCTGCAAGCGGTCCGCAACGCGTTCAAACTGCCGGATCTTCGGAAAAAGATCCTATTCACGCTGGGCATTCTGGTGCTCTACCGATTGGTCGCGCACGTGCCCGTACCCGGAGTGGATGCGGCCGCGTTGCGACAGGTGTTTGAGCAGAACCAGCTCTTGGGCCTGCTGGACATGTTCTCGGGCGGGGCTCTGGCGAACCTGTCGGTGATGGCGCTGGGCGTCTACCCGTATATCACCGCGCAAATCGTCTTTCAGCTCTTGCAGCCGATTATCCCGGCGCTGGAGCGGCTCTCGCGAGAGGGATCGGCTGGCCGCGAAAAGCTGACCATCTATACGCATCTGTTGACGGTGCCGTTGGCGTTCTTGCAGGGGCTTGGCCAGATGTCGCTGATGGCAGGGACGGCTGGCGGCACGCCCGTGATTCGAAACTGGGGCTTTACTGGCGGGAACTGGCTGCCGACGCTGAGCACGCTCACCACGCTCACGGCCGGAACCATGTTTGCCATCTGGCTGGGCCAGCTTATCGATGAGGACGGCATCGGGAATGGTATGTCGATCATCATCTTTGGCGGTATCGTGACGGGCATCCCGCAGAGCCTGGCGCAGTTGTGGATCACCAATCCGTGGGCGATTCTTGTCTTTCTGATCGTCACGATTATCACCATGGTAGGCATTGTGATCGTGCAAGAAGGGCAGCGGCGGGTGCCGGTGAACTATGCCAAGCGCGTGCGGGGGACTCGCATCTATGGCGGGCAGAGCACGCACATTCCGCTGCAGGTTAACTCGGCTGGCATGATCCCCATCATCTTTGCGGTGTCGATTCTGATGCTGCCGGGCGTGGTGGCTAGCTACCTGGTGGGCGTGGAGACAGAGTGGATCCGCAACGCTGCCGTGTGGGTGAGCGGCGTCTTTGATTCGAACGGGTGGTTTTACTGGGTGGCCTACTTTGTCCTGGTGGTGGCGTTCACCTACTTTTACACGGACGTCATCTTTGAGCAGCAGGACTTGGCGGAGACGTTGCGGCGGCAGGGCGGGTTCATCCCTGGCATTCGGCCGGGCGCGCGAACGCGCGAGTACCTAAGAGGCGTGGTGCGACGGATCACCTTTGTGGGCGCCCTGTTCCTGGGCATTGTGGCGATCTTGCCGTTCCTGGTGCGGCCGCTGGCCGGTACCAGCCAGATGCTGGTGACCAGTACCGGTCTACTGATCGTGGTGGGCGTTGTGCTCGATACCATGAAGCAGCTCGAGGCCCAGCTGATGATGCGGCA
Source organism: Anaerolineae bacterium (assembly GCA_040767425.1). Lineage (GTDB taxonomy): Bacteria > Chloroflexota > Anaerolineae > UBA1429 > UBA1429 > DAIRUQ01. The sequence goes on along the minus strand of JAXGON010000005.1, from coordinate 6,608 downwards.
CTATGAGGGCTTTCTCAAGAAGGCGAGATAGCGACGTATGGATCTCGTGCTGCTAGGCCCTCCGGGAGCGGGCAAGGGAACGCAGGCCGAGCGCCTGGAGCGATGGCTGGGGATCCCGCGGGTTTCCAGTGGGGACCTGTTCCGCGCCAATATTGCGCAGGGGACGGCCCTGGGCCGTAAAGCTCAAGCGTACATCGATCGCGGCGCGTTGGTGCCCGATGAGGTGACCATCGGCATGGTGGCGGATCGGCTGGCGGAAGCGGATTGCGCCGACGGTGTCATCCTGGACGGCTTTCCGCGCACCGTGGCGCAAGCCAAGGCGCTGGATGATCTTTTGGCCAAGATGGGCCGCCAGGTGGACTTGGTGCCCTATGTGGCTGTGACGCGCGAGACGCTGCTGGAGAGGCTTGGTGGTCGGTGGACCTGCCGCGCGTGCGGCGCCGTGTACCATCAGGTGTACCGTCCACCCCAAGTGGCCGGGGTCTGTGACGTCTGTGGCGGGGAGCTGTACCAGCGCCCCGATGACACGGCGGAGACGCAGGCGCGACGGATCGATGTCTATATGCAAGAGACCAGCCCGCTTGTCGCTTACTACCGCGAGCGAGGGCTGCTGGTAGAGATCGATGGGGAGCGGTCCATCGACGAGGTTGAGGCGGCTTTACGGGCTGCCGTGATGACCGTGAGAAACGAGGACTGACCAATGCCCATGGTGACGATCAAGACCGAGGACGAGCTGGCTCGCATGCGGCGAGCTGGCGAGATTGTGGCCAAGGCGCTGGCCGTCACGAAAGCGATGGTGCGCCCTGGCATCACGACGTTGGAGCTGGATGCAGCGGCTGAAGAACTGATTCGAGATCACGGTGGTGTTCCCTCTTTCAAGGGATATCACGGTTTCCCAGGCACGATCTGTGCCTCGGTGAACGAAGAGATCGTCCATGGCATTCCGGGAGCACGGGTGCTGCGAGAGGGCGAGATCATCAGCATCGACGTGGGCGTGATCTGGGGGGGATATCAGGGCGATGCGGCCATCACGGTCGCGGTCGGCGAGGCAAGCCCGGCGGCCCAACGGTTGATGGACGCGACGCAGGGCGCGTTGGCGGCGGCGATCGCGGCGGCGTGTGATGGCTCTCGGCTGGGAGACGTGTCCCATGCGGTGGAGGCCACGGCGGCGGATTGGGGCTATGATGTGGTTCGCCAATACGGCGGCCACGGCATCGGCAAGGCCATGCACGAGGCTCCTCACGTGCCAAACTGGGGGCCGGCGGGCCGAGGGTTGCGGCTGCGCGCTGGCATGACCATGGCGCTTGAGCCGATGCTGACCAGCGACGGCAGTCGGACGCGGACGCTGGACGACGGCTGGACGGTGGTGACGGCCAACGGCGATTTGTCGGCTCATTTTGAACACACGATTGTTGTCACTAAAGACGGGGGCGAGGTGCTGACCCGCATCGCGGATGGCGCCGGGCCCGCTAGGGAGTAGGAACATGAAGGTCAAACCGTCGGTCAAGAAGCGTTGCGCCAAGTGCAAGATCATCAAACGTCGAGGCGTGGTGCGGATCATCTGTGAGAATCCGCGGCACAAGCAGCGGCAGGGCTAGTCGGGCTCGGTAAGGCTTCCCGAGGAGGAATGGAATGGCTCGTATTGCAGGTATCGACCTGCCCAACGACAAGCGGGTAGAGATAGGGCTGACCTATATCTATGGCATTGGCCTCTCGCGCGCTCGCGAGCTGCTGAGCCGGACGGGCGTGGATGCCGACACGCGTTGCCGAGACCTGACCGAGGCTGAGGTCGCTCGGCTGCGTGAGGTGATCGATCGCGACTATGTCGTCGAGGGTGATCTGCGGCGCGAAGTGGCGATGAACATCAAGCGCTTGCAAGAGATCGGCAGCTACCGCGGCCTGCGGCATCGGCGCGGTTTGCCGGTGCGTGGCCAGCGGACAAAGACGAATGCCCGCACGCGTCGTGGTACGCGACGTACCGTGGCCGGCCGGCGCCGCGCTCGCGAGAAGAAATAGCACGGAGGTTAGAGCATGGGTCGAAGAAAGGCTGGCAGGCGCACACCACGCCGCGAGCGTCGGAATGTGCCCGAGGGGCGTGCCTATATCCACGCCACGTTCAACAATACCATCATCACGTTTACCGATGCTTCTGGTGATGTGGTCTGCTGGCGCAGCGCCGGACAGAGCTTTCGCGGATCGCGCAAGAGCACGCCCTATGCCGCGCAGATGGCGGCGCAGGCGGCCACCCGGGCCGCGCTGGACATGGGCATGCGCGAAGCCGATGTGTACGTCAAGGGGCCTGGCCCCGGTCGCGAGGCGGCCATTCGTACCATCCAGGCGACGGGCGTCCGAGTCAAGTCGATCACTGATCTCACGCCGGTGCCGCACAACGGCTGCCGACCGCCAAAGAAACGTCGCATCTAGTGCCAGCGATCTGGTAAGTTGACGCTCCCGCTGGGGGAGCGATGGGCGGGCAACGCATCGATTTGAGGTTGCGGGGAGGAAAGTGGACGCCCGCTGGAGGATTTCCACGTAAACCCGCTACCGATGGCCTAGAATGGATTCGTAACGGGGCCATCGGCAATGAGGAGGATGAATGGCTAGGTATACCGGTCCGTCGTGCAAGCAGTGTAGGCGTGAGGGCATGAAGCTCTTTCTCAAGGGCGAGCGCTGTTTGGGGCCCAAGTGCGCCATGGAGCGTCGAGCTTATCCGCCAGGAGAGCACGGCCGCATGAGTCAGTTCCGACGGCGCGAGTCCGACTATGGCCGGCAGCTCCGTGAGAAGCAGCGGCTACGCCGCATCTATGGTGTGCTCGAGCGGCAGTTCCGCCGCTACTATGACATCGCGGTGGCTGGCCGCGGGCAGACGGGCGCCAACCTGCTGTCGTTGCTGGAGCGACGGTTCGACAATGTGGTCTACCGGCTGGGGTTCGCTGACTCGCGAGCGCAGGCGCGGCAGCTCGTAACCCATGGGCACTTTTCGCTCAATGGCAGCAAGCACAACATCCCTTCGGCCCTGGTGAACGTGGGCGATGTGATCGCGGTGCGCGAGATCAGACGCGGCAATGGCCAGTTCCAGGGTCTGCAAGAGGTCTTGGAGCGGCAGAATGTCGTGCCATGGCTACGGTTGGACGCGGCTGCCATGCAGGGCACCGTCATCGCCGAGCCGACCCGTGACATGATTGACACGCCGGTCGAGGAGCAACTGATCGTAGAGTACTACTCGCGCTAGGCCCGAAAGGGCGCAGCTGGGCCAGCCCATTGGGATCTGGCTGTGGGCTGGCGCGCGACGTAAAGGAGGGACGCTTTGCTAGAGCAGGTGCTTCCTAGAATCGAGCGTGAGACGAGCACGCGGGGCTATGGCCGATATCGGATCGGCCCGATGCAGCGCGGCTATGGCGATACCGTCGGCATTGCGTTGCGCAGGGTGCTGCTGTCGTCAATCTCTGGGGCCGCCATCACGACGGTGCGCGTTTCGGGGGTTGCTCACGAGTACTCGAGCATTCCAGGCGCGCAAGAGGACATGCTGATGTTCCTCTTGAACCTCAAGCAGGTGCGGCTGATCTCGCACGCGGACGGTCCGGTGCGGTTGCGCGTATCGGCCAAGGGCAAGACGCTCTTGACCGCCGGCGACATCGAGTGCCCGGCTGACGTGGATATCGTGAACCCCGAGTTGCAGCTGCTGACGCTCGACACGGTGGATTCGGATATCGAGATCGAGATGACCGTCGAGCGCGGCATGGGTTACTCGCCCAGCGAGGAGCGCAAAGGCATGGCCATCGGTGAGATCCCGGTGGATGCCATCTTTTCGCCGATCCTCAAGGTGAACACGGATGTCGAGGCCGCTCGCGTTGAGCAGCGGACCGACTATGACATGCTCAAGCTCGAGATCTGGACCGACGGTACGATCACGCCCGAGGACGCCCTTAAGCAGGCCTCGTGGCTGTTGGTGCAGCACTTTACGCTGCTGGGGGACATCCAAGAGCCCACTCCCGAGGAAGAGCCCGAGGTTGGCGTCGAGCCCGAGCTGGACATTCCGTTCGCCGAGGTGCCGATCGAGGACTTAGAGCTGAGCCAGAGGGCGTTCAACTGTCTGAAGCGGCAGGGGATCGCCAACGTGGGCGAGATCATCGAGCGTTTGCAGCGGGGTACCGCCGAGCTGCTCGCCATCCGCAACTTTGGGCAAAAGTCGCTGGAGGAGCTGCTCGACCGCATGCGGGAAAAGGGCTATATCGGCGAGAACGAAGCGTTCGACTAGGCAGCCCCTGCGGCCGCGGAGGGGGATTCGCTGTCGATAGACAGGTGATAGAGGGTTAACTGCGATGAGACATCGTGTTGCGGGCAAGAAACTGGGGCGGGACACCAGTCAGCGCAAGGCTCTTTACCGGAGCCTGATGACCGAGCTGTTCCGCCATGGACGCATTCGAACCACGCTCGCCAAGGCGCGAGCCGTGCAGAGCGAGGCCGAAAAGATCGTGACCAAGGCCAAGGTTGGGCTGGAGAAAAAGCAGAGCGGCCAGCAGGATGTCGCTGAGCGGCGTCACGTAGCCGGGATCCTGTATGACAAGGCTGTGGTCAAGAAACTGTTTGATGAGATCGCTCCCACCGTGGCCAACCGGCGCGGGGGGTACACACGGGTTGTCAAGCTCGGCCCCCGCAAGGGTGACGCTGCCGAGATGGCGATTTTGGAGCTGGTCGACGGGGCCGAATAGCCCCAGGTGGGCACGGCAGTGGGCGATGGCACGGAGCGGAACTATGGTGGGATTGTGGCCTATGACGGCACGGCCTACGCAGGGTTCCAGTCACAGCCGAACCGCCCGACGATTCAGGGGCAGCTTAACAAGGCGTTGGCGCGCCTGACGCAAGAGCCGGTGAAGGTGATCGGCGCGGGGCGCACGGATGCGGGGGTTCACGCCACGGGCCAGGTGATCAGCTTTCGGAGCGGCTGGCGGCATCCGCTGGCTGATCTGGAGCGAGGGCTCAACGCGCTTCTTCCCGCGACATCGCAGTGTGGGCGATGCGATGCGTTGATGATGGTTTTCACGCCCGCTATAGCGCCCGCGAGCGCACGTACCTGTACCGCATCTATACCGGTGATAGGCGACGGCCTTTGTTGGATCGCTACGCAGCGCATGTGCCAGAGCCGCTGGACGTAGGGGCCATGCAGACCGCCGCGGAGTGCGTGATCGGGCGGCAGGATCTGGCCGCGCTGGGGCAGTCACCGTCGGGGCGCAGCACCGTGCGCGAGGTGAGCGAGGCACGCTGGATGGCCCTCAAGCTGGGCTTTTTCGGGGACCAGGCGGGCATCGGGTTCCGGGTTAGCGCGAACGGGTTCCTGCGTGGGATGGTGCGGCGGCTGGTCGGCAGCCTGCTAGAGGTAGGGCGAGGGCGCTGGTCTGTGGCTCAGTTCGCCGACCTGATAGCCTCGCGGGATATCGGGCAGGCGGCGGCGCCGGCCCTGGCCTGTGGGCTCTGCCTTCAACATGTAACGTATGACGACGAGATTCCGCAATGGCGGATGCTAGAAGGCTGAAGAGGGGAACCCTGCGCCAGCCGGTGTGCAAAGGAGTGGACAAGTGAAGACATATGCCGTCAAGGCGGCCGAAATCGAGCGGGAATGGTGGGTGGTGGATGCTGAGGGTGCCAACCTGGGCCGCCTGGCCAGCGAGATCGCCCGAGTGCTGCGCGGCAAGCACAAGCCGACCTTTACCCCCGGGCTGGACGTGGGGGACTTTGTCATCGTGATCAACGCTGACAAGGTGTCGGTCACCGGGAACAAGCTGGAGGCCAAGCGCTACTATCGCTACTCTGGGTATCCCGGCGGGCTCAAGTCACGGACGCTGGCAGAGATGCTAGAGCGCTTTCCCGAGCGCGTGATTCAGTCCGCGGTGCGGGGCATGCTCCCCAAAAACCGCCTCGGTCGGCAGCTGATCAAGAAACTCAAGGTCTATGCGGGTGGCGAGCATCCGCACGCGGCGCAAAAGCCCAAGGAACTCTCGTTGGAGACGGTGCGGTAGCCCGCCGAGAGGATCGGACGGACAAGGTAGGAGGACAGTAGGTGGCATCTCAATACTATTATGGCACGGGTAGGCGCAAGACCTCAACGGCTCGCGTTCGCCTGTATCCGGGCAAGGGCGCGTGTGTTGTCAACGGCAAGCCTGCCGAGGAGTTCTTTTCTCGGGAGGGTGACATGCAAACGGCGCTTGAGCCTCTTCGCCTAACCGGCACGCACGAGAACTTTACCGTCTCGGTGGTGGTGGCGGGTGGTGGCGTGACTGGCCAGACCGAGGCGATCCGCCACGGCGTGGCCCGCGCGCTGCTGGAGGCGGATCCGGAGCTGCGTCCTCAGCTCAAGCGAGCTGGGTTCCTGACGCGCGACCCGCGCGTCAAAGAGCGCAAAAAGCCGGGCCTCAAGCGTGCTCGCAAGGCGCCGCAGTACACCAAGCGCTAGAGCGCGATCGTTGCTGGGAGTGATAGCAGGGCGGGGGTGGCCCGACGCTCCCGCCCTGCTTTGCTGCTACTTGTAGCCAAAGTAGATGACCGCGCCGGCTGTCGCCGCCCAGAGGAGGACCGCCGCGATCAGGGGGCCATCGCCCAGGACGATATCC